>NZ_FWEX01000006.1:2509235-3109235 GCF_900170025.1 Nitrospira sp. ND1 | reverse complement strand
TGCGTAACGATGATCGACGGCAGCGCCAGCTGTTTCAGCAGACTCCGCAGTTCATCACGCAAGTGCACCCGGGTCGGCGCATCCAAGGCGGAAAGCGGTTCGTCCAACAAGAGCAACAACGGACGAGGTGCCACCGCGCGCGCAAGGGCTACCCGTTGTTGTTGTCCGCCGGACAGCTCCCGCGGCTTCGCCGTCTCCAGTCCACGCAGCTGGAACAGCTCCACCATCTCATCGACGCGCTTTTTGCGATCCTGTGCGGAGAGATGGTGGAGGCCATACCCGATGTTTCCCGCCACCGTGTAGGTCGGGAAGAGCGCATAGTCCTGCGCCATGTAGCCGATGTGACGATCTTGCGGCGCCACCCTGACCCCTGACGCGGTATCCAGCCACGTGCGCGACACAAATTGAATGGTGCCCTCTTCCGGCCATTCCAGCCCGGCCACCGATCGAAGGATCGTCGTTTTTCCGGAGCCTGACGGACCGAAGAGGATTAAGACAGTCGACGCCTCGACCGGATATCGGATCCGCGCCTTGATCGGCGCACGTCCGGGAAACGTCTTCACGAGTTGAATATCTATTTCCGCGGCCATGCTGCCCACACATTACGATTGACCGCATACACGAGGAGCAAGATGGCATATGAGACGACTAAGAGAAAGAGCGCGGTCTTGGCAGCCCCGGCATAATTTAAGGCCTGCACCTCATCGTAGATATCGATGGACACAGTGCGTGTCTCACCCTCCAGGTTTCCTCCGACCATCAAGACGACTCCGAACTCTCCCATCGTATGGGCGAAGCTCAGCACGGCACCGGTCAGCAATCCGGCTTTAGACAGCGGCACGATCAGTTTGAAGAACGTGCCGAGCTTCGACACGCCCAGCGTCCAGGAGGCTTCGATCAACCGCCGATCCACCTGCTCGAACGCCGCAGCGAACGGCTGCACGGCAAACGGGAGGCTATAGAGAATGGAGGCGAGCAGAAGGCCTTCGAAGGTAAAGGGCAGCGGATGCCCGATGAGCTCGTTGTAAAACCGTCCGAGCGGGCTGTGCGGCCCGATGGCGACAAGAATATAAAATCCCAGCACCGTCGGCGGCAGCACCAATGGGAGTGCCACCACCGACTCGACGAGAAACTTCCAGCGCCGGCGCGAAAAGCTCACCCAATAGGCGATCGGGAGGCCGACGATCATGAGGACAAGCGCCGTGGAAGCAGCCAGCTTGAACGTCACCCAAATCGCAATCCAGTTCATGATCTCGTTCACGACCGATACTGTTGTACCGGCTCTACTCCTACCGGATGCTACCGCAGACGGACAGGCGACAGAAGATTATTTTCCGACGATGACGTCGGTCGCCTTCACCGCAACCGTGACGGCATCGCCGACTTTGATCCCCATACTTTTGACAGAGCCTTCGGTAATCGCCGACACGAATTCCAAGTTGCCGACCTTCACCACGACTTCTGCCATTGCCTGGCCATCGGTGATTCGAACGACCTGGCCTTGGAATTGATTTCTCGCGCTGAGTTTCATAGCGTCCCCCTAGTCCGTTTCGGTTGAGGCATTTCAGCCGTTCTGGGTACACTCAGTCACCGCAGGATGGTCCATCGCGACACTCTATTTCCTGTCCGTAGTCCTATCGTCCCCGCCTGACTTACATTCGAACTGAATCCCCCACCGTCGTGTCCCCTCCTCGCCCTCAGCCCCCTCCACACTCGACCCGCTGCTGTAACTTTGCACCTGCCCGTCTTTCACCACGTGGTACCCGGCAGGGCATTTCTCCGCCATGACCTTCAGGGCTTCTCGCCGGTACGGCGATCCCATCGGACCACCTCGCTCATCTTTATAAAGATAGGTCACTACACCGCCCTGGCCGGTTTCATGGGTCAATAACACGGCCTCCGAACAACCGGCGATCAGCACGGCTGCGCCCAATGCAAGCGCAGGCATCCAGCAACTAATTCGGCAGCGTGAATCCATAACGAGTCATGACCTCCTGCCCTTGAGGGCTTTGCATAAACTGAAGAAAGTGCCTGGCCGCGTCCTGCTGTTTCGACTGTTTCATGATGACCGCGCCCTGTTCCAACGGCGGATGGGCCTCAGCCGGAATCAGCCAGTACGAGCCGGCGCTCTTCATGACCGGCGCCATCGCCAGGGACAGGGCAATGATGCCGACATCGCAGGCCCCGGACTCGATGAACTGCGCCGCCTGGGAAATGTTTTCTCCCAGCACCAGGCGATCCTTCACCTCTGCATACACCTGGCTCTGCTCCATGGCCGCTACCGCCGCACGACCATAGGGCGCATGCTTGGGATTGGCAATCGCAATCTTTCTCACCGCCGCGTCTCGAAGCACCGTCAACCCCTTCGACACCTCAACCGGCGACTGCTTCGGCGCCCACAGCACGACTCGGCCCACGGCATACCGGTAGAGCGACCCCGGCACCGTCAGACCGGCCTCCTCGAGTTTCTTCGGATACCCGATGTCCGCTGAAAAATAGAGGTCGAACGGCGCACCCTGCTGAAGCTGCGCGTAAAAATTCCCGGACGACCCCAGCGACAGTTTTACATGATGACCGGTTTGTTTCTCATACTCCACGATCAATTCCTTGATGGCGAACTGTAAGTCGGACGCGGCGGCCACCGCAATGTCATCGACCAATGCTATGGCGGGCCGACACAACAGCACGAACATCACACACAGCAGCAGACGTGCCATAGACGAGGCTCCTTAGAAAAAGATTTGATACTGGATGCGGACGGCATTTTCAATCAACGTTCCGGCTCGTGAATCGAGCGGCACCGTCCCGGAAGGGAAGGTCGCGCCCACCGCCGGCAAAGGAGCGCTCCGCCCGATGGCGAACCCGTCCTGGCCCATCGCGATGTTGGAATAGGTCAACATGATTTGGTGGTCATAGGTCCCGCTGAGAAACCAGTTCAGGGAGACATCCACTTGCTTGATCAGATCGCCGCCGGAGCGAGTATCAGGATCCCACCAGGCGTACCGCGCGGCGACTTCCACTTTTCTCGGAATGAGGTAGTAGCCGGACTGCACGGTCCAGCCGGTCGAATTGCCGAACTCCTGCGGCGAGAATACGGTACAGGGCCCTCCCACCACGGCGGTTTGCATGCAGGGCAGCCCCTTGTTGTGGCGAGTCACATTTCTATACCAATACTCCCCTTGCAGAGAAAAGCCGCGATATTTGAACACATAGTCCAGGGTCCAGGTCGAAAAATCCACCACCCCCTGGCCGAGCATTCGTCCATTGCCCAGCGCCGCCAAGGACCGCCGCACGTGCAAATTCGCCAGATCGATTCCCACGAAGGCGTTGTTGCTGCTCGTATCGATCGAGGGATTATAGGCATACCCGCCGCCCACCGCCATTTGCGGACTCTCCGAATAGGCGAGATCGCCCTCACCGTATCCCGGCCGGCCCATGAGATTCGCCTGGAGTCGCGCCACGTACATCAACTCATTCACATTGGTCCGGAGATTGGCGTTCAAGTTACGCGTATTCGTCGGACACCCTGCCGGTGACGGAAAGGGATTGCCTCCGGTGGCGCCGCCCGGACACCCCACCGTCGCCTCTTCGCTGTTAAATTGAGCGAACCGGTTGACCAGGGGGCCCACACCATTAAAGACTCCCAGGTAGTAGTTGATCGGGTAGACCTCTTCATCGTTCATGATCGTGAGTCCCACATCCCGGCGATTGATGCCGCTCGCGGTAAAGGCATCCATGACCAGGGCACGACTCGCGAACTGCATGGAAGCGGTCGAGTTGATCTGCGACCGGTTAAAATAGACTTTATACTGACCAACTTGGACATTCATCCACGGGAGATGAGTGCTCGTCACATTCATATCCAGCACGGACAAGGCACCCGGTGACTGGGCATTCTCCGCCGTTTCCCCCGCCAATTGAATGTAGTATCTGAAATCCGGGCTAAACAGGTGCCCCATAAAATAGAGACGCGCAATCCGCAAATTGAACGTGGAGGACTGGTCGATGGACCGGTTGGCCCGGTAATCTCCGAAGACGCCCAGCAATTCGGGAAAATTCTTGGAGTCCCCGGATTCGCGGTAGGCGTCATTCCGGTATCGTTGCGTGTAGCGAGTCGCAAACCTCGCACGGATCTTGAGAAAAAACGCGTTGTCGTTCATCGATAAATTGAATCCGCGATCGTACCAGGCCCGAAAACTCGGCTGAAGGAGATAGGCACGCTCCTGTGAAGCCCGCACCACCCCGTCATATTCCTCCTGGGTGATCGTGCCCTGCTTCACAGCCCGCTCCAACAGCAGCTTCATCGCCGGATCCATACTCTCCACGAACACATATCGCCCGTCTTTCTCCACCAACCGACCGGCCTCGGCCGAGATCGCGTCGGTCGAATGGAACAGACTCAGGCAACACAGCAAGAGCCCCAGGCCCACACCGGATAGGCCGAAGCTGGAATACGATCGAATGAGTAGTGACACGGGTGACGCCATCCTTTGCATCTCAGGTCCTCCGCACAGGCTCTCGCCCACACAATGATGTGATGATGGAACAGGGTTCCGCTGAATTGAATCGGCCCCGGCGGTCTACGGCGGCGGGAGCGTTTTGAGAAACTCCCGATAGTCCACCGCGCGCGAATGGGTCTTGGAGTCGGTGAGATAAAAACGGCCCGGTTCGAAGTAGAGGAGGTAGGTATTGGGCGGAGTCCAGGGAGTGGGATAGTTGTAGTCGTAGGCGTCTGACTTTTCGACCGGTTGTTGCGTATGGAAGTAGTCCATCGTGATATGTAGATAGTGCTCACGAACGGCCAGCCAGCCTCCGGTCACGTCTCGGCGGTACCGGGGATTCATGCCTGGCGCGAACACCTCAAACTGGACACGCTCTTCCGGTCCCACTTTTTGCAGCGCCGTGGCAAGGTGAGGCGCCAAGACTTCTACCTCATCCTCACGAAAGACCTGGCGTGGAGGCACCTCCTCGGCAAACCAGCGAAGCGGCAGACTCTGCTGCTCCCGCAAAGACAATCCGCGAAGAATGGCCGCGATATATGGCGGAGGGATCTCGACCGGATGCGAGTATCCGGCCGGCGAGACTTCGGCCTGAAGCCTCACGGCCACCCGTTGATCTTCATGCACAACCGTTTTGGTATAAGGCAGCCTGGCACATCCTCCCAGGACCAGAATGCCGAACACCACCATGCACAGATTCAGCAACCCTGTATGTTCACTTGATACCCGCATGACCATCCTCCAACTACTGACTCTCACATTGAGCACGCGCTACGGCTTCGTCGGCACGCCATACCCGAGCCGCTTCAAAATAGTGCCGGCCTCAGCCGACTGCACATAGGCAAGAAAATCGTCGCACAGCGTACGGTTCGGACAATATCGCTCCATCGCCATCGAATGAAGAATCGGACGCCCCTCCTTCTCCGATGCCACCGCGACCACTCGAACTCGATCGGCCTTTTCCACTGCGTCCGGGCCGAAAATAATCCCCACGTCGGCCTGCCCGTTCAGCACATGGTCCACCACCCCGCGGGCATCCGTCGCCACATCCATCCGGTCGTTCAAGACGTCGGCAATCCCCAATGCCTTGAACAGATCACGGGTCTTTTGGCCCAACAGCGTCATATCCGGATCCGCCACGGCCACGCGCATACGCGTGTCGCGGGCCATGGCCACGAAAGACAGAGGCGCCTCGACCAGCGATTCAGGGACAATCATCACCAGAGAGACGGTGGCATAGGGTCGTTTGGAACCGGGCAAGACATAATATTTTTGCTGGAGGCGGGTAATGAGTTCGTCGCCGCCCGGTGCAATGAGGTGGATCGGCCCCGTGCCGATGAAATACTGCCCCGTCGGGCTATTCTCCATACCGGCGATCATCCGGCGAAGATCCAACCCGGAATCAAAATACAGCTTCACCTGTACATCTGGATGGGCGGCTTCATAAGCCCGCGTCAGCGCCTCAAGCGGTGTGGCAAGACTCGGTGAAGCGGCGATGACCAGAGGCTCGGCAGACACACAGGGTGCGGGGGTAAGACTCAGCAGACCCATAAGGAAGGCAGCACATAACAACAGTGGTTGTGAGCGGTACTGACGTTTCATGACCGTAATGCGTGGACCGTCCCGGTTTGACTCATGTCATACCCGCCGAGCGCATCGATCTCCGTTCGAAACGGGCGACTGACGAGAATGTTGAGAAAGCTCTCGATACTCGGATGGTCGTTGATGTGCACGCGAGGAATCACGAGATCGTACCGGGCCTGTTGCAACGGAAGGAATTCCAGGCCGAACAGTTGCGCCGCCGCGCGAACGCCGAGCCCCACATCGGCATGTCCCTCGGCAATCGATCGTGCCACCTGAAAATGGGAGCGGGCGATGGTTGCGTACCCGGCGACACTCTCGGGAGTCATACCGGCCGCAATGAGCTTCTGATCGAGGAGAAGCCGGGCACCGGCGCCGGCTTCACGATTGATGAATCGAATCTCCGGTCGTACCAGATCCTCAACGCCACGCACCGATTTGGGATTCCCGGCAGCTGCCAGGAGCCCCTCTTCCCACACCGCAAAGGTGACCACGAGATAGTCGTTCCCTTTCAGGTGGCGGCGCAGATAGGGCAAGTTAGACTCTCCGGACTGCGCATCCACAACGTGCACGCCCGCAATGTGCACCTCTCCCCGCTTGAGCGCTTCAATTGCCGCGGTACTGCCGAGATTCCATCCCACCACAGTGCAACTGTCCTGATGCCGCCGGAGATAATCACCGGCCAGAAAGACCGAGGGGTCACAACCAGCCACGGCTATCTCCTGCTCAATGACACGGCGGTCCCGAAGCAGGCGGACCTGCACGCGACGCGGTGAAGCGGCGGCTCCTGTCCGGACCCCACGGGAGGGAACCAGAAGGCCGTCTGCGGGGACCGCATAATTGAGCACCTCTCCCAGATCGACGACGGGTCGGACAATGTATCGCGCGCCCACCCGCGCGACCTTGACGCGAACGGCTTCCTGCGGCGTCTTCTGAACCGTTGCGGAGTCCGACCATTGACCCTCAACGATGTCTTCTTGAGGAAGCAGCCGGAAGAGATCTTCCACGCGGCAGCCCAGAGCATCCGCAAGGCGGAGCGCTACGGCTGTAGTGGGAAGGTATTGATTCGTTTCGATGGCATGGACGGCTTGGCGCGTAATTCCGGCTTGCGAGGCAAGCTCGACGCGTGACAAACCCTTGGCTTGGCGTGTCGGGGCCAAGAGATTCTCTACCTGAATGGACTGTTCAGCAGCGGGCGCCTTCTTCATGACGGGACGAAAAATGACATAATGCTTTACCTGAGTCAAGTATTGATTTCAGCAAGGAGAAGTATTTCATGGGCACATAAATTATAATCATAATTGTTGATAATCTTACATAACTTGATGTATTTAATTTCTCACCGGAATATAGATATTTAATAAATTCTATATGAATTAACATTTTACAAGATATCAACGGTTCTGAATATCACCAACTCGGAGGTTAGATCAGATGAGAGCCTACACTTTTTTTGGAATTGCCGTGGTGGCCGGCAGCTTGATCGCTGGAACCATCACCTCCGTTCAAGCGGTCGAGGAAGGCCAGCTGGTTAAGAAGGATGGGAAGTGGAAGTACTATTCAGGCGAAGACCCGGGGCTCAAATACCTTTTCTTAAAAGGCATCATCACCCAGGAAGAATACGATAAGGGCCTGAGAGTCCTGGAGACCCGGGAACAGATTGCCAAACCCAACTACAGCATCGACGTCAACAACGGGCTGAACTTCCGCGTGGGGTCGAAATTCTTTTTGAAACTGCGCTTGCTCACCCAGGTTCGGTACAGCCACAGCGCCTACAATGGGGGATGGGGCACCGTCGGCGATTCGAGAAATCCCGAGATCCTCGGCGGTCAGGTGGAATACCGAGCCGTCAGTAAGCAAAGCGACTCCAACCAGTTCAGCGTGCCGCGCGCCCGCCTTCAGTTCCTGGGCTACGCCTTCGATCCTGACTTTCGCTACAACATTTCCTGGGCCTTCGATCAGACGACATGGGATCAAGAGGGAGGCAGCGGACGTGCGGGCCTCCTCGACGCCTACATCTCGTCCTGGCACATCCCCTGGTTAACCATCCAGGCAGGTCAGCAGCGCGTCTGGTTCAATCGCGCCACGATCAGTTCCATGGCAACCTCAACATTCGCGGACAATCTGATTGTCCAGAACGCGTTTGCAGCCAATCAACAGGGAAGCCGCGATATCGGCGTCAGCATTTCCAGCGATGAAGACCAGTATAAATTCAACTATACCTTCGGAATCTGGGGGGGAGTCGGTGCCAACCTGGCACGAGAAGGCACGGCCGTCAGCCAAGCGCTTCCCAACAATTCAAGCCTTCCGACCGCCCAGCGCCGTACATTCAATTACGACACCCGCATTCTGACGGGCGAGATGATGTATACGGTCCGTCTGCTGTACAAAATTTCCGGCAATCCCGGGTATGGCCAGGGAGATATTCTGAATTCACGCACGCCGCAGATGGCCATCGCCTTCGGCTATGCTTACAACCCTGCCCAAAACTACCTGAGTTCGATCCGCTCGGATATTACCGATCGCGCCTACCGTCAACGTGTCACGAAAGCGTACAACGGACGTCTGCTCGGCGGTGGCATCTGGGATTTTCAAACCTATGAAGCCGATTTTATCGCGAAGTATCAGGGCTGGTCCTTCCAGGCCGAAGGATACTATCGCCACCAACGGGTCCGGAACGCCGATTCCGGAACAATCCCGTTCGATCCGGTCACCACAACCGTGTTAGGCCCGGCCGTCAATCTCGGCCAGGCCTACGGTTGGTACGCCCAGGTGGGCAAATACATCATTCCACGAAAGCTCGAGGTGGCCGTACGATATGGATTTATGGATCCCTCGACTCAGCAGGTCGATGATCTGGTGAAGGAGTTCGGCGCTGCGATTAACTACAGTTTCGACGGTACCTATAACAACCGGCTCGTCGTCGATTACTCCAACATCACCCTGGGGAGTGGCGGCCGCGCCCCGGACCGGTTCCCGTTCGAGAGCCAGCCGGGATTCGGACGAGACCTCATCGAGAATCGAATCAATGTCCAATATCAGTTCTTTTTCTAGACAACCTGAACACGCGACAGTCACGGGAGGACGATCATGACACGACGAAACACATTCTTCGGCATCTGGCTCTTCTTCAGTATGCTGATCGGCATCACCGGAGTGGTGCCGTCGGCGCAGGCCCAGCCGGAGACATTGACCATTGCCGCCGCCAACAGCTTAAAAGACGCGCTCAGAAAAGTGCTGCCACGATTTGAGGCCGAGCACCCTGCCATCAACGTGCGGGTCATCTACGGCCCCTCACAAAGCCTCCGCAAGCAGATCGAAGAGGGCGCGCCGGTCGACATTTTCCTACCGTCGCTCTTTGACGAAATCGATCAGCTCGAAACGAAGGGGCTGATCATTCAAGGCACCAAACGCGCCTTCGCCGGCACCTCGCTGGTCCTGATCACCGGGGCCGCGCTTCCGGCTCCGGTGCGGACGATCCATGACCTCGAAACCGTGCCCGTCCGGCGAATTGCGATCGGCGATCCCAAGACGTCATCGGTGGGAAAAGTCGCCGCTCAGTTTTTGAAGTACAGCAAACTCGAACCCAAACTGAAGTCCCAATACGTCTTCGGCGAGCACTCGCGCGCGGTGCTCGATCTCGTGGCCAAAGGCGAAGCCGAAGTCGGCGTGGTGTATCGCACCGATGCCGCCTCTAACGACAAGGTTCGTATCCTTGATACGGCCCCAGTCGAATCCCACACGCCGGTCCGCTACGGCGTCGCAGCCGTATGGACGGCGAAGAACGTTTCCGGCGCAGGCGACTTCATCGAGTTCTTGCTCGCGCCCCAGACCCAAGCCCTTTTTCAGGAATACGGATTCGATCGTGTCACGGGAGACGTCGGTCTCGTTCAGCGGCAGGAGGTGAAACCATGAACGGCATCCGGAACACAGCACAGCAGGCACATCCTTTGTCGAAACGGGTGATGCTCGCCCTCATCGGACTGACCTTGGTCACCGGTTGCGCCGGCAGACCGGTCACGCCGCCGAAGACCATCTATCAGTCGGGTCTGAGCGAGGTGCGAGTGGAACAGGATCCGGACTCGACGGCCAATGCGCATCCCGCCGCAGTGACGGCAACCGAGGTCGGAACCCTGCTCCGTGGGGTCCGCGCATGGGAGCGGCGAAACGTCATTCATCGGTTGTTTGTCGGGGAAGCGGATCGCACGAGGGCCTTCCGGAACGAAGAAATTACCGTCTTGGCGCCGCCTCTCGCGAAGGGCCTCGCACAGGCCGGCCCGACGGAGAGGGTGTACTTCCACCTGAGCCAGGCCACGGACCAGGGGGATGAAGAAACGACGACCGGCTGGATCTCCATCAGAGGTCCCATCCTGCACCTCACCATCAGCGGGGTACATGACCGGCACAGCCCCGGTCCCGATATCAGCAAATACGATCGGCAACTGCCGAATATTCCGGAAGCATCTGCCGCGCACGATGTGACATTCGAGCCGGAGGAATTTCTGGTCAAGGTCAGTTCAGGCAGCCGCCTCTTCGCCCCCGATCAACGGGAAGAGCTCCAGATCCGCTATCGAGAGGCGCTGTCGTCCATGCCTGTACAGCCAGGGCTGGAACGCGGAAGCGAGAAGCATTCACAACCCTAGTGCCATCCGGCATGAGAGAAAGGACACCCCATGGCAATCCTGGTCGTCGGCGGCGATTCGGTCAGTGCCATCACAGAACGGGCTTACGCCGGCGGCCACGGATGTGTCGAACATTGGAGTGGACGCAAAACCAGGGATTTAATGAGGTCGATTCCCAAGGATACGGAAGCCGTGGTGCTGGTGCTGGATCGCGTGAACCATACGTTGGCGAGGAAGGTCCGGACCGAAGCGTCACGCCGCGGCCTTCCCGTCTTTTTCCAGAAACGGGGGCGCCAAGTCCGGGCGGCCGGTGACCGGCCGCTCGACCTGATGCACTGGCTCGACAGGAAGTAGTCAGCAACTGATTTTGTACGGATCACTGGAGTGATTATCAACATGAACATCAAGCCCCTCACCGGCCTCACGGCACTTGTATCATTGTTCGCAATCCTACCGGCGATCGCCGGCGCCGAGACCCGAGAGCTCCTGCTCGCAGCCTACAGCGTGCCGAAGGAGGCCTACGAAAAGCGAATCATTTCCGCCTTTGTCCGGCAGTGGAAGCAGAAGACAGGAGAGACCATTCAGGTCCGGAGTTCATTTGCCGCGTCCGGTGCGCAGGCACGAGCCGTCGTCGGAGGGCTCGATGCGGACATCGCCGCCCTGTCGTTGGAGAGTGACCTGCAGCAGTTGGTGAAGGCCGGCCTTGTGATGCATGACTGGAAGCAAGGTGCCCAGAAAGGCATCGTGACGACATCAATCGTCGCACTGGGTGTCCGCAAAGGAAACCCCAAGGCCATCCAAGGCTGGGAAGACCTCACCCAGTCAGGCGTCGAAGTCCTCTATCCGAGCCCGAAAACATCCGGCGGTGCGATGTGAGATGTCATCGCGATCTACGGAGCCGGCCTCAATCACGGGAAACAACAGGGTCTCGCCGGCCCCGCGCTGGATCAGCATGCCGTCGATCTTGTCAGGTGCGTGCAACGACACGTCAAGGTCATGGACAAGAGCGGGCGCGAATCGGTGACGACGTTTGAGCGCGGCGTGGGCGATGTCATTGTGACCTATGAAAACGAATTACTGCCGCGGATCAAACAAGGCCGTCCTTACGAGTTGATCTTTCCGGCCGAAACAGTCGTGGTCGAAAACCCTATCGCGGTGATCGATCGAAACGCCGACCAGCACCATGTGCGGGATCTGGCCGATGCCTTCGTCTCGTTCCTCAACGGGGAAGAAGCCCAACAGGCCTTTGTGGAATTCGGTTTCCGGCCGGCGAACGAGGCCGTCGCCAGGGCCTCTGCATCTGCCTTTCTCCATCCACCGCATGTATTTACGATCGAAGATCTCGGAGGATGGGATCGGGTCTTCGCCGCACAGTTCAGTCCGCAAGGAGCCTGGACGAAAGCGGTGGAGGAAACACGATAGCCGCGGATTGTCCAACTATTCGAAACGCGTGGCGCGCGCATGCACCTGTGTAGAAGCGGGCCACGCCATCTTCCCGCCCGTCTCGGAGGCAAGTCTTTCGAACAGCGGTTCATTGGCGGACATACACGGAAGGCGATGCCGTCCGTGGCCGCCTATTCGGCATGAACCTTACTGGCACCACACCAGTCACTGTGATACCGTAGGCCCTCACCACGAGGCCTGCATGCGCTGGCTCCACGACCGCTCGATCGGACAAAAATTCTTCATCTCCTTCGGAGTCATCCTCAGCCTGCTGGCCTTGAGCCTCACAGCGCTGCTCGTGTACCTCAGTCGCATCAACAGCTATGTGGACCGCCACAAACGCATTACGGTCCCCGCCATCGTGACCGCGGCCACCATGCAACGTTCAGCCTATGAAATGAACCTCACGCTGCATCTGTTTCTGGAGCAGATCACGAAGGCCGATGCGGCCGACACCCTTGCCCGGCTCAGCCGCCACGCCGAACAGATCCGCAGTTCCCTCGACCTGTATCGTTCCACCCATGCGGCCCGCACCCACCCGATTCTCCTGGGCATGCTGACCCAGCATCAACGCATGGATCTCGCCGACCAGGAAGATCGCGCCATCGCCCGGATCGATCTGATCCTCCAGGAGCTGTCCGCCTTGTGGCAGACCGCGCTCACCGGACCTCAGCGCGCCGGCGTGGCACCCTCACCGGTCGCGAAGACCGACGGCCTCATCGTGGAACTGATGAACAATCTCGACCAACTGGTCGCCGCCCATCGGGATATCGATGTGGAAATGAAAGTGGAAGGCGATCTGTTGCTCCAACAGGCGCGGCTGATTGCGTTAAGCCTGGTCGCCGTGCTCGGTCTGGTGATCACCGTCATCTATGTCTCCGTCAATCGGCAGATCGCCAAGCCGCTCCAACGTCTCTCCGTCACGGCCGACCGTGTCGCTCACCACGACCTGACCGCGCAATTCGAATCCTGGCCCGGCCGTGACGAAGTCGGCACCTTGGCCGCCTCTCTCTCATCCATGGTCACCAGCCTGCGCGAACAGACCGCCGCGACCGCCCGGAAGACCAAAGAACTTGAAGCGTTTACCTATTCCGTCGCGCATGACCTCAAAGGTCCGTTGAGGGAGATCGAAGGGTTCTCCTCCCTGCTGGAAAAACAATTCGCCGACGGCGGCGACGCGCAGACCCGGCACCAGATCGATGTGATTCGCCGCTCCGCGCTGCGCCTCACCCATATGATCGACGCGCTGCTCAAATATTCCCGCCTGGAGCAACAGGACCTGCCTCGTCAGCGCTTCAATGTGTTGGAAATGATCACCACCCTCCTCACCGACCGCTTCAACGGACTCCAGGGCCCGAAGCCGAAAATCCAGGTCGCCTTGCCGTTTGCCGATCTCTACGGTGAACCGGTGAGCATCCGTCAAGCGATCGCGAACCTCCTCGACAATGCAGCGAAGTTCTCCCGCCACGCCTCACCGCCGACCATCACCATCGGCGGCACCCGGATGGAACACGAACGCATCCTGTGGGTTCAGGATAACGGGATCGGCTTCGACCCGTCTCACTACGACAAGATCTTCGGGCTCTTCGAGCGGCTCCACAGCCCACAGGAATACGAGGGCACGGGCGTGGGCCTCGCGATCGTGAAACTCGTCATGGACAAACATGACGGCCGGGTCTGGGTGGAATCCGCTCCCGGAGCGGGCAGTAAATTCTATCTGGCCTTTCCGGAGCGCGCCGAATCCGTCGTCGACCGGCCATCCTCTTCACCTCATCCTGCTTCAGCGTGACCTCATGACCATGGAACACATGCGCGCCCTCATTGTCGACGACGAAGAATTTGTCCGTCTCGTCGTGGAACAGGCGCTCCGCGAGGAAGGCTGCGACACGCAGACGGCGGGTGGCGGGCAGGAAGGCCTCGATCGACTCCGTACGGCCTCCTTCGACTGCGTCATCACCGATCTCCGCATGCCCGGTCTCGACGGCCGGGCGATCTTGCGCTGGGTGAAGGAGCATCAACCGGACGTCGATGTGATCGTCCTGACCGGCCATGGCGACGTCAAAGACGCCGTGGCTGCGATGAAAGACGGCGCGTGGGATTTCCTCATCAAGGACACCCCGTTCGACGGCGCGGCCGTGAAGGCCGCTCTCGCAAGACTTCGCACGGTGCGGGAACTTCGCCGCGAGAATCTGGCGGCGCGGCACGGCGGGTATCGCCAGGACGCGATCGTCGAGGGGACCAGCCAGGCCTGGCGGACGGTGAAGACACAGATCGCGCAAGTGGCGCCGTCGCAGGCCCCGGTGCTGATTCAGGGGGAAACCGGTTCCGGGAAAGACGTGGTCGCGCGGCTGCTGCACGCGCACAGCCGTCGGGCCGGCGGACCCTTCATCGCCGTCAATTGCGGAGCGGTGAGTCGAGAGTTGCTGGAGAGCGAGTTATTCGGTTACGAGAAAGGGGCGTTTACCGGCGCCGCCCAGGCGAAACCCGGACTGATCGCCGCCGCCGAAGGCGGCTCGTTGTTTCTCGACGAGATCGGCGAAATGCCGGGACCGATGCAGGTCAGCCTGCTGCGCTTTCTCGACCGGAAGGAATACCGTCCTGTCGGCAGTACGCGCACACTCCGGGCCGATGTCCGGATCATCTGCGCCACGAATCGGGACATCCAGGAACTCGTGCTGCAAGGCCGGTTTCGAGACGATCTCCTGTATCGTATCAACACGGTGACGCTGCATGTGTCGCCGTTGCGCGAACGACCGGAGGATCTTGCCGTGCTGGCCGATCATATTCTGCACCACCTTCGCATCCCGGGCACCGCAACGAGAACGCTCAGCCCGGAAGCCCTCGCACACCTGGCGACCTACCG
The DNA here is from genome assembly GCF_900170025.1 of Nitrospira sp. ND1. NCBI lineage: Bacteria > Pseudomonadati > Nitrospirota > Nitrospiria > Nitrospirales > Nitrospiraceae > Nitrospira > Nitrospira sp. ND1. Next base: position 3,094,227 of record NZ_FWEX01000006.1, on the reverse strand, counting down.
CTGGCCTGGAAACGTGCGCGAACTTCGCAATGTGATCGAACGCATTGTCCTGATGAGTCCGAACTCCGGACCGATCACCAGCGAAGAAGTCCTGCAGGTGCTCCCTCGGGCGGCATCGGCATCATCACCCGACGACCGGTCGCACCTGCCCCTCGACGAGATCGAACGCCTGCATATTCAACTGGTGCTGGAATCCAGCGGCGGCAACAAAACCAAAGCCGCCCAAACCCTCCGGGTCGACTACAAAACGCTGTTGGCAAAACTGAAGAAGTACGCAGGCGGGGGCTAAGCGGGTCTTTGTACACTTCTCCACGACAACACTCATCGACAGCGCCAGCGTGCATGAGGGACAATCACCTCTGCAGCACCGTCTTAGACATCTTCCACAAGGAGCGTTCGATATGACCAGGCCGGGATCATCAGGCGAACAGCGCGCACAAGAGCGATTCGGCACCTCGGCTCGCGCGGCAGCATTTTATGCCCACCAAACCCTGCCCCACCTGAATCCACAGATGCAACAGTTCATCGCACGGATGGACATGGTCTTCATTGCCACCGCCGACGGGAAGGGTGCGTGTGATTGTTCCTTTCGAGCCGGCGAACCGGGATTCGTGCAGGTGCTCGACGAGAAGACGCTGGTCTACCCGGAATACCGGGGTAACGGGGTGCTGGCGAGTCTGGGGAACATTCTGGAGAATCCGCACATCGGGTTGATGTTTCCCGACTTCTATCAGAGCACGGTCGGGCTCCACGTCAATGGAACCGCGCGTGTACTCAACCCGAGCGAAACGGAGAGCCTCTCCCAGCTTCCGGCGCGCATCGCCGAAGCCGCTCACATCAAGGGCGGGCGCCACCCCAAGGCGTGGGTCCTCATCGGCGTGGAAGAAGCCTACATCCACTGTTCCAAGCATGTGCCGCTCCTCAAGCGACTGGATAAGCAGATTGCTTGGGGCAGCGACGACGAGCAGGCCAAAGGCGGGAATTTCTTCAAGGTCACTCCCTGAGCCACTCACCAGCGCGCCGGAGGCGAGCAGGCCGCTCGCTACTTTTTCTCCTTGGCGCGGGCCAGGGCCAGTGCAAATGCCCCGATGGGCTGAGGCTCACGGGATCCACCCCGCTGCTGATCGGCGGGGCGTCGGTCGCGCGTGTCACGCGGCCCTCCGGCACGGGGATCAGGCTGTGAGGCCGGCGTCGCGGCATCCTCCATGCGCATGGTCAGCGAAATCCGCTGTCGCGGTACATCGACGGCCAGCACCTTCACCTTCACGATCTGGCCCGGTTTCACGACTTCATGCGGATCTTTGACGAACTTGTTCGCCAGCGCAGACACATGCACGAGGCCGTCCTGATGCACGCCGATATCGACGAATGCGCCGAAGGCCGCGACGTTGGTCACGACTCCTTCGAGCACCATCCCGGCTTGCAGATCGGCAAGCGACTCGACGCCGTCCCGGAAAGTGGCCGTCTTGAACTCCGGACGCGGATCACGGCCTGGTTTTTCCAGCTCCGTGAGGATATCGCGCACCGTCGGCAGACCGAAGGTCTCGTCGGTGAATTCCGCCGGCGAGAGTTCCTTCAACGCGGCCGGTTTGCCCATGACCTCGGCAATGCCTTTATTCAACCGCGCCAGCATGCGCTCGACCACCGGGTAGGCTTCCGGGTGGACGGCGGAACGATCCAACGGGTTGTCGCCGTCGTTGATGCGCAAGAAGCCGGCCGCCTGCTCGAATGTTTTTTCGCCGAGGCGCGGTACCTTGAGGATCATGTGCCGGTTCTGGAACCGACCGTGGGTGTCACGGTACTCCACGAGGTTTTGCGCCAGCACGCGATTCAAGCCGGATACCCTCGCCAGCAACGGAGCCGACGCGGTATTCACGTCCACACCCACCGCATTCACGCAGTCTTCGACCGTCGCATCGAGCGATCGCGCCAGGGCACGCTGATTGACATCGTGTTGGTACTGGCCCACGCCGATTGATTTGGGATCGATCTTGACCAGTTCGGCCAACGGATCCTGCAACCGTCTGGCAATCGACACGGCGCCGCGTAGACTCACATCCAGCGCTGGAAACTCCGCGGCGGCAAAGGCCGAGGCCGAATAGACGGAGGCGCCGGCTTCACTTACCACAATCTTCGCCAGTTTCTGTTCCGGTTTCTGCTCCGCCACCAGCTTGACGACTTCGGCGGCAAATTTGTCGGTCTCCCGGCTTGCGGTACCATTGCCGATGGAAATCAATTCGACACCGTGCCGAAGCACCAACTGGGTGATCGTCGCCAAGGCCCCCTGCCAATCGTTACGCGGTTGATGCGGGTAGATCGTCGCCGTGTCCAGCAATTTCCCGGTCGCATCCACAACCGCCACTTTACAGCCGGTGCGGAGACCAGGATCGAGACCGAGCACGGCCTTCGGACCGGCGGGCGCCGCCAGCAGCAGCTCATGGAGATTACGACCGAAGATCTTGATTGCCTCCGCTTCGGCGGCTTCGCGCACCTGCAGCAACAGCTCGGTGCTCAGATGCAGATGCACTTTCACGCGCCAGGCCCAATAGCAGACATCGGTCAGCCATTTGTCGGCACGGCGCCCGCGATTCTCAATACCGAAGTGGGCGGCAATCATCGCCGCGCAGGGATGCGGCACGATGGCTTCGAGACTTTCCCCTAACCCGAGGTCGAGCTTCAACACACCCAACGTGCGGCCGCGAAACATCGCCAGGGCACGATGCGAGGGAATGGTACGGATGGTTTCTGAATAGGCGTAGTAATCGCGAAACTTTTCTTCTTCCGCCGTTTCCTTGCCGGGCATGACCGTGGAGGTCACAATGCCCTCGTTCCACAATTTTGTGCGTAGCGTCGCGAGCAGCTCAGCGGTTTCAGCGAATCGTTCGACCAGAATATCGCGGGCGCCCTCGAGCGCCGCCTTCGCGTCGGGTACGTTGACGGCTTCGACGCCTTCCGCTGCAGCTACCACCTTGACATACTTGGCGGCTTCCTGGTCCGGATCGAGCGTCGGGTCGGCGAAGAGCGCGTTCGCCAATGGCTCCAGTCCGGCCTCGCGCGCAATCTGCGCCTTGGTGCGACGTTTGGGTTTATAGGGCAGATAGATATCTTCCACGGCTTGTTTCGTCGCAGCCTGCTCGACCGCCCGGCGCAGCTCGTCGGTCAATTTCCCCTGCTCGTCGATCGACGCGAGAATCGTCTGCCGCCGCTCTTCCAATTCACGGAGATACAAGAGGCGCTCTTCCAGGGTGCGCAGGTGCGTGTCGTCCAAGTTGTTGGTGGCCTCTTTGCGATAACGCGCTATAAAGGGCACCGTCGCTCCACCGTCCAGCAACGTCACCGCGGCCGCAATCTGCGGGGCGGTCACGCCAAGTTCCTTGGCGATGAGATCGACGATGCGTTGCTGGGCTGCGGATGAAATGGTCGGTGTCGTTGGAGAAGTCATAGGTACGTATTGGGCTTTCCGAAAGCGAGATCCGGCCGGAGGCGACCCTCCCGGTCTCAGCGGCTTTCTTGTGAGATGAATTCGAAGACTTGGCCGGCGCGACTCCTATGATCGTTCGCACGGGCCGACGGGGAATCTAGCAGAAGATTCGCGCAACTTCCAGGCCGGATGCGCGGCCACTCATCTCTCTCCACCTGGGAACAGATGCGGAGGTTTACGACACCCTGCGGAACCAACCGGCATCCCCTCATCCAACATGGTATAGTTCGACCCGTCACAACACAGGACCATCGCGAATCGGGTCGGGCCCCTGTCACGTATCCATGCCGAAGCATCTCAACAACCAATCTTCTTCCGTCTCCCTCACCGTGGCCGCCATGGGAGTGGTCTATGGCGACATCGGAACCAGCCCGCTGTATGCCCTGCGCGAGTGTTTTCACGAATCGCATGGCCTGCCGGTCACTCCCGACAACGTGCTGGGGATTCTGTCCATGATCGTGTGGTCGCTCGTGCTCGTCGTCACCGTGAAATATCTGCTGTTCGTAATGAAAGCCGACAACGAGGGCGAAGGAGGCATGCTGGCGCTCCTGGCGCTCAGTCAGCAGTCCCGCCCGGTCGATCTCCGCAAAGGGCTCAACGTTGTCGTCACACTCGGCTTGATCGGCGTGGCGTTTCTCTATAGCGACGGCATCATTACACCGGCCATTTCGGTCCTTAGCGCGGTCGAAGGGCTCACGCTGACCACCGATGTGTTTACCCCCTACATCCTGCCTCTGACCGTCGCGCTGGTCGCCTTGTTGTTCATGATCCAACGCCGGGGCTCCGGAACGATCGGGAGCATCTTCGGCCCCATCATGCTGCTCTGGTTTGTCACGATGGCCCTCCTCGGGCTCCACAGTTTGATCCAAACCCCGGAGGTTCTGCGTGCCGCCAATCCGCTGTATGCGATCCAGTTTTTGATTCGGCATGCAGGAGTCGGCATCCTGGTGCTGGGCAGTGTGTTTCTGGTCCTCACAGGTGCCGAGGCGCTGTATGCCGACATGGGCCACTTCGGACGCCGACCGATCCAACTCGGCTGGTTTGTGGTGGCCTTGCCCGCCCTTCTGCTCCAGTACTTCGGCCAGGGTGCGCTCCTCATGCGGACCCCGGCGGCTCTGGCCAATCCCTTTTACTTCCTGGCCCCCGACTGGATGCTGTACCCCTTGATCGCGCTGGCGACCATGGCCACCGTCATCGCATCCCAAGCCATGCTGTCCGGGGCCTTCTCGTTGACCTTGCAAGCCGTTCAATTGGGCTATCTGCCGCCGTTGCGGATCACCCACACATCCGCCGAGCAACATGGCCAAATCTACTTTGGCCTGTTGAATTGGTTCATGTTCATCGGCACCGTCGGTCTGATCCTTTCCTTCGGATCGTCCAGTAATCTGGCCGCAGCCTATGGCATCGCCGTCTCGGGTTCCATGATCATCACGACCCTCCTGATGTACCGCGTGGTCCAGGCCCATTGGCAATGGAGCCCGCTACCGGCAGCCATGGCAGTCGGGGGCTTCCTGCTCATCGATCTCGCCTTCTTTCTCGCGAATGCCCAAAAAATTCCCCATGGCGGATGGTTCCCGCTGCTGCTCGGCGCGGCCGTGTTCACCGTCATGAGTACTTGGGCGCGAGGACGCGCGATCGTGGCAGACCACTTGCGCGAGCAGTTTCCTCCATTGCTTCAATTCGCCCGGGAAGTCTTGTCGCAGGTGCAATGCAGAACCGCCGGGCGCGCCGTATTTTTATCTCAACATCCCGACATCACCCCGCCCGCCTTGCTGCAAAATGTCCGGCACAACAAATCTCTGCACGAGCAGGTCTATATCCTCACAGTCCGCACAGAGCCTGTGCCCTACGTTCCATCCGGAGGCCCGCTGGAAATCACCACCATCCAGGAAAACCTGTTTCAAGTTGTCGCCAGATGCGGATTCATGGAAACGCCGGACATTCCACGTGTACTCACCTACCTCGCAGCCCGCGGCCATACCCTCCCTGTCGAGGAGACCACGTTCTTCCTGAGCAGACTGACCTTTTTGGCGACGCCGAAACCGGGGATGGCAATCTGGCGGGAAAAAATATTTGTCTTCCTGTCACGAAATACCCAGAGAGCCAGTTCCTATTTCCACCTACCGGCGGAACAGGTGGTTGAAATCGGACTGGTGCTGGAGATTTGATCGCGTCGCTGAGCGGTCTGTGACGAGCCCTGCCCGGTGGGATCCGGCGGTGCCTGCGAAGGAATGACCGGCGATCAGACACCTTTCCAAAATTCGACCTGCCGCCAGGCTTCGTAGAGCACCACCGCGACCGAGTTGGAGAGGTTGAGGCTGCGGCTTCCCGGCACCATCGGTACGCGCAGGCACTGCTGTTCAGGGACGCTGCCAAGAATCTCCGCCGGCAATCCACGGCTTTCCGGGCCAAAGACAAACGCATCGCCTTCGATGTAACGAACCAGATCGTACCGCTGTCTGCCCTTCGTGGATACGGCGAAAATTCGGTGCCCTTCCATGCGTGCTAGGCACTCGGCCCACCCCTCGTGCACCGTGATCGAGGCGAATTCGTGATAATCCAGTCCGGCTCGCAGCAACTGTTTGTCTTCCAGCGTAAAGCCCAACGGCTTGACCAGATGCAACGAGGCACCGGTGTTGGCGCAGAGACGGATGATGTTCCCCGTATTCGGAGGAATTTCAGGCTGGTACAAAATCACGTTAAACATACAGGCAGGGTCAGGGGTGACGATGAGTGGCCGGCTTCAATACGCAGCAGCAATCGGCGTAGTGGATCATGACGAGAGCTTGGTCCGGAACTCCGGACCAGGCCTGTGCCGTCACACAGCGTGAAGAGTTAAGACTTGAACGCCTGCACATCGCCCGACTTGCGAAGCATCTTATTCACTTCGTCCAAATGCAGTTCTTCCCCGACGATCATTTCGCGGGCATACTCTTCCAACAACACGGACTTGCCCTCACTCAGTTTCAGCAATTCGTAATATGAGGCAACGGCGGCTTTCTCGTGCTCCAGACTCTCCCGCAGAATATCTCCCACATCATGCTTCTCCGTTTCGAGCAGGGTACCGATCTTCAACGAAGGATGGCCGCCCAATAGAGTCACCAGCTCACCGGCTTTGTGGGCATGGGCTAGACTTTCATCCGCATTGCCCTTCAGCCACGACACAATCGGGATACGGTTGTACCCGTAGACCATCAGCGCGTAGTGCGTGTACCGAACTACGCCGGCCAACTCATGTTCCATAATTCTGTTGAGAATCGCTACAGCTCGCTGTGTGTCTTGTTCGTTCACGTTGGATCTCCGATCAGGCAAGCAAACCCTGCCTCGTAACATGGTAAAAGAGCGTCGCTAGACGTTGAACCGGAAGTGCATCACGTCGCCGTCCTGCACCACGTACTCCTTCCCTTCCAGCCGCATCTTCCCTTTTTCCTTCGCCCCCGCTTCGCCTTTGCAGGCGATGAAGTCGTTGTAGCCGATCACCTCGGCGCGAATGAACCCCTTTTCGAAATCGCCATGAATGACGCCGGCGGCCTGCGGCGCCGTATCGCCGATATGAATCGTCCAGGCGCGGACTTCTTTCACGCCGGCGGTAAAATACGTCTGTAAGCCCAGGAGTTGGTATGCCGCGCGGATCAGTCGATTCAGCCCCGGTTCGGTCATGCCGATGTCGGCCAGGAATTCCCGCTTCTCTTCGTCTGAGAGCACCGCGATTTCGGACTCCAGTGCGGCGCAGATGGCGACGACCGGCGCCCCTTCATGCGCAGCATATTCTTCCACCCGCGTCAGCAGCGGATTGTTGGCAAACCCTTTTTCAGCCACATTGGCCACATACATCACAGGCTTCATCGTCAGCAGGCACAAGGGCTTCAACAAGGCGCGCTGCGCCGGGTCGAGTTTCAAGGTGCGAGCCGGCTTCCCCTCATTCAAACAGGCGGCCACCTGCACCAGCAACTCGCCTAGCTTTGCGGCATCTTTATCGCCCGAGCGAACGAGCTTCACGTTCCGCTCCTGAGCTTTTTCCACTGTGGTGAGGTCGGCCAGCGCGAGTTCCGTCACAATGGTCGCGATGTCGGAAATCGGATCGACCTTCCCCGCCACGTGGACGACGTTGTCATCTTCAAAACAGCGCACGACATTCACAATCCCGTCGGTCTCGCGAATAGTGGCCAAAAACTGGTTGCCCAGGCCTTCCCCTTTCGAGGCTCCGGCCACTAACCCTGCGATGTCCACGAATTCGGTCGTCGCATACTGCATCCGCTGCGGCTTCACGATGTCCGCCAGCGCCTGCATCCGCGCATCCGGCACCTCCACGATGCCGATATTCGGCTCGATCGTGCAGAACGGATAGTTCTCGGCTGCGATCCCGGACTTGGTCAACGCATTGAACAGGGTCGACTTGCCCACATTCGGCAGCCCGACGATTCCACATTTCACACTCATGACGATCCCTTCCTAGTCAGCCCACTGTTGTTTCAACCCTGTCGTTTCCCACGCCCTCACGGGTGGAGGGGGTGAGCACCGCGGAGGCGCATTCTACGTGTTCCAGGCCGGTCCGGTCCACTCCCGAGTGCCGGGATGAGGAGACTCGACGCGTACCTCAAGTTTAAGGCGCCATCCGCCGACATGGAGACGAGGGGAGCCTATGCGGCAAGAGGCGTGAACCAGCGCGACGAATACTGGATCAACAGCGTGAGCCACCGTCAAAGAATACGACACCGACATGACGCCGGGCCTGCAAGCCGAGTGGCAGCAAGCCTTGTACGCTGAGGTTCACTCGATCGTGATGCAGGGCACAACGACAGGCTCATCCATACAGGGGTGAGCGCCCGTGTTTCCCGGAGAATTCTTGATGCCTCGATCCTTGCCCCTCTCACTCAGCCTGAGCCTGAACCTGCTCCTCATCGGCATCACGCTGGTCGGCTGGGTAGCCCCCAACGTTCCCGCCACATTTAATCCCCACGTCGCTGTGCCGACGATTGCCGCATCGGCACGCATTCATCCCCTGGCGGCGGTCATTGGATCCGTGACTATCGGCGAGTTGATTTTCATCGCACCGGGCGCTTCGGTCCGCGGCGATGAAGGACAGAACATTTATGTCGGGGATCACAGTAACGTGCAGGACGGGGTCGTCATCCATGGACTGGAGACGTTCGAAGGGGACCATGAATTGCCGGAGAACGAAGTGCAGGTCTCGGGCAAGACCTATTCCGTCTATATCGGCAAGCGCGTCTCACTGGCCCACCAATCGCAGGTGCATGGCCCCGCCAGAATCGGTAACGATACCTTTGTCGGCATGCAGGCCCTTGTATTTCGCACTGAACTCGGTGACCACGTGGTGGTCGAACCGGGAGCGAAGCTGATCGGGGTCAAAGTCGCTTCAGGCCGGTATGTGCCGGCGCTCACCCTCGTGACCACACAGGAACAAGCCGATACCCTCCCTCTTATCACCTCTGCCTACCCCTATCGTAATCTCAATGAGGGAGTCGTGACCGTGAATGTGCAGCTAGCCAAAGCGGGGCAGCCTAAACAGATCGGCCGCTAGCCCGGCTCACCATGACACAGCGGAACCGGCAGGCGTTCCCCTCGCGCCGGGGCCCTGACGGTCCCACTCAAGAGCGACCTTTCCCCGCCGTTATGGAGCCGTCCAGCCATGTCCTTCCGGAGGGGCAGCCGAAGCAGGTCTCGGCGGCACCGCCGCATCGGGGTTACGGAATAACATACCGGACGAGCGAATAATCCAGTCGACCAAGTCCCGGTCGTTCCGCTGCACGTGGAACCAGGTTGTCGCCATCAGACCATAGGCGTGCCGGGACAACGCATAGCGGCTGAAATTGCGCATGGTCTCCTCCCGTTTCCAGGTGGCTCCGATCACGCGAAACCCTTCGCTCTGCATCACGGACATCGAGGGAAAACTCCCCTGCTCGTCGCCGTAGTGCCAGTCACACATCACGATATCCCGTGGAAGCCGATTGCGAAGCGCTTTCCCATACCCTGCCGCCATTCCATGCAGATGCTTGGACGAGGCGCCGGGAAACTCCGCCGGATCGAGCAGCATGTCAGCCCACATCCAGGTCTCCACCCCCTTTTGAGTCAGGTAGCCGTGAATGCGTTCGACATCCCGGGCAAAGAGGTCCGCCGGGACCATGAGCTCACCGAACTTCAGCCATTTCGCCACCTGGCCCACCGTCCATCCAAATGCTTCGTCGTGGCCGATATGGATCGCCCGGGGATGCAGGGCGTCGATAAGTTCGTCGAGCAGCCGGAATACAGCCTGATAGACCCCTTCCTTCCTCGGATCATAGGACACGGCATTGAACATCAAACCGGGATAATGCTTCTGAAAGAACTGCTCCTGATGTGTCAGGAGTTTGACCTCGGGAATCACGTCCAATCCATGCGCGCGGGCGTAGGCAGCCCAAGAGAGAAACTCGGCTTTAGTCCACGCGCCCTTCACGGGTTTCCACGGGGCATGATCGAGCCTCACGCCATCGGTGAGCACCACCTGCACAGCCGTGAAACCGGCCGCCTGAGCCTGGTTCACATACTCGCGCGCACGCTCCAGTGGAACCGTCCCGGTCAGGACGAAATGCATGATCCGCATCGGTTCCCAACTTGAGCCCGACGATGGTGCTGCCGCCGCATTCCCCGGCAGAACAGCCAGAAGCGCAAGCACTGCCCCGCACAGCGCAGACACACAACGGGACATGTCTCCTCCTCAATTGAACAGCAGATCCGTCTTGCCAAGCCTGAGCTGCGCCCCGTCGTCAGCCGCACATTCACTTCGGGGGAGAGGGTCCGAACCTGCTCATGGCGACACAGCCGCAATACATGCTGCGTAGGAGCGGTGCCATGCGCACCTGATCCCGCAAGACACAGACCGGTCAACGTCGCGCGATGCCGTCCGGATAATACGTTGAGCCAGGCAGGGGCGACAGGGCTTCGTCCACACCGCACGTGGCCGATACATGGCGATCCCGCAACGCACTCTCACAAAAATCAGGGGGGAAACCTACACGCAGACTTCACGGAGGTCAAGAAAAGCTCTCTGGAATATGCACAAAAATACTGCGGCTGCCCCATACGTAGAGCAAACCACTACGCATATGCAATTTTGCACTACGTATGCATGCCAGTACATTCTACTTATTGATCGATTCGCGCCGACCAGGCCGTCCCAAACCGGTCAGACAGGAAGATTCGTTGCAGTAGGATGGGACGCTTGGGATGGACAGAGCGGGCGTGGTGCGACAAGCGGGAGCGATGGGTCAAGCGGGAGCGATGAGACGCTGGGCTAGTCGATTACGGTACGATACTCAATCACTCGTTTCGCTCCATCCCTATTTAGGAGCCGTAAGTGCATCCTGTGCCACGTGGCCGGCCATCGATTTCTCCTGGATATTATGCTGAATTTCCAGGGCGATCACGCGCGCCAATTGCTCCGCCGAGAGCGCGCCCATGGGCAGCCCCTGCGTGTCCGGATAAAACGGGTCATCGGGCGCAGCCGTTCGATAGGTATTCACCAAAATTGCGGCCGGTTGAACGCGTTGGTCGCGCGCTCCTACTATGACGGCCTTCTCCTCGGGGAGTACCCTGGTCCGAGTGGCCCAATCACGTTGGTCAATGTTTACGAACGCGACAGTCCACACCTTCCCATTCAGCAAGCTTCTGACCGCCTTCGGCGTACGTTCCCAGAAAAACGGTTCCCGGACGATGCGCTGAAGGGCCTCACGAACCCGGATCTCATAGAGCTTGGTCGTCGAATCCGGATGAGTCGGCGCGACCAATACGGTACTGCCGACTTCATAGTAGGACTGGCCGTCGAGGCTTCTTTGATCATCTACGGTTCGCAGGTACGAGCCGAGTAGTTGCTGAAGGAGACGTACCCGCTCCTCTCCGGAGAGGGCCGCGATGTCCTGGTCCGTGCGAATCGGCGCCGACTTCAACGCTCGTTCACCTGCAACCATTTTTGGCTTCGGCGCGGTGTCCGCCTTGCTGGCCACCCATTGAAATTCTCTTGCCAGCACCGGAGCCAGCGTATTGGGGTGATGCAGATACCCGTTCTCCTTCAGTGACGACGCGCTGATCAGCAGTATGACTCGTCCCGGCTGTGTGGTTCGAGCGACGAGGAACGGAAATGCTCTTCCCTCGTCGTTCACCACGGTCGTCTCAATTACGACCCTGGCCAGTGCCTCTTTCTTGAGGCTTTCATCGAAACGCGGATAGTCGGTCCGATGTTGTACGAGAACAGCGAACGCTTCTCTCACCGTTTCAACGGCGGCGCTCCTGTCTGCCTGAGTCAGACCGGTCTCTTCTGCGGCATCGTTGCCTGGCCCCATGAAAATCTGAAAGGACGCGCCAGGGATCGAGTACCCCGCTCCCACCGTGATATGAGCCTCGCCATCCGGATGGCTTACGTGCCCTTGGTGGTTCGCATGAACCGCCGGCACGAATAAGAGAGCGCACGCGACCGCCCCGGCACCGATTGCCCATGACGCACCCCGGGACACCAGGATGATGAGACCCGCCCGGAGTAGAAGGGTAGTGATATGCAGAACGCTCACCTGTCGACAATCGAGCACTGGCTCACTCTGTAGGCCGATCGTTTTCATCCGAAGATCCCCCGACTCACAGCGCTCGCCCCGCTGAACACTCAGCCCGCATACCCCCTTGGATTCGAACTTTGCCAACGCCAGGCATCGGCACACATCTCATTCAGCCCACGCGCGGCCTCCCACCCTAACGACTTCAAGGCTTGCTTGGGATCGGCATAACAGGAGGCCACGTCACCGGGTCTGCGGGGGGCGATTTTGTAGGGAACCGGCTTTCCACTCGCTGCCTCAAACGCCCGCACGATCTCCAGCACACTGTATCCATTTCCAGTCCCGAGATTCACCGTCAAACATTCTCCCGGACGTTCCAGCCGATCGAGCGCTTCCAGCGCCTTGAGGTGGCCCAGTGCCAAATCGACCACATGAATATAATCCCGCACCCCGGTGCCGTCCGGAGTCGAATAATCATTGCCCCACACGTTCAAACATTCCCGCCGCCCCACCGCCACCTGCGCCACGAAGGGCAAGAGATTATTCGGCGTCCCCTGTGGATCCTCTCCGATCAGTCCGCTGGCATGCGCCCCGACAGGGTTGAAATAGCGGAGAATGCAGATTCGCCAGGAGGCATCGCTGCGCTGAAGATCGCGCAAGATCTCCTCCACCATGAGCTTCGTTCTGCCGTAGGGATTCGTAGCCGACAACGGATGGTCCTCCGTAAGCGGGAGACGCTGAGGATCGCCATAGACCGTAGCAGAGGAGCTGAACACCAGCCGCTTCACGCCGCACTCACCCATGGCGTCCAACAGTCGCAGTGACCCGACGACATTGTTGTCGTAGTAGGCCAACGGCTGCTGTACCGACTCCCCCACCGCCTTCAGACCGGCGAAGTGAATCACCGCCGTCGCCCGGGACTCACGCAAGGCCGCTACCAGGGCTGCGCGATCACGGCAATCCCCGCGTATCACGCGCAGAGATTTTCCGGTAATCCGTTCCACACGAGCCAACGCTTCGGGATGGCTGTTGGAAAAATTGTCAAAGACCGTGACTGCACAGCCGGCGTTGAGCAGTTCCACACAGGTGTGCGAACCGATATAGCCGGCACCGCCGGTAACCAAAATCATGAGCATCGCCTCCGATGGAATCTACAGAAGGAATAACCTGCCTTGACCTACGATACACCGCCGACAATTTTCCCACAATGCCGAACCCGCAATGCGCGCGCTGAATCCATCCACCAACCCATGCCGACCCCGATCATGCGGGCTAGCGCTTCGCCGTCGCACTCCGCTACACTTCATCACATTGATCAGGGACACCGCATGCGGGACGAACGGACCACGAACTACTACGCCATCCTGGAACTCTCTCCCGGCGCGTCAGACGCGGAGATCAAGCGAGCCTGGCATGAACACATGCAGGTCTGGCATCCCGATCGCTTTGTGCATTCGCCGACCCTACACCGGAAAGCCGAGGCCCGCACGCAGCTGATCAACCAGGCCTATCAGACCCTCAGCGACCCCGCAGCCCGCGCCCGGTACGACGCCGGCAGACAACATCCCTCATCACCGACACCGCCTCCACGCCCCTCGCCGACGCCCCGTCCGCAAGCCGCTCCACGACCGCGCCAGGAACTGCGCGGGCCCCAAACGATGCTGAACGTCACCCGGTTCAGTCATCCCAAAATCATGGTGCCGGCCATCCATATGCTGGTCGACAGCCGCGAACATCTGCCGTACGAATTCAAGGGACTCGTGCGCATCGCCGGAACGATCACACAGACACTGCCGGCCGGTGACTATGCGATTGCAGAAGCCCCGGCCATTTTTTGCGTGGAACGCCGTCGCGTAGAGGAGTTCAACACCATCTTCTCCAACCCGTCCGACAATCGTCCGCGCTTTCTCCGTGAGCTCGAACCGCTTCTCGCATACCCGCATCGCTTTCTAGTGATCGAAGGCGCTATTCAATACAACAGCGGCGGAGGGCGGCTCGGCCAATACCACCGAAACGGCATGGTGGATTTTCTGGATGCCCTGACGGCCAGATTCGGACTGCAGATCATCTATTCAGACAGTCGCGAAGAGGCTGAAGAACGGGTTGCGAACCTGGCGGCCCTGCACTATGCCTACCATCTCGCCGAACAGCAGGGCCTCGGTCGCTGCCTCACGGAGAACGACGCCTAGGCGGAAAAAGAGCCGCCTTGCCAGGATGCCAGGATGTAAGATATCCTTACTTTGTAGTGAGGGTCCCCCATGTTGGCAAAGAAAACATCGAAGAATCAGGTGACATTGCCCAAGAAAGCGTTGCAAGATATTCCTGAAACCGACTATTTTGATGTCACGGCCAAGGGCGGAGTCCTGATACTGAGCCGATGACCATGGCAGAACCAAGCTCGCGCCTCACAGCGGTTCGCCAGAAAATAAAAGAGCTCGGGATCGAGATGAAAGACATGGATCGCGCCATTGCCTGGGCGAGAGGACGTCGCCGCCGGTGATTCGAGCCGTTCTCGACACGAATGTCGTCGTCTCGGCATTGCTATTCTCTGGGTCACCATCACGACTTATTTCTGCCTGGCAATCCGGCCGGCTTCGTCCGGTCGTATCCGCTCCTATCCTCGACGAATTATATCCGCGTCCTCGCCTATCCAAAATTCAAGCTGACGAATACCGAGATACGAGGGCTACTGGAAGAAGAGCTGATCCCCTTCATTGAAACGGTGACTGCGGTCCCAACGAACATTCCCGACTTACGCGACCCGGACGATGCCAAGTTCATTACCTGCGCGGTGGCCGCCGGCGTCCGATGGCTCGTGAGAGGCGACGACGATCTCCTCAGCCTTCATCACGTCGAATCGGTCGACATCCTTTCCGTCACAGCCTTCCTTCAACAACTTAAACGGAGACCCTGACCCTAGTTGGGCTGGTAGCCGGAGTTAAGAACCGATGGGAAATAGCTTGTAGCTCGGAAGAAGCACGGATCGTCGAACTTCCTATCCCACTCGACGCTATCGCTATTAGCCATCGGCGACTATCCTGGGGACCCGGCACTAATTGGCTCGACTCTCTTGAGTCGCTTCAACCATTCCCGATGAGAATGCGCGAACGTTTTTGTTGTTCGTACATGTGAGATCATGATGTCGTAGCCATAGGAAACCACTATCGACACCTGCCCAACATCACGAATGCCGGACGGCGGCTCAAACATCGCCATGGCAATTTGGTCCGCCACCCTCTCAAAATTTTCTGGTTTTACCCACATAGACACGCCGACAAGAATCCATGAGGTAGAGGTCTGCCCGGTCGCTGCAGTGCTGGCCTTGGTTGTGCCCCGCTGCATGGAGACTTCGGCACCCGGCACTGCAGACTGAACAAGCCGTCGTGCCTCAACCAGCTGTTGCATGAACTCAGGCTGTTCAGAAGTGTGAGGCATCAACACTCCCCCAAGCACTGCAAGACAAAGCCCCCCAGTGATTGCAAAATGGGGCTTCCAAATTTCCTCATGAATCTCTGAAGTGCTCTCCGCATTCCTCACAAATGTTCCACCCGCTAAATCGTGAATGGATTGTCTTGTCCGTCGATTACAACAATAGAGATACACAGTTGCCACACTGACACCAAAAATCAAGATACTGAGAACAATGCCCCAAAGTTGCTCATGTTCCCCCGCAGGCACGGGCATTCCATTGAGCGCTACTGGCAACAATAAGATCGTCGCACGGAAAGCCGAGCGAGGTAGGCTAACCAGCGCGGCCTTGGCATCTGTGACTCGAATCTTCAGGAGACGTTTGCCGAGAGTCTGCCCCTGTCCAATTCGGCTGTTCAACGTGCCGAAATACACCAATGCAATGGCACCACCAATGAATCGCCCCGTTCGTCCGAGTGCGGCCAACTGATCGAACCACAGAAAACCTAGACACGCTCCGATCGCGCCAAGGAGGGATGCATCCACCACAGCAGCTCCAATACGTCGCCAGAATGTAGCGATCCGAGGCGCCGGCTTGTCTTCGTCGTCGCAGGGATTTTCCGGATTAGATGTCATCCCAATTCCCTTCCAAAGAATTCTTCTGCTCAGGTGATTGTTGCCTCAGTGGAATCACCTGTCAATTTGATCCGCACAATATGAACAAACTCTCGCCAGTGTCCTTCCCACTATTTATCATCAGCTATCGGCCATGAGCGTCTGTCCCTACGCTCATCTTCCCGTCCGGTCACAATCGCCCCTTTGCTTGGTGGGGTGAAACCCTCGTGCTAGCATTTCACTCCTATGTCACTCTCGACGAGCGTGCATGATCTCCGCACACTGATTCGCTCCTGCCACCCCCTGATCGTCGTCGAGACGGTCGAAGAAGAGCGAGTGCTGGCGTTGCTTCAATCCGTGGCGGCGCAGGAACGCATGCCGCTGTTCGAATGGTCGATTACCAGAGGCCTCACCAGGCAGGACGAGGGGCAGAGCATCAACAAGATGACGGCCACCCCTCTGGCTGTCCTTCAACACCTCAATGGACTGACCGTCGAGGCCCTGTTCTGGCTCAAAGATCTTGCGCCACACCTGCAGGACGCCGCTGTGGCCCGCCAGTTACGGGAAGTCAGTCATCATTTCGGCCGTTCTCGTACGACCTGTGTGCTCACCGGCCATCCCATCGTCCTTCCGTCCGACATTGAACAGATTGCGGTCCGGCTCGACCTGCAGCTGCCGAATCGTAATGAACTGCAATCCATGCTCCAAAGTGTGCTGCAGTCACTCGGTACGAGAACGTCGCCGCGCCGCCCCGGCTCCACCACCGTGGTGCAGAGCATGCTTCACTCGCTCGCCGGCTCCAAACCGACCCAGGCAACCCCCTCGACACAAGAATCCGACGCCATCCTCCGCGCCCTGCAGGGATTGACGTTGCATCAAGCCCGGCAGGTCATTACGCAATGCCTCGTCGAGGACGGCAGACTGTCTGCTGCCGACGTACAGACCATCCTGAAACGCAAGGTCCAGGCGATCAAGGACGGCGGGCTGTTGGAATATTATCCCCTCGAAGACAACCGGTTCGAATTGGGCGGATTCGTGAATCTGAAATCCTGGCTGGAACGGGCGAAGGTGGGATTCACGGCAGAAGCCAAGGCGCTCAACCTGACGCCGCCGCGCGGCATCATGCTGGTGGGTGTCCCGGGCTGCGGCAAGTCGCTCGCGGCAAAAGCCATTGCACGCGAGTGGCAACTCCCGTTGCTCAAACTCGATGCCGGGCGGCTCTTCGACAAATTCGTCGGCGAATCGGAGAAGAATTTCCGGAAGGCGATCGAGATGGCCGAATCCCTCTCGCCGATCGTGCTCTGGATCGATGAAATAGAGAAGGCGATGGTGGCCGGCGGCGGAAGCGGAGATGCCGATGCCGGATTGAGCCGCCGGCTCTTCGGCGCCTTTCTCACCTGGCTGCAGGAAAAGAAGCAGGAGGTGTTCGTCGTCGCCACGGCAAACAACCTCGCCTCCCTCCCGCCTGAATTGCTGCGCAAAGGACGGTTCGACGAAATCTTCTTCGTGGACTTGCCTGACGACCACGAACGGACCGCCATCTGGAAGATCCACCTGGCGCTCCGCAAACAGGACAGCGCGGGATTCGACCTCGAGAAAATCGTCAGCGCCAGTGATGGGTTCAGCGGCTCGGAAATCGAGCAGGCGGTCGTCACCGCACTCTACCGGGCCTTACATTACAAGACCCCGCTGACGACCGATCTCTTGATTCAAGAATTGTCCGGCACCGTGCCGCTCTCGGTCACTCGCCACGAAGACATCGATCAGCTTCGAACCATGGCTCACGGACGTTTCGTCAACGTGCGGTAAGCGGATTCGATTCCGCTCCGTTGAGACAACCGCTTCGGTGACCGCATTATTCACCGGCTGACCGGGACTCTCCCGACAGGACGCGCCTCGTGCCCCGCTCACAGCCGGATCCATCCGGGGCACCTCGCGGAGCCTGGCCATCGTACAGTAAGATAATCCATTGTGCCTGGGGCCGCTGAGGGCGACGAATCCTTCTCCCTCAGGGTGTCTCTAATCGAACACAGCAGGCTTGCTGTGGGGTATTATTCTGTACCCGTGCGCGCCTGACCATGGAAGGGACTTGTTCACCTCAACCAGAGACCTATCTCATGCTGATCCATACATGTTCGCCCGTTCGCGCGCCGCAGCCGTTCATCCGGCTGACCTATCACATCATTGGATTCCTCCTCCTGCTCCTGCCCGTCACGCTGACCGACGCACCCAGAGCCATGGCGAACGACCAGGGCCTCCCCTCGGAAAGCCAGGTCGCCCAACGCGCCAAAGCCGCGTGGGAGCAGGGTACGACAGACCTGGCCCTCGGCATTCTGGACCAAGGCATTCATGAGAACCCGCAGGCGTTCGCGCTGCACCAACTCCGTGGCGACATGCTGGCCACCTCACGCCACACCGAAGCGGCCCTTCAGTCCTATGAAACCGTCCTGGCGAGTATTCCCACGGCACTGGACGTGCGATGGGCTAAGTGGAGCGTGCTGGTTCGTTCCGGGCAGGTGGAAGAAGCGGTCATCGAATTGCAGCGTATTGCCGCCATCGAACCCCAGAACCCGCTGATCCATTTGCGACTAGCCCGTGAGCTCCGGAAACTCGACCGGCTGGAAGAATCCTTCAAGTCCTATCAGCAGGCCGTGGAGCTGGGACCCGACATGCTCAACTGGCGACTAGCGATGGCCCGCGCACGATTCGACATTTTGGATTACGAAGGCGCAGATCGCGAGGTGCAATCTGTGTTGCAACAGGTCTCGCCCGGTTCCCCGCTGGAGCTGTCCGCCAAGAATCTGCTGACCGTGTTCTACGGATCGACAGAGCGAGGCCGCCGCTTTGCACCCATGATGAGCCCGGACGCGAACCCGAAACAACTCAAAGACTGGTCGATGATTCGCCACGATGCCTACGCGCTCTTCGAGGCCGGGCGCTATCAGGAAGCCGAACCGATGTATCGGCAACTCCTGCTCCTCAATCCGATGGACCCCCTCGCCAAGCAGCACCTCGGACTGATTCTCATGAACCTGGGCCGGTGCAAAGAGGCGATCAGCATCATCCCGAAAATGGAGGGCCTCGATCCTCTCGATGAAGACTATGCGGCCACCGTCTATCGCCTGGGTCAATGTCTGGTGGATTTGGGAAAATGGGAGGACGCGTACATTCAATTCAAGATCCTCTACGACACGACCGTGGCATTTGAACAGTCGACGAGGGAGGTCGAACTTCCGATCGGAACCAGAGTGCTGGATAAAAATAAACTGCTGCGATGGTTGGACAAGATTCGTCCGCATGTCCCCGAACTGGCCAAGGCAATCGAGATGGAGGACGCCGTCTCGGTCACACCGGCCGCGCCGGTCGTTCCCTCGGAAGCAGAGCTCGCCGCGAAGGCCATGGAGAACTTGAAGCCACAGAACACCCTGGATACGGCGGCCTCCCTGGTCGGACGGGATGCCGATTTTGCCTGGTTTCGATTCGTCATCCCTGCGAAGAAAGTCATGCGGGACGATTCGCCCACCGGTGCCCATGACTTCATTCCCCTGGACCCTGGAATCAGCTTTCCCGCTACCCAGCAGGACATTTACCTGGTGTTCGGATTGGTGACGGCGTCGTACGATGAAGTTCCGCTCGCAGCGCGCTGTTTCAAAGAACGCACGGAGCTGACCGGCGCGCAGCCGGCGGTGGCGCAGGATCAGCTCATCATGTCCACCAACGACCAATCCGGTTACTTTGTCCTGTCACGTCCATCCACCGGCTGGACGACGGGACTCTACCGGTGCGGGTTATTCGCAGGGGAACAAACCTCGGCCTACACTCAGGTGGATGAAGTGCGATTCCGCATCGTTGAATCGACGAAGCCGTCGTAACGGAGTCTGCGCGGACAAGAGCACATGGCTGATCGCGTAGAGCGGGTGACAGGAGAGGACGACACACACCGAGCAAGGAGCCTTACAGAAGGCAATGAGTGACGCGATACCGTCCGGTGAAGGTTTCATCGGGCTGCAGTCGCTTCAACCCCCACTCGGGATGATTGAAGGCATCGGTCGCGCAGGTCATCGGCTCAATCGCCAGCGCGCGGCGCGGCGCGGCGACAATCGCATCGCCGGTGTAGACTACGATCGCGGAAAACGAACGATCCATCACCACCTCGATCCTGCGGCCACTCCCCTGGTGCTGCAGTGTGGCCGTCGCCATTCCCTCCGCATCACGCTCCAACCCGACATAGCAGTGATTGAAACGGAGGTTGCCGATCCGGCGACGTTCGCGAAAATCCCACTCGGTATCCTGCGCATCGAGGACCTTGCCGGTCGGCGCAAGCCGGTCATTGAACTCAAGATACCCGGAAGCGGGAATCCGGGCTTCCGCTTCATCCACCAGCGCAGTCCCGACCGTGAAATAGGGATGAAATCCGACTCCGACCGGCGCAGCCTCACGCCCTACATTGTGAACGGCGAACGAGCAGGTCAATCCCTGCCTGTCCAACCGATACGCAACACGAACGGCGAGCGAGAAGGGATAACCTCTGGAGGCATAGTTGGCAGCTTCCAGCTGGACCTCAAACGCGACGCTCTCCGAATCGGCCTGCTGCGTGGTCCACGGCAGGGTCCGGACAAATCCATGGATCGCGTTCGGACCTTCTTTGTCGTTCCGTTCAAGCTGCAACGGCTGCCCATCAAAGGAGTAGCGCCCCTCCGACACACGTCCGGGAAAGGGAATGAGCACATCTCCCTGCCCACCCTTTTTGTGCGCGCCGCCTGCATAGCCCCAGACAATGTCGCTTTCGCTCCCGTTCTCTTCAAGCAGGTAGTACCGGCGTAGCGCCGCGCCCCAGGGTGAGAGCAGCGCGCGCTGCTGTCCACATGCGAGAGCAATTTCTGTATCCGGTGTCGCTTCACTCGTCATGACGCCCTACGTCACAGCGGATGGGACGAGGTCCAATCCCTCGCCCCTCTCTCACAGATCCTTGCCCATCAGATATTCGAACCGTTTCCGGAAATCATCCGCGGCGAGACCGGCCGTGGTGGCCAAGCGGACCAGCGCCTGAGGCTGATTGAAATCATCCGGAGCCAATCGAATCATGTACCGCCTTGCAATGACGTACGACTCAGACTCCACATCCACCATACGCACCCTGGTACGGCCGGTCGCCGGGTCCAGAATGTCGCCGAACGGAATGGGAATGAACCGGCCGTTTTGAATCGACACCATCGCGGCATTCCCGCCCTCCAGGAGAAACTGGGCCGCGCAATAACCGAGATCGCGGGTATATTCCATATCGAACGAAATGGGATCGGCACAGCGAAGCTCGTACCCGATGTTCTTCTCGACGATGGTGGTCTTAATGCCGAAGGAACGCAATTCCTTCTCGACCGCCCGCTTGAGCACGAAGCCGAAGTTGATCTCCGCCAGCCGCACATGTCCGTGCTGGTCTCGCTCCACATCCTGCAGACCGTCGAGATCCTGCTGATCGAGGATTTCCACGAGACCTTCCGCCAGGACCGCCACGCCGTCCGATCGTCCGGCATTGAGCCGCTTGATGAACGCGCCGGCCAGGACATCGACCAGCGTTTTCAGACGAAGAGGCTTCTGTCGAAACTCCTCAGGAATCACCGTCAACGTCGCACCGGCCGCCTTCCCGATCCCGAGTGCCAGATGCCCGGCCTTACGCCCCATCGTCACCACGAAATACCAGCGTGAGGTCGTCTCCGCATCCACCATCAAACTCTTCACGAGCTCCACGCCGATGTGGCGCGCCGTCTGGAATCCGAATGTCGGAATCCCGTGGGGCAGGTCCAGATCGTTATCGATGGTCTTCGGCACATGCACGACCTGGAGGCGACCGGCGGCCCGCTGCTCCAACTTCAGCGCGGAGAACGCGGTATCGTCCCCTCCGATCGTGATCAATCGAGTCACGCCGAGTGCGTTCAGACTCGTCAGGCAGGCATCAAGATGCTCGACTTTCTGGGTGGGGTTCGCGCGCGCCGTGCCGAGGCAGGAGCCGCCGCTGAAGTGAATCCGGCTAATGTCCTCGATCGACAGGCGCTTCACCTTGCTGGTCTGGCCATCCATGATCCATTTGAAACCGTCTTGAATGCCGATCACGTCGCACCCACCAAGAATGCTTCGAATCGTGGCGGCCCCGATGACACTATTAATGCCGGGCGCCGGACCGCCACCCACCAGAATTGCCACCACCGGTCGTTGCTTGATGGTTCCCATCTGCGCTGGATCTCCTCTAAGCCGTGGAAGGTTTTCCTTGCCCCTACTCAATAGCGCGTCAGCCCTCACACCATTCTGGAACGTCTCGTGCTGGGACCCTACACGGAGACGGAGAACGCGTCAAGAACCGGGACACGCCCTTACTGAGCGACAGAACGATCGATGTGGTTCGAGGACTCGTGACGACGATTCAGCACAGAGCGGCGGAAGCCAGCCGGCTTCAAGCCGGCTGCCTCGCCGCTCTGGTGAAGAGAGAGCGTTTAGGGGGTCTTGCTTGCAGGGGCGTCCGCGGCATCGCCCTTTTCGACCTTGAGGACATTCACATCGAAGGTGAGCGTCTTTCCAGCCAATGGATGGTTGAGATCGATCAACACCTTCTTGTCATTCACTTCGAGGACCTTCACCAGCCGGTTATCCGACGCCTGCAAAATGTCCCCGACCTTGACGTCCTTGGGAAGCTTTTCTTTGTCCACGCTCTGGCGTAGCTTGTTGTTGTAGGGACCGTAGGCGTCCTGCGCCGCCACCTCGATGCGCCGTTTCTGTCCGGCCTTCATGCCGTCGAGAGCCTTTTCGAGGCCGGGGACAATTTCATGCGCCCCCTGCACGAAGATGATCGGCTCCTGACCGACATTCGAATCGGCGACGGACTTGTCGGGAAGCGTCAGAATGTACTCCAACGACACTTTCACCCCGTCGGCAATGGCGAGATCGCCTTGCGCGTAGGCGCCCGCCCCCATCAACTGACCACCGACGGCCAGCAACATGCCCAGCAACAGACTCCGTCCAGCTTTCATCGACGCGTCCTCCTAATCATGCCGGTCCAGCAATCCCTGCCGAACCATGCGGTTCTTCAACTGTTGCCACGGCGCGGGGCGGCGGGACGATCCGCACGCCAACCTCGACGGCCCTGCCCGCCTCTCGCATCCTGAGGCATGGAGTTTTGGCGCTCTCCGGCACGTCGCGGTCGGGCATCGCGCCCCCGCCCATCATGCCTGGATTGGCCGTTCGACTCAGGCTCATGCGCAGGAGGCGGCAGTACCGCCAGTGCGGGCAACGTCAGGCGCTTCGTTTGGATTCGCAAACGGCGCACCATCGCCAAGTATTCATGCTCTTCCTGCGGAGAGAGAATCAAGAGCGTCGCGCCGGATCGTTCAGCCCGACCCGTTCGGCCGGTGCGATGCACGTAGGACGTGGGGTTGCCGGGCAGTTCGTAATGAATGACCTGCGACACCGACGGCACATCCAATCCGCGAGCGGCGACATCGGTCGCGACCAGGGTGCGCAACCGGCCCGATCGGAACGCCGTGAGGGTCCGTTCCCGCTGGGCCTGCGAGTGGTTTCCGGTGATGGCACCGACCGAGGCTGGCTCTCCGCCCAGACGGGCAGCCAACCGTTTCACTTTGTATTTCTGATCGCA
Organism: Nitrospira sp. ND1; assembly: GCF_900170025.1. Classification (NCBI taxonomy): domain Bacteria; kingdom Pseudomonadati; phylum Nitrospirota; class Nitrospiria; order Nitrospirales; family Nitrospiraceae; genus Nitrospira; species Nitrospira sp. ND1. Next base: position 3,070,541 of record NZ_FWEX01000006.1, on the reverse strand, counting down.
AAAGACCATCGACTGATCACCGGACTCCGGAGACTGGAGCAGTGTGTGAATCAACTGCACCCGCGAGGATTCGCTTGGCACCACGTAGTACGCGTGGGTAATCGTGGTCGGCGTATTCACGCCGGGATCCACCGCCGTTCGAGCCGGATTCTTCAGCATCGATTCGGCGAGCGTCAGAATTTCCGGCGAGAAGGTTGCCGAAAACAGCATGGTCTGTCGTTGGGTGGGAAGCAATTGCAGAATACGCTGAATGTCGCGCAGGAATCCGCGATCCAACATTTGATCCGCTTCATCCATGACCACATATTCGACCCCGCGCAGGTCCAAATGGCGGGTCCCCGCCACGTCCAACAAACGCCCCGGCGTTCCAATCACGATCAACGGCGGTTGGCGCAAGGCGCGGTAGTGCCGCTCGATGGGGACACCACCGTACACGGCCAGCGACGTGACTGACGGCGGCGCATACTTGCGCAATTCCATTTCAATTTGAAGGGCCAGCTCACGGGTCGGCGCGAGCACGAGCGCCCGCGGCGATCTGGAAGATCCGGCATGCGACGCGGAGGCATGACCGGCAGGCTTCCAGCCCTCTTTGACGGCCCGTTCGATCAAGGGAATAAGAAAGGCCAGCGTTTTCCCGCTGCCAGTCTTGGCCTGGGCCAACAAATCACGCCCCTCTAACGCCAGCGGAATCGCCGCGCTCTGAATGGGAGTCGGCGCGGTAAACCCGGCCTGTTGTAAACGGTCAGCGAGAAACGATGTAAGAGACAATTCGGCAAACGACACCATGCAACGACACTCCTAAATCTCAATCTTGGGAAAACAGGGGCAGATAACCTGATGGCCCTGCAGACCAGAGAGAGGACAACACGGTAAGAAAAACGCAGGGGCTACCCTGTCGGCAGCCCCTGAATAGGTATAGCGAAACGAGCGCAGCTTAGTGCCGGCCCCCGCCCATTCCACGTCCTCCGCCACCACCGGAGCGGGGCTCCTGCGGGCGGGCTTCATTCACAGTCAACGTGCGGCCCCCGAATTGTGTCCCGTTCAACGCGTTGATCGCCGCCTGCGCCTCGGAATCTCCCGACATTTCGACGAAGCCGAAGCCCCGTGACTGGCCGGTGAATTTGTCCGTGATGATGCGCGCCGACGTCACCGCCCCGTGCACCGCAAACAGGTCACTCAGCTGTTGCTCGGTGGTTGAATATGGCAAGCCGCCAACGTAGATCTTCGAACCCATTGGGTTCCTCCTTTGAGAATAAAATGGTGTTGTCTGGGACTCGAGAAAGAAACGAGGAAGGAATGGGGCGAAGATGCAAACACAGCGGCAATCTTAGCTCTGGCTTCCGAAATTCCCGGGAAGAACCCAAAACAACATCGAAATCGAGCCCTGTAATTCTTTTTCTACTCCACCGCCAAGGCTCTTCGCAATGAAGCACCTTCACTGTATCCTACCAAAATAGGAAAGGCAAGCGTGAAATGGTCTCCGAGTCGAGCAGGCCCGTCGGCATCGCGCCTAGTAGGCCGCCGGCGCCGACAATGGACGGCTGGAATATAATGGTGAAGCGTTGAAATTATCGAATCGCGCAGTCGCCTGCCCACGCACCAGAATCCCCACCTGTCCGACGCCAAGCGTTTGATCCTCAACAGAAAGCGCCAGGCTCCCGTCGAAGAAGGTCTCCACAAAATCCTTACTGATGATGGTGTTCCGTTGGACCCGGAGCGTATGCCATTCAACCGGCTTCGACTTAATCGCCGCCCGGCCTAAAATCGACTCTTTGCCTTCGATCACCCGCACCACCTCTATGGACTTCTGCGACAAATCCACCACGGTCGCATAATAATTCTTCGGATCTTTCAGGCCGAACACCACTCCTATCTGCCCGGATGTGGCATCGGCTCCCTGACGAATCCTGACGACTAGCTCAGGGTATTCATACTGAAATCCTTGCGCGACCAACAACTCGACACAGGCGGGACAGGAAGATGCCCCCAGCACGACATTGGGCGAGGAAGGTGCCGCCGATTGCGCTTCAACTTTCCAGTCCCCGCCTGGTTGATCGCCCGAAGCCACGGCGAGAAACCCCTTTGGAACCCCTCCCGCCTGATCCTTATCGAACGTCCAATTGTTGAAGAGCTGGGGATTCGCCTGTTGCCGCAAATGCTCCGCCTTTTCCGTAGACGTTTCCTTGGGCACCGCCAACACCGATTCAACCCCGCTCATCGACATCAGGGTCAACACGATGACACCGACGTATCTCCTGATATTCCTGAGATGCGCCATAGCAAGCGACTGACTGTCACGTAGGAACTCTATCTGCCTTACCAGCTCGTGTCCATATTGCACGGGAGCACTCCTCCTTCGAGCGGATCTTACGATTTCGGCTGGGTCTGCTTGATCCGGATGATGTCCTGTTGAAATCGATCGCGTTCAGCCAGGATCTTCTTTCGTCGCCAGCCGCGCAACGTCCACCACTTTATCTTGTCCATGAACGTCACCACGGGGGGAGGCACGCTCCCGGCAGGCCCGTGCTGAAATTCATAGCCTTGATGCGTACCTTGATTCTCGCGAAACCGTCCGTACTGATGGTCGTACAGACCCTTTCCCTGCTCTGCCATAGATCCTACCTCTTGCCTCGCTTGGTGATCCCGACCTGCCCTCACGGAGGATCAGCTCCTGAAGGAACGGCCCCGACGCTCACCTGATGGCCGATAGTACATTGAGCCCCCGGCTCTCTGCAATGGGATCGACCGGGTATGCTATAGTGCCAACGGTTCGCAAGAAACCTCTCCTTCCCAGGATTATGAGGCACCGCATGGACCTATCCCAGCAGTCGCCGCGACGATGGAGTGACACCCTGGCAGGCATAATGTGGCTGCCACGGTTGATCGACAAGGTGCGCGCCTTTCAGGCCGGCACGCTCGGAACCTATGCCTACCCCTCCGCACTGGACCAGTCCTTCATGCGCCGGTTCCAGCTGACGCCTGCCTACATCGAACCGCTGGTCCGTGAAGCGGCATCCGATGAGGCCATCGGAACCGCGATCCGGGCGCGCATCCAGCTGAGCGACGAGGAGGTGCAACACCGCTGCGCGATCTTCCGTGACAAGTACCGGCTGGCATTCGCCGTGCTGGACCGGGATGACGGCTATGTCCGCGGCCTGGGGTATCCGATCCCCCGCTTTCTGCAGCCACCGCTCTGGCGATGGTATCAACGCTGGTCGGCACAAAAGGCCTCTGCCACGTCTATCTGATGCCCTGCGATCGCTCCATATCACTTGCGCCTTGCCGGCGAAACAGCAGACGCACTGAATCGTCATACATTGATCGACTCCCGTTCTACCTGCTGTTCATCTTATATATGGCCCTGGCCGCCGGCCAGAGTATCGCCGCAGAGACGGGCGCCCCGTCCACGACGCTGACGCAGGCATTGAGTCAGATTTCCAGTGAGCGCATGCTGGCGGATATCCGCGCGTTGAGCGGACCGGCATTCAACGGACGCCAGACCGGGACGCCTGACGACCTTGCTTCCGCGGAGTTCGTGCGGCAACGATTCCTGGAGCTACAACAGCATCGCTCACCGGGCTCCGAGTCTCCCGCCCCGCCCGATCGACTCCCCGCGCACACCCAGATTCAGTCCGCCCCCGTCCGCATAACTCAGATCGACGATGATTCACTGCTCCAGATTGGACCGATCTCTGAGAGTCAACCTGCCGTGGTCGGCACCGACTACCTACCAATCCTCGATTCCCCTTCAGCAGAGCTGGAGACCTCGGTTGTTTTTGCGGGATACGGAATCTCCGATCAGGCCGGCGGACTCGATGACTATGCGGGGATCGACGTCCGGAACAAAGTCGTGCTGTTTCTCCGGGGAAAACCTGAACGGTATGCCAAGCAGGTCTCCCACGCAGATAAAGTGCACATGGCCCACGCACATGGCGCCATCGGCTACCTCACCGCGACAGGACCGATCCTCAATGCCTATGAAACCCGCCGTGGGGTCACGGGTCGGCCGAGCGCCTTCTACGGACTCACGGACCCTCACCGGACGATTCCCGGCGCATGGATCAGTACCGCTCTCGCCTCAGCTATCCTCAACGCACAACAGCCCGGCGAGGACAACCGGTTGCGGCGCCTTCAGCAGCAACTCAACGACACCATGGCCCCGCAATCCACGACCACCGACGTCTCGATTCGAGTGCGGTGGCGGAGTACGCAACAAAACGGCACGCTTCAGAACGTCGTCGCACTCCTTCCCGGACAGGATGCCGCACATCAACACCACGCCATCGTGATCGGAGCTCACCGCGATCATTTTGGAAAACAAGGCGGGCTGCTCTTTGCCGGAGCCGACGACAACGCATCAGGCACCGCCGTGATCCTGGAGGTCGCCCGGGTGCTCACCTCCATACCCGTCGGCCCGAAACGTTCGATCATAGTGGTGTCGTTCAGCGGAGAAGAACAGGGCTTGTTAGGATCGAAGCTCTACGTGACTCAACCAATAGTGCCGCTGACCGCTACCGCGGCCATGATCAATGTGGATCATGCGGCAGTCGGAAACGGACGGCTCACGATCGGGGTAACCGGTTTAGAAAAACCCGCTGCGCAGCAGGCCGGAGAACGGGCCGGACTTGCGGACCGTATCGATCTGTTCGGTTTTTTCCCGGGGGGAGACCATGTGCCGTTTAAGGAAGCGGGAGTTCCCACCGTAACCGTGGTGAGCGGCGGAATCCATCCGCACTTCCATCAGCCGACTGACACGGCGGACACCGTCAACGCAGATATTCTCTCAGCCGCCGCGCGCTACATACTCGCCATAGCCTGGCAACTCGCCGACGCGCCCTAACACTTCAGCGGACTCACTGGCCGTTCTACACCCAACCGGATGTTATCGAGCCGGCGCGCACGCCGCGGCCGAGCCTTCACGCAGGCGCCGTTACTTCACCGACACCACTTCGACTTTTCCGGCACGACGGATAACCGTGATACCCACATCGAGGTCATGGCGCCGAAGCAGTAAATCGACCGATGCGGTCCCCACCTTGAGGTTCTTGATCTGCATCTTGTCGATGAACTCCGGCAGGATGGGGTAATTGAACACCACTTTCTGCTCCGACGCGATAATCGATAAGCCAAGACAGGCCTGTAGCGCCATGAAGGCCGAGCCAGCCGCCCAGGCTTGAGGGTTACAGGCCACCGGATACCGCGTCAGGCCCTGGCCGGGCCGGCGTACGAATCCGCAGAAGAGTTCCGGCAAGCGATGAAAGTCGAGCACGAGACTGACCTCGAACATGCCGGTCATAATTTTTTCCACACCGGACTTGAGGCCGTACCGGGCTAGACCGACCGCAATCATGGCGTTGTCGTGCGGCCAGATCGATCCGTTGTGGTAGGACATCGGATTGTACCGGCGCTCCGAATCAGCGAGGGTCCGCACACCCCATCCGCTGAACAGTTCATCGGACATGAGCGTTTCCGCCACACGCCTGGCATGCTCATCGCTTGCGATCCCCGTATAGAGACAATGGCCGGCGTTGGAAGTCTTCACCTGACAGGGCCGTTTCTGGCCATCCAGGGCAAGCGCATAGGTTGACGATTCCTCGCACCAGAATGCCTCTTCGAAACGTTCCTTGAGCGACCGCGCCTGACGCCGAAGCTGACTGGCACGATCGATATAGCCGAGCGCATCTGCCAGCTTCGACGCCTGCACTTTGGCGTCGTACACATACCCTTGTACTTCACACAAGGCGATCGGTCCTTCAGCCAGCGAACCGTCCTCGTGCGAAATCGAATCATGGGAATCTTTCCAGCCTTGATTGTCCAACCCGGTGGGTGATTTCCGTACATATTCTACAAACCCGTCACGGTCGGGATCGCCGAAGGTGTCCATCCAGGTCAGCGCCGCTTCCAGGTTGGCCCATATCGACTGGATAAACGCCAGATCGGCCGTCCGTTCGTAATAAGCGCCGGCCAGCATCACAAACAGCGGCGTGGAATCGACACTGCCGTAGTAGAGGCCGAAGGGAATCTCGTTCAACGCCGCCATCTCACCCTTGCGGGTCTCGTGGAGGATCTTCCCCGGCTCGGCATCCTGACCAGGGTTCACCTCTTTGGCCTGCGTCGATGCCAGATAGGCCAGGACGCCGCGCGCCAATTCCGGCCTGATCCATAGACACTCGAGCGCCGTGATGACCCCGTCCCGGCCGAAGGGTGTGCTGAACCAGGGCACGCCGGCATAGGGATAGGGGCCCTCATTCGTGTCGGTGACCATCATACGGACATCCAACACCGAGCGATTCCACCATTCATTGAATTGGGCGTTGGATGTCTGAATCGTGCAATCCTCGGTCTGCTCCGCACCAAAGGCCAGGCCCGCTTCGGCCATTGCCGCATCGTATGCCAACAGGGGCCGATGGCTGTCCCCCACATCGCACGCCACCATCACCGCCACCGTCGTTTCCCCCTTCGGGTCGAGTTCAATATCGAAGGTGGCTTGTGAGGCCGTGATCTCCAGCGGCTCCGGAGAAAACTGAATCCGCGCCTCCCGGGTCACCTCATCGAGGCCTTCGTAGCTCAACACCAGCAGGTCCTTCCGCAGCACATTCGGCAGCATCCGCCCCTTCCGCTCACGCTTTTTTCCGCGCACCTCGAAGATATCCGCAAAGTCGGCCTCAAACCGGATGGACAACGTCATCTTCACTGGCGCCAGACTGTAGTTGGACAGTCGGAAGCGTTCGTAACTCACCCCGTTCCAAAGGAAGCGCGACCGGAATACGTGCACACTCCCGCGCGGAATTGCGATCCGGCCGTCCCGATACAAGTCCGGATTCGTGAGGTCCACGGCCAGCAAGGCATTGTCCTCCTTGACCGTTGAGCTGAGCAGCATCGGCCGGTCATTATTCAGAAACAACTCCTGGCGCGACAAAAACCGCGTTCCCTGGTGAAAGACACCCTGGGTTCCCCGGCCCACCGGCTGAATATCCCCATATCGATCGTAGACGCCGAACGTCTCCCCATGCTTGAGCACGCGCGTGCGATCGTCCGCCATCGATGAACTGGCCAGGATATAGAACTGATCATTGACACTGATAATTTCTTCCACGTCTTCCTCCGCTGCTTCCAGAATCACCGACGCGACGAGTGACGACCGACATCACGACGCCCTCGTCCCGTTTTTTCGCCTACTCAAGCTGCGCCTCGTCCGGCTCCCCTTCCAGAGAGGGCCGATCCCCTCGACCTCCCGCTGAATGCTATTAATGACTCGTGGGCTGTGTGACCATGACCACAGACTGCGACTCCTCCTCAGAAGGAACAGTCGCCCCCGCCCAATTGGTCTGCACCCAGCGCGCCACCCGCATCGAAACCAGCGCCGACAGGAATAACCCCACACCGATCCCGAACACGCTGGGACGCTCGCCGAAATCCTGCGTCACCCAGCCGAAAATCGTCATGCCGGCAATGGCGGAGGTCATCGCGCCAAGATTATAAATCGCCAGCACCCGCCCCAGCAGCGATGCCGGGGCAATCTCCTGCAACACGCCCCAGGCCACCGGCGTGAGCGTCCCGGCCCCCATCCCGATGATGACCATGAGTGCCGCCGCGATCAACCGATTCGACGTCACAATTAAACCGAGCAGCGCCAGGCCGCTGATGAAGCTGGAGAGCGCCATCAACTGGATCCGCTTAGGCAACGACCAGGCCGACAGGGACACGAGCCCCAGCGACACCAGTAACAACCCGATGCCGAATGCCGACCAGAGGTACCCGACCTCGATAGGGCCGAGGTCCAGCAACTTCTTGCCGAACACCGGAAAGAGCGTGCTGAAGGCGCTCGTGGCGAAGGTATACATGGACGCCGCTCCGATGAGCATCAAAATGACCCGTTGGCGATGGAGCACATAGTGGAAGCCATCGAGCACATCGCTGAAGGTTCCCGCCAGGGAGCCGCCGCCGGCCGGCTGAGACTCGGCCCGTGGAAAGCGAATGAACGCAAAACAGGCGGCAGAAATGACATAGCTGACCGCATTCACACAGAGCACTTCCTGAGAACTCATGGTCGCGATCCCGACGCCACTCAGCGCCGGCCCGACGATGATCCCGATGCTGGTCGTCGTCTGCAGCAGCGCATTGGCGGCGGTGAATTCGTGGCGGGAGACCAGCGACGGAATGGCGGCAGTCAATGCCGGACCAAACACCGCGGAGGCGACCGCATGGACGAACACCATGAGATACAGCCGCTCGATACTGAACGAGTCTACCGGCAACAAACAGGGCAGCACGCCTAACACCAGCGCGCGAATCAGGTCGCTGCTGATCAGCAAGAGTTTCTTGGGAACGCGATCGACGATGACGCCGATGAAAGGACCGAACAGAATGGGCGGCAGGGTCTGCAACAGCCCGATCATGGTGGTCTTGAGAGGAGAACCTGTGATGGAGTAGACGAACCAGAGCAACGCGAGCTTCGACACACCATCGCCGACTTGCGAGACCATCTGGCCCCACCAGACGAGCGTGAAGTCGCGCGTCAGCAGATGCGGCGACCACTTCACGTTGGGGCGTCCCGTTCCTCCTCCGTTCACGTGCCGTGGCTCCATGGTGTCAGCAGACTGCGTGTCGGACCTCCTGTACCCCTGTCGTCACAACCGTTCCTATTCTCCGGCCACCAAACGCACGGCGTCGGTATTCACGGCGCGCACGCCCGGAACTTGTCGGGCGGCTTGCGCCGCTTCGAGTACGATGATCTGGAACCGCGTCGCCCCGTTCAGGGTGACGATGCCGTCCTCAGTTTTCACATCGAACTTGACCGATTGCAAGGTTTTGCTCTTCTCGAACCGTTCTTTCACCAATTGCGTGATGATTTTGTCGCGTTCCGCGAAGAGCCCATGGGCCGCGTCCTGTTCAACTTTGAGTCGATTCTCGACAGCGTGCACGCCGTCGAGACACCGCACGATGTCCGTCGCCGCGCGCTTATCCGATTCCTGCGACACCTTTCCGAGCAGGACAAGATCCTTGTCCTTGGCATCGACCTCGATGTCATAAGGAAACAGGTGCGGATCCGCCATGAGCGCCAGCTTGGCCGTCACCATCGACGAACGTATCGGTTTCTTACCTTCCGGCTCCGCCGCTTTGGGGCGCTCTCCTGCACCGGGCTCTCCCGGCGGTGCCTGCGTCTCCGCCGCCGGTTTCACCTCTGCCGCATGGGGCACCGTTGGACAGGGATGTTCAGCCGCCGCATCAGGCTCTTTTGCTTTAGACTCCGGCTCCTTGGACTTCGGCTCTACCTCTTTGACCTTGTGTTCGGATTCCTTGGCCTTCGCCGCTGGCTCCTTCGCTTTCGGCTCCGGCTCCTTGGCCTTGGTCTCCGGTTCCTTTGCTTTCGACTCCGGCTCCTTGGGTTTCGCCTCCGCCTCTTTGGGCTTTTCAGGAGGCTTGGCATCTGATTCCTTGGGTTTCGAGTCAGCCTCCTTCGCTTTCGGCTCCGGCTCCTTCGGCTTTGTATCGGGATCCTTCGGTCGTTGCACCGGCGGGGTTTCAGACTTTCCCTCAGGCGTCGATTCCGCCAACGCAGTTCCATTCACATTCCCCACTCCCGACGCTGCTAACAGCGCCAGGACACCTGTCACGTAGACGGTTCGAATCACCCGCATAGGCATGTGCCCCTCATGTATTGAATGAAACCGAGACTGCGAAGCCGATCGCCGAGAGCCCGTCTTCACCATCGTCTCGGAAAACGAAACATCCCCGGAAGCAAAGACATACGTGACGGAAGAGCAGAAAGCAACACCGACAATGCCTTGCTAGACAGCCGGCGCAAGGGCAAGAAAAAACCTGCAAGCGCCGCCTGGATGACCTGCAGGCCTACAAAAACCGGATGTAAAGGGAGAGTATTACGCAACAGCCGGACTCACCACGTGGCCACGGCGGCTTACCTGCACCGTGACCATCGCAGTGAGCAAGAGGAGCAGTCCGATCCCGATGAGGCTTACAGCTGGACCTAGCGTATCAGCGGCCCATCCGAACCCAGCCATCCCGACCATGGCGGAGGCCATCCCGCCGACGCTGAACGTGGTGAACACACGTCCCAGCAAATGTTCCGGAGTGACTTCCTGGAGCATCGCCCATACGACCGGGTAGAAGAGAGACGTACTTCCGCCGATGATGACGATCAGCAAGAACGTGCTGAACAGCACCGGTGTCTGAATTAATCCCAACGCACAGACCGCAATACCGCCGATCGCCAGAGAACGACCGATCTTGCCGATGCGATCCTGGAAGGTACCCTGGGGCGTCCGCGCCAGCCAAATGGAGGCTGCCAGCATCCCGATACCCAAGGCCGACCACAACCAGCCCAGTTCCATGGGGCCGACTTGCAACAACTCCTTCGCCACCACCGGAAGAAGGAATACGAAGGCGCTGATCGCCAGGTTGTAGAGCACGGCGGTAATCATCAACGCGAATACCACCCGATGCTGGAGGAACACGAAGCGGAATCCGACCATCATATCCTGCATGACGGGTGTCGCCAACACATCGAGCCCCTTCACCGTCCGGCTGTCCCGCACACGAATCGGCAGGAGAAAGAGCGCGGACACCAAAAAGGTCGCAGCATCCACATAGAGCACATTCTGAGCGCCGATCAACGCGATGCCCAATCCGCTCATGGCCGGTCCCAGCAAGACGCCGATGTTGGTGGTGCTCTGGAGAAACGCATTCGCCGTCGTCAGTTGCGACCGCTGAACGATCAGCGGGACCGCAGACGCCAGAGCGGGCCCGAACACCGTTGAGACGATGGAGATGAGGAAGACCAACACATACAACCGCTCAAGCGTCAGCATGTCGAAGGTATAGAAGAGCGGTATCAGGAGCACCATCAGTGCTCGCAAGAAATCGACCACGATCATGACCGTCTTCTTGGGGAGGTAGTCCAGATAGACGCCGATCAGCGGACCGAACAACAGGGGGGGAATGGTCTGTAACAACCCGATGGCGGTCATCTTGAGCGCCGACCCGGTCATTTCATACACGAACCAGAGAAGCGCCACCTTGTTCAAACCGTCACCGATCTGAGAGACGACCTGGCCGGCCCAGAGACAGCCGAAATCACGGGTGCCTAATAACCGCCACCCGTCGACGTTCGACTCAGGGGTAGATTGCGACTCAGCTGCCATGCTTGTCCTTCCGCGAGGTTAATGTCGCGCTGACTAGAGGTTCGAAGCGTGCTGCTGCCCGGACTTGCCAGGGAGCGCAGCGGCATCAGTGATTAGCTGCTGGTAGATCTTTACGTAGTCGGTCGTCATCCGCTGGGCAGTGAATCGCTCGTCAAACATCTGCCGGCACCGATTGCGATCGATCGTGCCGAGCTTGTCGACCTGACTCACCATTTCGTCGAGGTTTTCGCTGATGAAGCCGGTGACACCGTGACCGATAATTTCCGGGATGGATCCCCGTCGGTAGGCAAGGACCGGTGTGCCGCATGCAAGACTTTCGATCAACACGAGGCCGAAGGGTTCCGGCCAATCGTAGGGGCAGATCAGGCCGATGGCGTTCCCGATAAAATCGCTCTTCTCCGCATCGGTAATCTCTCCCACAAACTCGATCAAGGGATGGTCGAGGAGAGGCTCGACGACCCGCTCGAAATAGGCCCGGTCCGCCGGGTCGACCTTCGCCGCCATCTTCATAGGTATTCCGACACGTTTAGCCAGTTCGATCGCTTGATCCGGACATTTTTCCGGCGAGACCCGCCCCAGGAACGCCAAGTACTTACCCGGTTCAGGATGGAATTTATAGAGGTCGTGCGGCAGGCCGTGATAGACGGTGTTTTGCCAATTGCACCAAGGCAACGGCCGACGCTGCGAATCAGAAATGGAGACCAGCGGCAGCTCCGCAAAGTCACGGAAGACCGGCACGAGTTCGGGCAAATCCAACCGGCCATGGAGCGTCGTCACGACGGGCACCCGACATCGGCGAGAGAGAGAAAAGGCCAGAAAGTCGAGATGTGAGTGAATCAGATCGAACTGGTCGGCGGAAGCGAAGACCTGTTCCATCATCTGAATGAGCGGGGCTTCGCGGTTGAAGATCCCGGTGTTCAAACGCAGGGCCTGCTGGCAGGGGGCCTCCAGCTTTGCCCGCGTGACCGAATCACCGCTGGCGAACAGCGTCACCTGGTGGCCTTGACGGACGAGTTCTTCCGTCAGGTAGGAGACGATGCGTTCCGTGCCTCCGTACAACTTTGGAGGGACGCTCTCCCACAGCGGCGATACCTGGGCAATCCTCATAAGGACAATCTCCTTTAGTCTTGAACGGTCAGCGGCCGGTGCCGGAAACGGCGTCGAATATTACACCACGCCCACCACCATCTGCCGCATTCTTTCTGTTCTGCCTATCCGATTCAATTGACATCTTTGACACGGGCTGATTGTTTTTGTCGTCTTGATGCCGATGGAGTGAACGCTCGCGATGACCGGAGGGCAAAGCAAGCGTTGTACCGCCACGTGCCTCAGGAGTGAGGCTCACGCAAACAAGCATTCAAAACAATTATTAATCAATAACTTAGCATAACCACCGCAACATTTCATCTGGACATCGATGGATTTGTGGGCTGTGGATTCTGTTGATAATTCAGATCTCGACCCGAATCGGCTGTGACAGGCTTGCGTCGACAAACCAAACCGCCACAGAGATTTCCTGCTTCGCGCTCAGAAAATGTCCTCCGTCCGATTCCCGCTACTTCGACGAAGCCTTGCGCACGCATCCAGTACGACAGACGCGGGGCGCCACAAAGAAGAAAACCTTCGTTCAGGGAAATATTGAGTATCGAAAGGCGAGACCATCCGCCGCAGGGGATGATCCGCCAACGCGGCCGAGCGGGTGATCCAACATGCTGCTCAGCCCGGACTATTCATGAGTGCCGTCGCGAGGCATCCAGAACGGAAGCCCGCCAAGGCTGCTCGCACGTCAGGCCGACACAGGCGTACTTGCTGTTTGTCGAGGAGGCCGAACGAGAACAGCCTCGCCGGGCGACAGGATCGGACGCCGAAGCAGGTATTTATGAATAGTCCGGACTAGGGAATGAGGTCGTCGAGCAGACCCGACTGAACGGGAGAAAGCGGCCCCGCCTCACGCGGGACGGGAGGAAAGACCACGGGCGATCCAGCTTGATTCGCACCCTGAATCAGCCCCACCGAGAGTTGCGGACCGAGCGTCATCAGGGCGCCGCTCCAGGCCTGCCCGGTCGCCGGATTGCGGAAGTTATACGATTCGAAGTTATTCCCGAAGTTATATATGTACCCTTGCGTCCCCTGGTTATCGATATAGAGGTTTCCCGGCCCCACCAGACCAAACAGCGGCGCGACCCCTCCCCCCAGACCTCGTACACTCGAGACGGATTGCGCCGCTGCCGGGGAAGTCAGCAGCAGCGTCAGACCAGCCACCGACAGGATCCTGTTCGCGCGATTCGCAGCCACCGACACGCTCCTCAGCATGGACACTGACTTCTGTTTATGGTACCACGCCAGCATCATTTTGAATTCAGTATGGCCCAACGCAGACCTCGCATCAAGGAGTTTGTTATGACGAATGCAATCCTCCGGGGGTGCCTTTTCATCGGGGGCGCAGCGGCGCTCCTCCTCTGGACGGCACCCGATTCCTTCGGCCTGGAAGTGAACAAGCCGGTCCCGACGGAACGCCGGGAGGCCATGTCGCTCGCCGACGCCGTCCTGAAAGCCTTGCAGAACAATCTCGATATCAGTATCGGTCGCCAAACGAGAGAGAGCCGCCTGGCCGACATCGTGATCGAGCAGGCGAAATTCGATCCGACCGTCAGTTTGAACGGGCAATACAACCGTCAGGTCTCACCGCTCAACCGGCCGATCCTGGGATTCACCGGGGCAAACCTGCAGGAGATCACCAAATTCGACCAGAACTCCCACTCGCTCACCGCCGACATCACACAGAATCTTCCGACCGGCGCCAACTACGATTTGAACTACAGTCCCCAACGCAGCTACGTGAGCGGCCCCAACACCTTCCTCTTCAACCCGGCCTGGACCGGCGGACTCGCCTTGACGGTCACCCAACCGTTGTTGAAGAACTTCGGAACCGACATCAACAAGACGTTCATCTCGATCGCGCAGAACAATGCCACGGTCGAGCAACATGTCTTTCTCGACCGTGTGCTCACCGTCATTGCCAGCGTCGAACAGACATTTTGGGAGATGGTGTTCGCGAATGAAAATCTCAAAGTTGCGCAAGCGGCGCTCAAGGCGGCGGAAGAACTGCTGGCCAGCAATCGCGCCAAAGCCAAAGCCGGGGTCATGTCGATCGTCGATGTGCTGCAGGCCGAAGCCGCCGTCGCCTCGCGAGTCGAGCAGATCCTCGTCGCGGAAAAATCGATTCGCGATCAGGAGGACCAGTTGCGCCGCCTCCTGAACCCCGTCGAGGAGGAACTCCGGCAGGACTTGCGCCTGATCCCCACCGATCCACCTGTCACATCACTGGAGGCGATCAGCTTGCAAGAAGCCATCGATATCGCCATGGAGCGCCGGCCGGAGGTGTTACAGGCAAGCAAGAATGTGGAGAGCAGCGACCTGAATGTGAAGTTCGCCAAGAACCAACTCCTCCCGACCCTGTCCGTTCAGGGCACGATGGGACTGTCGGGACTCGGCGCAGACTACGGCGATGCCACGAGACGGAATTTAGGCGGTGACTTCTACAACTACGGCGCGGGCCTGGTCCTCAGTTACCCCATCGGGAACCGGTCGGCGTACAGCACCTACAACAAACGGCAATTGGAATCCCGTAACGCCCAGTCGTCGCTCCAGAGCGTTCGCCAGCAGGTGATCGTCGGTGTCCGGGAAGCGGTCCGTCGCGTCCACACCGATTTCAAGCGCATCGAAACCACCCGCTCCGCCCGTATCATGGCCGAGAAACAACTACAGGCCGAACAGGAACGGCTGAAGGTCGGCCTCAGTACGACGCGCTTCGTGCTCGACTTTCAGCGCGACCTGGCCACCGCCCAAGGCAACGAGCTTCGAGCGGTGTTGGATTACAACAAGTCGCTGTCGAATCTGGCCCGTAACAAGGCCACCACCCTTGAGCGATACAGTCTGCGGCTCGACTAACCTGTCCATGATCAAGCCTGACGACGCGTCCTCGACTCATGCGACTCAGGCCGGCGAACGGGGAGCAGCCCTCGTGCTGCTCCCCCTGACTGCCACAATCCTGTTTTACAGCTCACCGACCACACTCCAACAACACAACCTCTTTCAGTTTCTCCCCCAGGCCTGTGCCTATGCCGCCTTCATGGCCTGGAGCACGATCAATGGATCCGTCGCCCGTCGAATCGGGCTCGCTCGCCCGCTTGTCCCGCAGGGCCTCCGTTGGGGCCTGCTCACCGGCCTGACACTCGGACCGATCAATGTGCTGGTCATCCTCTACCTCGTTCCCATTCTTGGGGGAGACTACAGATTTCTCGCCGATACCCCGCACGCCAAAATTCCCCTGCTGATCATGGTGCCCTGGCTCATCCTGCTCATCGCCACCATGGTCGAGTTGAACTTTCGCGGCTTTCTCCTGGGGCGGCTCCTCGCCCTTGGGCTCCCAGCTCCGATTGCCGTGCCGGCGAGCGCCCTGCTGTTTGCGTTCGATCCCTTTCTGGTGGCAACCTTTCAACATCTGCATTGGATTGCCGTCTGGGACGGCTTGGTGTGGGGTACCCTATGGGTCATGCTCAGAAACCTCTACGCGCCGATCGTGGCCCACGCCGTCGAAGTCATCGTCCTCTACAGTGTCATGCGAGCGATATTGACCTAATATTGCCCTTACCGGGCGGCCGGAAGAACCTAAAGTAACCGTTGCACTCATAATGGATTCACCGCTCCTGACAAAGTAATACAGCACTCCATGAACCCTTCCTTCTCAGGTCACCTCGTCAATGATGTCTTCGGCGATCCCGGCCTGTTCGTGGAAGTGCGCTGGTCCAAACGCGCTTTCCTCTTCGATCTGGGCCACAACGATGCGCTCGGGCCAACCCGCCTGCTGCGCGCCGGCGACATCTTCATCTCGCACACCCACATGGACCACTTTATCGGGTTCGATGCGCTGCTCCGCGTCGCCCTCGGGCGCGGCAAGACTCTGCGGCTCCACGGACCGCCCGGCCTCATCGCCAATGTTCAAGGAAAACTTCATGGCTACACCTGGAACCTCGTGGATGGGTATCCGCTCACCATCACCGTGCAGGAATTCCACGAACAGACAATCCGGCGCGCCACCTTCCTCGCAACCGACGGATTCCAGCGCCACGACGCTCCGGAGGGAGCCCCCATCAATCGGCAAGCCGGCCATCGTTTTTCCGTGCTCGCAGATCCCATGTTCACGGTCGAAGCGGTCGCACTCAATCACCGCATTCCTTCCCTGGCCTACTCGCTGCAGGAACAGTTTCATGTGAACGTCAACAAGGAGCGGCTGCACGAAGTCGGGCTGCCGGTGGGCTATTGGCTGAAGGAAGTGAAACAGTATCTCTGGCAGGGCAAGTCGGACGACTTTCGGTTTCAGGCGACGCTCTACCATGAACATCACAAGGAGGAACGCGAGTTTGTCCTGGGCGAGGTCCGTGAGCGATTCATCACCATCAGCCGCGGCCAGAAACTCGCCTACGTGGTGGACGCGCGATACGACGAAGAAAATGAAGCCAAGATCGTGGAGCTTGCGCAAGGCGCCGACATCTTTTACTGTGAGGCCCCCTACCTGGATCAGGATGCGGACAAGGCGAGGGATCGCTACCACCTCACCGCGCGCCAGGCCGGAGTCATGGCGAAGAAAGCCGGTGTGCGCGAGCTGGTCGTGTTCCACTTCTCCCCGCGCTACACGGGACTAGGCCACCGGATCGAGGCGGAAGCGCAACAGGCATTTCGAGGCAGCTGAAGGAGGTCGCGGATGGGCGAGTGGGCGAAGTACGGATTGTACTTCTTGTTGGGCGGCACCATTGTCAGCATCTCAACCTATCTGGGATCGCAAGGCCGGTCGTTTCTCGCCGCCTTCGCCAGTACCTTTCCGGCGATGACCGGCGCGACGTTCATCCTCATCTATCTCAACGGCGGCAGCGAACACCTCGTGACCTACGCCAAGAACCTGCTCTGGTTTGTGCCGCCCTGGCTCGTCTACGTCGGCTGCATGATCTACGGCGTGGAGCGCGTCGGCTTCTGGCTCTCCATGGCCGGCTCCATGGTCCTCTACATGTGCTGCGTGGGGCTGGTAAAGCTGCTGGCGCGGTAGGGCTGATACCTTGTCGGACGAGACACAATTGTGTACACGCCACATCAACGAGGCATGACGATGACAAAAACCATGTCGCTCAAGCAGGCCCGGTCCAGATTCTCCTCCTTGGTGGACAATGCCGATCGTTTGTCCGAGCGGGTAATCGTGACAAAAAATGGAACTCCTAAAGCGGTGGTCATGGGGGCGGAAGAATTTGAAACCTGGGTTGAAACATTGGAGCTGCTCTCAAATCCCCAAGCGGTCAAAGCTCTTGAGCAAGGGCTGAAAGAAGCGAAGGCAGGGAAGCTTCGGTCGTTCAAGGACGTGTTCGACGAAAAGCCGTGAGACAGGCGAGACTCACCCTCAAGCCATCAAGGATGTGGCCTCCTTCGACGCTGGAACTCGGGACACAATCAAAGACGCCATCTGCCACCTCGCCGAACATCCCCTCGACGGCAAACCGCTCAAAGAAAAGTTTCAGAAAGATACAGTCTGGTCCTACCGAGTCTGGCCCTATCGGATCCTCTACCGGAATACCGGCGTCGAGTGGTTGGATATCCTCTCAATTGAGCATCGCAAGGATGTCTATCGCTAGGCCGTCTTCACTCCAGGCAAGATGCTATCTCAGATCGTAGTCTTTCCGGTGAAGTTGCGGCGCGGTAGAGTAGCTCGGGCGAGCCGCTGCATTTCGACATTTCATTCCGGGTCCTGTATACGTCGGCTCCCCAATCTCAGGTAATGATTCCTTTGCCAGCGGATTTCACCTATTCAGATGTGGAATCCCGGTAATCGACACATCCGGCGATCCAGAATGGAGATTCAGCGTACCCCTCTTTCCTTCGAGGTCGAATCTGCCATAAGTCGGACTTGGCTCACCTGAAGTTTCAGAACCTTCCAGTCCATTGCCAAAAAGTTGTAGCGCAGACGGTAGGTCCGCCAGCTGAGGTCGCAACGATAATTTCTGGATGGACCAGATCCATTAACCCCGGATGCCACAGCTAGGAGAGAGAAAACAGCGCTGTTTTTCCTTTACCGAGATCGCTAGAAGAATGAGAGTTTGCAAAAATCGCATCGGGCGAAAAATTCCACCGCAGCTGTATCTATTCGGGCGGCACCGTATCCCATTGGATACGAACACCTACGGGATTGACAGGGAATCCTTCGACGCCAGGCCGAGAATCCGCGCATCTCTCGCAACCGGGGGCCGCATCCGCTCATGGCATGGATATTGATCACTCGTTGCCCCATCCAACCATGGCGTCGCGCTCGGGACGGCGCGGAGCTTTCCTAGCCGAAGCCACACACAAGGAGGTAGGTCATGTCGAATCTGGACGACCGCATGTGGGCGACCATGCCGTCGCGGAGGTCATTTCTTCAGCGGATGGGATTGGGTGTCGGGGCGCTAGGCGCGGGCCTGTTCGGCGGCCTGGCGTTGCCGGAATCGGTGCTGGCCGTGTGCGAACCTCCAGGCAATCCCGGGACACCGAAACCATGGCGCAAGGACTGTCGAATGATCCTCCCGCGCCGCCCCGCCAGCACCCTGAGTGCGGCGGAGATCACACAACTCAAGGATGCCTATAAGGCCATGCGCGCGCTCGATACCAGCGCCCCGAACGACCCGCGCGGATTCCTGCGGCAGGCCAACGTCCATTGCTGGTACTGCGGCGCCGGCACTCAGGTCCATTTCACCTGGCAATTCTTCGCCTGGCACCGCGCCTATCTCTACTTTCACGAACGGATCCTCGGGAAGCTGATCGGCGACATGAATTTCCGCCTTCCCTACTGGGACTGGGACACACCGAGCCACCGCAAGCTGCCCGGCGCCTACAGCGATCCGAACGACAACAGCAACCCACTGTGGAACGGGACCCGCAGCATGGACCCGACGGAGGAAATCCCGGAAGAAGATGTCGGGGAAGACGTCATGGAGGCTGCCCTCACGGCGGACACCTTCACAGAGTTCGGCGGTACGGCGAGCGGCAGCGGCATTCCTGAGGGGACACCCCACGGTGCGGTCCACGTCGACGTCGGCGGCGACATGGGCTTCTTCGATTCAGCCGGGAAAGATCCCGTCTTCTACGCGCATCATGCCAACGTGGACAAGATGTGGTCGGACTGGAACAAGGCCTCGTCCATCCACACGAACCCGACGGCAACGGCCTTCTTGAACCTGACATGGAATTTCTACGATGAAAATAAAGTGTGGCGGTCGATCAAGGCCTCACAGGTCCTGAACCACGACACTCAATTGCGTTATACCTATGGGCCGTCGAAGTTCTTGGAGCAGCTCCCCTGCCTCCTCGATTGGTTCCCCATCAAGACCGATTGGCGGGTCAGCCAGACCCTGAAGTTTGCCGGACAGACGCGTGCTAAGATGATGAAAGTCGTTGAACAGGGAGGCCGCGCGAGACTGCACCTGAACGAGCTCGCCGTTCCCACGGATAAGAGCGCTGTGTATCGACTCTATGCGACTCCCGAAGCGGCGAAAGCCGATGAAGGCCCCGGTAGCAAGGGCTATCTCGGTACCGTGCCGGTGGTGTTGAACGATCGGGAGCGTCGGCATGTGTCGAAGAACGCACGAAACATCGCCGTTAGGCTCTCCACCGCCAAACTCGAAGCCCTGAGCGGTACCCTCGGTCCGGTCCGCTTGGCCCTGGTCGAGCGCGGAGTTAAACCTGAGGCCCGAAAAGTCATCCCGGTACGGGCGAAGGACGTCTTGCTGTCCGTCGCAGAAGTGGAACGCGAGGAACGGTAACCATGGGACTTATCTCCTGGCTCGCGAGCGTCATGATCCTGGCTGCACTGGCGGTTCATGCGGAGGAAGGACCGCACCGGTTCTCCGTCGACTTACCGACCGGGTGGCAACAGGCCTCCCACGTCCGATTGGTGCTGGAGGGCTTGACGGTCGCAGGGGGACAACCGTTCAAGCTGCGAGCGGCTGCAATCATCGAAGGAGCGGATCCGGTCATGTTGGGCTCGGCGGGCATCGTGGGGGACCGGTCGGTGGGATCGGCTCCGCGACGCCTGCCGACCCTGCTGATCGATGTGACGCGCCCCCTCGGCTCGTTGGCCGACCGCCTGGTCACGCAACCAGCCATCACGATCCGCATCGAAGCGGTCGATGGCCGCAATGTGCGGATGGGAGGGCTCGACTGGTCGGCGCAATCAGTCCGGCTGGAAAGAGGCGGGCGCAACTAGCAGAACTGTCGCCGCACAGGCTCAGGGCAGGATGATCGCCTGATCGGCATGACCCCACCGCCTGGGTGAGAAAATCATTCCTGACACCATTTCGTCAGGCGGAGAAGGCAAGAAGTTGGCGCTGACGGCGTGCACGCGGAAACTGCTCACGATTCTAAATGTCATGGTGCAACGTCGAACCTGGTAGCGTGATTCAGTCAGTCAGCCTACTTGATCTTCAAGAAGTTCCCTGACCCCAGACAGTGTGAAGAGTCCGCAGGCGGTGGAATCGTCCTGCCTGAAAGCACACCAAGCAGCGAAGCCTTCAAGACCGGCAACCACCAGTTGGGAAGCGAAGGTTAGACGATCCCGAGAAATACGGCCAGGGAGCGGTCGACGCGGGCCATCGCTTCATGATCGAGCGAGCCGATCCGGGCACCAATTGCGTCATGAGGAACGGTCACGATCTTATCGATCATAATCTGCGAGGGCTGCTTCAGGCCATTTTTCGGCGAAGGCTCAACGGCAAGGCGAAACAGCGGCGCATCAAGAAATTCAGTCGTCAGGAGGCAGATCGTCACGCTCCCAAGCGCAGAGAAGAGATTGGATTGCAGGACAAGGGCAGGCCGCGGTTTTCCGCTATAGTGGCCCTTGGCAGCGACCGCAACAAGATCGCCGCGCTTCATCCATTGTCCCAATCAGCGATCTCTGAGATGAAGTCAAGAACAGGCCTTTCCTGCGCGGACCGTGCCACAAGGCGCGCCTGCCTGCGACATTCAGTTGCAAACCCGGCAGCACGGGTGTCCGGAACCCAGATCTGCACCGGCCGCAAACCCTTTTGGCGCAACCGGCTCCGGTATCGGCTCTGCTTCTCTTTCGAGCTCAGATGTGTCTCGGAGGGCATAGGATTTTCTCCCTCTGCTGTCTTCTGATCACACGTTACCACATGCCTTCGTAACATGTTACCAAATTCTTCTGCGGCATGCCGTGGATGGAAATGTACGCCTACTCGAACTGTGCACGGGTGAAGGAGGAACGTCGGGACATCCTCAGGGACAGCAAAGAGCGCGAGCTGATCTATGGCTTATGATGTGGAGCTGAACAAGACGGCAAGTATGGAGCGATGCCTGGCGCGCATCAGCGAAGAGTATGCCGACAAGCGTGAACATTCTCTACGAGAATCAAACGCAGCAGGATGCCATTGGCATGTGAGAAAATCATTCCTGGCACGGTAGCCCCATCAACAACCGTGGGGGTCGACCGAGGCGGCCCACAGTTCCTCCAATTGCCGGCATCGCTCAATGCCCTCCATCGTTGGAAGCATTTCCATCAATAGTTCCGGTGTGAGATCGGCCAGCTCGCTCGAATCAGACCCATCGTCCATGGAAATTCGCTTCTTCATATCGTCGATGAAGCTATCATCAATGACAAATTGCTGGCCGCGCCAGTTGGTGTAAATATATCTGTCCATCAAAGAACCTCCTATCATAGCGTTGTGCACTCATGTCGATTGGCCGTCCCGAACGCGAGGTTTCCGAGCTCATATCGCGGCCGTTCCCGACTTCCGGTAGCGGATAAGCATTAAGAATGAATCAGGGAAGTCTACGACAGAAGCGTGACAGAAAAGGTCACATCAGGGTAGGGACATACGTGTGGCTGAAACCCTTAGAAAGTCAGCCGTATCTATTCGCATTTTTACATCTGAGTGGGTTCGAATCGAACAGGGGAAGCGTTCTGCACGCCTGGCTGAACCAGTCGGCGCCGAGATCAAACCAACTCGGATGAGGAACACCTATGATGCGAACCAAGCGTTCCAAACCCGGCAATGGATTCTGAATTTTCGCCGCCTCAAACCAGCGGATGTAAAAATTTCTGGTTCCATTCGGCATCTTAAATGCCTCCTCGCAAAAATCACCGACGGCTAGACATTTCTCACTCTTCAATCGATCGAACGAGCTATCCAGTCCGTGCCCAAGGCAAATGATGTATTTCGGCTGAACTTTCAAAAACAAGAGCTGATGGACTTGCCAGCAGACATGCTCAAGGCTGGTACCCTTTGGCAAGTGATCTCCCTTTCTAGTCCTCTCAAAAATGGCATTGGCAGAAAACACATTCCTCACATCAGGCTCGCCCAAGCAATTCGTGCAAAAGCTCCTCACCCTTTTTTGATGCCTAGAGTTTCCAGGGTTCTCATACTTGGGATCTGACTTCTTTTTCCCCCAGTCCACATCCTTATACTCTGACCACTCCTCGGGCTCTCTCCTCCGCCAGTCAGTCAAAGACTTTTCAATTGTCTCTTCTTTCATAATACCTGGGTCACCACCAGGGTTGAGCCCCATCAAATAAAAATCACCCTTTCTCATTGCCTGACGACCGGTGTAGAAAATCGATCCTGATCTATGTAAGTAGTCAGCTAACTCTTTCCTAATGTCCAGCAATAACCTATTCATCTCACTTTCAGTCATGAACAACTCCTCCAACAATAGAGTTTTACACTCACGGCCTCACCCCGCAGCGTAGTAGCACGGTCGTGCGCAATTTGTCGATGGCATTTGAACGCGCCATGGGGTCGTCGATCCGAGTCACCCGCTCGAACTCCGGCCTCGCCTCATCGAACTCCTTGCGGCAACTGATCTGCTCCTGAATGACCTGCGCCAGGGATTTGTTCAGAGTCACCTGCATCAGCGCGTCTGCCGGAACCAACACCTGCAACATGAGCAGCACCAGCCATTCCATGACAACATTCCCTCCTAGACCTCACGCCTCCAGCCACTAAAGAAACGGGATAGCCTGACTCATTGCCTCGCGTACCGCCTGGGGGCCGCTCGCTTGCAGCAGTTCCATCAGGCCACCCTTGTACGGCACGGACATCACGCGAATGTGCCGCGTCTCACGTTCAAGTACTTCAATGACGCGCAAGGCCTTCACCGACCTTCGCCCTTTGGGGTCGACGCAACAAATCAAGTCTCGGCCGAGAGACAGCAGCACCCGAAGACGAATTGGATCGGTCACGCAGTCGAACAGATAGACCGCATTCTCAATACCGGCATTGTGCAAGGCGACGACCTCCCAAGGTGTCTCCGTAATCAACACTCTCTGGTGCCGGTTGAAATCCTGAGGCCAGGCGGGATGGAGAAAGATGAGTCTGCGCAGCCGCCGCTCCGAAACGGCCAAGGTGTCCTGCGTCCATCCTGCCTGCAGAGAGTCCTGCCGCGAGGTGAGCCTGTGTTTCATGAATCCCCAGCTACGCCCTGTCTGATCACCAATTGGAATGAGCAGGTGGCCGCCGCCATATCGATCGACCAGATTTTCCTCACCCTCTTCATTCACGCGAACCGTTTGCAAGAGCCTGGGAATCGCATACCCTACCGCCACCAAGTGGCGGCCTAAGAGGTCGTCCGGCTCAGCCGGCGCATAGCCAAGCCGAAACCCTTCGATCGTGGACGGCGCGATCCCTTGTTCGGCCAGGCACTCCCTGGCCACTGCCCCTTCCGGACTTTCGCACAGCGAGGCATGGTAGAAGCGCGCCGCTTCCGCCAGCATTCTGTGCGCATATTCGTTTTCCCCACGACGGCCCTTGAGCAACCCGTCGTTCAACAGTGCTTCAAGGCGCGCCGCCGCTCCCTCATGCGGCAGTCCTTCAGCTTTGGCATACAACTCAATCGCGGATCCCTCCGCATTGCACCACTTGCACGTGAAGGATTCCGCTCCCACGCGAAAACCGGCCTCGCCACAAAAGAGACAATGGGAACTTCCCCGGATCAAATTGATTTCAGCCGAAGCAGGCATGTTGAACGTCGGGGCCACATACGCGACGACCTCCACACAATCCAGGTCATCTTTGAGATTTTCGAACCATTCCAGATCCAGGAACGATTGTTCGTGCTGTGAGAGGACACGCTCCGGAGATGGGTCTTGCCCCTGCCGCGACTCCACGGCCGCACCGCTGGCCAGCTGCTCAAACCGTGGCGCGAAGACACCCAACCCGAATGTCGCAGCGAACTTGAACAGATTCCGCCTCGTCAGCATGACAATCCTCCCGGAAGGTCGACGAGAGGACATTACCTTGCAGGCGTGACAGAAAATGTCACGCAGCGGGTGAGGCAGGAGCAGACCGCTACTGGGACCGGACTGGGTCGAGTGGCAACTCTTTGGAGGTTCGCGGGCAGGTTGCGGTGCCCATATCGGCATCCGGCGATGAATTCGTACAGGAAACCTAGCCATAGCGGCTTAGAGCACAACTGAGCTGCCACTTCACGGTCTCAACGAGCACTTGAGGTTCCAACACCTTGGCCTGCTGCCCCCAAGAGAGCACCCAGGCAGCCAGTTCCTCCATGCCACCGATGGTCATGGTAACGATAATGGAGCCGTCCTGCTGAGCTTCATTCTGCTGACTGGGATGCCAGCGGCGCTCACGGATCAAATAGGACACCTCGGCGGTGAACCGAATTCGAACGAGCTGAGCCGGTTCTTCAATCAGGCCAAAGACTCGCTCATAGTTCATGTCGAGCTTCAAATCACTCGGGATATCGAAGGACTGGTCAGCGACATCGAGGGCCACAATGCGCTCGACAGCAAACAGCCGAACAGCCTGCGCACGATGTGAGAAGCCCAGCACATAGAGACCGAATTGGTGGAATAGTAACCGGTAGGGATCCACGGAATGTTCGGCCGGTTCTTCATAGCCCGGCCTGATGTGGTGCAGAGTCACCGTCCGCTGGAGCAGCAACGCTTTCTCCAGTTTTGCCAAGACCTCCCCATGGCGGGAATAGTCACGAACCGGTGCCTGGCGCGGAAGAAACACATCGTTGATGCGAGCAAGATGGTTCGTCACCTTGTGAGGCAAGGCGCTCTCCACCTTCCCAATCAATGCCTCCAGGTTCTCGACCAGGGGCGTACCCTTAAGATAGCCTATATGACTTTTCGCGCCATGCAGCGCCATGAGCTCATAGGGCGTCACGGCAATCTGCGGCAGGCCCTTGTATCCCAGAGGCAGGTGCCAGGTCTTTTCGCCATCGCCGTCCGACTGTTCCAACGGGTGCCCCGCCTCCTGCATGCCGTCGAGGTCGCGATAGACCTGCCGCACCGATATCCCAAGTTCCTGAGCAAGGTCCCTGACCGACACTGCACGGGTGGACAACACTCGAAGCATTCGCGCAAAGCGGTCCGCCTGACTGTAGGCCTTAGGTCGCCTCCCCATTTTCGGCTTTATGCGGTCGGCCATCGACTATGCCTCCTCGTTGTCCTCACCAACAATGCCCGGCAGTTCCTTGAAATCCCCCTTGACCACTAAGTTAAAGTAATCGTTGAGCAGCAATCGGTACTCGCGCATATCACGCGAGCGGATCTGGCGTGTCTTCTCGCCGGTTCGAATCTTCAGCTCCATCCCTGACAAAGTATTCCTCCCCTCCGGGGTCGGCATCGTGCAGATGCGCTGCTGCGTGAAAATGGAGTCCGGCGAGTGCGAGTGATAGTAGTTCGCGAACAGATAATCCACCGGCAGGCAGGGATCGAGCCCGAAGGAATAGAGATCCGCCCAGGCGCCATCACGTTCGCCTTGCAGCAGATACTCGCCTCGTTCGCCGGTCACCAGCCTGAAGCACTCACGCCCCTGCTGCCTTTCTTCCCCAACGGCCAGCGTCAAAGGTTCAAGTAATCCTTGACCTCCGAACCCAACGTCCACGATCCATACGCTCGTACCCATCTTGACCATCAACAGCTGGTGACTTCGCGGTCTCACACCCTCCGCCCCGGAACAGACCCGGGCAGCCAGCCTCGTGACGGCAATGCCTAACGCCTCCAGCAGCAGCGCAAACAGTCCGTTCAGTTCGAAACAGTAGCCGCCCCGTCGCTCGACGACGATCTTGCGAAACAGATCGGCCGGGGCCAGCGAAATCGACCGTCCAAGATGAATATCCAGATTTTCAAACGGCACGGTCATCACGTGGGCCCGGTGCAAACCCTGCAGAGTTTCCAGGGACGGGATCAACGGCCCTTCATACTTGATGCGCGCGAGATACGCGTCACGATCGAACATGCACCCTCCTCATTCAGGCGGCCATTATACGAAGTCACGGCAAAGGATCACAGACAGCCTCATCCGCCTCGCATGGACCTCGTTGCGGTCGCCTCCTGCACTTGCTACGATGCTCGGTCATTCTTCGAGAGGAGCGCTCCGCCGTGGCATCCCGTACGCCCCCGCATCGACCAGCCGACGACTTGATCGTCGAAGGCGCGCGCCAGAACAATCTCAAGAACATCTCCCTGCGGATCCCTCACAACCGGGTCACCGCCATCACCGGGCTATCCGGATCCGGCAAATCGTCCCTGGCCTTCGACACGCTCTTCGCAGAAGGACAGTGGCGCTATGTGGAATCGCTCTCGACCTACGCGCGGATGTTTCTCGACAAGGTGAACCGGCCCGACGTCGATCGGATCACCAACATCCGCCCCGCGATCGCGATCGAACAGAAAAATCCGATCCGCACCGCTCGTTCGACCGTCGGCACCGCCACCGAGCTCGCGGACCTGCTGCGTTTGCTGTTCGCGAAAATCGGCAAACCCGTTTGCCCGGATTGTAAACAAGAGGCGCGTGGTTACCATCCGGGGTTGGTCGCCGAGGAACTGCTGGCACGATTCCCCGACGCGCGGGCTATGGTGCTCTTTCCCCTCAAGGATCTCGGCCCGGGCCACGACCGCTCGCTGCTCGACTCACTTCTGAAACGGGGATTCACCCGGCTGCGATGCGGCGAGGAACTCCTGGATCTTCACGAACAGGCCGTGCTTCCGGAGACCCGCGAGTCGGGCATCCAGGTCGTGCTGGATCGACTCGTCCTCAGGCCGGATAACCGCCACCGGTTGATCGAGGCCATCGAGGTGGCGTTTCAGGAAGCCGAGGGCACCTGCCAGGTCCTGGTGATCGGACAGGGGCTCCGGACCTACAGCACACACTTTCGCTGTCAGGGATGCGGGCGAACCTTCGAACCGTTGCGCCCGCTGCTGTTCTCCTTCAACCACCCACTCGGAGCCTGCCCGGAGTGCAAAGGGTTCGGCAATATCCTGCAATACGACAAGGATCTGGTCATCCCCGACCGCAGCAAATCGCTCGCCGGCGGCGTCATCGAGCCCTGGAGCAAGCCGGGCTCGGACTGGTGGCAGAAGCAAATATTGCTGGCGATGAAAAAACAGGGTGTGGATTTGACGGCCCCGTTTCAAGAGCATCCCGAAGAGGTGCAACAGCTGATCTGGGAAGGGAGCGATCACGTTGAAGGAGTCCGGCAATACTTCGACTATCTGGAAACCAAACGCTACAAGCTGCATGTGCGGGTGCTGCTCAGCCGCTACCGCAGTCCCGCCACCTGCCCGACCTGTCACGGCAGCCGCCTGAAGCCGGCCGCCCGGTTCGTCAAACTGGCAGGACAGGACATCGTGGAAATCGGTGAGCTCACCATTGAAGCGGCAGCCGCCTGGTTTGAGCGCTTAGCCCTGCCCGCCTTCGACGCGGAGGTCGCCAAGGATATTCTGCGCCAACTGCACGCGAAGCTGAACTTTCTGCTGCGCGTAGGATTGAGCTACCTCACCCTGTCGCGGCAGACAAAAACCCTCTCCGGCGGAGAAGCGCAACGGATCGCGTTGGCCAACCAGCTCGGCTCTCGCCTTGTGGGCACACTCTACGTATTGGATGAGCCGACGATCGGCCTGCATGCCCGTGACACGGATACCCTGGCCGGGATCCTTCGCGATCTCGCCAATCATGGCAACACCGTGGTCGTGGTCGAGCACGATCCGTCGATAATTCAGGCCGCCGATCACATTGTCGAAATGGGACCCGGTTCAGGCGAGCAGGGCGGACACATCGTCTGTTCGGCGCCGCGCGACCAATTCCTCGCCGATCCGGCCTCGCTCACCGCCCGGTACCTGCGCGGGGAGAACCGCATTCCCCTGCCGAAGATCCGACGCTCGGGCAACGGCAAGGTCCTGAGCATCGCCGGCGCGGCCGAGCACAACCTCAAGAATCTCGTGGTCCGCATTCCGCTCCACATGCTGGTCTGCGTCACCGGCGTCTCGGGATCTGGCAAAAGCACCCTCATCGAAAAGACGCTGTACCGTGCCGCCGCCCGCGCCTTTCGCATCGAGTCGCTCCCGATGGGAAAGTTTCAGGCCATCAAGGGACTCGAACATGTGAAAGGCGTGCGGCTCATCGACCAACAACCGATCGGCCGGACGCCGCGCTCCAACCCCATCACCTACCTGAAGGCATTCGACGAGGTCCGCACTCTGTTCGCCTCCGAGCGGGAGGCGCTGCGCCGGGGCCTGACACCCGGGCATTTCTCCTTCAATTCCGCCGATGGACGCTGCGAGCGCTGCGAAGGAAACGGGTACGAAAAGCTGGAGATGTATTTCTTCGAAGACATCTACGCCACCTGCGAACAGTGCGATGGCAAGCGCTTCAAGCCAGAGGTGCTGAGCATCCGGTACCGGGGCAAAACGATCCACGATGTGCTGAACCTCACCGTGACAGATGCGCAGGCCTTCTTCTCGGGATCGCCGAAACTGACCGAAAAACTCTACCTGCTGTCCTCGATTGGATTGGGCTATCTGCGGCTGGGCCAAGCGGCCACCACGCTGTCAGGAGGGGAAGCACAACGGCTGAAGATCGCCGCCGAACTGAAAGATCCGTCCGCCCACAACCTGCTCTACATCCTCGATGAGCCGACCACCGGCCTGCACCTGGACGACATCAAGAAGCTGCTGACCGTTCTGCACAAGCTAGTAGACGCCGGGAATACCCTCATCGTCGTCGAACACAATCTGGATGTCATCAAGACCGCCGATTGGGTGATCGACCTCGGACCGGAAGGAGGCGAGGCCGGCGGAGAGATCGTCGCGGAAGGACGCCCGGAGCAGGTCGCAAAAGTCGCGCAGTCTCATACGGGGAAATTTCTCGCGAAGGTGTTGGGCGGAGCCCCCCGCCCCTCGTGAAACGTGAAGCGTATCTCGTCCGATGCCATGGTGCAATAGCTCGATCGTCAAGGTCGTACGAGACACAACGACGCTTAACGATTGAGACTATCTTCAACGAGGTAGTCCCCGTTATTCGTGGCGGTTCGTTACGAAATCGCAGAAACGCCAAGCGAGACGGGCGCGTGGAGCCGTAAGGGAAGGAGGCATCCTGAACTGGATGTTGACTGACCGCACAGCGAGCCCGCCCGCCTGGTCGCGAACAATTGGCGACCAGGCTTGTCGCAGCGGCGTAGCTGCGGTTGCAGTAGAACCCGCCATGATAATGGGAGCTGCCTAGTTGCTGGTGGGATCGAACGGCATATCCGCATAATGGCGGGAGGTGTCGTCCAGCGAGAGGAAGATATCCGACCAAATGCGGGTCGGTTCTTTTTCAAACACAATCGAGGGATCGGCAGGCAACGTGATCCAGGAACCAACCTGCATTTCCGACTCCAGCTGGCCGGGCCCCCAGCCCGAATACCCCAGGTACGCTCGAAACGATTCCTGCCCGGGCTGCTCCATGAGGATCCGTTCCATAATCTCTAAGTCGCCGCCCAGACAGACACCGTCAAACACCTGGTGTGAATTTTCGGGCGTCTGATTGATGCGATAGAGCATCATCACCTGATTGGTTTGAACGGGGCCGCCGGAATACAACACATGCGGTTGGCCTTCCAGGATCGGCACCTGCGGAAGCGCCTCAGAGATGGACATGGCGGTCGGACGGTTGACGATCACACCCAGCGCCCCTTCCGGCCCATGCTCGCACAGGAGCACCACCGTCTGCCGGAAGTTGGGATCGTTCAACGCCGGCGCGGCCACGAGGAGAATGCCTTTACCGAGTGGAATTGACATGGTTCATCCTACCTGGTGCTCGTAAGTGACGCAAGTTGAGTCATGAAACGTATACGACGCGGGATTAGTCGCCATACAAGGCTGGGCGCCGGTCGCGCAGGAGATCGTTGTAGTCATTGAGTGCTTTGATCCTGGCCTCGGCGGGGTCGATCTCGACGATCGTCAGGTCCTCGGTTTCACGCGGTGCGCGATGCAGGATCCGGCCGCGTGGACTGACGACTTCGCTCATGCCGATAAACGTCAGCCGGTCCTTTCCTCCGCGCGCTTCGCTACCGATCCGATTCGCCGTCACGCTGAAGACTCGATTTTCCAAACAGCGGGTCACCATGGAATCAGGACAATGTGGCAGCACCAGGTTCGACGGATGCGCGATGATATCCGCGCCCTGCAACGCCAGCGTGCGGGCGGATTCCGGATAATACCAGTCGAAGCAGATCATCACGCCGACTTTGGCCATGCCGATATCCCACACGTGAAACCCGCTGTCGCCCGGAGTAAACCAGAGCGTCTCCTCGAAAAAGAGATGCGTTTTCCGATAGCAGCCGATGAATCCCTTGGGTCCGACCACGACCGCCGAATTAAAACAGTGCCGTCCGTCCCGCTCCGGCAACCCGGCTACGATGGTCATCCCACGGCGTGCAGCAATTTCCACAAGCCGTTTCGTGGTCGCCCCGTCCGGCACCGGCTCCGCCAGCCGAAAAACCTCTTCCTGCGACACAAACTGATAACCCGACGCGCACAATTCAGGCAACACAAGAAGGTCGGCCTCCGCCTCTTCAAGTCGAGCCGTGATGAGGTCGAGATTGTGCGCGACCTCGCCGAAGACCGGATCAAATTGGAGATACCCGACCCGCATGATGTCGCCTTTCTACTCAAAGAAAAACGGGCAGGGACGGCCCTGCCCGTTTCATCTTACACGCCGTCGACGCGCAAGAACCGATTACATACCTTCCGACAGATGGGGAAGAGCGTTCTCAACGGCTTTGGTCGCCACATCGGCGTGGCCGGCCTTGCCGTGCTCGATCCCGTCCTTGAGCCCCTTGATGGCTTCAGTGACATGCGGATTCTTGGTTTCAGCCACCGCACCCTCGGCATGCTTGAGCGCGGCTTCGGCATGCTTCACCAAGGCGTCCGCATGGCCCTGCTTCCCATGCGCCACGGCTTCCTTGGCATGCTCCACCGCTTCGGCCTGATGCTTATTTCCTGCCGCGAAAGCCACCCCGGCAACCATCGGCGCCCCGACGAGCGCCATCATCACACCGGCTACCACGACTCCCCGCCATTTCGCAGTCTGCATGAACAGCCTCCTCTGTAAGTATGTGCACCGCATGATTCCAACGATACTGTATTTCAGCATAAAGAGGGGCCTGCATCCTGTCAAGACGGACGCATGCCGGTCGGAACCTGCGACTCCGACAGGCCGAGAAGTTTCTGCAACGCGAGCAGATCCTTCTCCACCGGGCAGGCGAAATCGCGACTCCACTCCCACCAGGAGCCCGGATAATTACGCAACCGCTGATAACCGACCAGTCGCAATATAAAATAGAGCCACGCCGAGCGCACGCCGCCGGTGCAGTAGCAGATCGTTTCGTGCGCCGGGTTCAGCCCCTTGAGATCCAACTGCGCGTTGATGGCGGCCATATCCTTGACCGTCGCATCGGCATTCAAAAATCCGCTCCACGCCACATGGACGGCACCGGGAATATGGCCGGGCCTCGGAATGCCGGAGATTTCTTTCCCCAGATACTCTTCCAGGCTCCGCGCATCCACGATCGTGGTCGTCGGGTTCGGCTTCCGCGCAATCCCCTTCAACTCGTTCTTCATGATGATCGCCGACTCTACAGGGGACACGACGAAGTTGCCGGGCGCGCAGCGAACCGCGCCATGCTCGAACGGCCGGCGTTCATGGATCCACTTGACCCACCCGCCGTCCAGCACTTTGAGGTTTTTGTGGCCTAAGTATTCCAACATCCAGAACATGCGTCCTTCGTCGCCCCAATTATCGAAGGGGTTCGAATAGATCACCACTTCGCTCTCCTGATTGATGCCGAGCGCCTGCACGCACTTCTCGATGCGTTTCAGGTCCGGATCCAGCAAACCTTTAGCGACGGCATCGGGGTCGCTGTATTCATGCCACGTGGAATGCACGGCGCCGGGGATATGGCCTCCGAACTCATAGGCGGCTCTTCCTCGCACATCGAGCACGACAAGGCCCGGTTGCCCCAAGCGTTTCTGAAGCGTTTCACAATCGATGAGTAATGGATGTTGCATGGGTTCCTCGATCTCGGTGGGTGATGACTTACCCCTTGGACGCGGTCGGACTCGCACAGGCCATCGGCGGCGGCTCCGGCAAGGGATCGACCAACGCGGCCGCCAGCGTTTCATTCAGCGGCACTTCCCGCTCATAGACCGTGAAGGCGTAGGGATCGTCCGCCATCAGGCCGTACTTGGTCTTCAACATCTCATGCTGCCCGTCGGTCAGGATGTGGTACCGAACCCGGGTCTTCAACGTCAACCCCTTGGACGCCTCCGGCATCCGGTAGGCAAATTGATAGTCCCGGCTGGCCAAGGGGAGCAAGCGGTTATCGTACAACTCTACGATGGCCGGTTGCCACATAATCCAGCGGCCCATCGTGTGGGATTTCTCGGCCAGCACCTGCCGGTTTGGGTCTTGAACCGTGAATTCCACCGTAAAGTGCCGGTCGGGATCGCCGGTCGGAATTTTGTGCCCCGCCCCGGCGTTCATTAGGGAGAGGGTCACAGTGACCTGCTCACCCGGTTTGGGAGCCGGAGGATCGGCCTTCACCTGAATCGCCACGGCCCGCTTCACCATGTCGGGATCGTGCCCCCCTCGCCAGAGATGTCGTCGCCCGCGCCTGATCGGCCCGTTTTCGGCCACCGGCCGGTCGACCTCCGGCATATGGCAACTTTGGCAGATGAAGCCCCGCTCCTGCATGAAATACTTACCTTCATATTCGGCGTAGGTCCCGCAGGGGCCGACGTTGTAAAACTGCGCCGGACCGGAGACCACGTTATGGCAACGCGAACAGAACTGCGCGTTGCGGAAACTGGGGTCGAATTTTGTGGGATGCGGCGCAGCGGAATCGTCGAAGGGTCCGAGGATCACTCCGTCGCGCACATGGCAGGCGGCACAGGTGATCGATTCCTTCCGCAGGTCGGCATCAAAATGAGGATTCGGTTCCTGCGTCGCTTTCTCGACCCGCCCCCGGGGAATGTCTTTCACCAGCGTCGGCTGTTGGTTCTCCAACGGCGTGTGGCAATTCAAACAGACCCAGATGTTTTTGTCTTTTTTCCAGTAGGCTTGAAAGAACGGGTCTTCGTAGGCATGAGCGTGGATGCTGGTTTTCCACTCGTCATAAATTTCCCGGTGGCATTGACCGCAGGACTCGGCCTTCAGGCTGGTCAGGCCCTCCGGCACCTTTTGAAACGGAATGGCATGGGCATAATCCGACCGGAGTCCGAAAATGACGACCGGTTTCACCTCGGTGTAATAGAGGTAAATCGCCCCGGCGAGGACTGCGACACCCAGCAGGATTTTCACCCACAGGTTCATGCCGCCACCAGCGCCTGAATATGTCGCTCGACCGACGCGGCCAACGCCGTGAGGTTGTACCCGCCTTCGAGTGCCGACAGCAGGCGTCCTTGGCAATGTTGCCTGGCAATTCCGGCTACAATATTCGTCAGATCGGCATACCCTTCTTCAGTCAACCCCATGCTCGCGAGCGGATCGTCCCGGTGGGCGTCAAAACCGGCGGAGATGATGACAAACTCCGGCTTGAAGGCATCGGCAGCCGGCACCAGAACCTTCTGAAACACCGCCCGGTATTCGTCGTCGCCTTCCCCCGCCTCCATCGGCACATTGATCGTGAGCCCTTCCCCGGCTCCGCGGCCGCACTCGCTGGCGCGCCCGGTCCCGGGATAGTGCGGATACTGGTGCGTACTGAAAAACAGCACCGACGCATCTGACTCGAAGCTGTGCTGCGTCCCGTTCCCGTGGTGAACGTCCCAATCGACGATCAGGACCCGTTGCACGCCATACCGTTTCTGCGCATACCGCGCCGCGATCGCCACATTGTTGAATAGGCAGAAACCCATCGCCCGATCGGCTTCCGCATGGTGCCCCGGCGGACGGACCGCACAGAAAGCATGCTGGACCCGGCCGGCCATAATCGCATCCACCCCGGCCAGGGTTCCACCGGCCGCGAGATAGGCGGCGCCGAGCGATCCGGGTGACATGGAGGTATCGGCGTCGAGCGAGACCCGGCCATGCGTCGGCGCCTGTCGATTGAGCATCGCGACATACTCCGACCGATGCACCAGCGTGACCCACTCGTCTTCGGCTGTTCGCGGGTCGATCCTGGTGAGTGTGGCGAGCGTACCGCTCTGTTCGAGCCGCTGCATAATCGCGCGCAGCCGGTTGGGCGACTCCGGATGTCCGGCGCCCATGTCGTGTTCCAGGTAACGTGGATCGTAAATGAGCCCGGTTGTTCCCATGTCAATGTCCGTGAAGCGTCGTTCGTATCTCGTATTTCGACACAAACAGTTTCCTCACCCTATCATGCAGGAAAGAGCGTAGACAATGAGCGGAAACGCGTGCTACGGTTTCGCTTCACCGTGCCGATCGACCCTGGAGAAACCAATGCCGAATCCGAGAATCGAACCGCTGAAACGAGTGCTGGCCCTCGAACCCGATGATGATGTCGCCTGGTTCGGACTGGGGAAAGCCTATATGGAAGATGCCAATTTCGAAGAGGCCGCCAAGGCCTTGAGACAGTGCATCACGGTCAAGCCCACCTACTCCGCCGCTTATTATGCGCTGGCGCAATCGCTCCAGAAGCTGAATCGGGTTGAAGAATGCCGGCAAGTGTCGGATCAGGGCATCGAGGTGTCTACCAAGAACGGCGATGCAATGGTGACGAAAAATCTGGAAGCGCTGAAGAGCGCACTCCCCGCCTGACCGACCACTCCCCAATCTCACTCAGTCGCTTGGAGTTGGCGGAGTCCGTGAAGCGTCTCTCGTGACACGTATTTCGTAAGAGATGACAGATCCACCGAGGGACCTGTCACGAACGACAGGCGTCATCCACACGCCACTTACGCCGTTGCTGCGCCTGGCTCATCGTCATCCCCGCCATCCGCCTGCGCCTCGCGCCGCTGGGCCACCGTCGTGGCCACTTCATCCAGCCAGCGGCCCGCGCCATCGAGCACTTCACGCACCAGCGGCTCCGGATGACCGGTGCGTTTCATCGTCCAGAGACAGAGATAGCCCATGAGGTCTTCCCGCTCAAAACGGCAGGTTGACTGCGTGGACAATTGCGCTAGTTCCGACAAACCGGTCCGGAGTACCTCCGCCACCGTGTCCCGTCCGTACGATGTGGCGGCTGTCACATATTGAATCGCGCGGTTGATTTCCTGTTCGGTCATGTCTTCACCTTGCGGCGGATTGTAACATTCGAGCCGCACCTGTCAACGGGGCCTCTGCCTCCGGAGACGCGTGTCTTCGAAGAATCTCCACGCCCTTGACCTCCGACGATGGTATGATTCCTTCTATCATTTACTTTCTAGGAGCCTCGACCATGGCCGTTTCGCGCAAGATTGCCGCTGCTACGTCATCACGTCGTTCGTCCGCCTCCCGTGAGTTTGCCGATCATTGGGAACTCTCCGACCTTGTCACCGACCCGGTGAAACAGTTCGACCGTTATCTGAAAGACCTGAGCTCGAAAGTCTCCCGCTTCGAATCGGCGCGCGCAGAGCTGTCTGCCACTATGTCCGAACAGGCGTTCCTCAATCTCCTCACCCTCTCGGAACAGCTTGCAAGGGATTCGGGCCGGCTCGGAGCCTACGCGTACTTGTGGTTCTCCGAAGATACAAAACAGCTCCAGGCCCG
Organism: Nitrospira sp. ND1; assembly: GCF_900170025.1. Taxonomy (NCBI): domain Bacteria; kingdom Pseudomonadati; phylum Nitrospirota; class Nitrospiria; order Nitrospirales; family Nitrospiraceae; genus Nitrospira; species Nitrospira sp. ND1. The sequence continues at coordinate 3,034,351 of NZ_FWEX01000006.1, read as the reverse complement.
GTCCTTCAAAACCAAAGTGGAAGAACATCTCACCGCCCTCCAAAACCATCTGCTGTTCTTCGATTTGTGGTGGCAGAGTGTGGATCAGCGGAATGCAGAGCGCCTCATGGCGAACAGCGGCGACTTCCGGTACCACCTGGAGACCATCCGCCGTTTCAAGCCGCATACGCTCTCGGAACCGGAAGAGAAGATCATCAACATCAAGAACATCACCGGACAAAGCGCCGTCCACCAGCTCTACGATGTCGTCACGAACGGCTTCACCTTCACGATGCGCATCGGCGGGAAAAAGAAAACGATGAATCGCGAAGCCCTGACGGCCTACCTCCGTAGCCCGAAAGCCGCCGTCCGGGAAGCCGCCTATCGGGAGATGTATCGCGTTTATGAGTCTCAGCAGGATCTCCTGGGGGAAATCTATAAAACCCTGGCGAACGACTGGAAAGCGGAAAATCTTCAGCTGCGGCACTTCAAGACGCCGCTGGAGTCGCGAAATCTCAGCAACGACATTCCGGATCGCGCCGTGGATGCGCTCCTCTCCGTCTGCATGAAGAATGCGCCGATCTTCCAACGGTATTTCAAATTGAAGGCGCGACTTTGCAAGATCAAAATCATGAACCGCTACCACATCTATGCGCCACACCGGGCCGAACAAAAGACCTACCGCTACGCGGATGCGGTCCGGATGGTGCTGGACGCCTACTACGGCTTTTCGCCGCGCCTCGCCGAATTGGCGCAACGCGTCTTCGCCGATCGCCACATCGATGCCCGCACGAAGCCGGGGAAAATGGGCGGCGCCTATTGTTACAGTGTGACCCCCAACCTGACACCCTACGTCATGTTGAATTTCACCGGTGAAGCGCGTGACATCGCCACCATGGCGCATGAGTTAGGTCATGCCGTCCACGCAATGATGGCCGAGCAGCACAATGTCTTCACCTTCCACTCCACGTTGCCGCTGGCGGAAACGGCCTCGGTCTTCGGCGAACGGATTCTCTCCGATGCCCTGATGGCCACCGAAACCAATCGATCCGTCAAGCAGAGCTTGCTCGTCAACCAACTGGACGACATCTATGCCACGGTCATGCGGCAAGCCTATTTTGTCGCCTTCGAACGAACCGCCCATGACATGGTGGCCCAAGGCGCCACGACGACCGACCTGGCACACACCTACATGACCCTGCTCCGGCAGCAATTCGGAAAGTCCCTGCGGGTGCCGCAGGAATTCCAATGGGAATGGCTCACAATCCCTCACCTCTACGCCAGCCCGTTTTATTGTTATGCGTATAGTTTCGGGAACCTGCTCGTCCTGGCGCTCTATCGCATGTATCAGGAACAAGGCAGCGGGTTCGTGCCGAAATATCTGGAGCTACTCGCAGCAGGCGGGTCGAAGGCGCCGCAAGCGATCCTTGCGGAGGTGGGAGTCGACATGAACTCCCCCGCCTTCTGGCAATCCGGATTCGATGCGATTTCAGGAATGGTCGATCAGTTGGAACAGACGATGAACTAATCGGACGGCGCCACCCTTGACTTCAAGGGCGGCGCGGACTATCCGAACATCGGCAGCCGATTATTCACGCATCTAGCCCGCCTTATTCATGACGGTTCGTCGCGAAATTGCGGAGTCGCAAAGCGAGACGGGCGCGCGGAGCCGGGAGGGAGGAAGGCATCCTTGAACAGGATGTCGATCGACCGAGCGGCGAGCCCGCCCGCCGACAGGCCGGTCGTAGCTGCGAATCCGCGATTGCAGCAGAAGCGCTCATGAATAATGCGGGCTAGTCAGATTCGCTCTGAGGACTTATCCCTCACCACCGGGTGTCCCAGGATTTCCCGCTCTGCTTCCAGCCAGTCATGCAGGTGGTAACCATCCAAACAACCCCGTTGTTCATACAGTTCATGCGCCCGTGCCGCAATCCGTACCTGGATATCCTGGACCGGACCGGGAGCCTTGGTTTCTTTGGTCACTGACGTCATCCGTTTCGCCGGACGCGAGGCGGCCTTCTTCGGCGCCGTCTTTTTCTTCATGCATTCTCCATCTACACTTGTATCCAGTCATCAGGCCCGCCTCTCACCATACTTTTCGCGAGAGATCTGTTCCTACGATACCATATTCAGGCCGGATCTGATCAGGCGGCAGAACGTGCCCCTCAACCCCGTCTCCCTCCTTCAAGCACAGACACCTTCCTCGAGGTGACCACCCGCTAGGAAGGCGCTACTGAGAGGGTGTTATTCGTCCCCTCACGCGGGATCGAACTCGGGTGTCAATCATCAGCCGAAGTTGACCCTTTTATTCTGATGTGAAATTGACCCCTCCCCCGAGTTGAATCTGCATGTGATGGCGCTATGACTCCGACTGGGCCGCGGCACCGACAGGGGACTTGAAGAGCCCCGCCTTCCGCTTCTCTCGCAATCGATAGCTCTCACCTTTAATATTGATCGTGATGGAATGGTGGAGGAGCCGGTCGAGAATCGCCGTGGCGATCACCGGATCGCCAAACACGTCGCCCCAGGCGCCGAGGCTCTGATTGCTGGTGAGCAGGATCGAGCCCTTCTCATAGCGCCGAGAGATGAGCTGGAAGAACAGATTGGCGCCTTGCCGATCAATGGGGATATACCCGATCTCATCAATGATCAAGAGCTGGGGCTGGGCCAGCACCTTGAGCCGGTCCTCCAGCCGGTTTTCGGAGAGCGCTTTGCCGAGCGTCGCGAGGAGCCCCATGGCGGTCGTAAACAAGACGCGGTGGCCCTGTTCACAGGCCGCGATGCCCAGGGCCACGGCCAGATGCGTTTTGCCGACGCCGGGCGGCCCGAGGAACAACGCATTCTCGCCCTGCTCCAGATAGCGCCCGGTGCCGAGTTCACGGATCAGTTTCACATCAATGGAGGGCTGGACCTTAAAGTCGAACGTCTCCAGCGTCTTCTGGAACGGGAACCGCGCCATCGCCAACCGCATCGCCAGATGCTTGTCGGTCTTGGCCTGCACCTCGCGCCGCAGTACCTCCTCTAAAAAGTCGGTATAGGAGCGTTCCGCCTTGGCCGCCTGCTCCAGTAAACTCGGCAGTTCGGCGGCAACTTGATAGAGGCGCAGGCGCTGACAGTGTGCCTGGAGTCGCTCCAGTTGGGGCGTGCTCATGAGGCACCGCCCGGTTCGGCCACGGCGGCATAGAGGGCCAGATCCCGGACCATCACCTCGCCGAGGTCCCCATACCCAGGATCCCACTGGGGCGGCCGGGGCGTGGGGGCGGGTCCGCCCGCGCGCAGCAGCCCGCGATAGTGCGCCCGATCCACGACCACCGCATGGCGCGGGGACTTGGCATGCCGCGCAATGCAGACCCCGCCATGGAAGATTTCATAGTGACGACTGCTCTCCTGCACGTGGACGGTCGTGCCGACATACTCCACCGGCACAGAATAGCGGGCGGCCGCGATGGCGACGAGCGCATCGGCCGGAACGCGGCGCAGACGCACCCGTTCATAGTGATAGGGGGACCGCGAGCCCAGCGGCGTGAGCGTCTCCCGGGCGAACCGCTCGATCGGCCGCTCATGCGTCGTCCCATGGACGCGCTGATCCGCGACCGTCACCGTCCACTCCTGCAGCCAGGCGTTCAAGGCGTCCCACGACGCAAACCGGCGGCCCGCGAGGGCATTGCGCTTCACATATTTCACGCCGCTTTCTACTTTGCCCTTGGTCTGTGCCCGATACGGCTGGCAGGCCCGCGGCGTAAACCCATAGCGCCGCGCAAAATCCTCCCAGACCGGATGCCAGAGCACGCGGCCCTCGCGCCGGCCCAGGACCAGGGTCCGGGGGTTATCGTACAGACACTCCAACGGCACGCCGCCAAAATGCTGGAAGGCCCGCTCATGCCCATCGAGGAGCGCACTGAGCCGTTCATGCGGATAAGCCGACGCCCACAGTCGGCGAGAGTACCCGAGGGTGAACACAAAGATGTGGATGACTTCCAGCCGGTCGCCAATCCAGAGACGGGTTTGGCCAAAATCCACTTGGGCTTGCTGGCCCGGAGTCGTCTCAAACCGCACAGTCGCCACGGTCGCCCAGGCGCGATCGACGCGGAGCGGCTGAATCGCCCGTTGCACTTGTTGGTAGGTCCCCGCGAATCCTAACGTCTGCAGTTCCCGATGGAGCACCCGGCCGTTCCAATTCACTTCGGGGCCGCGGCGTTCCACGAATAGCCGATAGGGATCGATCTGACTGGGGCGGGGTCCCGACGGCCGCGGGCGCCAGCCCCCCAGCCGTTGCCACCGCTTCACGGTATTGCGGGCCACGCCGAGATCCCGCGCAATGGCTTTGATACGCTCGCCGCGCTGTAGTCGCGCCAGCACCTCTCGCACGCCGTCTTCTCGCAGCATCCCATCCTCCTCCGTTCGAGCCGTCTCCCGAGAAGAAGGTAGTGGGGTGCGCACTGGTTCTGCTAGCTCCATGGGTGTCCTCTCCTGGTTGTGGGGGAGGGGTCCATTTCACATGATGACAGGGGTCAATTTGGCATGATTACTGACANNGTTAGACGTGAAACGGTAAACGAAAGACGGAAAAGGGAGGTGAGCCCGAGGGATCGCGTCCCTCGTCTCACCTCTCACGTTTCACGCGGTTACACTTTGATCTTGATGTGCTCGCCTTTGAGCCACTTGATCATGAACTCGTTTTCCTGACCCGGCGTGAAGCCGGTCCGGACCGGTTCCCACGGACCACGGGCTCCGATACCGCCGTCTTCCGCCTTGGTGATGCGGATCAAACACTCCTTCGGCACCGTGTTGACCGCGTGGTGATCGATTTCGAATCCCCACTTGAACTTCAAGGCATTCGCCTGCTTGCCCGGCAGGGAGTCGGTTTGGTGCATCGGCATGAGCCAGCTCCTGGTGAATGATTGTTGCGCGCCGTACCGGAAGTTGGACTGATACCCGGTATCGACCGCAATAGCGCGTCCGTCCGGCCGCGTCTCATGCCCCTTCACCGACTTGGCCGTGGACACATAGGGAGCGTGTTTCGCCATCGTCACATGATACGGGTATGAAGGATTGTATTTCGCCCGGATCATCAAACGCGCGACCTTGTAAAACGGATCCGACGGCTTCCAGCCGCGATAGGGCCGGTCCACGGGATTGCCGTCCACATAACAATAGTCACCGTCGTTGATCCCGCGATCCTTCGCCGCCTGCGGGTTGATGTGGATCTGGTGCTCGCCGACACCCGGTGTCCGTTTATCCATGCGGTACGGATCGCCGAAGTTCGACTCGTAAATTTGCACCCAGTCGTTCACCGACCATTGGCTGTGCACCCGGTGCCGGGTCTTGGGCGTGACGCAGTAGAACTGGTACCCCTTCTCCCACAAGGGGTTCGCGTGCTGCTTGATTTCCGACCACGGCAGTTTGATATTCCGCACCGTCTTATCGTCATGGTGCTGCGCCGTAACGGGAATTCCATAATCCTCCGGCCGGACATAGGGATTGGTCGTCATGATGGCGTTCGGCATATATGGGGTACACTCCGGGCCTTCCCGGTGTGAAATGAAGTTTTCCCCGTATTCGATCGCCTCCGGCTCGATACGATAGGTCTCCAAGCGTCCCGATCGCGTCCAGTGCGGCTTGGACTCGTTGGTCTCTTCCCAGAGCGGGTGGCGCGGATAGGTACGACACATCACCATCCAGCCTTTTTCCGACTTCAACATCACATCGGCGCTGTACCCGAAGAACGTACTCGACGCATCAAGAATGCGCTGCACGTAAATATCCACCCGATTGTGATACACAAATTTATACGTATCCGCCATCCGCTGTTCACCGGTGATCTCTTTCAGCTTCGCGGCGACTCCCGCGAAGGAGTCGAGATCGTTCCTGGTGTCGTACAGGGGGCGGATGCCGCCCTTCCAGATCTGCACCCAGGGATTCGACACGGTGGCCGTCATTTCGGGATAGGTAAACTCCATCCAGGAATTCACGGCGAATGCCACATCGGCATGGTTCACGTCCGAAGTCATCTCGATGTCCTGCGTGATCAGCATCTCGATGTTCGGATCGACGTTTTTCACCATGTCATAGTGGTGCTTGGCGTTGTTGAGAATGTTCACGTTCACCACCCAGCGGACTTTGCTGGGGCTCGGCATGTGGGTCTTGCCGGTAAACACCTTGCGTCCGTACTTCGGTGTGTTGACGATCAGCGCATTGTCGCCGTGGTTCCAATACCCCGGCTCCTCACCGTAATAATATTTGCGATATTTGATTTCCTTGCCGTGCACATCGTCCCTGAGATTTAAATTCCAGGGATCTTCGCCCAAATAGACACTCGCGCCTGCGCCGGACCAGGGCGCCGCCTGCCAAATGCCGACTTTGTAGTTACCGGACCAGGTGTGACAACCGGTGCCGAACTTTCCGATATTGCCCGTCAGCATCATCACCAACGCCGCCGCTCGTCCCATCGATGTCATATGGAAATAGTGGCAGACGCCTTCACCGTTGTGAATGGCCGCGGGTTTCACCGTGCCACAGTCGCGCGCCCACCGCACAATGAGATCCTTCGGCGAGCGATTGACCTGATGTACCGTATCCAGGTCATAGTCCTGAAGGTGAATCGTATACAATTGATAGATGGGCATGACGTCGACTTCTCGCCCGTTGAGCAACTTGACCCGATAGGTGCCCGTCAAGGCCGGGTCGATGCCGCTCTGGGCCAGGTGAAGGCCGACTTGCTCACGATGGAGGGGCACGGCTTTCCCCTTGGCCAGGTCCCAGACCATCATGCCGCCGAGGCGCTGCACCTGATCCTGGGTCAATCCCTGCACGCGTCCGGAGTACGACTTGGTGAAATCCGGCACCTGATAGTCTCTCAGCACTTCATGCGGATCCAAGTACTGGAGGGTATCCGTCCGCACGAGCAACGGCATGTCCGTAAAGCCCTTGATAAACTCAATGTCCTGGTAGTTTTCATCGAGAATGATTTTGGAGGCGCCGAGAAACAAGGCGCCATCCGTCTCAGGACGCACGGGAATCCAGTAGTCCGCGCGGCTCGCAGTGGGGTTATACTCAGGAGTGATGACGACGAGGCGAGCCCCCCGCTCCATGCTCTCCAATTTCCAATGCGCTTCCGGCATCTTGTTTTCGACGAAGTTTTTCCCCCAACTGGTATTCAGCTTGGTGAAGCGCATGTCGGACAAATCGACGTCGCAATTCTGCGTGCCGTTCCACCAGGGTTGAGACGGGTCTTGATCGCCGTGCCAAGTGTAGTTGTTCCAGTAGCGGCCGCCTTGCGCCTGATCGGGATTGACCTTCCGGATCCAGCTATCCAACAAGGGCAACACGCAGTTGTTGAACCTGGTATTGGCATGTTTCCCCATCATGCCGAGGATCGGCATACCGGCGCGGTGCTTGAACGTCCGCACGCCCGCCCCCTTCATCATCTCGATCATTTCCGGAGCATAGCCCTGTTCGCGGAGGCGACGGGCACCGGCTTCACCGCTGTAGCGAGTGCCGATGACGATCAACCCCTTGGCGACATAGGTAAACGCCGTATCCCAGGACACGCGGACCATGTCATCCAAGAACCGGCTGTCGAACTTATACTTCCGCTTCGCATCCGACGTCAGCTCAGGGGAGCCGTCGTCCATCCACTGTTTCCAGCCCTTCCGCATCAACGGCCCCTTCAAACGATAGGGACCGTAGACACGACGGTGGAACGTGAAGCCCTTCAAGCACATGCGCGGGTTATGCGCGAACGTGCCGCGGTTGCCGTACAGATCTTCATAGGTTTGGTGGTCATAGTTCTGCTCCACGCGCATCACGACACCGTTCCGGACGAACGCCCGAATGCGGCAGGCGTGGGTGTCGTTCGGTGAGCAGCACCAGGTGAAGGATGAGTCGTACCGATATTGATCGTGGTAGACGCGCTCCCACGATCGATCCGGATACTCACCCAAGGGATTGTCGACCTCGACGACCGGTTGCAGCGCAGTCAACGCCAGAGCCTTGTCGGCTACAGCTGCCACTGCGACCGTCCCCGCCGAGACCTTCAAGAACTGCCTGCGGGATAACTGCATCATGAATACCTCCTCATAAGAAGACAGGACACGCTACCGACGCCACGATTCATGGCGTCCGCACAACACTTCCCCCATGACCGGAACAGGCCAATGCAAATGAACCCTCCTTCCAGGCCGGTGGTGTTCCCGCCGCACGAGCGGCCGCTCGTGCGGCGGCGCAGCGATTCTCAGCTCTCTGCCCGAGGAACCGCGCGCATCAGTGAGAAGATGAAAAGAATAAAAAATCACGACGACCCCTTGTGCACCTCACATGCCACGAGGACGGATCCCGACAGAATGTCTATGTCGTTGAAAAATCGAACGGCAGAAATGAAGATTTCATGAAGGTCGCGGGCGGCACAAAACAGCCACGAAGACACGTGGTGGGATACCACGATTCCACCACGATCAATCGTGGGCTGGAACATTCATACCGTGATCAGAGAGAGAGGCACGGAGGAACTGGTTACATGCGGGAGGGGCGGCGAATGGCCAATTTCTGCATCCGGCTGCGGAGCGTGCTCGGGGCCAACCCCAACTGGTCCGCAGCTCCGCCGGGTCCTTCGATCCGCCAGTCGAGCAGCGTGAGCGTTTGAAGAATATGGTGTCGCTCTTCGTCATGCAGCGTTCGGCGAGGACCTGCTTCGGGCGGGACACGTACATTCACCATCGCCGGATCGATACGCAACAGGCGCTCGTGACACAGGATCAATGCACGTTCCACGATGTTCTCAAGCTCCCGCACATTTCCCGGCCAGGCATATTGCACCAACCGCTCCATCGACGGCCCATCGAAGTCTTCACAGTGTCGCTTCAGCCGCTGGGAATGAACCCGCAGGAAATGTCGGGCAAGGATAGGGATGTCCTCCGGGCGTTCTCTGAGCGGAGGCATATGGATGGGAAACACGTTCAAGCGGTAGTACAAATCGCTGCGGAAACGCCCCTGTTGAATCGCCCGGTGTAAATCGGCGTTCGTGGCGGCAATCACCCGGACATCCACCGGAATGGCATTCGCACCGCCGACTCGATCGACCAGACCGTCCTGGAGTACCCGCAAGAGCTTCGCCTGCGCCTCAAGCGGCATCTCGCCGACCTCATCTAGAAACAATGTGCCGCCATCGGCAAGCTCGAACCGGCCGACCCGCTGATGTTCGGCACCCGTAAAGGCGCCCCGCTCGTGGCCGAACAGCTCGCTTTCGATCAATCCCGATGGCAGCGCCGCACAATTCAACCGCACAAAGGCCCGATCACGCCGCAAGCTCCGCTCGTGGATGGCGCGCGCCAGGACCTCCTTGCCGGTTCCGGTCTCCCCTGTCACCATCACCGTGGCGCCCGTCGGAGCCGCCTGCCGAGCGAGCGTCAGCACCTGCTCAAATGCCTGGCTTCGCCCTACGACGATGCCAAAATCCTGATTAGCCTTCAGCTCCTCCGCCAAGTACACGTTTTCCCGCGCCAACTGTTCTTTCAAACGGTTGATTTCTTCGTAGGCGTTGACGTGAGCGATGGCGAAGCCGATCTGCGTGGCCACCTGCTGGAGAAAATCCACATCGGCCGGATCCGGATGTCCCGCCTCGACGCTGCCGATGTTCAGAGTACCGAGACACGCTTCCTGGACGACCATAGGAAGGTTGATCATGCGACCAAGTCCTTCCTGGAGATAACTCTCATCCTCGATAAACAGTCGCTCTCGCTGAAGGTGAGGCCGCACGTGTACCTGATGATGATCGTAGACCCACCCCACCGCGCTGTGCGCGCGAGGGATCATCGCGTCGCTTCTGAGCACCACCTTGGGCAGATTCGTTTCCACCGCATAAAAGCGAAAAGCATCCGACTTCAAATCGTACACCGTGATTCCAGCTCGCTCCCACCGGACGACTTTCGCCAACTGATCCGTGACAGCGCGAAACAGGCTCTGCCGGTTGCGCTGAGAATTCAGCACATTGGTGACGGACAACAGGGTGCGATAGTTGAGCGCCGCGTTATGCACGGCGCGTTTCTTTTTCCCGTAACATAGACCCTCTATGAACGGCTCACTGACACTGTGCGCTGGAGCGACACGTCGTCAGGAAAGGCGCATGCACGCACAGCACTGAACTGCAAGCAGGCCTCGATGGTCGGTGGTGGCTTGTGCGCTATGGGCATCATAGGCTGGGCCCATTTCTGATTCCAGTCGCTCGTCGAATCTTCATCAAACTTTAATGTAGCGCCGGCGGCCACCTAGCGGATCACGTGGTTCGGTAAGGCTTGTCTTCCCGGTGTTCCGATAGGGAAACTAATGACGTCCTGTGCCCAAGACCTGCCTGCCCTCACCCATCTCAAAACCTGACCTGAGTCGCGAGGGACTGCGCCCTGCCTCGGGCCCCAAGGACCCGGAGCCTGGACCGATTGAGGGGGTGAGAGGATCCGTCGTCGCGCCCAAATCGGGACTTCTTCGCGGAATGAATGAACTCGGCACCGGATCACGGTGCGTACGCATCCGGTCGCGCTCCACCGGAACCCGTCCTTCAGGCGACGTGCGCGCATCGCCTTTTCGTGGCACTATCCGCTGAATCTCCTCCTCCTCGTCGAGAAGGGAATCGATCGACTCTCCACGATCGCCGACCACCAAATTCGTCGCGATCACTTCTTTTGCCAGGGACTCCGCCATAGGCAATTCGTCCGCGTAGACATCGGTCTCGTATTCGGCCGTGGAGGGGGTCGCCAAGGAGGTCCACACGGATTGCCCGGACTCGGTGATATTGATACTGGTCACGGTCGACAGGCCCGGCCGAATCGGATGTTCCCGCAGTTCGTCTGCGGGCAAGGCGATACGCACCGGGACGCGCTCGACGATGTGAATGAAGTTTCCGGTCGAATTGTCCGGAGGCAACAGGGCGAACGCGCTGCCGCTCCCCGGCACCAGACCCTCGACCGTGCCATGGAACGTTTGCTTCGATCCGTAGAGGCTCACGTTCACCAGGGCCGGCTGGCCGGGACGGACATGCTGCAGTTCCGTTTCACGCAAATTCGCTTCGACCCACAGATGATCCAGCGGAACGATGGTCATGAGAAGCGCCCCGGGCTGAACACGATCTCCCACCTGGGCTTTGCGCTTGGCAACATATCCGGAAATGGGAGCCCGGATCTGTTGGCGCGTATACTCCAGGTGCGCTTCGATCAGCTGATGCTTGGCGAGATCTACTGCCGGATGGGCCATGACGGTCGTGCCCCCGATCTGCGCATCCAGAGAATCCAGCTCGGCCTGGGTCTCCCGCACCTCTGCGTCCAAACTCGCAATTTTGTCCGCGGTATTTTGCAGGATCTGTTTGGAGATCGCGCCGCTCGGAGCGGCCCGTTGATACCGATCCATGTCGTGCTCGGCCAACTCCAGCCGGGCCCGGCGCGAGCGCAGTTTTTCCGCAAGTTGCTTCCGATTGATAAACAACGACGCGATACGACGGACTTCCTCGCCCAACCGGCCACGGGCCCTCCCCAGTGCAGCGTAGGCTTGATGCTCATCCAACTTGATCATCAAGTCCCCCCGATTGACGAACTGCGTTTCCTCGGCGAGCACCTGCGTCACGATGCCGGACGCCTGCGCCGCCACCGGCACTAGATTCCCTGTGACGTAGGCGTTATCTGTTCGTACCCAAAACCGGTCGTGCGTATACCAGTGCACCAGATACGCGACGGTAGCGACCAGGACCAGACCGGCCACAACTAGTAGCCGTCGATTCCGTCGCGCACGAATGGCCTTCGGATGGATGCGGTAGGGTCCGGCCGGCGGCGAGCCACCAGCGGATTGCGGATGCTGAGACATATCTGCAGTTGTGGTTGTCATGGATTTAGCTCGGATTCTGTTTCGGTCGTTTTTCAATGTCCGGATTGTGATACCCGCCGCCCAAGGATTCGATCAGATCGACTGCCGCCACCAGTTGGTCGCTCTCCAGCGCCCTGAGCGCATACTCCTGCTCCAGGACAGGATAACGATGTCTCAATACCTCCCGATCATCATCGAGCCCATTCACGAGTCGCACCTTCGCCAAACGCCAGTCATCACCCAACGAGGCCACCAGCCGTTTGTGCGAGGCCATGATTTCGTTCGTGGTTTGCCAGGCACTCAAACTGTCGGCGACTTCCCGCATCGCTTCCAGCAGGGTGTCGTTGTAGAGCTCCACCGCCGCATCGTATTCCGCCCGTTGCGCACCCAATTCACCGCGGAGCCGGCCGCCTTCAAACCAGGGCATGCGCAATCCTGGCGCCAAGCCATAGGTGAAGCTTTGACCGCTGAAAAGAAAATTGGCCAGCTTATCCGTACCCTTCGCCAATGTCAGTGCATTGAATCCCACGAATCCCGTCAGATCGATGGTGGGATAGAACTGCGTCGTCGCCACCCTGACCAAACGCGAAGCGGCGTGGGCGCGATAGAGGGCGGCCGCCAGATCGGGACGATGGACGAGTAATCCCAGGGACAGATGATCCGGTGCCGCAATCTGACTGGGAACGATCACTTTCGGCTTGGCGAACAGATGGGCCCCCTCATCAGGCCCCTTGCCGACTAATCGCGCCAGTAAATGGCGCTGCACATCCAACTGATCGCGGATCGCCGCCTGGCGCTTGAACGCGGCTTCATAGTCGGCCACCGCGATTTTGACCGGCTGGTCGTTATCAAGCCCGAGCCGGAACCGAGTCTCCGCCAACGTCTTAAGCTCGCGGCGGATGCCGACAATGGTCTTGACGATAGTAAGCTGCTGTTGAAGCGCCTGACCGCGGAAATAGGCGCGGGCAATGCCGGTGGTCAGCCGTAGCCGAACTTCGGCCGTTTCCGCTTCTTCGGCCGCAGCATGGCCCAGAGCGGCTTCCAGCATGGCCCGGTTCTTTCCCCAAAAATCGAACTCATACCGGAAGCTCAACGGATTGATAATCCCGTACATGATCTTGATGCCCGCTACTTCCGGATTCAGGGCCGCAAACACGCCATGTTGTGAAATGCGCTCGTAGGTCAACGACGCGTCCGCTTCGAGAAACGGCAAGAGCCGGGCGCCTTCGACCTTCACGAGAGAAGTGGCCTGCCGCAGCCGCGCCGCCGCATGTTTTAACCCGGGGTTATCGTTGAGCGACTGCTCGATCAACCCGTTCAGTTCCGGATTGCCGAACTGTTCCCACCAGCGATCCTCCGGCCAATTCTGAAGCCGGGACGTGACCTCCGCCAGCGTCTCCGTCATTTCAGGCGCCTCGAGATATTGCGCCGGTTGATCCCCTTTCGGGATCCAGGCACAACCGCCGAAGAAAAGCGCGCAGCCGATCCCGAGGACGATCTTCAATCGGCGCCTCATTGTGACAGGCAAAATCATGGCACCTCCTCCATCATTTCCTCAGCGCGCATCTCCCGCAACTCATCGGCCGGAGCCGGCGCCACCGGTAAGTGGGTCGGATGAGCGAACCACACGAGAATGCCCAATCCCACAAACAAGACACTCGCAACGAGAAACGCGTCGTTCAGGCCAAGAATCGCCGCTTCCTGCCGGATCAGCAGTCCAAGCTTGGCCTGGATCTGAGCCTGCGACAATCCTGCCGCGCTGAGTTTGGCCGTCAACTGCCCCATCGGATCGAAAGAGATCGACTGGCGCCCGCCGAAGTGATCGGCCAGATGCAGTTGATGAAAATGGATACGCCTGAACAGCACGATGCCTTGAAACGTGATCCCGAAGGCACCCGCCGCCACGCGTAAGAGATTCGCGACCTCGGCCGCGCGCATGATGAGCGGACCGGACAGGCCGTGCAGGGTCAACACTGTCACAGGCGTAAAAAACGATCCCAGAAAAATGCCCTCCACCAGCATCGGCCAGAAGAGCTCCTCATAACTATGGGGATCGTCGTAAAGGCCGAGCCAGTAGAAGGTCCAGGCAAAGCCCAGACTGTTCAGACAGATCAACCAGCGGGCATCGATGTACTTGCAGAGAATATGCATGACCGCAATGGCAGGCGCCCCCAGCAAGACCAGCGGCAACAGGGCCAGCCCGGCCAGCTTGGACGAATAACCGAGAATGAGTTGGATCTGCACGATCAACAGCGACAGCAGCCCTTGGATCGAGAAGAACCCGAGCGTCAGGCTGATGACGCCGATCACAAAATTGCGGTGCATGAACAATCGAAGATCCAGGGTCGGATGTCGCTCCCCGAGTTCCCAGATGACGAAACAGGGAAACGCCACGAGCAGCACCACCGCGATGGCCTGGAGGAACGGCGAATCCAGCCAATCGAAATCGTTGCCCATGTTGAGCAACGTCTGAAGCCCCAGGAGCAACACCGCCAGCAGCACAAACCCGACCAGGTCGAAGCGCGCGTACCGGCGACGAAAGCCTCGCCCGTACAACAGGGCGGCCAGCGTGCCGACAATCACGAGTGTCAGCACGAAATCCAGGTAGAACAGAAAACGCCACCCGAGCATGTACGCGATATACCCCCCCACCGGCATCCCGATGGTGAAGGGCGTAATGCTGAACAGGCCCCAGACGGTCAAGGCGACCGCCTTCAATCGCTTGGGATACTCGTTGAGCAGCATGGACTGGGCGATCGGCAGCGTGATGCCACCGGCAATCCCTTGCACAATGCGAGCGGGAACGAATTGCGCGAGCGTCTGGCTATCACCGCACAAATACGACGCCACGCTGTACACCATAAAGGCCCCGATCAGCAGGCGGTAATCGCCGATACGTCCCGAGAGGTATCGCGCAAGGGGAAAGCCCAGGGCCAACCCGACCATGAAGTCGGTTTGCGCCCAGGTGAGAAAACTCGGTAACACGCCACCCAGATCGCCCGACACATGCGGCAGCAGGGCAATGTAGGAACCGGCGTTGAACAACACGACGATGTGCGACAGGCCGAGCACGGCGTTGAACAGCACGAAGCGCCATCCATGCAATCGCCTGAGATAGACAACCGCCATCGCCGCACTCCATGACTTAATACGAAGGAGAATAGCCCGGCTGATCGGCCCGGGCAGTCCCCGGTTGAGCCGGCATCGTTGCGGGAACGGATGGGGTCGCGGCCGGCGCACTCGTATGGTGCGCCCCATAGATCGCCAATCCCGTAAACAGCATGCCCCCGACCAGATTCCCTACGGTCACCGGGATCTGATTCCAGAGCCACCAGGTCGACACACTGACATTGGCCCCCAGCAACATGCCGACGGGCATGAGAAACATGTTCACGACCGCATGCTCGAATCCTTGCGAAAAGAACAACAAGGTCGGCCCCCAGATCGCGAGGATTTTCCCGGAGAATGACGTCGACATGAACGCCGCCACCACCGCCAGGCTTACCATCCAGTTACAGAGCATCCCTTTGGTGAACGCCGCGAGGAGCCCGGCCGTGCCATGTGACGCGTAATAGTTGGTTTTCGCTTCGGCGATCGCAATGAGTTTGGTCCCGACCGCATTGATTTGCGCATCTCCGGCGGTGGTCAGAGCGATGGCAAACAGGCCGGCGTACAGGGTACTGCCCAGCAGATTGCCCAGGAAGACCCAGCCCCAGTTCGCACAGACCTGCCGCAGACCGGCATTCTTCTGGCCGGCGACGGCAGCGCAGGGCAACAGTGCAAAACTGCCCGTGATGATCTCGGCACCAAGCAGAATCGCCAGCGCCAATCCGAAGGGAAAGAGCAGACTGCCGAGAATCCAGTATCCGGTTTCGACCGCCACCGTCACCGCCATGCTGGTCCCGATCCCGAGATAGGCGCCGGCCAGCATGCCGCGAAGCACCAACTGACGCGGCGGCAAACTCAACTTCAGCGCGCCGCCGGCCAGCATACTGTCCACCACGCCGTATGGCTTCACATAGTCCATCGCAGCCTCCTTCTTCGGTTCGCCGGCCATCACTCGTCGCGCGATGCGTGGCACGGTCACGGAGATCCTTCTGTCACACGTTGAGCAAGGCGCGTGCCTTAGCGTTTTTCACCCCTCCGTACCGCTCTGAGACAAATGGGGAAGATCGTTCGTCGCTGCCTGGACCGGATCCGGATCATCCGCCCCTTGAGGAACTTCATGAATACGGGCGAGATCGCACAGGCGCACGGTGCGAAACCGCTCATTTCGCATCCCGCGATAAGAACCGCATGCGGAGCGGGGACCGGCACCCGCTGAAGGCACAGAGATTTCTCCCGACAGGCGCTGGTCCCGACAGGGCGGATCAGGCGGCAAAGTTGCACAGAGACAAGCGCACAGACTACGATGTTGTCGGAGATGAAGACCGCCCTTGAGTGACCTGCTCAGCAATCTGCCCATTGCCCGCAAGCTCTTTCTTGCGTCGGTGATCCCTGCACTCACCGTGCTGCTTCTCAGCGTCTTGACCTACCGCACCGTCACGACGTTCTCCGACGACGAAGGTCAACTCAATGACATTTACTACTCCCAGCGATTGGCCTCGGAGTACCTTCGGCTCGTCGTGGACCTCGAAACAGGGTTTCGCGGTTTCGTGCTCACGAGCCAGGAGCATTACTTGTTTCCCTATCGAACCGCTCAGGACCATGTGCTGAACATCGGCAGGACGCTGGAAGCGCAGGTCTCCGCCTATGACGATCAACGCGCGTTGATCACCTCCGTCCAACAACTCGTCCGGCAGTTCATCGATGAAAAGGAAACCTTGATCGATGCCGTGAAGGCGGAGCATCCCGACGAGGCGCGGCTCTACATCGAGGAGGGCAAAGGGCGAACGTTGATGTTGAAGATTCGCCAGGACATGGGGCGCTTCGAACATCTCGCCCAGACGGCACTGAATACCAAACTCGCGAAACTCGCCCAGGATCGCGACACCATGCTCATGACCATTCTCGGCGGCGGCCTCTTCGCGCTGATCTGCATGGTGGCAGCCTTGCACCTCATCGCCCACTCCATCACGACGCCGCTGGAGCGCCTGGCCAGGGCGGTGGTGGCGTCGGACAGCAATCCGATTCCGCAGGTTCCGGTCATGACAAGAACGGATGAGATCGGAAATCTGTCGCGTGTCATGCACGCCATGAGTTCGGCCATCCATTCTCACATTGCAGCGCTACAACTGTCGGAAGCCAACCTGCGACAGCTCAACCAGGACCTGGCCGGTTCCGAGGCCAAGTATCGCAGTATCGTCGACCATGCCCCCTTCGGCATCTTTACCACCCGCGGAATGACCCTCGTGTTCAGCAATCGATACAACAGCCTCCTCGCGGGACTCGACCCGCGCGAAGAGAAGGACCCCGATGCGGTCCGGCGCGCGATCCACCCGGAGGACCGGGAGCGGGTTATCGAGGAATTCGCGCAGGCGGTGGCGGAGGGACAGCCCTATGAAACGGTCTTCCGGTTTCTCCATCCGGACGGCACTATCAGGAAAGTCTTGAGCCGGCGCATCCCGATTCGCGATCATTCCGGAGAGGTCGTCATGTACCAGGGGTTCAACGTGGACATCACCGCGCTCGACCTCATGCAATCGCGACTGCGGCGGGCCGAGCGACTGGCCACACTCGGGCAAGTGGCCGCAGGCATCGCGCACGAAATCAGAAACCCGCTCGTCGGCATCGGCTCGACCACGTCTCTCCTACTCGACGACACCGATCCAACCGATGCGCGCCGCCCCGATCTGGCCGTCATTCTGCAGGAGACCAAACGCCTCGATCGGATCGTGAACCAGATCATCGACTATGCCCGCCCCCGTGAGATCGTGGCGTTCGCTTTCGACATGGCACAGCTGGTGCAAGAGGTCATGAAGGTCTTGGATGAGCCGCTCACGCGCAAACAGGTGACGATCCGTCTCGCGTCGCCGGACTCCCCCTACACCATTCAGGCCGATCGCGATCAGCTGAAACAAGTGCTGCTCAACGTCCTGCAGAACGCGATCGAAGCCAGCCCCTCCGGCAAGACGATTACCGTCACTCTGGTTCAGCAGGCCCGAGGGGTGGAACCGGGACTGGAAGTCACCGTCGCAGACCGGGGAACCGGGATCAGCCCCACCCACCTCCCGCATGTATTCGAACCGTTTTTCACCAGCGGCAAACCGCGGGGGACAGGATTAGGACTTGCCATCTGCCGTAACATTCTCGAGGCACACGGCGGAGACATTGCCCTGGACAGTGAAGTGGGACGCGGCACCACCGTGCGCGTCTGGGCCCCCTTACGACAACAGCCACCACGAATGCAGGAAGAGGAACAGCATGCAGGCCACGATTTACGTCACGGATGACGAACCAGCCATTCGATCCGCCATCGTCAAACGCCTTTCGCGACGCCACCATACCGTGACCGGCTTCGAATCAGGCGAGGATGTGATCCGGGCCGTCACCCAACATGCGCCGGACCTCATCCTGCTGGACTTGAAGATGCCCGGCATGGGAGGCGTCGAAACGCTCCGGCAGCTCCGCCCGATCGCGCCCCAGACGCTGATCATCATGCTGACGGCCTATGGCACAGTGGAAGATGCGGTCGAAGCGATGCGGCTGGGCGCCTACGATTTCCTGATCAAGTCGGTCGACCTCTCCGGTGTCGACCCTGTCGTCGATCGCGCGATCGAATTCCTCACCCTGCGCCACCGGGTCGAATTTTCGCTTGAAGACCAAAACAGCGCGTACGCGCTCTCCAATATCGATGCGCGCAGTCCGGCGATGCAGCTCCTGCTCGGCCAGGTTCGGGATGTAGCGGAGAACGCCAAATCCACCGTGCTGCTCCAAGGCGAAACGGGCACCGGCAAGGAGTTCCTCGCGCGGGTCATCCATTGCAATAGCCCGCGCGCGTCCGGCCCCTTCGTCGCGGTGAATTGCACGGCCATTCCGAGGGAGCTCTTTGAAAGCGAGCTGTTCGGACACGAGCGGGGCGCCTTCACCGGCGCCCATCAGCGCAAACGCGGGTTGCTGGAGAAGGCCGAAGGCGGGACGTTGTTTCTGGACGAAATCGGCGACCTGGACCCGGCCATGCAAGCGAAGCTGCTCCGCGTGCTGCAGGAACGCACCTTCAGGCGCGTGGGCGGCACGGAAGACCTCTCCGTAGACTTCCGCTTGATGACCGCCACCAATCGCGACCTCAAGAAGGACACGGCGCGCGGCAGCTTCCGGGAAGATCTCTTCTTTCGCCTGAACGTGGTGACCTTCGAACTCCCGCCCCTGCGCGTCCGCACGGAGGATATTCTCCCGCTTTCCATGCAGGCCATGCTGCGATTCGGCAAAGAGTTCGGCAAGGAGGTCCTCGACATCGAACCCGAGGCGCAAGAACTCCTGCAGCGATACAGCTATCCGGGCAATATTCGCGAACTCCAGAACATCATCGAACGCGCCATGATTCTCTGCCACGACAAAACCTTGACCGCCGGCTGCCTCCCGCGCGAATTGCGCGAGCAGGCCCCGCACATCGCCGTGGCCATGGCGCAAGGCGAGCACCCCTCCCTTCGCATTGAGATGGTGCTGGGACAACAGACGCTGGCCGATATCGAGTCGGCCCTGATCGAGGAGGTCGTGCGCCTCTCGGATCACAACAAAACCCTGGCCGCCAAACATCTTGGATTGACGCGGTTCGCCCTGGATCGGCGCCTCAAGAAGCAAATGGAACAGGACTGAGCATGCAGGCGGCAGGGAGTGCATTCCGGGGTTGAACCGCGTCACTCGGGAACGGATAATGGACACATGAATCAGGCAGGCGATGGCCGGCAAGCATAAGAGCTGGATTCTTCCAGGCATCGTCGGATTGACCTGCGGCCTCTTTGCGCTCGATCTGTTCATGCCGCTCGGGGTCGCCATCGGCGCACTCTACGCCGGAATTGTGTTGCTTGCCTCATTCTCTCCGAATCCGCAACTTCCGCTGCTCACCGCCGCAGGCGCCACCGGGCTGCTCATTATGGGAGCCGTGGGAGGCCCTCGCCTGAACAGCATTCCGCTGTGGGTGGGAGTCACCAATGCCTCCCTCGGTCTCGTCGTCGTCTGGATCTCGGCCGTGCTGCTGCGACAACGGCATCATGCGGAGATTCGACTCCGTCAGGCGAAGGACGAACTTGAAGCGCGCGTCGCCGCCCGCACCAGGGAATTGGCCGACGTGAACCACACCCTGTTGCGTGAAATCTCTGAACACGTCGAGACGGAGGAGTCCCTGCGCGCCAGCGAACACGATCTCGCCACCAGCCGGCAGGAATTGCGGGACCTGGCTGCCCGACTGCTCACCGCCCAGGAGGAGGAACGCCGCCGTATCTCCCGGGATCTCCATGACGACATCAACCAGCGGCTGGCCATGCTGATCGTCCAAGCCGAGTCCCTGGAGAGCAACCTCCCCCATTCGGCGAGCGACTGCAGCAAAGAGCTGCGCTCGATCCAGGATCGACTCACTGAGCTCTCGGACGACGTGCGCCATCTGGCCTATCAGTTTCATCCGTCCATCCTGGACGACCTGGGCCTGACCGTCGCCTTACAGCGCCTGGTCGATGAATGCGCGGCACGCGCGAACCTTCAGGCCTCATTCGAAGCGTCGCCCCCGCTACCGGCCGTGCCGCAAACCGTTGCTACCTGTCTCTACCGCATCGCCCAGGAGAGTCTGGCGAATGTGATGAAACATGCGAGGGCGAATAAGGTGATCGTTTCCCTCGCCTCGACGGCCGATGCCATCACGCTCACCGTGCAGGATGACGGAGTCGGTTTTGACACGCAGCAACTGGCGAACAGCCATCGCGGTCTCGGCCTGATCAGCATGGCAGAGCGCCTCCGTCTGGTCCGCGGCACCGTCACCATCGATTCGATCCCTCACCAGGGCACACGCCTCTACATCAAAGTACCGCACGCGGAGGTTCCCGTATGACCACGCCCCCTCGAGTGTTGCTGGCCGACGACCATACACTGGTACTGGAAGGATTCCGGCGAATCGTGGAACAACGTTGTGAGGTCGTGGGGGCGGTCGAAGACGGCCGCGCGCTCCTCGACGCGGCCACGCGGCTGCGCCCCGACTTGATTCTGCTGGATATCTCCATGCCGTTATTAAATGGAGTCGATGCCGCGCGCCAATTAAAGAAGCTGCTGCCCGACGTGAAACTCATCTTCGTCACCATGCATGCGGACCCGGCCTATGTGAGCGAGGCCTTCAAGGCCGGGGCATCAGCCTACCTGCTCAAACGATCCGCGGCCAGAGAACTGGAGCAAGCCATCGACTCCGTCATGAAGGGACAGTATTTCGTCACCTCCCTGCTGACCAAGGATCTGGTCACGACCCTCTCCGCAGGGCAGGCCGGCCTGTTTGCACAACGACAGGAACTGACGCCGCGCCAGCGGGAAGTGCTGCAGCTCATTGCCGAGGGACGCACCATCAAGGAAATCGCCTCGCTGCTGAATATCTCACCGAAAACCGTCGAGTTTCACAAAGCCCAGATCATCTTTCATCTCAACCTTCGCACCACCGCAGAACTGACGAAGTACGCGCTTGCGCACGGGCTGACATCGGCCTAACCAGGACTATTTATGAATACCTGCTCCGTCGGCCGATCCTCCCGCCCGGCGGGGCCGTTCTCGTTCGACCTCCTCGACGGACTGCACGTACGCCTGCGTCGGTCTCCAGCGCCTCGCGACGGCATTCATGAATAATCCGGGCTCGTCGCTCAACTGAGGTCAGCCTCGATTCCAGCCGGCTCGGATTCATCGCTAAAATCGGCCTCGGGACATTTCACCTCCGACCTAGGATATCGCCTAGTTGTCTCTCCTCTTCACGTTCGTTACCCTGCGTGCATATGTTTCGCCGTTCCCCATGCCTGTCCGTCATGCTGGCTCGGTACGGTCGAAGGAGGTCTGGGCGATGGACTCCGCAGCCACACAATGCCAGGTTTGCTGGCGAGTGCGGGATAACGGGACCGAAGGAAGCTCCTGTGCGGTATGGTCAGACCTGCAGACGTTCATGGACAACCACGATGTGACATCGCATGGCCCGAGCTTGTCCGAAGGGTATTGCCCCCAGTGCGCCACCTTGTATCGTCGACTCACACAAGAACATCTCTACGACGCATAACAGATCCATACCTGATACGACCGGGTGCTGCTTCGCGCAGGTGAGCCGCAACCGCGTTGTCGGCCGGTCATTACGAAGACCCCGTCCATTGCTGATCCGAAAGCGACAGTGGATCGGTTACAGAGGAATGTTCTCAACCAGATGCATCGGACCAGATATTCGACCTGCTCGCCAGGCCGACTCCATCGAACCGCACAGGGCTGGACTCGCTTCATCGCAAGTCATTGGGAGACCCCTCCTACACCACACAGTCTGTACGCTCGCTGGAACCACCGGCCTGGCATCCATTCCTGCCTTCTCCCCACTGTACCTCGCGACCCACGCTCCTGCGCGTTTGATCGACTTCGCTCCGGGAAGGTGCTACGTTGTCTGAAGCAGGACAACGGACATCGCGAAGTTGTGACGCACCGTTTAGTGACGGGGGCAGTTCTGCGGAGGGAGGACGTGCGACGATGAACTACGCAGATCGACGCGGACCGATTCAGGCGCCGCAGCAGCAATCAAAGGCCGGAGACCGTCGGGTATGTGGGCCACCACTCAGCGCGGTCTCCCTTCCTCAACGATCCACGCCATGGGACGGACGACCGGAGCCGGCGCTCGGACTCAACGCGAGAATCGACGCCTTCGGGCTCCTTGCGTGTCTATTCGTCATGCTCTTGAGTCCGGCTGCCAGCCGTGCCGGCGACCGGGCGAGCGCGCCGCCCCCGGGATCGTCCGATCCGGTCTATTCGCTGGAGGCAGTGCTGGATTTCGCGTTGACGCGTAATCCGACGGTTGCCAGCGCGGAGGGCACCATCGACCAGAACCGTGGACAGCAGGTCGCCGCGTACACCTACCTTAACCCTTCGGTCAGCGCCAACAGCGGCGTCGGCAGAATGCGCGACCTCGGGCTCTTCGATCCGTCGGTGCGCGAGCGGGTGACGGAATTCAATCTGAGCGTCGGACAACCGATCGAGTGGCCATCAAAGCGCGCGGCCCGCCAGCGTGCCAGTGAGGCCGGCGTCGCCGCCGCCTCAGCCGGACTGGCGGAAACCCAGCTCAATTTGGTCGCCGACGTCAAGGTCGCCTTTTACGACCTTCTCCTGGCGCAACGCGCGCTGGTCCTCGCACAGCAGAATCTGGCCACCGTGGAGGATGTCGATAAGGCGGTACGGACCAGGGTACGCCTTGGGGAAAGTCCGCAGTTCGAAGCGATCCGCTCCGGAGTGGAAGTATTGAAAGCCAATCAGTCACTGACCAGAGCGGCCAATCGAGTGCGGGTCAATCGGGTGATGCTCGACACCCTCACGGCCGGTTCACTCGGTCCCACATACGCCATCGACGGGCAACTGCACCGTGTGGGCCCGGGATTCGGCATCGACATTCTGACCGAACGCGCACTCACCCAACATCCGACGATCGTGCGCCTGCGCAAGTCGGTCGAACAGGCCGACCATAGCCTGGAATTCGAACGACAGGCCCGTGTCCCCAATATCACGATCGGAGGCAGCTACTGGCGGGAAATCGGTCGGGAAGCCTTCACCGGCGGCGTCACATTCCCCACTCCCGTGTGGGATCGGCGACAGGGCGAAATCATCTCGGCCTTCGGAAGTAAACGGAAAGGCGAAGCTGAATTTCTTCGTGCGCGAAATGAACTGATCCGGAACGTCAGCCAGCATTTCCAGGATGCGAAAACGACTGCGGATATGATCGAGGTCTATGAAAAGGGGCTCTTGAAACAAGCCGATGAAGCGCTACGAATCGCGAAGTTCAGCTTCCAGCAAGGGGCATCGAGCCTCATCGAAGTACTCGACGCCCAACGGGTGCAGCGTCAGATTTTGTTAGACTATGCCCAGGCCCAGTTCGATCTCTCCATGTCACTCGCGCTCCTGGAACGCGCCGTGGGAGGCGCCATCTGATGCAACATACTCCACAACCTACGACTCGATCGAGATCATTCCGACGGAAACGTGACCGGCCATTGGCCCTGACGATGCTGGCCGGCACGCTTGCGTGGTTCGCCTTGTCCGGATGCGATGGACCTCCACCCAACGCGACTGGGGCCAACCCGCCCCCATCCGTCGACAAGAGCCTGGTCCGGTTGACCACCGAGGAAATTAAATCGGCGGGCATCATCGTCCAACCCGTTACACGCTCAGAGTTTCGCACGATCCGTGACTTCCCCGGCACCGTCGAACCGAATGAACATGCCTTAGCCGAAATCACCACGCTCGTCCGCGGGCGGGTCATCGACGTCTACGCCGACCTCGGCAGAGAAGTGAAGGGAGGGACCCTGCTGGCTCTGCTCTATAGCAGCGAACTGGGTATGGCGCAATCGGCTTATCTGAAAGCTACGGCCAAGCTCAACGTCGCCGAGCGCGCCTTCCGCCGGGCGGAATTGCTCTTGAAAGAAAAGGTCATCGGCGTGGCCGAGTTGCAACGACGCGAAGGAGAAATGCTCAGCCTTCGGGCCGAGCTGCGAGAGGCCCGCGACCGCCTCTTGATCCTGGGTCTCACGGATGAAGACCTGCGCAACTTAGATCGCAATCACACGATCCGCTCACACGTTCCGGTGGTGGCTCCCTTCGACGGCCGCATCATCGCTCGTAACTTAACCAAAGGCGAGGTCGTGGAAACCACGGAAAAACTGTTCGTGGTTGCCGACCTCACGGATGTCTGGGTGACGGCAGTCATTCCCGAGAAAGATATCCCCTACATCCGGCCCGATCAGACAGGAACAGGTCAATCGGTGGAGGTCCATGTGGCCGCCTATCCCGGACAAGCCTTCCAAGGGCGCATCACCTATGTCGGAGACGTGCTCGACCCCGCGACCCGGACGATGCGTCTTCGGCTGGAATTGCCGAATCCCGAGCGTAAGCTCAAACCCGCCATGTATGCCACCGTGCGCGTCTATTCCGAACCGGAGGCGAACGCGCTTCTCATTCCCGAGTCCGCTGTTCAACGCGACCGTGACCGGCAATTCGTCTTTGTCGAACGCGAGCCCGCCATATTCGAGGCGCGCGATGTGAAATTAGGCAGTTCGAACGGCCGTGAGATTAAGGTGCTGGACGGACTGCTGGAGGGAGAATCCATCGTGACGAACGGCGCCTTCGTGCTAAAATCCGAACTGCTCGGGGAACAGATGTAACCCGATGCTGTCTACTCTTCTGGCTTTCGCTCTCCGTCAACGTGTCTTGGTTGTCGTCATGGCATGCATCCTGACCGTCGGAGGCGTCTATGCCTTCCGGACCATCGCCATTGACGCCTTCCCGGACGTCACCACCGTGCTGGTTCAGGTCGTCACGAAAGTGCCCGGCATGTCTCCGGCGGAGGTGGAACGTTTCGTCACCTTCCCCATGGAACTCCAGCTCATGGGGGCGCCGGGGCTGACGGATATTCGCTCGTTTTCAAAGGTCGGCCTGTCGATGATCACCGTCGTCTTCAAGGACGATATCGATATTTATTTGGCCCGGCAGGTCGTGCTCGAACGAATATTGGAAATCCAAGAGCTGCTGCCGCCTGGCTCCTCATCGCAATTGGTTCCGAACACCACCGGATTGGGGGAAGTCTACCAATTCTTTCTTGAGGGACCGCACGACAACGACAAAGACTTCGTGATGAGCGATTCGGACCTTATGGAGCGGCGGACCATTGAGGACTGGGTCATTCGACCGCTGCTCAAAGGGCTACCCGATGTGGTGGATGTGAATTCCCTGGGAGGGTTCGTCAAACAGTACCAGGTGATGGTCGAGCCGGGTCTGCTTCGTAAATACGGTCTGGCGCTTCACGATGTGTTCGATGCCGTGGCGAAGAACAACGCGAATGCCGGCGGGAACATCCTGGAGAAAGACGACGAAAAATATGTGATTCGCGGTGTCGGGCTGATCAAGACGCTCGAAGACATCGACCACATCGTCGTCAAACAGGTGGGTGGTACCCCCGTCTACGTTCGGGATGTGGCGGAGGTCCGGATCGGGCACGCCGTCCGGCACGGCGCCGCCGTGCTGAATGGAAAACATGAAGTGATCACCGGCATCGTGCTCATGCTGCGTGGCGGCAATGCCCGGGACGTGGTGCAATCCATCAAGGACAAAATCTCAGAGATTCATCACAAACGCCTGCTGCCTGACGGATTGCGCATCATTCCATTTTACGACCGAATCGAACTGATTACGGCAGCGCTGGATACCGTCTACAAAGCGCTGCTTGAGGGCATTGTGCTCGTGGTCGTCATTCTCTTTCTGTTTCTTGGCAACGTACGAAGCGCCCTCATCGTGACCGCCACACTGATCGTGACGCCGCTGGTCACCTTCATCATCATGGACCAGGTTGGACTGACGGCCAATCTCATGTCACTCGGCGGACTGGTTATCGCTATCGGCATGATGGTCGATGGCTCAGTCGTGGTGGTAGAGAATGTGTATCGGCACCTCGCCGAACAGCGAGACGACCGCCTCAGTAAAACCGAGGTCATTTTACATGCCGTCACCGAAGTCGGACAACCGGTGATTTTCGGCATCCTGATCATTATCCTTGTCTTCCTTCCGATTCTGACGCTGCAGGGCATGGAAGGAAAAATGTTTCAGCCGCTCGCCAATACGATCATCATCGCGTTACTGGTGTCCTTGGTCTTGTCGCTGACTCTTTCCCCTGTTCTCTGCGCGATGGCACTGAAGCGAGGAACGGAAGAGGACACGTTCCTGCTCCGCTGGGCCAAATGGGCCTATCTCCCGACATTACGCTGGGCGATGGGGCATCGCGTCACCGTGCTGACCATCGCACTCGGGCTTCTGGGCGCCAGCCTGTCCCTGTTTCCCTTCCTCGGAGGAGAGTTTATTCCCATCTTGAATGAGGGGGCGATTTCGCCCCAGACCATTCGTTATCCGAGCATCGCGCTGGATCGATCTATCGAGATTGAAAAAGAGATGCAACGCGCCGTGATGGAGTTTCCCGAAGTGCGCATGGTGGTGTCCAAGATCGGCCGCTCGGAGATGGGAAACGATCCTCAGGAACCCAATGCCAGCGATCCGGTCGTGAGTCTCCGTCCTATGGACGAATGGACCACCGCCAAGACCAAATCGGCCTTGGACAATGCCATCCGCAAACGCATTGAAAAAGTGCCCGGAGCCAATTATCTGCTGAGCCAACCGATCCAACAACGCGTGGATGAGCTGCTGTCCGGCGTCCGATCGGAAGCCACCATAAAAATACTCGGAGACGATCTGTCGGTGCTGAGAAGTACGGCGGAAAAGATTCAAACCATCATGGCATCGGTCAGGGGCGTGGGCGATGTGCGGGTCGAACAACTCTTCGGCCAGACCTACCTCACCATCGACATCGATCGCAGCAAGATCGCTCGCCACGGTATCAATGTCGCCCATATTCAGGAAATTATTACCACGGCGATCGGGCAAGAACCGGCAACCCGCGTCTATGAGGGAAACAAACGATTCGATCTGACCTTGCGGTATCCTGAAAAATACCGAAACAGCGTCGACACGATTAAGAACATCCTGCTGACTACGGCCTCCGGTGCCCTGATTCCGCTCGGAGATCTCGCCACGGTCGAGCTGCAAGAAGGACCCTCATTGATCAGTCGCGAGGGCCTGCAGCGCCGGATCTATGTCGGGTTCAACACCCTCGGCCGAGACATCGAAAGCGTCGTTGCAGAAGCGCAAGCCAAAATCGGGGAACAGATCCATCTACCGGCCGGCTATCACTTTGTCTGGGGAGGCTCGTTTGAAAACATGCAGCGAGCCATGGCACGGTTAAAAATCATCTTACCGATCACGATCGGCTTGATCTTCATCCTCTTGTTTGCCTCGTTTAATTCCGTCCGCCATGCGGCGCTGATCATCATGAATCTGCCGTTCGCGATGATCGGCGGGATCGTGGCACTCTGGCTGACGGGTGAATATTTGAGTGTGCCGGCTTCCGTGGGGTTCATCAATTTGTTCGGCGTGGCGGTGCTCAACGGAATTGTGCTGGTCTCCTACTTCAACAAGTTGCGTGCGGATGGCCTTCAGGGCGACGAGGCGATCATCAAAGGTTGCACACTTCGACTCAGGCCTGTTCTCATGACTGCATTGGTCGCCCTCCTCGGTTTGATGCCGCTGGCGTTCGCGCATGGGATCGGATCGGAAGTCCAACGTCCCCTCGCCGTGGTCGTCATCGGCGGGCTCGTCAGTTCCACGCTCCTGACCCTGGTCGTTTTGCCTGTACTGTACAAATGGCTTGATCGTCCCGATAAACCGGCAGCGCTCGAAACGGAACCCGCCCGCTGACGACTGTCCATCTACTGAGAATGCGTCTCCCGTATTCCATTCAGTCGCCCCGCTCGATGTCCCTAGTGATATGCCGAGGTTACTCGGAAGAGATGATCGTGTACCATCTCTAGCCTGGGAGTGTTTCCATGTTGACGTTGATGCTCCCTCTCTAAGTCATACGTCACGAAGGTCGATGTAACCGAAACTATGGCGTGGACTTTACTGTGTGTCGCCGGACTCTTTGAAATCTGTTGGGCCATCGGGTTGAAGTACACCGAAGGATTTACCCGGCCGTGGCCCACAGTCGGAACATTGGTCGCCATGGCAGCGAGCTTCGGCTGCCTGGCGCACGCCTTGAAAACAATCCCCGTGGGAACCGGGTATGCGGTATGGACCGGTATCGGCGCGGCAGGCACCGCTGTCCTCGGCATGGTCCTCTTTGCAGAAACTGCCTCGGCCATCAAAGTGCTCTCGTTGCTCTGCATCGTACTCGGCATCATCGGACTCAGAAGCACTTCCTGAGCCAGGCGGCAGCGATGTTCATTGGCGGATTCACGTAGACCATGTTGCCACTCACTACACCCACTCAGCACGAATCTCCGTTACTCCACTTCCCGAATCGCAACACCCCGAAGCCGACCGGCTGGACGCTTGGAGAGTGGCTCCTGCTCCTGCCTGTCGGAACTGCCGCCCTGTTCTTTCACTATGGCCATGAGTGGCTGAGCGACCTCTCTAGTCCCGTTCGATTGAGCGCCATCCTCGGCTGGCTCCTGCTCGTGATTATTCTCTCCGCCTTTGCCGTTCTTCGTCATGCGGAGCACCTTGCAGAGCGGCTCGGCGAACCGATGGGAACCGTGATTCTGACCTTGTCGGTCACCGGGATCGAAGTGATGATGATCACGGCCTTTATGTATACGGGCAACGGGAATGCGTCGCTGGCGCGTGACGCCATGTTTGCGGTGGTCATGATCGTACTGAACGGCATGGTCGGCCTCTCGCTCCTGCTCGGCGGCCTGCGGTATCACGAACAGACCTACAACCTACAAGGGGCGAACGCGTTCCTCGCGGTCATTGTCCCGCTGGCGGTGTTGGGGCTCGTGCTGCCGAGTTATACGATTTCCTCACCCGGTCCGACATTTTCCCCCCATCAATCCACCTTTCTCATCGTGATGTCCTTGGGGTTGTATGGTGTGTTTCTCGCGATTCAAAATCTGCGCCACCGCGACTACTTCGTGGCACCCCGGAGCCAGAGCAAGCGAAAAATGGCCTTGCTCCATCAGACTGAACAGGCCCCGAAGACACCTGTCTGGCGCCATACACTCCTCCTGGTGGCCTACCTGCTCCCGCTCGTCATTCTCTCGGAACATGTGGCGACACCGATCGATTACACACTTCGCCTATGGAAGGCCCCCCACGCGTTAGGCGGTGTGCTGGTGGCCGGGTTGGTGCTGGCTCCCGAATCTCTTGGCGCGGTCCGGGCCGCTCTGGCCAATCAATTGCAGCGCTCCGTCAATATTCTCCTTGGATCGGTGCTCGCGAGTATCAGCCTCACCATTCCTGCCGTCCTCGCTATCGGCTTCTTTACTGAATCCACCATCATTCTCGGGATCGACACAGTCGATACCATCCTCCTGGTCCTGACCTTCGTGGTCAGCATGCTGACCTTTGCCGTCAGACGCACCAATGTCCTGCTCGGAGCCGTCCACCTGCTCCTGTTCCTGGCCTACCTCATGCTGATTTTTGAGAAATAGCGTCGGGATACGGCCCTGCTTGGAGTGGGCCACGGAGTTGATTTGCCTCGCCTTCGCCTCCTAAGATACGGGCCAGAGGACAGCAATTCACGCAACGCACTCATGGCCGACCCCGGGCCAGTCTGAACCGCACCAGATCAAAAAACCATTGCTGTGAGCGGACTGTAGGAGTTTCCGAGAAAGACACGCATGTCAGGCACCAAGCACAAAGTCTTCACGATCCTGCTGGTCGAGGACGACGCGGGCGACGTGGACATGTTCTTGCGCACGGTCGAGCATGAACTGCCCCGCCATGAGGATGAGCAGGTCACGCTGGTCATCAACGCCACGGCCGAGGGCGCGCTGGAGCGGCTGCAACAGCAACCGATCGATCTGATCATTGCCGACGTGCGGCTGCCGGGCATGAGCGGAATCGAACTCCTGCGGCGGGTACAGGACCTGAACCGGCGTATCCCCGTCATCATCGTCAGCTGGGTCCATGCGATCGAGACGGTCATTGACGCGATGCGCCATGGAGCATTCGACTACATCGTGAAGCCCTACGACACGATGGATCTGTCGGCGCGCATTCATCGGGCCATGCGCATGTCGGAAATCCTCCTGCAGGCCTCACCGGACGAGCCTGCCGCGCCACGCATTCCCTTCAAGAACCTGGTGGGTGTGAGCTCCCCGATCAGAAACGTGATGGCCATGATCGAAGCCATCGCCCGGGTCCCCTCCACCACACTGATCATCGGGGAAACCGGCACGGGTAAGGAATTGATCGCCAAGGCGATTCACGAGCGCAGTCTCGATAGCGATGGCCCGTTCCAGGTTGTCGACTGCACCACCTTCTCGGAAGGCACCGTGGAGAGTGAGTTGTTCGGCCATGTCCGCGGCGCATTCACCGGCGCAGTGGCGGACCGAACCGGCTTGATCGAGTCAGGCAGCCACGGCACCGTCTTTCTCGACGAAATCGGCGACCTCCCCGCCAATCTGCAGGCGAAACTCCTGCGTGTGCTGGAAGCCGGGGAAGTGCGGGCGGTCGGCAGCACCCAGCAGCGGAAGGTGAACGTCCGCTTTATCGCCGCGACCAATCAGGACCTGGCTGAGAAGGTAAAGCGGAACGAGTTCCGGAAAGACCTGTTCTTTCGCCTCAATGTCATGGTGATCCGCGTCCCGCCTCTCCGTGAACGGACGGAAGATATCCCCGTGCTCGCCCGACAC
The DNA here is from genome assembly GCF_900170025.1 of Nitrospira sp. ND1. Classification (NCBI taxonomy): domain Bacteria; kingdom Pseudomonadati; phylum Nitrospirota; class Nitrospiria; order Nitrospirales; family Nitrospiraceae; genus Nitrospira; species Nitrospira sp. ND1. The sequence continues at coordinate 3,003,152 of NZ_FWEX01000006.1, read as the reverse complement.
TTCATTGCACGCTATGCCAAGGAGTTTACGAAACGCGTGGAGGATCTCCATCCCTCCGCCGTCACAGAGCTCGTCGCTTACCCATGGCCGGGGAATGTCCGGGAATTACGAAACGTGATGGAACGGGCGGTCATGCTCGCCAAGGGCGACCGCATCGGTATCGCGGATGTAGCCGGCATGCTCGCCGTGCCAGACGAGCGACAGCGCGAGGCCCCCGAAGAAGACTATCTTCACCTGCCGTATGCAAAAGCCAAGGAACAGGTACTGGAAGCCTTCAACCAACGGTACATCTCGACCAAACTGACGATCCATCAGGGGAACGTCACCCATGCCGCCCAGGACGCCGGACTGCCACGTTCCTACTTCCATGAGATCATGCGCCGCTATACAAAAGACGAAAAATAGCGGTGTCAGCAAAGCATGACACCCGCCCACGCGAAAACAATATAAGCAATTGTTTTCATTGAATAAACCAACAATAAACCTGCGCGTCCGTGTTTACAGACACAGATAAATCTTTATATTTCAATATCTTAGTCCGTACATCCCCCATAGTAGTCAGCAGTTACTGACCCCTGAGTTTTCGTCATCCATTGCCCTTCTCTTCCCCATCCCAAGATGAATCTCAACATATTGATTTTATTAATTTCAATGCCTCATTACCAAGACGAAACGGAGCCACATTTTTGGCCATCGTCGGCACGTGAATTGTAATACTCCTACATCGCGAGCGAATGTCCGCTCGACAATTTCGAATTGCGAGGGGCGAATGTTTCCAATTCGACACACGGAAAGGAGGTACTCCAGACAAGATTGCATCCACGTGAGTGTAGTGAGGTTGTACGAACAGGTGCATGAGGGACTCATGTGCCTCACAAGGAGGTAGCTATTATGCAGGTTTCCGTTTCACGGAGACAGTTTCTCAAAATCTCGGCGGGAACCGTCGCGGCCGTGGCCGTGGCGGATAAAGTCCTCGCGTTGACCGCGCTGCAGCCGGTCATCGAGGTTGGGAACCCGCTGGGTGAGTACCCGGATCGGTCCTGGGAGCGTGTGTATCACGACCAGTACCGGTACGACTCATCCTTTACCTGGTGCTGCTCACCGAACGACACCCACGGCTGTCGCGTCCGGGCCTTCGTCCGGAACGGCGTCGTCATGCGCGTTGAGCAGAACTATGACCACCAAACCTATGAAGACCTATACGGCAACCGCGGAACGTTCGCGCACAACCCGCGCATGTGCTTGAAAGGCTTCACCTTCCACCGTCGCGTGTACGGCCCCTATCGTCTGAAGGGTCCGTTGATGCGGAAGGGTTGGAAGCAGTGGATGGACGACGGCTCCCCCGAGCTGACGCCCGATGTGAAGCGCAAGTACAAGTTTGACAGCCGCTTCCTGGACGACCTCAACCGGGTCTCCTGGGATACGGCCTTCACCTATGTCGCCAAAGCCGCCGTGCTCATCGCGACGCGCTACAGCGGTGAAGCCGGTGCCCGTCGTCTCCGCGAGCAGGGCTATGCTCCGGAAATGATCGAAATGATGAAGGGTGCGGGCGTGCGGACGTTCAAGCATCGCGCCGGTATGCCGGTGCTCGGCATCGTCGGTAAGATGATGAACACCCGCTTCAACGGCGGATGTCTTCCGTTGCTGGACTCCTGGATTCGCAAAGTCGATGCGGATAAGGCGCAGGGCGGAAAGTACTATTCCAACTACACCTGGCACGGAGACCAGGATCCGTCCCATCCGTTCTGGAACGGGACTCAGAATTGCGACGTCGACCTCTCCGACATGCGCTTCTCCAAGCTGAACACCAGCTGGGGTAAGAACTTCGTCGAGAACAAGATGCCGGAAGCGCACTGGAAGCTCGAGTCGATCGAGCGCGGCGCGCGAATCGTTGTCATTACGCCGGAATACAACCCGACGGCCTACCGCGCAGACTACTGGATTCCTCTGCGGCCGGAGACCGATGGCGCGAACTTCCTCGGCGCTGCAAAGATCATTTTCGATGAGAATTTGCAGGATATCGATTACATCAAGGAATTTACCGACCTGCCGTTGCTCGTACGGACGGATACGCTCCAGTATCTCGATCCGCGCGATGTGATTGCGGATTACAAGTTCCCGGATTTCTCGAAGAGCTATTCGGGACGCATCCAATCCTTGAAGCCCGAGCAGGTGGAACGGCTCGGCGGTATGATGGTCTGGGACCTGGCGAAGGGGAAGGCTGTTCCCCTGCACCGGGAACAGGTCGGCTTCCACTTCAAGGAGAGCGGCATTGATCCGGCCTTGACCGGAACCTTCAGAGTCAAGCTGCTCAACGGCCGCGAGATCGACGTGATGTCGATCTACCAGATGTATCAGGTCCACTTGCAGGACTACGATCTGGACACCACGCACCAGATCACCCGTGCCCCGAAGGACCTCATCGTCCGTTGGGCGCGTGATTCAGGCACGATCAAGCCGGCTGCGATGCATAACGGCGAAGGCGTCTGTCACTATTTCCACATGACGGAAATGGGCCGGGCGGCTGCGTTCATTATGACGATCACCGGTAACATCGGAAAGTTCGGGACGGGCTGCCATACCTGGTCCGGTAACTACAAGGCCGGTATCTGGAACGCCGTTCCTTGGTCCGGCGCGGGACTCGCGGTGCACACCGGTGAAGATCCCTTCAACCTGACCCTGGATCCGAATGCGCACGGCAAAGAGATCAAGACCCGTTCCTACTACTATGGTGAAGAAGTCGGTTACTGGAACCATGGTGATACGGCCTTGATCGTCAACACGCCGAAGTACGGACGCAAAGTGTTCACCGGCAAGACCCACATGCCGAGCCCCAGCAAAGTCCGCTGGGTGACCAACGTGAACATTCTCAACAACGCCAAGCACCACTATGACATGGTGAAAAACGTCGATCCGAACATCGAGATGATCGTCACGCAAGACATCGAGATGACCTCGGACGTCAACCATGCCGACGTGGCGTTTGCTTGTAACTCCTGGATGGAGTTCACCTATCCGGAAATGACTGGCACGGTCTCCAATCCGTGGATTCAGATCTGGAAGGGTGGTATCCGTCCGCTGTACGACACCCGTAACGATGCGGACACCTTCGCCGGCGTCGCAGCCAAGTTGGCTGAAATGACCGGAGATGCGCGGTTCCGCGGCGTGTTCCACTTCGTGTACATGAACCGTGTCGATGTCTATCCGCAGCGGATGCTGGATGCCAGCGCCACCTGCTACGGATACAGCGCTGACGTCATGTTGAAGTCGGAAAAGGGCTGGATGGTCATGGGTCGTACCTATCCGCGCCACCCGCTCTGGGAAGAGACCAACGAGTCCAAGCCCCAGTGGACGCGGTCGGGTCGTATCGAGACCTACCGTATTGAGCCGGAAGCCATCGAATACGGGGAAAACTTCATTTCACACCGGGAAGGCCCGGAGTGTACCCCGTATCTGCCGAATGCGATTTTCTCGAACAATCCGTTCATTCGGCCGGATGACTACGGTATTCCGATCACCGCGCAGCACCATGATGACAAGCACGTGCGAAACATCAAGCTGCCGTGGGCGGAAATCAAGCGGCATCCGAACCCGTTGTGGGAAAAGGGCTACCAGTTCTACTGCGTCACGCCCAAGACCCGGCACCGGGTGCATAGCCAATGGTCGGTGAACGACTGGGTGCAGATTTATGAGTCGAACTTCGGCGATCCGTACCGCATGGACAAACGGACACCGGGTGTCGGAGAACACCAGTTGCACATCAACCCGCAAGCGGCGAAAGACCGCGGCATCAACGACGGCGACTACGTCTTTGTCGACGGTAACCCGGTGGACCGGCCCTATCGTGGCTGGAAGCCGTCGGATCCGTTCTACAAGGTGTCCCGTTTGATGATTCGTGCCAAGTACAACCCGGCGTATCCGTACCACGTCACGATGGCAAAGCATGCCCCGTATGTGGCCACGGCGAAGTCGGTGAAAGGTCACGAGACGCGGCCAGACGGACGCGCCATTGCGGTGGACACCGGCTATCAGTCCAACTTCCGGTACGGCGCTCAACAGTCGTTTACCAGAAGCTGGTTGATGCCGATGCACCAGACCGACTCACTCCCCGGCAAGCACACGATTGCCTGGAAGTTCAAGTGGGGCTATGCCATCGATCACCATGGCATCAACACCGTTCCGAAGGAATGCTTGATCCGCATCACCAAGGCGGAAGACGGCGGTATCGGAGCGCGTGGTCCGTGGGAACCAGTCCGGACCGGGTTCACGCCAGGTCAGGAAAACGAGTTCATGATCAAGTGGCTTAAGGGTGAACATATCAAGATCAAGGTCTAGGACAGAGGTACATAGTCTGAGAGGCACGCCTCTCGGCACTTCGTCCTCGGTGCTTGAAACGAATGCGAACCATTAACTACATGATCATGTTCAGAAGGAGGATTCACAATGCCAGAAGTCTATAACTGGCAACTGGGACGGAAGATGCTGTATCCCTACGAGGAACGGCATCCGAAGTGGCAGTTTGCCTTTGTGTTCAACATCAATCGCTGTTTGGCTTGTCAGACCTGTTCGATGGCCGACAAGTCGACCTGGCTCTTCTCGAAGGGGCAGGAGTACATGTGGTGGAACAACGTGGAAACCAAGCCGTACGGCGGGTATCCGCAGTTCTACGACGTGAAGATCACCCAGCTCATCGAGCAGGTGAACCCGGGCGGCCAGGTGTGGAACGTCCGCGTGGGACGCAAGCACCATGCGCCGTACGGAGTGTTCGAGGGAATGACCATTTTCGACGCCGGCGCCAAAGTCGGGCAGGCGGCGATCGGGTACATCCCCACGGACCAGGAATGGCGGTTCGTGAACATCTATGAAGACACGGCGACCTCGATGCGGGCCCTGGTCGAGAACATCGACAAGTCGGGCTTTACGCGCGACGAACCGTGGCGTCTCTCCGGCAGCAGCTTGCCGGAGCATGAGACGTATTTCTTCTATCTGCAGCGGATCTGCAACCACTGCACCTATCCGGGCTGCCTGGCAGCCTGCCCGCGCAAGGCGATCTACAAGCGGCCGGAAGACGGCATCGTGTTGATCGACCAGAACCGGTGCCGCGGGTACAAGAAGTGCGTGGAACAGTGCCCGTTCAAGAAGCCGATGTATCGGGGCACGACGCGCGTCTCGGAAAAGTGTATCGCGTGTTATCCGCGCATCGAAGGCAAAGACCCGCTGACGGGCGGCGAACCGATGGAAACGCGTTGTATGGCGGCCTGCGTGGGCAAAATCCGCATGCAGTCGTTGATGCGCATCGGGGAAGACGGCCTGTGGGCGGAAGACCGCTGGCATCCCCTGTACTACACGATTCGTGTGGAGCAGGTGGCGCTCCCGCTGTATCCGCAGTGGGGCACCGAGCCCAACGGCTACTACATTCCGCCACGGCATAGCCCACGAGGCTACGCGCGGCAGATGTTCGGCCCGGGCGTGGATAACGCCATCGAGAAGTACCTCGTGCCCAGCCGCGAACTGTTGGCCGTCCTCCAGCTCTGGAGAGCCAGCCAGCAGATCGTCTTCCGGTACGATGTCATTCCGGGTCCGAAAGTGTTTGAAACCCAGATCCACGGGAAGCGGTTCGACATGTACAACGATACCGTGTTGGGCTTCAACAAGTCGGGCAAGGAAGTGGCGCGTATTCAGGTCGAAGAGCCGATCTACATTCGGCCGGCCGAGCGCGTGAACTGGCTGTAAGACTCACACTGACGAGAGAGGGCAACTTCTCTCGTCAGTGAAGGACCGCAGCACAACGAAGGCAGGAAGTTCGAAAGAACTTCCTGCCTTCGTACTTTCAGGCAAGAGGCAGACATTCACAGAGCCGGCGACTGCTCCTATTCAGGCACTTCTCTTACCCAGCAGAACAAAGAGCGCCGAAGCGCAGACGATCACAACGGCTAAGCTGCATACCCCACGAGAACCCCCTTCTGCTTAGTACCCCCCAAGAAACGGCCCGATTCCTCCTCCAGTACCAGGTTTCATCGTCACGGCGAAGCCTTGGATACATTGCGTTTCCCAATATCTGGTCGGGCCATAGGAAACACGCAGCTCATCCCCATCATGGAGGGTATCTGTACAGATGTTGACAGGTCCCCATTTGACCGCTATACTCACCATAGTTGAGAACAGTTATCAGTATCGAGAAATTGAACGCGTCAGACGCCCGCAAGGACAACCGATCATCAGTGGGAGATGCCACTCATGTATGTCTGCTTATGTAAGGGCTTAACGGAATCAGATGTGCGGGCGGCCGGTCGTCAGGGCTTCCTGACCACCAGGCAAATCGTTGCTGAATTCGGCTTGCGCGATAACGGATGCTGCGGCCGTTGCGCGAAGAATATCCACGAACTTGTGTCGCTGGCGAAGAGCCAGATGGAGACTACCTGTCAAAATCCGGTGCGGTCCTAGAATCCCGATTCGGAAGCAATCACCGCCCGCTCGAACCGGCATTATTTTCCCTGTGACTCGAATCCCCTCTTGACCGCACCGGCAACGTCAGCCACCCGCCGACCCAACTCGCGGGCTCCAGTCAGCTCTTGCGCATCAATGCCAGGACTGTCGCCTTCTGTTGTCGCAGAAGCGCCAAACGCACCACCACCGCTGACGACAATCATCTGATTCCCCAGCATCGCCGCAAGGATTGAGAGCATCGTCAGCTCTTTCCCGCTGGAAATCTGGCCGCCGGTTGCAAATGCAGCCCCTACCTTGTTCTTCAATTTGAATTCCGGGAACACGCCGAACTTGAATTGCCAGTCGTCAATAAACGTCTTCACCTCACCGGCCATGTTGGACCAATAGACAGGAGACCCGAGCACAATGGCATCGGCGGCGAATAATTCCTCAGCCGTCACTTTCCCCGCACGCTTCAGGACAACATGCGTCTGGGGCCCCGATCGAGCGCCCTCTGCAACCGCCTCGGCCATTCGCTCGGTGTGCCCGGAAAGAGAGTGATACGCCACCAGCACATTGATCGCCAGCGGGCTATCAGCCGCTCGGCCAATGATCGGCCAGGCCAGAAGACTGCTGACGCACAGAAGCAGCACTCGCCCCAGCTGAATCATGACGCACCTCTCACTGGAGAAGAAAACAACCCTGACATCGGCTGGGCCAGGCCATGAGCGGCCTGGCATGAACTAGTCGCATTTTCGAATCGAGGATTGGGGACTGGATCTCCGGAAAACTCGCCCAACAGAACCGTAGCGCTTACCGGCGAACGGTTTCTTCGTCCATGTGCTCTTCGACGGACACTTGGGTCAACGTTCCGCGATAGTCGCACTTGTGGCAGCGAATTCTGAACTCCTCAATCCACTTTTCCTGCACATATGATTGGCGGCACTTCGGACAGACAAACACGCCTCGCATGTACACCACACGTCGCGTTTCTTTCATGAACAGCCTCCATCCAAGTCAAATAATAGGCCGAGGATGGCATAGGCGCCGACGAAATTGCAACACAGCGTCGCACACTCAGCCCCCGGACACGTTCAGTATCTTGACGGCCCGCGAGGAGCCCGCTAGGATGCAGCCGTGACGCTCGACACAACAGATCGCCTTGATAATACACACTGTCCGGCACTACTGAGACTTGCGATGTGGTGCCTTACAGGTATCACCATGCTGAGTATGACCTGCTTCAGCTTGGCCGCCGATCCGCAGGCCGATACGCTCATTACGGTCAAAACGCCAACCGGTACACTGATCCAGGCGGAATTAGCCGATACGGCATTGAAACGTGCCCAGGGTTTGATGTTTCGAGAGCATCTCGCGGATGACCGCGGCATGCTCTTTATCTTCGGCGACGCCCAGCCCTGGACATTCTGGATGAAAAATACCAAGATCCCACTCGATATCATCTGGATGGACGCAAAGAAAACGATCGTCCATATCGAACGAAACGTCCCCATCTGCACCAGACAGGACGACGGCTGTCCACAGTACCACTCGGATGAAGGTGCGCTGTACGTCTTGGAACTCGGCGGGGGCCGTGCGGCGGCACTGCAGCTTCAACGCGGTATGAAACTGAGCTTCAAACAGCCCTGACCAGCCTTCAACCTGATCACTGCGCCTTGCGCGCACCCCAGAAAAAGTTCTGAATGCGCTCGACGAGGGAACGTGCGTGTGTGACTGCCGAAAGGGCCGCTGCCTCACGAGACAGTTGCGTTTTCGCTGCCGCAGTCGCCGCCTGTCTACGGGCCACCACTTCACCGATGCGCTCGATCAGTCGGCGATCCTCCTGAACAACCTGCAGCAACGACTGCTTCCCGACGGCAATGACCAACAATTCCGTCGCGGCCGATACCGTGGCCGAACGCGGCTCCCCAGTTAACAGAGACATTTCGCCGAAAAACTTCCCCGCTTCAAGCGTTGTCACCGTCGAACTGAGCCCCCCCTGTTCCAACCGCACATCAGCTTTTCCGGAAGCGATGACGTAGAGGACCTCTCCGGGCTCCCCCTGACGAACAACCCGTTCGCCAGGTAAGTAGGACTCCCATCGCGCTTCTTTCGCTAACGCTTCGAGCTGCTTGGCATCCAGCGTACCCAAAAAGTCGACCGCCGCGAGTTGGGCAACCATGCGCCCGACCGCCTGCCCGTTCGCAACGACCTCCGGTTCGACCGTCTGATGCAGCACACGTTGTGGAAAGGGAATCTCGATTCCATTGCGCGCAAAGGCATGCCAAATGTACGTCCGCATCCGGCTCTCGATCATATCCCGCTGTGCGAAATCACTGATCGGAAATTTGATTCGATACTGAATCGCCGATTCGTTAAATGCCGTGACCAGAGCGGTCGCCTTCGGATCCTGCAATACCCCCGGCACCGCCACAGCCGCCTCAAGCAACGTCGCACAGACCTGCTCAGGCGGAGTGCGATAGGCGGCATCGACATACACGTTACAGAAATGCGTCGTGGTGGGCCTGCTGAAATTCGTCACCCCGCTCTGGATCACCAGATCGTTAGGCAGCGAGACGAGATCCTGAGCGCGAGTCAGCAGCGTCACATGCTCCATGCCGATGTGGGTCACCATCCCTTCACGATCAACCACCGTAATCCACTCCCCCACCTTCACAATCTTTCCCAGCTCAATTCCGGAAAAGAAGCGCGTCAGCGTATCTTTCAACGCGACACCGACCATCGCCGCCGCAACGGTCGGCAACGCCACCAGGGCCACGAGGTTGATCCCCATGACCAGCCAGAGGATCAACACTCCGGCAGCCACCACTTCCGCGCCGATGAGCAGCTGCCGGACAATATCGGGGATATAGCGCTGCCCTCGTTCGATCAGCCATTCGCCGATGATCAGGGCATCAAGAATCGTGAAGAGAAAAAAAGAGGCGCCCAGCCAGGCCGCGACATCGAGTCCCGACCGGACAAAGTGCGGACTGTGACTCACGAGTTCGCTGCGGCCGACCAACGCGGCGGTGACGAGCACCAGTGCCACACCGCCGGCATAGAACGGGAGCGGCGGCGCCGACCTGCCGCGTCGAGCCAACAGATAGGTCAGGCCCATCAACACCCCGGCCATGACGGCAAGCATCGCCATCACCGTGCCGACCAGTAGACCGAGGCTCATGCGGATCTCACCTGATGCGGGGAGGAGAACACACGAACACCTCTCGGGCTAGGAACGCTCTTGCCAGGAGCGAACACGTCGCACGGTGATGATGCCATCCACCCTTTCAATCGCCTTGAGCACCCGAGCCAGATGTGCGGTGTCCAAGACCTCGATGATGAAATCCAGCATCGCCTTCCGATCCTCGCGGGTCGTAATTTCAGCCCGACTGATATTGGCCTGACATTCGGAGATGGCCGTCGAGACATGCGCCAGCACTCCGGTCTTGTCCACGGCGATGACCGAGACCTTGACCGAGTGTGTACTGGGCGTGGAATGGTCCCACTCGACTTCGACCAGCCGGTTCTTGTCATAGTCCAACGCTTCCAAATTGGGACAATCCACGGTATGAATCGTGAGTCCACGTCCCCTGGTGATATACCCCAAGATGCGGTCGCCCGGCACAGGATTGCAACAACGGGAAAGTTGCATCAACAGGTCCCGCGCGCCTTTGACCTGCACACCCGTGTCATCGGTCCGTCCGGTGACCGGTTTCGGCGGCGGCGGAACCTCAGGGGCGACCGTCTGTCCTTCCGTCGCGACGGGCGGATTGATTTTGCTCATCACCTGCGAGGTCGGCACATGGCCGAAGCCGACGGCTGCGGCCAGTTCCTCCGGCGTTTCATACCCGACCTGTTTGGCCACGGCCAGGAGCTGTTCCGACCGCATCATCTGGGCGGGCGCCAGGCCATGCCGGCGGAACTCGGCTTCCAACAACCGCTTGCCAATCTCGATGCTACGGGATTGCTCTTCGGCCTTGATCCAATGTTTGATCTTGGTTTTCGCGCGCGACGTGCGGACGAATTTCAACCAATCCCGGTGAGGCGTTTGATTGGCGGCGGTCAGGATCTCCACCATATCTCCGCTTTCCATCATGTGTTTCAGCGGAACGATCTTGCCGTTGACCTTCGCCCCCACACAGTGGTCGCCGATTTCGGTGTGGACGGAATAGGCAAAATCCACCGGAGTGGAGCCTTTGGGCAATTCCTTCACCATGCCCTGGGGGGTAAAGACGTAGACGACATCGTGAAAAAGATCCAGCTTCACCGAATCCATGAACTGACGATTGTCCGGCAAATCCTGATTCCATTCCACAAACTGGCGTAGCCAACTGAAAACCTTTCCGTCTTTCTCGTCGATCCGCCCGTGCTCTTTGTATTTCCAGTGTGCGGCGATGCCCTGTTCAGAAACGCGATGCATCTCCTCCGTCCGAATCTGAAACTCGACATGTTCGCCTTGGGGACCGACGACGGTGGTGTGCAACGACTGATACATGTTGGATTTCGGAATCGCGATGTAGTCCTTGAAGCGGCCCGGCAACGGGCGCCACAGTGAATGGATGACACCGAGGAGCGCATAACAGTTCATCTTGATGTCGGTAATGATGCGCAGCGCGGCGAGATCGTACACCTCTTCGAATGAGATCGATTGCTTCTCCATCTTCTGGTAGATGCCGTACAGGTGTTTGGGGCGGCCGGAGACTTCACCCTGCAAACCGGCCTCGGCCATGGCCTTCTTCACCAGGTCGATGACTTCAATGATGTACTGCTGCCGGTCTTCGTCCCGCTTCGCCACCCGAACGCGCAACGACTCGTAGACATCCGGCTTGAGATGTTTCAGACAGAGGTCTTCCAGCTCGTTCTTAATCCAACCGATCCCCAGCCGATTGGCCAACGGAGCATAAATCTCCAGCGTCTCCTGGGCGATTTGTTGCCGCTTCCCCTCGCTCAGATATTCCAGAGTCCGCATGTTGTGGAGCCGATCCGCCAGCTTGATGAGGACGACGCGGATATCGTCCGCCATCGACAAGACCATCTTGCGGAAATTTTCCGCCTGCTTTTCCTCGTAGTTCCGAAAGGTAATCTTGCCGATCTTGGTCACGCCGTCGACCAGATGCACCACGTCCTTCCCGAATCGCTGTTCCAACTCAAGCGGCGTAGCCAGCGTATCTTCCAGCGTGTCGTGCAGCAGGCCTGCGACGATGGCCGTGACATCCGTCTTTAAGTGGGTCAGCAGGCCCGCGACCGCCAGAGGATGCCGAAAATAGGGCTCACCGGATCGGCGCATCTGTCCTTCGTGCGCCTTGGCCGAAAAATCATAAGCCCGGCGCACAAGATCGAGGTCCGCCTCGACGTTGTAGCTCTTCACCCGATCGATCAGCTGACTCAGCTCTGTCACCGTCTCGTGCGGCATAGTTACGACACCTCACCGCTCATGCGAAGGGCCTTGATACGCAACTGCACTCGATCGTAGCCGTTCCAATGATTGCGCTCGGGGCTGAAAGCCAAGTCCACCGGTCGACCGGCCCTGAGCCCCAGCTCTTCAAACGAGCCCATGCGAAAGCCGATGCTATCGAAGATAAATGACCGCCCTTGCCGAACACGCAACTTCAGATGCTTCTCGCCGACGACTCGTGCGTCCACCACATCCAGGCCGCGAACAGCCAAGGTGGGTTCGGGATTGCCGGCCCCGAAGGGATGCAGGGATTCCAGTTCCTGGATCAGGTCAAAATTGACATCCGTCAGCTTCACCTCGGCATCGACGTGCAGGGTCGGCACCGTGCGAGCACTCCCGGCCCACTGAGCCACCACCTCACAGAACCGCCGGCGGAATTCCTCCAACCGCGGTTCCTTGAGCGTCAGTCCAGCGGCACTCGGGTGACCGCCATAGGCCTCCAACAGATCCTTACACTCGGACAATCCCTGATACAGATCGAACCCCTCCACCGTCCTGGCCGAGCCCTTCCCTATGCCCTGCCCATCGATCGCCATCACGATGCTCGGACGATGGAACCGGTCCACCAAGCGAGCGGCAACAATCCCCACAACACCCAGATGCCAGTCACGCGAGCCTAAGACGATCGCCGCGGCCGGCTCATCCTGCTGCAGATAGGTCGCCGCCTCGCCGGTAATGCCTTCCTCGATCTGTTGCCGCTGCCGGTTCAACTGCTCCAACTGTTCGGCAATCTGCATGGCTTCCTGATCGGACTCCGTCGTCAACAGCCGTACACAGAGCATGGCATGATCCAGCCGTCCTGCGGCATTCAACCGGGGGCCGAGGCGGAAACCGATCGTCTCGCTCGTACAGGCCTTCGCGATACCGGCTACCTGCTTGAGCGCGCGAATTCCAGCGCGGGCTCCGCGCGTGATGTGGGTCAGGCCTTCCCGCACCAGAATCCGATTCTCGTCCTGAAGCGGCACGATGTCGGCCACCGTTGCCAACGCGACCAGATCCAAGCAGGAGTCAGGCTCCACGTCGCCGGATCCATACCGTTGCTGGTAAGCCGACACCACCTTATACGCCAACCCCGCCGAGCAGAGCCCTTTAAACGGATAGATCGCATCGCGCCGGTGCGGATTGAGCACGGCAAGGGCGGCAGGCATCGTGGCATCCGTTTGATGATGATCCGTGACGATCACATCCATGCCGAGTTCCCTGGCGACCGCAATCTCATGATGCGAGGTCGTCCCGCAGTCGGAGGTGACAAGCAGCGAAATCCCCTCTTCCGCTAAGCGACGAACCGCCCCCTCGTTCAACCCGTAGCCTTCGCGAACCCTATGCGGAATGTAGCCACAGGCATTCCCGCCGAGACCTTGATAGAACGACAGATAGAGACTCGTCGCCGAGACCCCATCGACATCGTAATCGCCGTAAAAACAGACCCGCTCCTGGCGAGCGAGGGCCTGATGTAACCGCTCGACAGCCGGTTCCATATCAGGGAGCAAAAATGGATCGTGCAGCCCGCCCTGCACGCCGGACATCCAACGGGTCGCTTCATCGGAAGTCGTGACACCGCGCGCAAGGAGCACCGAGGCCGTCACCGGCGAGATCGAGAGCTGCCGCGACAAATTATTCTGCAAGGCGATATCAGACGGTCGAAACACCCACAGTTTTTCCTGCATGAATCCTCTGTCTTTGCCTGAAATATTCAGAAGTTACTGAGAAGTAAGGGGAATGGTATCGACTCACCATTTTTTTGTCAAACGGGTTCTCGCGCCGGATAGAACGAGGCGCAGCGTCGGGTCACGATCAGCCCTCTGATGAACGGACGAAGCGTCGTGGCACAAAAAGGAGGGAAGGACCGGGAGCGGATAACAAAAAGGGAGGGGACTACTCCCCTCCCTTTTGCACATAGTTCTTCACGAACTCTTCGGCATTTTTTTCGAGCACGTCGTCGATTTCATCGACCAACTTGTCGATGTCTTCTTTCATCTTTTTCCCGGACTCGACGACTTTTGGATTCGGCTTGACCTCTTCCTTCTGATGAGAGTCTTTCCTGGATTCCGGTCTCCTCTCCTGTTTCTCCATCGGAGCACCTCCAGTCAATCAGAACCTGTTCGAACTACCCACTCCTTGTCACCTTACTCTAGGGTCGTCGAACGCGTCAAGCCAAGGAGCACATTGTGTACGGAGTCGCTCGCATAACGCCTGGAACGCCTCACGAGCGACCAACCCCACCTCACACCCGCAGCTATTTCACAATGAGCGAGACGATCAGCAGCGCCACGATGTTGATGACTTTGATCATCGGATTGATCGCCGGCCCGGCCGTATCCTTGTACGGGTCGCCGACCGTGTCCCCGGTCACCGCCGCCTTATGCGTATCGGTCCCCTTCAGGCCCTGCTCTTCGATGTACTTCTTGGCATTGTCCCAGGCGCCGCCGCCGCTCGTCATGGAGATGGCCACAAAGAGACCCGTCACGATGCTCCCCACCAGCACTCCGCCAAGCGCTTGTGGTCCAAGGATGACGCCCACCAGAATCGGGGCCACGACGGGAATCAACCCCGGAATCATCATCTTCTGAATCGCCGCCTGCGTCACGATATCCACGCAGGTGCCGTACTCCGGCTTTCCGGTACCTTCCATAATGCCTTTGATCGTCCGGAACTGACGCCGAACCTCTTCCACAACCAGCCCGGCCGCCTGGCCGACCGCCTTCATACACAACGCGCCGAAAATGAACGGCAACATTCCCCCGAGAAAGAGCCCGACCAGTACCAAGGGATTGGAGAGATCGAAGGTGCTGGCTTGGCTCCCCTTGGCCACCTCACGGGCGAACTCCGCAAACAAGACCACCGCCGCGAGTGCGGCAGAGCCGATCGCATAACCCTTGGTGACCGCCTTTGTCGTATTCCCAACCGCGTCGAGCGGATCCGTGATGTCGCGCACTTCTTTCCCCAGATGGGCCATTTCAGCGATCCCACCGGCATTGTCCGTAATCGGGCCGAACGCATCGATCGCCACCACGATCCCCGCCATCGAGAGCATCGACACCGCAGCCACAGCGACGCCATAGAGCCCACCCGCCGCCGCGCCGCCGCAAATCCAATAACTGCCGAGAATCGCCGCGCCAATGACGATCACCGGGGCGGACGTTGACTGCATGCCCACCGCCAGACCGGCAATGATGTTGGTCGCATGACCCGTTTCGCTGGCCTTGGCGATATCCTTCACCGGCGCATAGTCCTTGGACGTGTAATAATCGGTGATGAACACCAATGCGAGCGTTACCGCCAGCCCCATCAACGCCGCCAGGTAATAACTGATACCGCTCACCCCACCGACGCCCTCCATGATCTTCGAGGTGATCGGGTAGAACGCCACGGCCGCAATCCCGCCGGCCACAAACAACCCCTTGTACAGGGCCGGCATGATCTCGCCGCCCGGGCTCACCTTCACAAACAAAATGCCGATGATGGTCGCGAAAATCGTCACACCGCCCAACGCGAGCGGATACAGAATCGGCGCGCTGACGCCCTTGAACATTGTGAACGCGAGAACCATCGCGGCCACAGTCGTCACCGCGTAGGTTTCGAAAAGGTCCGCCGCCATGCCTGCGCAATCGCCGACGTTGTCGCCCACGTTGTCGGCGATGACTGCCGGATTGCGAGGATCATCTTCAGGAATGCCTGCTTCCACTTTGCCGACCAGGTCCGCGCCCACGTCGGCCGCTTTGGTGTAGATGCCACCGCCGACGCGCGCAAACACCGAAATCAGGCTGCCTCCGAAACCGAGGCTGAGCAAGGCATGAATCGCCTTTTCCTGCCCGGCCATCTGCGAGGCCAGTGTGTAGAAACTGGTGATCGCCAAGAGGCCGAGCCCGATCAGCAACAGCCCCGTCACCGCGCCGCCGCGGAACGCGACGGTCAACGCCGCATTCATGCCGTTGTGTGCGGCTTGCGCCGTCCGCACGTTCGCCCGGACCGCGATGATCATACCCACATAACCAGCGAGTGCCGAGGCCCCGGCGCCGATTAAAAATCCGATGGCCGTCAGCATTCCGAACTTATCCGATACGGCGCCCGCCCCCCAGAGCACTACGAACAGCACCGCCGCCACCATGCCCACCGTCTTGTACTGGCGATTCATATAGGCGCCGGCGCCCTCCTGAATCGCTTTCGCAATTTCCTGCATCTTCGCATTACCCGCGTTGAGCTTGAACACCCACATAGCAAGATAGAGGCCATAGGCAATACCGGCAATCGCCGCAATCAGAGCAAAGGTCACAATTGCTGAGTCGCTCACAGTGTTCTCCTCCTGTTAACAGAATGGTGAAACTGAGAATCCAGCTCAAGTGTCTACGAG
Organism: Nitrospira sp. ND1; assembly: GCF_900170025.1. Classification (NCBI taxonomy): domain Bacteria; kingdom Pseudomonadati; phylum Nitrospirota; class Nitrospiria; order Nitrospirales; family Nitrospiraceae; genus Nitrospira; species Nitrospira sp. ND1. The sequence continues at coordinate 2,986,920 of NZ_FWEX01000006.1, read as the reverse complement.
AATACCCCGTCGCGAACATGAACCAGTCACGTACAACGGTCGACGAATGTCACAGAATCTCCGTGGACTAAACCTATCGCGAGCTGAGAATGCAGCAGGAAGAAATACTGCATGCCCGACAACAGACACGGTGCGAACGAGCGGGAAAGTGGCGCCATTCTATAGCGAGGTCGGAATCGGATCAAGGCGAAAGATGGCCGGCGTGAAGGGTTGGAGGCACGACACCTCGCCCGAAGCCTCGCAGCTCACCGTTTGCGGAAGGACAGCGACTTTGTTATAGTGCGCGCGGATGGAGGAGTACTCGATGGGACTGGCGCCGGAATATATCTTAATCGATCAGCAAAAGTTCAGTAAAACCAAGCTGGCGCTGGACAATCACGTGTATAAGAATTGCGAGATCGACGACTGCGATGTGTACTACAGCGGCGGACAGTACGAATTGATCGATACGCACATCACCAACTCACGACTCATCCTCAACCACCCGGCCAAGGGTATCTACAGCGCCATTCAGATCTTCAAGATGAAGTCCCCCGGTTCCAGCATCATCTCCGAGTAATCCGCACTTCGTGACGCGTCGTTCGGCTCTCGTGTGACCGTAAGACACGTGGTCTTGGACGAGATACGCTTCACGAATAACGGGCAACGCTACCTGGCGACCGGAATGTTCTCGCTGAACTTCGCAATGGGGATGGATTGAAACACAGGATCCTGCGCCCCCTTGGAGGATTCCGCCTCAATGCGCTGCAAAAAGGCAGATGGCCCGGTCACAGGAGCGTAACTGAGCATGGCCTCGACGTCGAAGGTCTTGGTGTCCTTCGGTGTCGTGAAGGTAAACGTTTCCACGCGCTTTTCTTCCGGCTTGAGGACCGTTTCTTCAAGCACCTTGATGGCCTCAAAATCGAACACCGTCTTCTGGCCTTTGGCGTCGGCGTAGGTCCGGCCGTAGACGCGTTTGTCGTTGAACACGGTCTTCAGGTTCTTGCCCTTGATATCCAATTCCAAGACGACGCTCGCCCAACCGGGGTGGGTGGTCGGCAGGTTGTGCGGGACCAGGCTTTGCACCGCTACCGTCACGGTAGTTTTCTCCCCTTCTACTTTGGTCGAGACTTCCAGTTTGGCCGCTTCCTGCCTGAGCTGACCGATGCGGCCCGGGAACGTATGATTCGCCACCTTCCGCTTGGCTTCTCCATTGGCGGATTCCCCTACCTGCTCAGGCATATGACAGGTCTGGCATTCCTTGCCCGACTTCACGGCTTTGCTCTGGTCCCAATTCCCCAACAAGTCGTTACTCTTGCCGAGGTCCGCCGCAGCGGGCACCACCTGGTGGCAATTCAAGCAGAGGTCAGACTTGTGGAAGAGCCCCAATTCCATGGATTGATGCGCAAGGTTCTGCGCGAAATCTTTGTATGGGCCATACATGGTCTTGCTGCCGAGATCGTACTTCGGCTCAGGCGGTTGTTTCGTCCGATCGACCTGCTTGATGAGATGACATTGCACGCAGGCCACACCATCCAATGATGGCTCACCGGATTGGGCCTGAGTCACGAACAATTGAGCCTGATCGGCAAACTCGCGCACATGCGGGGCATGACAGCGAAAGCACAGGGCTTTGTCTTTCCCGGCAGAGGAGGTCAGGTAGGCATCGAGCGCCGCCCGGAAGGTCGGCGTATGTATCGAACGCGAAAGCGGCGACGTCTCCCACTCTTCAAACACACGCTCATGACATCGCTTACACTTGCTTGAGCTGGGAAAAGCCTTTTCGATCGTGGCCTGGGCCTTGGCATCTTGGGCTAATCCCTGCTGCACGCCGTAGCTGGTGATGGCCACCGCCAGCAACACCAGGCCGATCACGACTCCCTGCAGCAATCCTCGTCGATTCTTCACCGTCGGCGTTTCCTTCGCACAGTACTCAATCCTCGCTGCCTGTGGTGCACGGCCCGCTGCAGGGGAGCTTAGAGTGATTTGGACCGATAGGTCAGCATACGAGGCTGAATGTATTCCTCAATGACCTTTTTAGCGGTCGCCCGCTCCTGATCGTTCGCCAGAGTCGCCAGATACTTCGCCTTGAGCTCCGCTTCCGGTTCCGGGATCAATGCATAACTGAGCACGACCTCAATCGTCGCCGGCGCGGCGCCATCCTTCAGCGTTTGAGAGAACGGGACACGGCGCGTATTGCCGCCCTTGATGAACGGGTCCGGAATCGGGCCGCGCAGAATCTTGTCGTACGGAAGACCGAATCGTTTTGTGTCTTCACCCAACACATTCCCTTGCGCATCCTTGATCGTGATCGCAAGGAAGAACTGCTTCAACACCGGATCGCCGTCGGGGAAACTATGCGGCAGACTGCCGACTTTCACCAGCACAGTGCCTTCCACTCCCGCTCCGGATTTCGTGGCGTCTATCTCGATACGCGGCATCCATTCCGCCTGCAGGTTGCGGTTCTTCAGCAACGTCCCTGGAATGACAACCCCTCGAAACCAATGGCGGCCGATCGCGCGGGTCATGGCGCCGCGTTTCGACGTGGAGCTTCCCGTGGAGGGCTCCATATGGCAATCCTGGCAGATGGTCCCTTGCAGAATCTCGCCGGGTAAATCCTTCTGCGTGACATCCTTCACCTTGTCGAAATGGCAGGACGTGCAGAAATTCGCGCCACGAAACAGCGGCAACTGTGTCGCCGGATGTACCAAGTTCTCTTCCGGATCGGCATAGGGACCGTAGAGCATCTCGCCCGGCTGCACCTTGTAGGTTGGAGGGGGCAGCGGCGTCGTTTCGACGGCGTTGATGAGATGACAGGACGCACAGCCGATTCCCTCGACCTGCGGCTTGCCTGACAGGATTTGCGCGCTGATCTTCTCGACATGCTGCGGGAAGACCGTCACGGCCGGGGCATGACACGACAAACAACGTTGTCGCTCCTGCATCGTCGGATTGGTCTGCATCCATACCCCCAGCACCGTCCGGAACACCGGCGATTCGAACGAGGTACCATGCAACAAGGCGGCATCGACCCGCCCGAACGATTTCAGGTCCGGAGTTTGCTCGCGCATGCCCTTCCATTCTTCGTAATGACGATCGTGGCACTGCTTGCAATCTTCCGACCGGATGAAAATCTTTTCGATCTCCGCCACCCAATCAGCCGGTACCTGGCCATCGGTCTTCTGCGCGATCGCCCGTTCATGAAAGGTGATGTTGAGCAGTGCCATGAACAGCAGCACCCCACCCATCGCCAACTTTTGAATGGATCGTCCCTTGTCGTTCACGCTACGCTCATGACCGGTTCGGGTTTAGTCCCGCTTGCACCCGACAAAATGAAAATTCACGCCCCAGCCGACCGGATCGCCCGGATCTGCCGGCTCATAGGTCCCGACGGTAAAATTGCACTCTTTCATCGCCGCCTTGACGGCCTTCCCGAAATCGATCAGGTTGCGGACTTCCTTCTTGTCGATCTCCTTGATCACCGACCGCACCTTGATCCCCGCGTAGTCCGCTCTCGAATTGCCGATCACTTCAAAGACCGCCACGCCTTCGGGCCGCTGTAACTTGAGTTCTTTCTGTACCTCTTCATCCACTTCACCGACCGCGATCCCGAACTCTTCCCCGAGTTGCACGGCTTCCTCCGCCGTCATCTCGCCGTTCATACCGGTACCCGCATCGGCCTGGAAGCCCCATCCCATCACGGTGAACAAGGCCCCACACACACAAAGAGCCCTTCCGAGAGAAAGGGCTCTGGTGAAAATCGTTCGATTCTTCTTGGACATTCCCTCCAACGGGTTCGCCTCATCCGCACAGGTTGAACCGGAACCGGCACGTCCTGCCGACAGTCATATCCTACCAGGAAGAATTACGTCTTTGTGGTCGGATCCAGCGCGAGTTGAAACCAGGGGGCAATGGCTTTCTGTCCGTTACGCTCTTTGTTCTCGCCGTTCCACACGGCAAAAGACACGGCCTGAATACGACCCGGAATCAGCTTCGCTTCATTCTCCTGCTCTTCACTCGACAGCGGCCGACGCATCACGACTCGCCACGTGCCGTCTTTCCAGGTCGCTTTTCCCTGCACGCGCCCCTGCTTCTCCTTGGTGGTCAGGGTGCTGAACCCGCCGCCGATCAAATCTTCCACCGAGGACGCCCGCCGAGGAATGACCTCAAAGCGCCGGGGTTCACCACTGGCCGCCTTGTCTTTTTCCGTGGTCCTGGAAGCACGCCGGTCGATGTCGCTCTGCCAATCGGCTTTCCAATGCCAAATATTGATGTAATGATCGAGCTGACCCATACAGAAAAATGCCGGCGCATCGCCGAGCGGCAATCCCAGCGCAACACCGTCACGGAAGGTGCCAGGCGTCAAGCGATCGTTTTTCGTATTGTCCTGCCATTCCAATAAGAAGGCGATGTCGGTTCCGTTGTGCACGGCGCGGACTGCCAACGCATGGGCCGTCGGCTCCGGCCACACCGGCCGGGTGATCACCTGGCCGCTCAATGGCAAGGTCATGGGCGAAATTTTTTGCCAGAGGGGATCTTCGGGCGCGGTCGGGATGTCTCCCGAGAGGGCCTGTGCACGGATGATCATGCCTTCTGAACTGACGATGGGGATACCGAGACCGCCCAGAATGAGGGCGAGAACGAACAGGCTGGAGAGAAGTGTCAGTAACCGAGTGCGGGATGTGTGAACCGATGTCATTCGCCTCATGTCCCGACGCAATCCGCTAACCGTAAAAACTCCCGCACCCGCTATGTGCGCGGGACGCTGAATCCGTTCCCCAAATTACCACAGCTTGGCGCGACGAATCTTATTTTCACCCCGCTCACAGATATACAAGTACCCCTGCGTGTCGAGCGTCAGCCCCACCGGAGAATTGACCACGGCCTCGACGGCGAGCAGACCATCACCATGCTTAAGCGCGCCGGCGGCATCTTTGGCGACAAACCGCGCCGCGCCACAGCCACCCATGTTCTTATCATCGTACCCGCTGTCACCGTTACCGGCCACCGTGCTGATGAAGCCCGTGTCCGCATCCACCTTCCGTACCCGATGGTTGCCGGTGTCAGAGATATAGGCATGATTGTGTTGATCGAAGACAATGGCTTCCGGCGCGTGCAACATCGACTTCGCCGCCGGCTTCCCGTCTCCATCGTATCCATACCGGCACACACCGGCGAGGGTGGAAATCAGCCCGGTCTTATGATCGATCTTGCGCACTCGATTACTGCCTTTGTCGACAACATACACATCACCGGCATTGTCGACGGCGATACCGACGATATCGTACAGCCGCGCCTCCATGGCCGGATGTCCGTCATCGAGGTACATCGACAAACTGAGCCCATCCGAACAGACCGGCATCAGCCACCCGTTGTCGTCACTGAAGTCGATGCCGATCGCATCGCCGGACAACACCACCAGGTTGCGCGCCACCAATGGCTGCTCCCGGGCTTCGTCTTCCGCGGTCCAGCTTCCCGCGATGGTTTCCACCAGGCCGGTTCGCGAGTCGTACCGACGAATCCGGTGCGCCTGCGTGTCGGCGATATACATCACATCGTCCGCGTCGAAGGCGATCGCCGCGGGCCAGGTCAAATTCACTTCCAACGCCGGGCCATCACCATTAAACCCATGTTCACCGGTGCCCACGACCGTGGTGATAATTCCGGTTTCACGATCGATTTTTCGAATCCGGTTACTGCCGGAATCACAAACATAAAGATCGTTACGAGAGTCACAGGCGACGTCCAGCGGCAGATACAGTCCGGCTTCTCCGCAAGGCCCTTCGTCGCCGCTGTAGCAGGTCTCACCGATCCCGGCAAAATTATGGACGGTACCCTCCGCAAGATTGACGCGACGAACCCGGTCGCTGCCTGATTCGGCGAAATACAGCCAGCGCTCGTCCCGATCCAGCGCGACGTGGTGCGGCAGCGGAATGCCTGCTTTCACAGCGCGCTTGCCGTCCCCCGTGCTTCGCGCCTTCCCGTTTCCGGCAAAGGTTTCAATGTATCCGACCGCTAATTGAACGTCCGTTTCCATAACTGTGTCAATCCGTTCTGTGCTGGGCCCATTGTGTCGAAGGATGCTACGCGCGCGCGGCCGGGGGCGCTGCGGCGACCGGCTGCTCAACGACAGGCGTGGACATTGCCACCGGCGGCGGGGCCTGAATAGCCTGAGCCTGAACCGGTTCGGCCTGTTGAGCCTGCGCTTGCGCCTGGGCTTCAGCCTCGATCGCATCCGCCTCATGAACGGATTTCTTGAAGCCCTTGATCGCTTTGCCGATCCCCTCGCCAAGCTGCGGCAACTTCCCTGCCCCGAAAATAATCAGCACAATAAACAGGATCAGGATCAACTCTGTAAAACCAAGACTGCCAAACATGGTGTGTCTCCTTTGCTCACATGTTCAGGATGCGGCTCCCTCTTTGGCTTTCTTCGCGAATCGTTCTTTCAAGCGCTGGCGAGCCTGTTCGGCCTGCTCGAACATCTTGCACTTGTCGTAGACGCTGATCAAGTTGTAGTAGGCGAGGGGCTCGTCCGGGCTGTGCTCCACCGCGCTCTCCATGACCTTGATCGCCAAATCCGTCTTCCGATGATTGAGGGCGATTTCCATCAGTTTGAAGCTCGCCTCCAGATGCTTCGGATCCAACTCCAGAACACGAAGATAACACTGGATTGCCATGTCCATCGTGTTGTAATCGGAGACCTGTGGATTGTCGAGTTCCACGTACACACCGGCGAGATTGTACCATGCCATCGGATCATCCGGCGTGATCTCGACAAGCCGCTCGTAGTAATTCTTCGACTCCATGTACTTTCGTTTGTCCGCCTGCACGCGGCCCAGATTGAACAGGGCAAGCACATCGTAGGCATGCACATCGAGCGCGCGCTTGAATTCCGCTTCAGCCTCGTCGATCATACCCTTGGTGGCATAGATGGTCCCGAGGTTGGAGTAGTACATCGCGAGCGACCGGTTCATCTCGGTCCGGAGCCCCTCCGCCATCTCGATCGATTTTTTCACTTCGGTGAGTGCGTCGTCGAGCCGGCCTTTGCTAAAATACAGTTCCCCAAGCCTGCACCGTGCCTGAAAATCATCGGGCTCGGCACCGAGCAACTTTTCAATCTCCGCAATTTCTTCGTCGGGGCTCAACGGTTGATCGCCGGGATCCACCGCCGCACTCCCCTGCTCTGCTCCGCTTGCCTGTGTCTGTTCATCCATAACAACGTATCCTAATCTGGGTGACTCATAAGATTAAATTTGTCCACCAACGAGAGATTCCTGCGTGCCGACGAGGGGTGGCCTGGTCACCGCCGCCTGTTCCGTCACCGCACCTTTGGGACGATCAAGCGTCATCAGCATCACCCCGAGCACCACCATCAGGGTCAAACTGGAAAAGAGCAATGCATAGCCCGCAATAAACATCAACGCCAGGCCGTATCCCGCAAGACGCCCCATCGTCACGAGCCTGATTACGGTGTACGACCAACAGAGCAGCCCCGCGACATAAAAGGCAAAGGGCAGGTAAAAGGTATACCCCATGCCCATCTGAAAGATCCAGCTGATCCCCTCCCCGGCTTTCCGGATGGAATGGGCCAACACCGGGTTGTAGAGCCCCAGGAAATAATCCATAAACAGTAAGCCAAAGAACACCACCGCCGAGACGGCGCTGAACCAGATCGCGCGCCGGCGCTGCTGTCGATTCCTGGTACGGAACGACACCCCGCGCCCATAGGCCCAGAACACCAGGATGCTGGCAAGCACCATCAGCGCTTCGCCGAGACGATTGGCTTCATACACAAATGGCGGTGCGGCAATCACCCCCATCCACCCATAGGCGGTGGAGAAAATTTGATAATAGAGCCATCCGGAAATGCCGAAGTAATAGACCGCGCCCATCACTCGCTTCGACCACTCCTGCTGCTGGGAGAGATACTCCAGCATCAGCGCGGTGAGTGCAATGAGGGTCACGACATTGTAGGCGATGGAGCCCAGCATGGCCGGCGGGACAATCAGAAAGGACACCGTGAGGATCAACAGGAGGGCCACGCTGGGAATAGTGACGACATTAAACCCCGTGATGCCCTTGGCGCGAGCCCTGTTCACCAGCAGAACCACCAGGGCCAGAAATACAAAAATCGCGACGACATTCAGCAAGGCGAAGCCGACAGACGTCAGCAACTGGAAGATCGTTCCGACCCACTCATGCTGGGCCGCAATCTTGCTGATATGCATGCCGAGTCGGGATACCAGGCGATAGAGGACGAGTTCGAAAAATCCGACGAACAACACCAGCTTGATGGTGTATTCGAACAACAGTCCCTGATCTTCGACCCGCCCGGTTGACCGTTCAACGGCGGTGGCTACAGCAGACATCTCCAGCCCCCTGTGCAAAACGTTGATGATAATCCTCTGACCACAACCGGTCAACGCGGCAGGAGCCTGCCCTGATGACCGCACGAACGCTAAGAGCCGGTCGGCTGTGGTACCTGCAACGCTTGCGACTTGGCCCGAGCGATATAGAGCAGCCCGTCGGCCATAGAATAGTTAAACGGCAATTCGCACACGACTTCGCTGATTTTTTCGTAAACCTGTTGATAGAGTTGCTCGGCCTGAGCAGGGGTCATGCCCTCCTGCACTTCGTAAAAGAAGCCCAGGCTCAGGTCTTCGGTCGCCGGCCGCATGATCCGACGGATGCCGTAACTGCCCGGATCACTCATGATCGGCGCCTCTTTTTCCAGGTCGAACAAGCAGGGCTGACAGGAGAACCCGTAGGACTCGTGGAGCTTCTTATTCCCCACCACGAAGTTCATCGTATCGAGGGCTTCCTCTTCCTTTTCCGTGGGGAACCCGACGATCACGTAGCAGTGCACGGCAATCCCAAGATCGACGCAGTCATCGACGATCCGGCGCACGGACTCCTGCTTGATCCCTTTTTTCATAAAGTCCATGACTCGCTGATTGAACGACTCCAGGCCGAACACAATTTTCAAACAGCCGGCGTCCCTCATCTGGCCAAGCAATTCACGCGTGAGGTTCTTCTCGAAACGCAACTCGCAGGTCCACTTCACATTCACTTGCCGATCGATCATCTGCTGGCACAAACGCTTGGTGGGAGAGAGGGCGAAACATTCGTCGGTGAAGAAAAAGGACTGCGCTCCATAGCGCTCTTTCAACCAGACCAAATCGTCCACCGTCTTCCCCGGATCACGCTGCCGGAAATTCTGGTGATCCAGCGTGAGGGCGCAGAACGCGCAATCTTTGTAGTAGCAGCCTCGTGAAAATTGTACCGGCAGGACAGGCTCGGGGGACAAATACAGATCCAGCGGAAAGCCATCGTAGTTCGGCGCTGTGAGCTGGTTGATATTCTCAGAGTAAAAGGGCTGATTGACCGTAATCTTACCGTTCTGACGATAAATCAGATTCGGGACCTTACTGAAATCCCGCTTGCCATCCATCTGATTCACCAACTCCAGCAAGGCTGTTTCACCTTCAAACACGACGAAATCATCGACGAGATCGAAGAGCCACGGACAGCGGCGCAGATTATCAACCAACCGGGTGAAGATACTTCCTCCGACCGTCACGTGTAGCTCCGGAGCATGCTCCTTGATCAGGCGACAGAGCGTGAGGCCTGGAATAATTTGCGAGGTCGCTGTAATCGAGACACCGACCAGATCCGGACGATCAGTGAGGAGCGAAGGCAACACGTGCTCGCGGAAGAGACTAATATAGGGATTCTGCCCTTCGTCACGAATGGCCTTGATCAGATCTTTTGAGGAGTAGATCGAATAGTCGCCGAATTGGTTATCGACCACTGTCATTCGCGTCGGAAAGTATAGCGAGGAGAGAACCTCAAGCCATTTATCGATCAGAAAGAGACTATTGCGATAGGCCTCAATATCGTAGAACCCTTCACCTCGCAGCGTCTCTTTTGCCAGTTCGATTCGCTCAAACAAATAGGGAAACCGGTCAAGCGACTCAATCACGCGAGCAAGTTGCTCTGCGCTCCCGGGCCCCCTCTCACCGGTTCGCTCTCGCTCCAGACCTTGCTGTTTGTCCACCAACTGCTGGTAGAGCCCATGCGCAAAGGATTGCGTCAAAACCTTGTCCAACAACTCAATGCCGAGGTCACGTTGAGAGACGTTTTTGACTCCGGCTTGGGTGAGGAATCCGGTGAGTGATGGAAGGCTGAGGTACGGTTGGGATGGGTGCCACGTAGGAGGAAACAGGAGTGAAACTTTCATAGGATTATCTTTATATTAAGCAGAAAAATCAGTATTTTCAGAAGAGTTGCACCGTATCGGTATATACACTCCGCTCCAGTCCGAATGCAACCCTCCACCCTGTGCACGCCAAGAAATTTCAGGCCTCTCCGAAGTTGAGGCACTCTCCGTCAAAACGCACGAAGGCCCCGAATCACTTTGCCATTTCTGGCAACGACTCGGGGCCTTCCTGTTACGAATCACCACACGATTCCTACCCGGCACAGGAGTAGGATTGGCCACTTCAGGCCACTAGGCTCACGGCAACTTCAGCGTGAACCAAGTGGAGAGCGCTTTCATACCGTTTCGTTCAATGTTGGAACCATCCCAGATTGCGAAGGCGATTGGCACCGAAGCGCCTGCCTTGAACTGGGTGTCGTTGGCATCGCTGGTCTCCAGCGAACGCTTCACGACTACACGCCAGGTCGGGCCGGTGTATCCACCGCCCTTGAGGGACCCGGACGGCTCCCACACACCATTGCCGATCACATCCTGATGGGCCTGGGTGGTCAAGGTGCTGAACCCGTTGGCATTCAAATCCTCGACGGAGCTGACGCGCAGGGTCGGGTCGGACATGATGTTACCGGACCAAATGCCGGAATTGAATGGGCCAAGGCTCCGGCCAATACGATCCGGATAGGTCACTCCACCAGCCGGCTCTTCGAAATAGTAATCCCAGAAGATGCCAGGGTATTGGTCATCCACGTCCCACATCCCAGCGCTATCCTTGCCGAGATCCTTCTGCCACTCCGCGTTCCAACGCCAGATGTTGACCGTCCCGCCTGACTGGCCCATGCACTGGAATGGCGGGGCTCCCGCGGTGTTGACCGGGAACATGACGGCGGCCTGGTCCCGGAAATCCTGCGGACCGATTGCCGTGTCGTTCTTGGTCTGGTCGCTCCAATCAAGGCGCAACCCCAAATCCTTCCCATTGCTGACCGCCTTCACAAACACCGACTTCACCGAAATATTCGGGTGCATCGGGGTCGTGATGGTCTGGCCGCTCAATGGGATGATGACACCTGGCACTCCTTCCCAGATGGGGTTTGCACCATCCATCGGGATTACCCCCTTGATCGCCTTCACGGGAATGGTCACCGGTTGGCTGACCGCGAGAGGCACCTGCCCAATCGTCAACATAATGCCGACGATCAGCGCAGAGAACAGAATGCCAAACACCAAACGCTTATTGCGTGTCTGCACCAGTCTCATTGCGTATGCCCTCCTCTGAAAGATTAATAAGAAAAAGAACTGGGAACGTATAACGTCTGCCGAAAACCGAATACTGCACTGCCCGAAAACCGAGAACTCCTACGCAGTCCCGACTGGGCCTTCGCTCTTCTCGCCGCCCTTCTCTTTCGTCTGTTGGTCCATGAAGGACTCAGCGCCGACCTCACTCAGCAACATGCTGAGCTCATTCCCCTTGTCCTGCGCCCCGCACTCGTAGGTTTGACCTTCCGGAGCATTGAAGGTAGCTGGTCTATAGTCCGCCTCAGAGTACGGTTGCACGGTCACTCCGAGGAAGGCGACCTCAAAATCCATCCACTCCGACATACAGTCGGCAATAAGCTTGAATAAGCCCGTATCCGACTTCTTCGCCAACATTCTGCAGAACAACGGCACCCATCGGCCGATATGATTCTTGATAAATTTCTTTTGCGCATCGACCACGATCTCGGTCTTGTCGATACCATCGTGGCAGCGTGAATAGGATTCTTTGTAGGTCAGAAAATGCATGAACTCGAGCTCGACACTCAGGTGATCGAGACGCTCGTGCACATCCTTTGAGAGCTCGACGCCGAAGGCTTTGTAGAAGCCTGCAATGTCGCCCATCACATGGGACTGCGCAAAAACGTGATCGTTACCGAACAGTGTTTCGTAGGGCGGACAATCCAGCGTGATCACATTGGTGAAGACCCGCCGATGCTCTGTCTGAAGATCGCCGATCTGCCAATTGACACACTCAGCCGAAACCAGTTTCTCGATCTGGTCGAACTGTTTTTTCATCAGGGCGATTTTCTGGCTGGCCCGATCACCGCCGATGCCATCGAGCGCGAGACGCAATCCGTCCAATGCGGCTCGTCCATCTTCAACGAATTCACCACACTGGAGATAATCCAGGAACTCCTCGTCCTCAGGATACAACAAACTCCATGAAAACAAGAGATATATTTTGCTGCGGTTGAGCGCGCGTTCGACAGCGGGCGAATCTTTTATAGCGACCGCCTGCGGGGGAGCGATTGCGGTAGAGGACGGGGAGGTGGGCTGCACGACCTGTTTCGATGTCATACGTATCTTGCTCCTCACCTCAACATGTTGCGCATTTTTTTCGCACACTACGCAACATCTGAGTCCTGCGGCACAGGAGGCGTATGATAGGTAAAGGAGGGAGGGATGTCAAGCATGAACTCTCTCTCCTTTGCCCTTGCCGCAAGTGCCGACGTTTCACTACTCTGCCTGATCATTTCGCATTCCGGAACGAGTAAACACACACTTTATTCAGTAGCCCAGCGCACCGGCAGACAGGTTTCTTGCCGGTGTCACCTTGATCGCAATACGATCATTGACCGTCTTGCAAATCTGCTCACACATACCACATCCGACACACCGCTCTGGAGCCACCACCAGATGAAGCGCATGAAAATCCATCGAGAGGGCCTCAACAGGGCATTTTGACACACAGGCATGACAACCCTGGCCCGCCGTACACACACGGTGCGACACCGCTGCCACACCCATCCGCACGTCAAAACAATCGGCAACCGGCAGCAGCGCCTCGGTCGCACAGGCGGCAATACAGGGAAAATCGTCGCACAATTCGCATGCGACCTGATTCGAAAAAATAACCGGCGTACCGTTCGCCACATCGCTCACGATCGCTCCCGGCGGGCATACTTCAATGCAATCGCTACAGCGTGTGCACCGTTCAAGAAACATGGCCTCATCGACAGCACCCGGGGGACGCAGCCAGTCTGTTCGCACAGGCGCGGCCGGTTGCTCGCGGGGCGCGTCCTTATGAGCGGCAAATTCCCGCGCCGCCTTCGCCACCGACACGACGGAGTCTTTCAGGAAATCACGACGCCCGTATTTAGGATCAGCGGCCACGATGCACCTCGCTTACATCACACCGTCGGCCCGTAACTTGTACACTTCTACACAACGATCACAGGCCCCGTACTCGACATCCCAGCCTGGATGGTTCTCGCGGATGAAGTCCAAGATATATTTTTCCAGCTTGGTTTCCATATCTTCCACCCAGGTGTACGTCGGGAACCGGCAGAGCGGACAAGGAAACCCCGGCATGAGCATCACCTTATTGGTGGTCTCCGGAATTTCTCCGCCCTCGACATCCACCGCGCGATCCAGGATGCGCAGGGTGTCAGTGGCCATTTCCACCAATTCGGAATGGGTAAAATAGCTCGTCTGCCACAACCCCTCAAATACGGATTTCAACTGAGCCGGGGGAATCTTTCGATACCACGACCGGAATTCCTTGAAACGATCTTCCTTCTGGAGCATCGGCTCCTTCCCGGAAGCGATCAAGCGGCTATCGACGCTGATATTCCAAAGAATACGATAGCGGTGCAGGATGAGCGTTTCTTCGCCGGGATTCTGTCCGACTCGCGTATCCGGATCGTACCCGAACGCCGGGTCGAGCATGTCATGGATATGCAGGAGTTCGTGACGACAGTACCGCGTCAACGCCGGATCGTAGAACCGCCGCGGAATCAACTTGATACCGACTCCCTTCAGTCCCTTCTCCTCGAATTGCTTCGCCAGGTCGTGCTCGACGGAGCCCCATTTGCGCAGGACATCCACCCCTTCCTGATCCTCCTTGAGCACCCCCTTGACCAGGACGATTCCGACTCGCTGCTTCAGCTCAGGGAATTCATTGAACGCGTCGCGGATGATATCGGAGAACCCCCAGATACCGAATAAATACTGATACAGCTTCTTGAACTCGGCCTCGCGATCGTCCAGCGTGAACTTTTCATAGATCGGGTCGGCCAGTTCATGAAACTCTTTGTAGTAGGTCGGATCTCCTTCCCGCTCCGTCTTTTCAATAAAGGAGTCGATGACTTCCTGCAGTAAGGCCGGCTGAAAACGGATCTCCATCGACGGCTTGGAAACTTCTACTCCGGTTGCCATAAGACCTCACATGTTCTGGTTCGGTGAAGGGATGAAACCCGCACGGGTACTGTGCTTGACTTGCTCCCAGTCGTTCTCTTACGATCATCGAAACGACCGCCGATTATACAAACCCCTTAGCGATTTTTGCAAACCGTTGAGGGTTCCGGCCGGGGCTCGATGGCCCCCGCTCAGCACAGCGACGAGGCACAAACTTTTATGAGCAATCAAACGACCGCCCCCCTGACCGCGCCTTCAACCGGACAACCAAGCAGCCAGAGCGGAACCGCACAGCCCCCCCCTCCCGTCGACCATTTAGAATATTGGAAAGCAGGGCTTCGGGAACTCAAGACGTTTCGGGGACACTCCCACGGCGTCTGGTCCGTCGCCTACGCTCCCGATGGCCAAACGATTGTCAGTGGCGGCGTCGATCGATACGTCCGCGTCTGGGACATTGAAACTGGACGACTCCTGCGTTCGCTGAGGGGCCACACCGCCGACATTCGCGCCCTGGTGTTCACGCCGGACGGCCGCACACTGGCCTCAGGCAGCGAAGATCGAACCATCCGCCTGTGGAACCCGAAAACCGGCGAGCCGACCAAACTCTTATTTACCCGCTACGATCACAATGTCTGCAGCCTGTCGTTGTCTCCTGACGGCCTCATGCTGGCCCGCGGCAGTCACAATAAAGACATCAAGATCTGGGAAGTCACGACCGGCACCGACCTCATGACCCTGCTGGGAAAAGACCAATACGATCACCACTGGTCGGTCTGTGTGGCATTTTCCCCGGATGGCGTGCACCTTGCCAGCGGGTCCGACATCGGCAAAATCAGAATCTGGGAGGTGCTCCCGAGCGGAGAGGAAAAAATCCTCCATAACGGCCATTGGGAAGAATCAGCCGAAGACTCAACGGAGACCCGCGGCTTTTTCATCGAAGACGACGGAGGATTTCAGAAGCCGATGGAGTACTGGATCGGCGCGATGGTCTTTACGCCGGATGCCAAAATGCTGATCACCGGCAGCCGTGACAACACAATCCGCTTTTTCGAGATGCCGACGATGAACGAACTGCGCGTCGTGCGCGGGCATAATGGATGGGTTCGGTCGTTAGTGGTCTCGCCAGACGGAAAAGTGCTCATCAGTGCAGGGGATGACAACACGATCCGCTTCTGGGACATCGCCACAGGCCGAAATTTCCGGACCGACAAGACCCATGGCGGAGCGGTACGCGGTATCGCCCTCTCGCCGGACGGACTACGCCTGGCCAGCGCCTCCTGGGATCGCACGGTGAAGCTCTGGGAAGGTGGCGTGGAGCCCGCCGAGTAACCTACTCATCCTTCTCCTCCGCCTCACCCTTGGCGGAGGAGAGACCGTACCGCTTACATTTGTCCCACAAGGCTTTTCGGGATACTCCCAGGATCGTGGCGGCATTCGTCCGGCTGCCGTCTACCTGTTTCAAAACTGCGGCAATATAGTCCCGCTCGAATGCCTCCCGTGCCGTCGCGAGCGTGGCAGGAGCCGTGGACTCCGGCTTCTCACCCATCGCCGTCAGTCCTTCCGAACAAAAACCGCAACCTGCTTGAGGTGACCCGCCGAGATAGGGACAGGTCTGGAAGCCACACAGGTCCCACGGCTGTAACGATTCCCCGTCCCGCCCCAAGGCGGCGGCTCGGTCCACCATCTGCTCCAGTTCACCGACATTGCCGGGAAACGAATAGTGCAGGAGCAGATCACGACTCGGCTGCGCAAACCCGTCGAGAGATTTGCCCAGAGCCGCCGACCTCGCCTCCAGCATATACTCGGCGATCACCAGCACATCTTCCCGCCGCTCGCGCAATGGCGGCACAACGATCTGCACGGCCGTGAGCTGATCGGAGAGTTCTTTGTGGAACCGTCCCTGGTAAGCCATCCCCTTCAGATCATCCTTGGACGCACACACGATCCGGACGTCCACCTCGATGTGTTCGCGCCCGCCGACACGCTCGAATCGCCGATTCTGAAGCACGCGCCACACCCTTGCCTGCACATTTGGAGAGACCGCATCGATATCATCAATAAGCAGGGTTCCCTTGTGCGCCAATTCGAACCGTCCACGTCGTTGGCGCAGCGCCCCGGGAAACGCGCCCTTTTCATGCCCGAATAACTCTGCCTCCAGGAGCGCCTCGGGAAGGTCCGCGCAACAGACCTTGATCAGGGGCTGATCGCGCCGGGGACTATTCAAATGAATGGCATGGGCTACCAACTCCTTACCCGTCCCGCGCTCCCCGACAATCGACACCGGCGAATCGGTTGCGGCCACTAACTTGATCTTCTCCAGCAGGGCCCGCATCTGATGATTGCACCCGAGGATCCCGCCGAAACTAAACCGGTCTTCCAGCACCTCTTTCAATTCAAGATTTTCCCGTCGCAATCCAAGAATTTTCCCGACACGCTCGACAATCAGCAGCAGCTCGTCCATTTGAAACGGCTTGGTGATGTAGTCGTATGCACCCAGCTTGATCGCACCGACCGCCGTATCCACCGACCCATGGGCCGTAATCAGGATCACTTCCGTCGTCGGGCTCCGCTCCTTGCAGGCCTTCAAAATCGTCAGTCCGTCGGCGCCGGGAAGGCGCAGGTCGGTAATCACGATATCAAACTGACGCGTGCCCAGGATCGTCAGCCCTTCTGTTCCAGTGGCGGCCGCCATGACCTCACAGCCGATGCCCTCCAAAGCATCCAGCATGGACAACCGCATCAACGGCTCATCATCAACGATTAGTACTTTGAGGCCCTTCACGAAAACCTCCCGATGGCGTGCCGTTCCGTCGCAAGCGGAATAGAGACGGTAAAGGTGGTCCCTTTGCCGACTTCGCTCTCGACAAAAATCCTTCCTCCATGCCGCTCCACAATACCCAGGCTGACGGACAGGCCAAGCCCGGTGCCCTCTCCTTCATTCTTCGTGGTGAAGAAGGGATCGAAAATCCGCGGCAACACCGAGGAGGAAATGCCGCAGCCTGAATCCTGAATCCGAACCAGGCAGTGGGCCTCGTCCATCGACGTACGGATGGTCAGGACTCCACCGGTCCGCATCGCTTGAATGGCGTTCAACACAAGATTCATCAACACCTGCTCCATCATATGCCGATCGATCATCAACTCCGGGATGTCGGGCGACAGCGCCGTCTCCAGCTGCACACGGTGGGGGACAAACAGGTGGTCCGTCAACAGCAATACCCGATTGACAACTTGATTGATATCAGCCAGTGCGAGTTCCGGATTGTGTTGCTGCGAGAAATCGAGCAGTTGCCGGACGATTCGTTGCACCCGCCGCAGTCCATCCTCCATCGACGCCAGGTACTCCTCCTGCCTGGACGGCGACAGGGTTCCCTTCCGCATATTGTACAGACAATTAAGAATGCCCCCGAGTGGGTTGTTGATCTCGTGCGCAACACCCGCAGCCAGTTTTCCTACCGACGCCAGCTTCTCGGAGTTTCTGATTTGTTGCTCCAGCTTCTTCGTGTCCGTCATATCGCGGGCAATTCCCAGCACGCCTAGGATCTCCCCCTCCACGCCATGAAGCGGGGAGACGCTGACCATCACGGAACGCGGCTCGCCGGCCTTCGTCAACACTTCGACCTCATAGACCTGTTTTACACCGATATCCAGCGTCGATTTCAACCGGCGCCCACGATGCCGTTTCGACAGTAACCCCAGATACGGCCGCCCCAACAGATCTTCCTTGGCATAACCCCACGCCAGCACCTTGCTGTTCACATACGTGAAACACTGCTCGCTATCGAGCGTGTAAATGACGTCATTGGCGTTCTCCAGGAGGTTCTCAAGATACTGCTTGGTTTCTTCGATCTCGCGGGTTCGCTCGCTGACCTTCGCTTCCAGCTCCTGCTGGTAGGTATGCATCTGCCGCTCAAGACGTTTCCGGTCGGTGATGTCGCGCAACTGGACCATGACCCAGGTATGGTCGCTGCCGCGCACCAGAATCAGGTCCATCTCCACCGGCGTTTCCCTGCCGGTGGCATCGCGCACGGTGATTTCCTGGGTCGGCACCTGGCGCTCGCCCGCGCGGATCTTTTCCAACAACACCCGCATCTCGTCATGGTGAACCGGTTCGACCACGTTGAGAATACTGCTTCCGACGACCTGTTGCTCCGAGTAGCCCAGCGCCTGCTCTTCCCGTTTGTTGACGGCCACAATCACGCCGTCCTCCCCCACCATAAACACCGAATCCGCCACCAGGTCGAACAATGCCTTATACCGTTCTTGCGAGGCCACCAGTTGCCGGGTGCGCTCGTTGACCGCCTGTTCCAGTCTGGTCGTGTACTGATGGATTTGCGCCTCCAACAGCCGCCGCTCCGTGACATCGCGGACAAACGCGCGCGAGTGAACCAGACCGCCACCGCTTTCGAATAGAGCCGTCGCATGAATTTCCACGTCGATCGGGTGGCCGTCCCCGGCCACAAACACGGTCTCTATCGTGCTGCGCCCCTGCGAGACCAACCGCTCCAGATAGGCCAACACCTCCGCCTCACGGCCCTTGGGAACGAGATCCCAAAGGCGCATCTGAAGCATCTCCTCCAGGGAATAGCCGAGCTTGTCCAGACCGGTCTTATTGACATGCACAAACTGGCCGGCCTTGTTCAACTGATAGATCATCTCCGGGGAATGTTCGATGAGATCGCGATACCGCGCCTCCAGCCGGCGGACATCTTCCATCCGCTGCTCGATCTGTTCGAACGAGATGCGCAGGTTCGCCGCCATCTTATTGAAGGCGTCGGCCAGTTGTTCGATTTCATCGCCGGTCTTGAGATCCAGCTGCTGATCCAACCGTCCGCTTCCGATCCGCTGCACTCCTTCATGCAACAGTCCGATCGGACGGGCGATGCGTCGCGCGACGGTCAGGCCCGTGAGTAACAGGACACCGAACACCCCCAGCCCATATACCGTCACTTGCACGACGAGCCGCGAGAGCGGCGCATAGGACTCGGCCGGGTCCTGCCGTACAAATGTCACCCAGCGCTTGCCACCCAGGCTATCCGGCGTCAATTCAGTCCCCAGTCGAACCGGCGCAAACCCCACGATCGAATTCTGTCCCCCGTGCGAATCATTGGCCAGCGTGGTCCATCCCGCAGGACTCGCGCTGATGGCGCTCACCAGCTCAGGCTTCACCGCATGTTCTTCCGGCGCCAGAACCGGACAGATCAATGGAACACCGTCCGAATTGAACAACATGGCATGCCCAGTGTGCCCCACTGTGGCTTCCGACACGGAATGAAACAGGGTATCCCGCCGTAACAGGACCGTGACCGCACCGATCGTCACATGTTGTTCATCGTCGATGATCGGGGCCGACACATTGACCACGTGGGTGCCGAAGGCAGGGTCGAAGAAGATATCGCTGACAAACACCTTGCCCGTTCCGCGCTTCATGACCGCCTGCCACCACGCCGCCTTGCCATGGTAATACTCGACCTGCGGGATCGAACTCACCACCAGGGCGCCGCGGTTGTCCGTCACAAAAATTCCCACGTAGTCGGCCTTGCGGATATCGTGCCATCGAATCAAATAGTTGGTCACAATCCGGTTGATGAACAGCGGAAACTCGCTCTGCTTGTCCCGTTGACGCCACCGTTGTTGCCAGGCTTTGATCATAGACTGGACGGTTTTTTCGTCCTTGTCCAGGTAGGTGCGATTGGATTCGGTCACCGAGGTGCGCAGGAAGGGTGTGGCGGCGAGTTGCTGCGCCTCGTTGACGCCGCGCGTCACCTGCATCTCAATTCGCCGGGCAGCCTCGACCGCCACCTCTTTAAAGTTGGCCCCGATCGTTTCCCGAAGCGCTCGGCGTTCTTCGATGTAGGTGAGGACGAGTGAGAGGCACAACGGCAGGAGGCCGACCATCACGATGGCCGTGATGATCTTTCGCTGGAGACTGTGAGACCGGCTCCAGAACAGCATGGGTGCGGCTTACCCCGACAAACGGCCCTCTTACGATAATAGACAGGCCTCAGCCCAGGCTCGGACGACCCGAGCTTAGCGACGCTTCATGAGCCCCCCGGCACTGCCGGGCCACAGCAGCAACAACGGGCTCGCCACGAAGACCGATGAATAGGTTCCGAACATCACGCCCCCGAGTAATGCCAGGGAGAAATCGTGCAACACTTCGGCGCCTGCGAGCACCAGCGGAATGAGCACGATGACCACGGTCAAACTGGTGACGATGGTGCGGCTTAGGACCTGATTGATAGCCTGGTTGATGATCGTTGCTTCATCCTCACGCCGACGCGTCCGCAAATTCTCACGGATACGATCGAAGACGACGACGGTATCCGTCAACGAATACCCTGCCAAGGTCAGCAACGCCGTAATCACCAGCAGCGTGATCTCTTTATCCAGCAGATAAAAGACACCCAGCACAGCCAGCACATCATGGAATGTCGCCAACGCGGCCGCCACACCGAATCGCAACTCAAACCGGACCGCAATGTAGAGTACGATTCCGACGAACGAAATGAGGACCGCGATCATCGCATCTTCCTGGAGTTTCTTCCCGATCGTCGGACCGATTTCCATGCTGGAATCCACCACAAACTTGTTGGCGGGGAATTCTTTGCTGAACACTGCCATGACCCGTTCGGCGACCTTCTCCTCGATCGTCGTCGACGCCTTCACACGGATGAGCAACTTGTTGTCTTGAGTGAACTCCTGCAACTCCGCCGACCCCAGACCGTTATTTTCCAGAGCACGTCTCGCCTCGTCGATCTTCATCGCTTGCTCGAACTTCAACTGCACCGCCGTCCCGCCGGCGAAGTCGATTCCCAGATTCGCCGCGCCGCGCGCGATTTGAAGCACCGCGATGAGACCCAGAAACGCAAGGATGCCGGAGATCGCAAACGTGATAGACCGCTTCCCCATGAAATCGATATTCGTCTTCCCCAAAATCTCGAACATGCCGGCTCCTTCCTAGATACTGAGCTGCTCAATTTTCCTGCGCTGATTGAACAGGTCGAACACCACTTTGGTCCCGACCAGCGCCGTAAAGAGGTTGATCGCGATACCGAGGCAGAGCGTCACGGCAAAGCCTTTGATCGGCCCGGTACCGAAGAGAAACAGGGCGAACCCGGTGATCAACGTCGTCACGTGCGAGTCCACAATCGTCAGCAACGCCTTGTCGTATCCCGCATCGATCGCCACCCGAACAGCCTTCCCCTGCCGAAGTTCTTCGCGGATGCGCTCGAAAATCAACACGTTCGAGTCCACACCCATACCGATGGTCAGAATGATACCGGCAATGCCCGGCAGGGTCAGCGTGGCGTTCAGCCCCGCGAGAGCCCCGATCAGACAGATCAGGTTCAGCAAGAGCGCAAAGTTTGCGATCACGCCGGATAGGCGGTAATACAGGGCCATGAACACGATCACAAGGAGGCCCGCAAAGAGGGTAGCCTTCACACCTTTTTCGATGGAATCCTGCCCGAGAGACGGACCGACGGTCAGGTCCTGGATGATCTTAAGCGGTGCAGGCAACGCCCCGGCGCGCAACACGATCGACAGGTTGTTCGCTTCTTCCATCGAAAACGTCCCGGTGATCTGAGCCCGCCCCCCGCTGATGCGTTCCTGAATGACCGGTGCTGAATAGATGGTATTGTCGAGCACGATCGCCATGCGCTTCTTCACGTTCTCGCCCGTGATACGGTCGAACTCCCGCGCGCCCTTCGCATCGAACGTCACGGACACGTAGGGTTCATTGAACTGGCCGATGGAGACCCGCGCATCGCTCAACACGTCGCCGGCCAGCATCACCCGCTTTTTCACCAGATAGGGCGCCAACCATTCCTGCCCGCTGTCCTTTTCGACGATCCGCTCGAACAGAATCTGGTCGCCTTCCGGCACTTTCCCCTCGACCTGCTTCAGGAAGGCGTCCTCGCGCTCCTTGCCCTTCTGAATTCGGCCGGGCAAATCCAGCTTGAGCTGATTCTCATCGTCCAACAATTTGAACTCGAGCAGCGCGGTCTGTTTGATGAGGTCCTTGGCAAGCTTGGCGTCTTTGATACCGGGTAACTGGACGACCACCTGCTTGAGCCCCTGTCGCTGAATCAACGGCTCTGCCACACCGAACTGGTCGATGCGATTCCGGATTGTCTCCAACGCCTGATTGATGGCGGAGTCCTTGATGCGCTTGATCTCCGCATCCCGCAACTCCCAGACGACCTTGTTTGCAGACCCGGCCGACTCCACCTCCACATAGGTCGGGAAATCGTCCAACAGCTTCTGGACCTGCGCCTTCAATTCGGCATTGTGAAATCCGATGGTGATCTGCGACGAACCGGTACGTTTCACCGACTCCGCCGGGATTTTCTTTTCCACTAACAGATCCTGGAGCCCCGCCGCCGTCCGCTCGACGGCAATCTCGACGGCCCGATCTTCCTCCACCTCCAACACCAGGTGAATGCCGCCCTGCAAATCCAACCCCAGGGTGATGCCCTTGTCCGGCAGGACCTCACGCACCCACCGCGGCAGTTCCTTGTACAGAGGTTGGTATGAGGGCAAGAAAAAGATGATCGAGGCGACCACCATCGTCACTAGGGCTAACAACCGTCCGCCGACTTTTTTCATACGTGCGCCAATCCTTCCCGTCTCCGTCGCGTGCGTCAGTCTTCTTCTTCACCGCGCAGCCGAGCGATATGCTCTTTCTGAATTTTGATTTTAGTCGTGTCCGCGATCTGGAGCGTCACCGTGTCTTTCCCCAAATTGGTAATGGTCCCCCAGATTCCGGAGGCCGTGACCACCTTGTCGCCCTTCTTAAGAGCAGCCAGCATAGTGTCCGCCTGCTTCCTGCGTTTTTGCTGCGGCAGAATCAGCATGAAATAGAAAATGACGAAAATGAGGACGAACGGAACCAGCGAGAGGAGACCCCCTCCTGCGCCTGTGCTCCCTGATGTTCCCTGCGCCCATGCCACCGAATCCCACATAATGTCCCCCGCCTGTGCCGCCGTTAAGAACCGTTCGTACTCTGAATGTCCGATCGACCATCATCTGCCGGCCGATCTACAACATACGTCCGATGAAACTCACGGCGAAACTCCTGAAAGGTTCCGCCTCGCACGGCGCTCCGGATCTCCTCCATCAACTTCGCGAAAAACCATAAGTTGTGAATCGTATTCAGCCGGGCGCCCAACATTTCTTTTACGCCGAACAAGTGGTGCAAGTACGCCCTGGTGTACCGCGTGCACACCGGACACCGGCAAGCCGGATCGATAGGCTGCTCATCACGCGCATACCGAGCCTGCTTGATCACCACACGCCCGAACGAGGTAAACAACCAGCCTGTGCGGCCGTGACGCGACGGCACGACGCAATCGAACATATCGATCCCGCGCGCCACCCCTTCAACCAGATCCTCGGGCATGCCCACGCCCATCAAATAACGAGGCTTGGCCGACGGCAACTCGGGCACCGTGACATCCAACATGCCATACATGTCGGCTTTGTCTTCGCCCACCGACAACCCACCGACGGCATATCCGTCAAACCCCACCGAGACCAGATCACGCGCCGACTCCACCCGCAAGCCGGCATCCAGGCCGCCCTGAACGATCCCGAACAACGATTGATCCGTCCGCCGTTTGGCACTGACGCACCGTCGCGCCCACAGCGACGTCCGCTTGGAGGCATCACGAACCTGATCCAGGGAGGACGGCAATGCCACGACATGATCGAACGCCATAATGATGTCCGCGCCTAAGGCTTCCTGAATTTCAATGGAGGTTTCCGGACTGATAAACCGCGACGACCCATCGATATGGGATTGAAACATCACGCCTTCATCGGAAATCTTGCAAAACTTTGCCAAACTAAAGACCTGGAACCCACCGCTATCGGTGAGAATAGCGCCGGGCCATGCCGTAAACCCATGCACCCCGCCCAACTCCTCCACCACTTTATGTCCGGGACGAAGGTACAGGTGATAGGCGTTATTCAAGATGAGTCCATACCCCATCTTGAGCAATTCCTCTCCATCGACACTGCGCACATTGCCCAGCGAGCCGACCGGCATAAACGCCGGTGTCGCGATCTCACTGCGGGCGGTGGTCAACACGCCGACGCGCGCGCGTCCGCCGGATTCTTCATGGGTGATGCGGAAGGTTAACATGGGATCGGCAGTCCTACATCTGCTCTGGGGCTGACACGCCCAACACGTTCAACCCGTTTCGGACCACCTGCTGCACGGCCCACATCAGTGCCAGCCGGGCACCCGTCAGGCCCGGCGTCATCACCTCAGTTGCCCGGCCTGAGGAGCCGGACTGCTCAGTGGATAAGGCGGCTGCTGCCTCGCTGTCTGGTGCCGGAGGTAAAATCCGGTGCTTGTTATAAAAGGGGTGCACCATGCCGGCCAACTCACGAAGATAGTAGGCCATTCGATGCGGCTCTAACTCCACGGCACTCGCCTGCAACACCACCGGGAACGCCGACAGTTTCCGAATGAGCGCGAGTTCATCAGGATCTTCCAATACATTGAGATCGGCCTGACTCGGAAGGGGACAAGCAATGCCCCGCGAAGCCGCCACACGCCGGAGACTGGCAATCCGCGCATGCACATATTGCACGTAGTAGACCGGGTTCTCTTGCGATTGCTGCTTGGCTAATTCCAAATCGAAATCCAGATGCGTACTGGAATCGCGCATGAGAAAGAAAAATTTGGCGGCATCCGCCCCGACCTCGTCCATCACCTCACGCAGCGTGATGAACTCTCCGGACCGCTTGGACATCTCGACCTTCTGGCCTCCACGAAGGAGATTCACCATCTGCACCAGCACGACCCTCAGTCGCTCCTTCGGGTGGCCATAGGCCTGCACGACCGCCTGCATCCTCGGAATATACCCATGATGGTCGGCGCCCCACACATCGACCAGGAGATCAAAGCCCCGTCGCAACTTATCTCGATGGTAGGCGATGTCGGACGCCAGATAGGTATAGTCCCCCTCCTGCTTGCGGACCACCCGATCCTTTTCATCACCGAACGCCGACGATCGAAACCATTGCGCGCCCTCCTGATCGAACAAGAGGTCCCTGGCTCTCAGCTCGCTCAGTACCTGCTCCACGGCGCCGGACGACAACAACGAGGCTTCACTTAACCAGGACTCAAAGGCGATCCCGAACATCTCCAGATCCTGACGAATGAGTGCCAGTAATTCACGATACGCGAACTCCCTACTCCGTTGTTCCGCATCAGCAGCGGGAAGGGAGAGCAGCGCCGCGCCCTGTTCCGCCTTCACATGCTCGGCGACTGTGCGAATGTACCCGCCATGATACCCGTCTTCAGGAAAGGACACCGTCTGCCCACAAGCCTCCCGGTACCGCGCCAGAACCGACAGGCCTAGCAACTTCATCTGCCGGCCAGCATCGTTAATGTAGTACTCACTGACGACATCATGTCCGGTAGCGCATAAGAGACGGACTAGCGCTTGCCCCACAGCAGCACCGCGGCCATGCCCGACATGCAACGGCCCGGTCGGATTGGCGCTGACATACTCCACGAGCACTCGCCGTCCCTGCCCCACTTGGCTGTGGCCATACCGCTCGCCCTGCGCTTCAATCTCGCGCAGAACATCCATCCAGAGCTCTCGCTTGACCGTCAGATTCAAAAAGCCCGGTCGTGCGATTTCCGCACGACTGAACAATGCATCCCGCTGCTCGATGTGATCGATAATAATTTGGGCGATTTCAAACGGAGGGCGGCGCTCCGATGCAGATAAAGACATGGCGACGGTGCACGACACATCACCCCACTCGGGCCGCTTCGGGGCTTCGAGGTTGACCATCGGCATCTGCTCCAGCTTGAGCACCCCTCGTTGCTGCGCCGATCGAAGCGCCCCGACCAACGCCTGACTAACCTTGTCTTGCACCACACTCTGAGTCACAAAAACCCCTCTAAGTCTGCGTGGAAACAGCGAAAATCAAACTGGGAATCTAACACACCATGACATGAGAGACAAGATCGCGAGTTAGGTGGCAGGAACCGTCCGTCGCTCTGACAATAACAGTCGGCAGACCTCAATGATGCGCTCCGGAGCGATCTGAAGACACACGCGCTCACGGCACTCTGCCACGGCACTCCAAGTCCGGCAGGTACAGGGCGCTCCAGATACAATCGACACGGCGCGACCAAGCGGAGCCCAACGACGTGAATCAGTAGGACCAAAACAAGCAATCGTAGGAACCGACAAGGCAGCGGCGAGGTGCGTCACGCCAGAATCGTGTCCCACATAGAGTTTCGCATGCGACAGCACCCCTGCCATTGTGGACAAAGCCAGCCCACGGATGACCGGCACGTCGACCTTTATAGTCGCGAGGACGCGCTCCACAGCCTCACGATCAGACGGGCCTTCCAGCAATAGGGGAGCCATGTCGGCCTGGAACAACCACTCAATCACGGGCACGAGAAGCCGTGCATCTAAACACTTATGGGGGCTCCCGCTCCCCGGGTGAATCACCACCACCGTGTGCCGATTCTCTTGAATAAGTGCCTGAAGAACGAGCCTGCTGCGTTCGCGAATAGCCGGAGAGAGAACGAGTGGAGTACCGACTAGCTGACTAGTCCCGCTCAGTTGAATGGCATCAAGATACCGCGACGCTTGGTGTTCGGCACACAGATCGGTAGATGCAGCAGATTGCAGGCAGACATACTGAACACCCGAGGCCCGAAGTGTAGCCGAGAGGGCCCCTTCTGCGTCCGGAAGCCATCCGACTGCAATATCGCAATTGCCAAGCCATGCCCTAAATTCTGAACAAAGGCTGTCCGGCCCAGCCCATAGTCCACTCAAATATGACGATTCAAGAGGGAAAACTCGATCAACTTCCCCAGCTCCACACAAGAGCGCTCCCACGGACTGTCCGGCCAAAAACGCAATCTCATGGTGAGGAAACTGGTGCCGGACTGCGCATAAAGCAGGGCGGGACAAGAGCACATCACCTAGGGCCCCAGGGTGAATGACTAGCACCCCACGCTTGCTGCCGCCCTGTGGAACCTGGCTCGTCACGGTTTGTCAGATATCGGTGCGTTGGCGAGTGCTAAATCTTCGGGCGTATTGATATTCTGAAATGAACGAAGACCAACCCCAAGAGATGACAGGGCATTCGCTCCTAACACCGCAACTCGTAATGCTTCACTTCGATACAGTGTCTGGATCTTCAAGTTTTGACGTTCAGCCATCGCCTTGAGAAATTCGGCGCACCGTTTGGAATACACTGCGTGCATTGGTTGGAACTGTCCCTCGAGTTCCGCGACAACGACATCGGCCGTTTCATCACAGGAGACCATGTAACGAATCACCTCGGCATGAAGAAATGGCATATCACAGGCCACGGCAAATATCCTCGGCTGTGAGGCCGCTAACAGCCCGGTATACAGACCACCCAAACTACCTGCGTTCGGGATAACATCATAGACAACTCGACAGCCACGAACCTCCAGTGACTCGATTGGTTCAGCGAGGACAACCACCGTCTCAACGAAAGTATCCATTAATAGAGAGAGCGTCCGGTCAAAGACACTCTCTCCGTTCACCTTCAGGAAGCGTTTGTCCCGCCCCATGCGCAGGCTCTTTCCACCGGCAATGAGGACCCCGGTGACATCGACTAGGGTGCGCTCGCTCATCCCAATGTAGTCCCCAAATCCTAGTCACATAAAAAACGAGGGGGTGAGTTTCCCCACCCCCTCGCGACACCACCTCTAGCTCGAGTATCGACTTAGAGGACCTTACCCTTCTTCTTGTTGGCTCGGCGGGTCAGCATCCAGCCTTCCAAAAACACCACGCCAACTGCGATAACCGCTGGGTAAATATACACTTCCTGTGGAATCGGAGGCTGCAAGATCGTGTAATAGAAGGCCGATACGGCCATCTTCCGTCCCGCATCTCCGTTGTGTCCGTCCCAGGCAAAGAAGACCATCGGAATGTACTTACCGATGTCGAACCGCGTGTACTCATCATAATCATCCTTGTCGCCCTTCAGCGGACGGGAGATCATGACAGTCCACTGTCCGTTCTTCCACTCTGACTTCAACAACTTAACTTTTTCTTCGAAGTCATCACGTTCTTCAAAGTCCTGATCCCAACCAGTCCCCTTAAAGGACCGGAGAGAACCATCCGCCTCCCACTTCAGAATGTCGGCGTTGAACTTCGCATCCCCCCACAAATATCGTGGCTTGAACGGGGCAGGAATCTCTTGCCACTTGATCGGGAATTGGAACGCGATGCCATCGTTATAGACGGCATAATTGTTCTGAGCAGCAGCAATTGACCCTTCTTCTCCGGTCTTAGGCGCTTGCTCCTTCACACCAAAGTTCTCAACATTGACTTGAGTAGGCGCCCAAGGAAGTTTCCCCTCGGCGACACTCTTCGTCCGGTCATCCCACTGGATCAGATACACCACGTTTTTCTCGTTGTACAACGACTTGACCCAGATATCATCGATACGATTGACGAAGTTACGAGGCTTGTGGGTGATCTGACCGCCCATCGCAACATAACGACGGCCCTGCTTCTTCCACATCTCATTCTCGGGATCGTTCGAAATTTCACCCTCGACTGGAGCAGAAGGAACAACGAAGTTGATCTTCGGCTTGTCGGTCAAAGGATCAATGCCAAGAGGCTTACCCTCGGCATCGCGCTCACACAACGAGTTTACGAAGTTCGCAATGCTCCAACGGTCTTCAACGGACGTGCTATCCGCGAATGACGGCATTGGCGTCCCGTTTACACCCGTGGAGAAGGTACGGAAAATATTCCGCACATTATAAGGATCTTGGCGACTCCCACGGAAGTTCCAACACTTGTGCCAATCGGCCGGTTGAATTGAAAAGCCCCAGTCATCTTTCAAATTGAAAGCATTTCCATCCCCACGCCCTTCCACACCATGGCACTCAATACATTTCTTATCGACAATCAGCTGGGCGCCCTTCTTAATGCTCTCTTCAGTCGGCTCAGCAGGTTTGATGGTTCCAAGTTGAAGAATCGTCTGTGTCTCAGACTGCTTGTCAGTAAACTTTCGATCCTTGACCAACTGAGTCGTGACAAACGACAAAACCTGAAGCCGCTGCTCCTCGGTCAAGATACCTTCCCACGGTGGCATGGCGGAACCGGGGAGACCATGCGTAACCGTATCGAGCAGGTCATTCTTCCCAGAATCAGGAGTCTTCTCGTTGTAATTGAACAGGGGCAACTCTCCGCTCGCTGTGTGACGGATTTTGAATGTGCCCTGGTTGAAATTTCTCGGTCGTGGCCACAGACGATCGGCACCTGGCCCATCACCAGCACCATCCACGCCGTGACACCAGACACACTTGGTGAAATAGACACGCTTTCCAGCTTCGATCATCTCGGCGGGAGGAGCAGGTGCCAACTCCCCTTTTGAAAAGCCTTCCGGAAGATCTCCAGCATGGCCCAGCCCAACCGCACTCGCGGAGAGGATAAGGGCCCCTAAGGCTGCTCCGAAAATCGGCGTCGCCTTTACGTTCATACGAAGTTTGCTCATTGTTAACCTCACCACCTGTTCTCCCAGGTTGTTTGTAAGATTCAGGATTAGTCCCATGTCCGAGGATAGTATCCCGTGTGCCAATACTCGAACAGGATCACCTTCCAAATTTCATCCGTCGTCAGGTGCTGTTCCCATGGTGGCATAACCGAGGCCCACGGGAATCCTTCGTTCGGCAAACCAATTCCGCCCTTAGCTACGCGCCAGAAAATGAAGGTTTCCTGTAACTGTGCAATCGTTCCCGGGTCTGTGAAGTTAGCGGGAATCGGATTGAACGCAAAGGCATGGAGACCGCGACCGTTCAAATTGTCGCCGTGACAGAAGTGACAATTCTGGAAGAATATTTCGCCGCCTTCCCGAACATACTTCAGATACCCTTCAGCCTTGTCATCCCATGGGTTGGCATTGGGTGCCATCAGTCGTCCCATCCCCTGTTCGACGATCAGCTTATTGCTGTACGCCTGGTCATACTTGCCCTCGAGATTCACCCGATACGGATTCTGTGACGTTTGCAGGGTGTAGGTCTTGCCGTGCACCTTCGTGCTAGCTGGAGGTGCCGGATGTACCGTCCGGAGCTCAATCGGCTCATCCACACTCGGCTTCATGGTCATGAATGAGAATCCGCCGATAAGAATCGGTAAGAGAATGAGATACATCGTCCTGAGTGCCTTATGGAATCCAGTGTTGGCATCCAAAACATTGAGAATCGGCTGACGGAATTTCTTCCAATCCTCTTCGTTGGCCGACACCCACATGAACACGGCTACGAACGATACGGTTCCGTACATGGCACGAACGCTAAATGGAATCGGTGGATAGATACGGAACTTGAGATAGGCTTGGATAAAAGCCCAAAACAACACACCCTGCCAAAACCGGGGGAAGGCAATTCCCATTGAGTTGGCTAGATAACTCAGGCCGGTGAACCCAGCCACGAAGATGGCCAGCTCACTCAGTACCTGCATGGGCATGTAGCCCTCAACGAGCCTGACGGTGTTCGAGGGCACCACTCCGAAGATCATTCCGATCAACATGAGCAACCCCAGGACGCCGATCAATGCCACGACCGACATTAATGCTTTCATGTCCTCATCTCCCTTTCTTCCGCAGTAGCAACCAGATACCCATCGCAGTTAGGAGGCCTTGGGTGGCTCTTTCCCTTCCTGTACCTGCGAGAGGTAATCTACAAGTTTCTTGAGGGCGCCGGCGCTAAGCTTTTGCCCGAACACCTTAGGCATGGTGTTGTCGGGGAATCCCTTCACAACGTAAGCACTAGGCTCGACAATGGATTCCATGATGTAGTCAGGAACGCTTTTCGCCTTCCCCTTGTAATCCTTGTCTTTAATGCGCAGTGGAGCATTCGTTCCCTCGACCAACTTCGGACCAATCGTGCCGGTCGCTCCAGCGATTCCAGGAATCGTATGGCACGCGACACATTGTCCCTTTGCAAAAATCTGATCGACTGGTTCGGTTCCGTCCGCCATCAAGGCGCTGGCGCCAGGCTTTGCATCACCTTCTGTTGGTGGTTTTGGACGATCCGATTCCGGGATGAACTTTTCATAGGATTTGACAATCTCGTCAAAACCAGGGGCGTCTCGCCCTTCCCTCATATATAACCAGGTGTCTACCGCGGCCAGCTCAGGCAAAGACAAAGAGATCGGTGGCTTATGGATAGACGGCATCGGGCTAACCTTGTCATTGGTTCCCTTCACGCCATAACCAGCAACCACGAAACAGCTTGGACACGCATGCGACTCAGCAATATACTCCTGCCCATTCTCGGCCGTTCCTGACCCAGGAAATGCTTCCTTTTGATCGGAATCGCGAGCAGCAGCGTTCCCCTTATGATAGCGAGGATCTTCGATCTGTGTCCCTGCACGCTCTGGGAGTCCATCTAAGTTTGGTGCACGCTCGCCCAACATACCCTTGTGGAAAGCATGGCAGAGCGGACACTGGCCCTTACCAATTGCGCCCTGAACCTTATTCTGACCGACTCCACCGAAAATAATCTTCTCGCCCTCGTCAGCAAGCTCCGTCTGGGGCATGTTGCTGAAGTCTTTCTTTTCTTCGATGGGCGGAAATCCACCCTCAACCTGGGGCAACCAGTTCCCATATCCTGAGAGAGCGGCGGCGATGAAGAACATGAATCCGCCGATTTTCAGCAAGGCGCTGATATTCGTGAAATAGAGCGCCATCATGAACGTCATAGACGTAATCAGAACCAAAGACACGGGCAAAAGCCTGGACTCTTCGAAGAAATTCATCTTGTAATTGGCGATAGCCATAAAAAGAAGCATGGCGCCAATAGTGCCGATGAATGTCTTGAATACCGCACGCTTATTGGCAACAGGATCCGAAATGGAGGCCTTAAAATAAAACATTAGGGCCACAAGAATCCCTAATGCAGGCCAGCCCATCGCTACGGCCGCTTTAATGAGTTCAATCACAGCTCAAACCTCCTGCAGGAGGGGAAGGCTCTGGCTACGCGATAGCCAGACACCCTCCCTCATTGATTCATTTCTTGCGCTTTGATTAGTGACCAACTGCTGGTGCTGCCGCCCTGCCAGGCACAGCTGCCTTCGCCTCGGCCGGTGCCTTCTTAGCACCAAGGGCCCCTAACCAAAACACGAACATAATTGAAATCCAGAAGAACAGCACGTTGGCCGAAATCATGTTCGCAGCGAAGCCCACCGTATGGGTGTAGGCCCAAGGTGAATTGTCACGCATAATTTCATTGACGTGCCAGAACAGGCGGACAGAGGATCGGATGTATCCCATCAGACCCATCATCCACGTGAAAGCCGTGGCCAACATGATGAGCGCGTATTGAGACCGGGCAGAAATCTTACCCCACTCAATCGGTCCCATCTGTTTGGCACCCTTCATCATGACGCTGTTAAGCGCGAACATGAAGAACAGGCACGACAGCGTAGTAGCCACCTGCGGAACGGACAAGCCGACGCGTACGTTCGCCGGAATATAGTAGCCGTACACAGCCAACATAATGATGTTGAGGTACGCAAAGAAGAAGAAACAGCCCATGAAGATATTGCCGAACTTCGACCACGACACCGTCGAAACCTTATTGCCTCGCATATACCACACGAAGCTCAACACGGTTGTCGTGATAATGACATTGATGCCGCCGTTTTTGGCCGACATCACGCCATAGTTACCCAGCACTGGATGCTGCTGGCCACCCATCGCCTTCAACTCGGCGGGAGTCATAACGATGGTATGCGGCGTAATAAAGACCAGGTATCCGCACGTGAGCAGGAACACGAGATACTTAATGTAGCGCTGATATTTTTCCGCACCACGCATCCGGCCAAGCGCTTGCCAGAGATAGTAGTTGGTGCTCAAGAACAGAATTCCGATCATGGTTGCCTGAATGATGAACAACCAAGCCAACAATCCGCCCATCAAGGTGATACCCATCTGCTGCCGATAGGCATAGACCTCACGCATCAACCAATAACCCGCGAATGGCAACGGAATCAGGAACGCCACACCGAGAGCCATCGCGATGTAACCCATCCAATCGTAGTGAGCACGCTCCTCATCGGTCTTAGCCGACAAGAACCGATAGGCCGCATAGGCCGCCACGACACCACCACCGAAGGCCATGTTACCGAGAATGCGATGGAGATTGAGCGGGTTCCACAACGCGGTGTGGATCACGTGCCAGATATTACCGAGATACCGGCCCTGCTCGTCAACGCCGGCAGGAGACATCATGAAGCCGATCCATGAATTCGCCAGGAACATCAAGATCGTACCGATGACGTTCAGGACGACGGACATGCTGAGGTGAATCCATTTCAGGAACCCCTCCTTCATCTTGTCCCAGCCATAATAGTAAATGTAGAGAGTTCCGCTTTCGGCCACGAACATCAATGCATAAATATGCATGACCGGCCTAAAGATACCCGAGAGATACTGGAAGAAGGCTGGATAGAGAGTCAGGAAGGTAAAGATCAGAATTCCGCCCAAGATGGCCGTCAGAGAGTAGGCCGTCAGACTGATCTTAATAAAGTCGTACGCCAGCTGATCATACCGCTTAGCCATCGCCTTATCTTTGGTCACGACCCCCATAAATTCGATGACCATACAGAAAATAGGAACAGCCAAGACGAAGCTACCATAGTAAAGGTGCTGCTGGTTGGCAAACCAGAGCAGGACGCGACTCTCGAAATTGTATCGAGGATAGTCCTTCTCGCTGTCCGTTGTCTTAGGAGCCGGTGGGCCCGAGACAATACCTTCCGTCTTGTAATAAACGTCCTTACCCTTCTCAACCTTTGCGTCACCACCCTCTTTCTTCACGCCGGCAGCAGGAGCGCCACCGTCGCTAGCAAGGGCAGGGATCGCAACCAGAATAGGCAAGAGGAGGAGGCCGATCATTGCGCCTAGCGCCATGATCGACATCAACTTCGTGCGGGTTACAGAGCCCATGGGTTACCTCCTTGATACATCGCGTATGTGAACAACAACTTCAAAGCCCTACCCTCCGAATGATTACTTTCGAAGGAGATACCAAAAGTCCAAACCCTGCGCGTCCATCAGAAAATGATCAACCGCTGCAAAAAACGAGACGCAGATCAAAACGGATACGACGACATACACAATTGTTTGGCCCATCTCAAACCCCCCTCAACTTGATAAACAATTTCCCAGGCCAGAATACCGGATCAGCAAGGGCACTGAATCCCGCCGAACCAGTAAAAAAACCAAAGACTCACTGCCAGGGTGATGTAGAAAATCATTTTTCCGATCTTAACTTGGACGTCATCCTGAGCAGCTTCCATCTTGATTCTCCCAACGGTTTAAGTACGTATTTTGAATTGACACACCAACTACGCTGTGTTAATCAAAATCCCTCACGCACATGATTTTTAAAGGGATTTTTATGGCTAAAAATTCAAAAGTGTTCGACATTATAGTTTTGGCTGGAATGGTTGTCAATATCATTTTGGCCGTGTTTCTGATCCTCTACTACTTCGATTTCCTATGATTTTCTCCGGCCCCACGCCTCCAGACGACCGGCCATTCTCTGCACTTGATTGAGCGCAACGAAAGCCGATTGTTTCATCCCGAAAATCCAGCATCATCTTGCTGCGCGCGGTAATGCGTAAATCAGACCCCGAACTGGTATAGGCAGCCCCGCGCAACACCTTATAGGTTCCGTATTCAGGACTTTCCGGATTGCGCTCTGAAGCCGCAGCATAGGCCCCCTCAAGGTACCAATCGTTCACCCATTCCATAACATTGCCCGCACCATCCATAACCCCATAGGGACTGGCGTCACTCTTCACCCGCCCCACCGGCGCCGCCACCTCAAACCCATCGTCCACGCGAGCCCAATTCGCCGCGTTCGGCACTTCAACGTTTCCCCATGGCCACAGGCGACCATCGGGCCCGCGCATGGCCTTCTCCCACTCCGCCTCAGAAGGCAACCGCCTTCCACGCCACTCGCAATAGGCTTTCGCGTCCTCCCAGGAGACATAGACCGCAGGCTGATTCACACCTCGCATACGCAGCGTATTTTTCGCATACCGTGAGGGAGGTCCGGACTTTCGATGCCCCGTTGCCTTCACAAACGCAGCATATTGCGCGTTAGTCACCTCGTAGCGATCAATCAGAAACTGGTCGAGATAAATCGTCCGCTCAGGCTGCTCATCAAACCCGCCCCGGTTGGTCCCGAAGATAAACGGCCCCGCAGGAATCACAACGAGCTCTTCTTCAAGAGGTTCCTCAGCGGAGGCCAGCTCAGGATTGGAGGCTCCCTGATCCTGTTCGGCCGGCCGAGGCTCAGCTTCAAACGGAGTGGATACCGTCCCTCGAAGAATCGCAATGACGGGCAAGCTGGCGGCAAACAGCACCACCAGAAGAAAAATCACTTTGAATCGCGTTTCGAGCATGCCGATACAGACTACTTAACGACCACATCGGCCTCGATGTCTTTCGCGCAGCGAAAGCCGACCGTTATGTCATGTCGCCACGGTTTTGCCTGAAATCGCTTTGACGAACGCACATTTCGCTTGGTTTCCCGCCAGGAACCGCCACGGATAACACGCTGCTCGCCCTGGTCAGGCCCCTTCGGGTCACGATACGGAGAGCCCCGATACGAATTTTCGTCGTAAAAATCCGCGACCCACTCACCGACGTTACCCGTCATATCGTAGATTCCGTAGGGACTGCGTCCCGACTCGAACGACCCCGGGGGAGCCAGATAACGAAATCCGTCCTCATTTCCATCGATGTTCGCGTATCCCACCACAAACTCATCACCCCAGGCATAGCGACGCTTCCCTTCTCCGCGAGCGGCCTTCTCCCACTCCGCTTCCGTCGGCAACCGCTTGCCGGCCCATTTGCAATAGGCCTCTGCATCGTCCCACGTCACAGCAATCATCGGATATTCAGGTTTCAGCAATTTGACAGGATCCTCTTCGAACACTTCGATCTTTCGCTTGATTCGCTTCGTCATCCTGGCAAAGCGATCATAGGCATCCTGCGTGACCTCGTGCCTATCCAGAAAATATGCTTTCAGATATACCTGGTGCTCAGGCTTTTCATCCGGATCACTATCGTTGTCACGGCTACCCATCACAAACGGCCCTTCAGAAACCTGCACCATGTCACGGCCGTCATCGCCGACAAGCGTCTTATACATCGAGAAGTCCTGCGCGGCGGCCACGGCGACCGGCTTGACCTCCGTGGTGATCGAAAGCACCTGCTGGCGCAACTGCTTCGCCTTATAGGATTCGTAGACCAGCCCGCCAATCATCAAAATAAACGACCCGAACACAAAGATGATCGACCCGATCAGCACACCCCTATTTTCCATCTCGTTACTCGCACCTCAGGATTTAATAACCGCCGAGTCAGCCGAAGCCTCGTCACTACTCGCTTCCAGTGCCGCAGCCTTTCTCGCTGCCCGCACATCCAACAACATCGAAATCTGCACGCCGAGAAATCCCCCCATCGCCGCGCCGGCCCCTGCCCCGAACGAGACCTTCTCAATTCCGGCAATAAACCACGCCAACAGGCCACCGAGTACCGTACCGACCAGGATACTGACCAGGAAGCGGCGCCCGCCGAGAAACCCAACCACCGCGCCCAACGCCAATCCCAATCCCGAAGCCAATGGAATGGACGAGCCGCCAAGAATTGCTCCGATCAACGCACCGACCGTGCCCATCACCACCGCACCAAATGCCACTTCAAGCAACACCCTGGTCGATGGTGGATTCATCCCTGCCATGATGACCTTCTACGAAAGGGAGTTCCCCCAACACTCACTTGCCCGAACTCACCGTAACTGTCCCAAAATCGATTTCCACACCGGGCCCCGCAAACAACGAAATACCCCAGGCCTTCTCAGCCGGCTCGTGCTTATGAATACGCTTAAAATCTTCGTACACGTTGACCCGCTCTTCCACCCACTCCCCGACCGGAAGCACTCCGCTCTGCACCACCAATTCTGATCCGCTAAACATCCCGCCCTCAACGAACGTCCCTTCCGGCTTTCCGGCGCTCCAGATGTATTTCGTAAACACCGGAATAAACATGAGATCCGTATCCAGCGAAGCATAGAGTGCCGCAATCGGCTCCGAACCGCTGGGAGCCTTATGGAGACGCCAGCGCCAGGTCAGCACCGGATAGACCTTCGGGTCCCAGTCGATCTTGCGTTTCTTCACACGCTGTCCTGCATCCTTGGCCGCGAGAAATTTTTTCCCGTCTTGCGATTGGATCTTGTAGGCATCGCGCCCCTTGGCCTGACTACGCTGATTCTCATGCTGCCAATCGATCGGAAATCCGTCCTGATCTGCCGACTGAAAATCTTCCAGCACCAACACTCCGGCTTCGTTTGCATAGGCCGGAGCGCCAACTCCCATCACACTGCACAATCCCACCACACCCAACAGCCCTATTGCCGCGACAAACATCTTCATAGCCATCTCACATTCCCTCATCACCGTCCTTATCCCTCATGAGACGGAGACGGCAGAAAGCCTGCCTCCTTCTCCGCGCTCACATCTTCATGCATCACCGGCTGCTGCCCGCGCTGACAGACCCAAAATAGGAAGAATACCGCCCCCCAAAACAGGGCCATGTTGATCGTGACCATTTTTGCGGCGAATCCAAGCGATGGCGTAAACGCCCAGGGGGACGTATCCGGCATCAACTCGTTGACGTGCCAAGCCAACCGGCCCGAAGAGCGGATATACCCCATCAACCCCATCACCCAGGTAAACGCCGCCGCCAACCCGAACAAGCCAACCATTCCGCGAACCGAAATCTGGCCCCACTGTACAGGACCGTGGATTGTTGCACCACGCAACATACGTCGGTTCAGCAGCAAACCCAGCGTGACCACGAGCAACGTGGTGACGGCCTGCGGGCCGGACAACCCGACGCGGAGACTGGCGGGAAGATAAAATCCATAGACCGATAAGCCGATGATGTGCGCCGTTCCGAAACCGAACAGGGCCCCCAGGATGACATTTCCCGCTTTGGCCCATGAGATCGTCATCGTCCGATTTGCGCGTCGATAAAAGATGTAACTCAAGGCGGTGATGCAGATCATCACGTTGACCGCGCCGTTCTTCGACGACATGACGCCGTAGTTTCCGATGACCGGATGCTGCGCCCCGCCCATGGCTTTGACTTCCGTCCCGGTCATCAAAATGGTGTGAGGCGTCAACCAGATAAACAGACAACCCGTCAGCGCGAGCAGGAGATATTGATAGTAGGGCTGATAACGCTCACCGCCGCGAATCCGTCCCATGCTCTGCCAGAGATAGTAATTCACGCCAAGAAAGAGGGCGCCGATCAACAGCGCCTGCACCACGAAGAGCCAGGTCAGCAACCCGCCCATCATCGTGACGCCCATGCTTTGACTGTACGCATAGACGGAACGCATCAACCAATAACCGGCGAACGGCATCGGCAACAAGGCGCAGACCGTCACAAACAAGAACACATAGCCGACCCAATCGTAATAAGCCCGCTCCTCCTGACTCTTGCCGGAAAAGAACCGATAACAGGCATAGGCCAGGACGACCGCGCCACCCGACATGATGTCCGCGAGGAATCGATGCAAGTTCAGGGGATTCCAGAGTGCCGAGCGAAGTAAATGCCAGGGATTCCCCAAATACCGTCCCTGCCCGTCGACGCCGGACGGCGCCATCATGAAGGCGGACCAGGCATTGGCTAATAACAGCAGCGACGTGCCGAACACCACCGCAAGCACGCCGATCGACAGGTGGACCCACTTCGACCCCGGCGCTGCCATCCGATCCCAACTGTAGTAGTACGCGATCGTGAGAAACGTCGTCCCGACAAACACCAGCGCATAGAGAGGCATCATGACCTTGAAGGTGCCTCCCATGTATTGCATGAAGCTGGGGTACAGCGTGATGAACATCGTCAGCATCACGCTCCCCACCGCTGCGGTCACGGAAAGCGCGAGCAGCGCCACCTTCAACAGATCTTGCGCCAACCCGTCATAACGCACGGCCATCGCGGGATTCCTCGCGACCAACCCCAGAAATTCCAAGAGGACGCAAAAGATCGGTAGGGCCAGGACAAAACCACCGAAGTAGGTATGCTGCTGGATGATAAACCACATCAACAACCGGCTATCGAGTGACCCGACTTGCGGATAGTGGTTCTCATTCGCCGTCGGCGCCGAAGGACCGTCCGGAACTCCGGGCGTATGGAAATACACATCTGCGGAGGGGTCGGCGGCCACCAGCGATGGCGGACTCAGCAGCAGAACACTCGCGGCCACCAGCAACCCGGACAGCAACAACAGGATCACGGACGGAAGCGGAAGGCGTTTAATCATGACGACGCTCTCTGGCTGTTCTTGTCAAAGACAGCCGCAGATCCACTCAATGCCGTACCAGCAATGGCTTCGCGGGACTTGCCGAGAATGCCCATGACGAATGGGCAGCGCAACAAGGCGCTGGGCACTCCTCCAGGCTGACGATTTTCGATATCCCGCCGATGTCCCAGGTAATAGCAGTACAGCGCCATCACGCCACCGACGAGGCCGGCGACGCCAGCGAAGAGTCCGGGTGAACTCATCGGCTGTTTCAACACATACAGACAACCGCCGACCAACACCAGATAGTAGGTCGAGGCGAAGGCCAGCCCGGGCCACCACCAAAACTTCACCAATTCATTCCAGCGGGTCGAGGACAATCCGGCCGTCCAGGCTGCCCCATTTCCTTGCCCGGCGAAAAATGCCAAGAGACCGACCGTTCCCGCCGCCATCGTCACGACAGCGCCTTGCGCCAACACGGCCATGTCACCGCTAACGAGCGCCGCCAGAAGCAGCGAGAGACTCACACAACCGGCAACCCCTGCCGCCACCCACCCCGCCAGGGCCGGCGTCACTCGCGCCAGCAGGGCACGAAGCCCCGCGCCATCAGGAAACGTGACGAACGGCCGCCCGCTGGCTTCAAGCCATCGCACATACCCGATCTCAAATGCATCGCGCGCGACCGCCGTACTGGGAATAATCATCGCCATCATGGCCGGGCCATCGGGATGCTTGGCATAGTCATATCCAACGAGCCAGAGTAGCGCCAGCACGAGCAGCGACAACTGCACTCCATACACAAAACCGATCCAGGCAAGAATCCATCCGATACGTCTGGCTCCATCCGCGCTCACTAGTTGCGCAAACGGCACCCCTCGACCGACGCGATAGGCACAGATCGCCGTCACCAGCGACACCAGGCCACTCAAGAGCAGCAGCGTCACCGGCTCTGCCAGCGACATGCCATGCTTCGCCGCCCGGTACACCGCAAACGCCACCAGCCCCGGGACAAACATGACCAGGCGCTTTCTTGTTCGAACCGAATCTTCGGTGACGGCCAGCGTCAAACTTGGAAGGACTCGCAGTGCCAATCGGTGCAACATGTTGTCAGTCGCCAAGCACAATGATGTGGGGCGCGGGAGCGACGCCGTGGGCTCCGCGCAAGAGCCGCCTTAGCATTTACGCGTCATCGCGCTGAGCCGCCATGCCGAAATATCGCGCCTTCACTTCTTCCATCAGCGCGACGGTCACAGAGCGTTCACCACGATCCACCGCCGTTCGTTCCAACTCAACGCGCGCCATGGCCCGAACCGGCGCCGGCACATTGGCGAGGCGCTGCTCTGCATCCGGGTCCCATGAGACCATATCGCCCGTTTTCGCCTGATCGATCAATTCGTAGGTAATCACTCGCTGCCGTCTGGTCCGGGCAAACCCTTCCACCAGTTCACGCAGGACTGGAACGGCATAGGGAGGAACACGATCCAGCCGATGCCGGGCATCATCAGTCCACATCAGACGATCGACCAACCCATCGACCTGTCCCACCGGCACATCGACCCCCACTACCCACTGGCAGGGCCGACACTCCGAACGGACAAACCACGTGGGATCGCCCTCACGGGAGATGCGCTCCTCAACACCCTCGGTATGCATCCATCCGCCGCACCCGCACACAAGCATATCGGCCCTCAGCTCTTCATCTCCGCTCGACGTTCCTACCCGATTTTCCCGGGATAGAGGATGTACAACATGGCATAGGTAAAGGTTCCGGTCAGAAAGAGGATACAGTAGACGATCATGGTGAAACGGCCGAGGGCGCGGTGCCGCTGCCCGCCATCAGGCCAGATCCGTTGAATGCCCATCTCCACTGCAAACACGATCGCGACCAGGGTGAGAAACCCGATATAGACCTCCAGCTTTCGCATGGAAAACCCGGCAGACATGACGCGTGTTCCGAATAACAGCATCACCACCGCCAGGAGCGCCGCAAATATCAGGCTCACCTTTTTCCACGATGTCAGCAGCCGAGCGGCACTCAGCACCCGTGCGCCGCTCAGAAATTGCTGCGAACGGAACCCCAGCACAATCATGTACACGGCCATGACCAACCCGATGATCACCAGAATGATATGTATTGTCAGCACAGGGATGAACACGTAGTCGTATAGGGCCTGGGAACCCCCGAACCCTTCTTTTCCTTCGAACGCCAACACCCCCAACTGCCGAAACAGATAGTAGGCGGTGAAGAATCCGACCATGGTCACCATCCCGCCCAACATGAGCCAGTGATGGTGATGTCCACGATGCTGCTTGGCCTGCAACCATCCGATGATGAAGAGGCCGGTGAACAGCGTGGCCATCAACTGACTGAGATCGGCCCCCATCGTCGCATGGGTGCCGAAGAATCCCGGCTGACGCAAAAATTCAAACATGGTACATCTTACCCGACACTTGGCCGAACACCTTGCACCACCGCCGTCCGCTCGATTTCCTCAACCGAGACATATCCCCCATCGTGCATCCACTGCATGGCTTCTGCGGTGCGGTAGCAGGCGCCTTGTTCAGTATTGACGAGAATATGGACGGCAAACGCCGCCGTCCAGGCAGGGCTCGTACCCGAGGCATCCAAGAACCGGTCTTTGATGATCAAGCGTCCACCGGGATTCAGATGGCTATAGATTTTCTTCACCAGCGCGGCATTGGTTGCCAGATCCTGATAGTGAAGGATATCGGACATCAACACCACGTCATAGGGGCCACCCAACGAATCGCGGTTGAAGTCACCGGCCTTCAGGGAAATCCTGCCTTCAAGCCCCGCGTCCTTCACGGTCCGTTCGGTCAATGGGAGCGTCGTTTGCAGATCGAAGACCGCCGCCGAAAGTTGCGGGTACACCTGACAAAATGCAATGGCGTTGGTTCCGGCCCCGCCCCCGAGATCGAGCATCGTCCGTGCCTGGCCAAGCGCAAGGCGTTTCGCCAAATCTGGGCCACTTTGTTGCCCGATCCGGTGCAAGACGGACAACACATTGGCGCCAAGCGCGGGATCCGTCTCGAAGACATGTTGCGTAACCGGCGATCGGCCTGTTTTCACGGCCTCCTCCAGCTTGCCCCAATTGCCCCATTCGGCATCATGCAACAGCAGCAAGTGCCCGATATATTGCGGCCCGTGCTTGACGAGATGCGTCGTGGCTACCGGCGTATTGGCATAGAGATCGC
The DNA here is from genome assembly GCF_900170025.1 of Nitrospira sp. ND1. Lineage (NCBI taxonomy): Bacteria > Pseudomonadati > Nitrospirota > Nitrospiria > Nitrospirales > Nitrospiraceae > Nitrospira > Nitrospira sp. ND1. The sequence goes on along the minus strand of NZ_FWEX01000006.1, from coordinate 2,943,982 downwards.
CGGTCTTCGACAAAAGCCTGATCGCCACCAGCGCATTCAGAAGTAACTCCAGCGCCCGCACATCGGCGCCGAGTTTCTCGGCCGCTTCAGAGGCGGTACGGCCGCGTCCATCCAGCACCGAAAAGACGTCTAACTTCACGGCTGTCAAAAGAATTTTTGTTTCCCAGTAGTACCCTAACTGGAACACTTCGGCGAGAGACAATTCACGAGGCACAGATCACCCACTCAGATAATGTGGTGTTGAAATTTGGCATCTTACCCAGTTCAGAAAGGGAAACGCAAGGCGAGTGGCGGGCAGGGAACAACCCCTGAAAACCAATAACGACGCGGATTGGCCGGCTGGATGATGCTGATGAAATCGATGGACTCAGAGGCCGGAACACATGATGTGATGAAGAGGAAGATCGCCCATGGTGCGACACAAACAAAAGAGGCAGTGGTCCGATGTGAACCACTGCCCCTCAGTCAGCGAGCTATCCCGCCGTTAAAAACGAGACTACTTGATTTCAGCCTTCAAGTTAGCCGTTCCACCCTCTGCAACTTCGACTTCAAACTCGTTCAGCTTGCCCTTGCCGACAAAGGGATGCCAAACCACCACTTTGTGCTTACCGGCCGGCACGCCAGGGAGTTCGAACGATCCGTCATCCTTCACCACTGCATGGTACGGATTCCAGACAGGGAGGAAGAAGGACTGCATGAACTCATGCTGGTCACACTGCAAACGATAATAGCCCTGCTTTTCCGCGCCACCGCGGAATACCACGGGCTTCTCTAACTTATCGCCCTTCTTCGCCAAACCGATGTTGAAGCCGGTGGCAGAGCTGGAGCCCTTCACCACAAAGCTATGCGGGTTGTGCAACACACCCAAGGTCGACTTGGGATCATCGGGGTCGGCATCCTTATTCTCCGCACGGAAGTTCTTGTTGTTCACAACCACGCCGCTGAAGGGCAAGAATTCGCAGAATTCCGCCGTCACGTCCGTGCCCTTGAATCCATCCTGGAACGCCTGATCCTCGATATCGACCACGGAAACGACCGCACCCTTCAGACCACCATCCTTGGCAACTTCAATGGTCTTGAGGAAACGCTTGTCGCCATCCATGAGGCTCTTGTTCGGGTTCTTCGGACAAAACTTCGGGTTCGGGAACTTGGAGAAGGAGAACTCCTTCTGCTCGGCTTTCCCGGCATAAGTCACTTTCCCTGCAATCGTGCCTCCGGCAAACGAGGCGAGGGGCGCAGCCAAAAACGCTGCGGCCGCAACGCCGAATACTACTTTCATCGCACCCTTCTTCATGTCACTGCCTCCTTAGTAATGAACAATTAACCGAAACTGGACACCTACTCCGTCACCACTCAATCACAAGGGCTGGTGACCCTTACCCCTTGTATAAGACAGTCGTATTAACTTGACGTGGCTCCACGTCGACTACGCTTAGGCCTCTGAACATTTCTCTATACTGGAATCATACTCACACTGTCAACTTGAAATCCAGCCGCCAAAGCCTCCTACGATTTCGCGCGATTAGGTGATGGCTTCGCATGATTGAGAATGCGCGCAATCGACCCACCCACGGTAGCCCGAACCGCATCGTCTTCGTCATGTAGGGCCAGCTTCAGTATCGGCAACAGGTCCACCCCTCCGATCTGCCCGAGCGCCCGGGCCGCAGCGATCCGAGGGCGCGGAATGGGATCTTTCAGCATGCCGGAAAGAAACTCAATCGCAGCTTTCATATTGGCGCCATGCGCCCTCCCTGCTGCCTTACCGGCTGCGGAGCGGGTTCCGGGATCATGATTTTGCGCCAATTCGTACAGTTCCTCTCCAACGGATTCAAACGGTTCCTCGACCCGTAACAGCGCCGACACAACCGCCGCCTTGACCACCGGGTTCTGATCAGCCAGCGCCTTCCTCAGGGCAACCAGTGAATCTTTCACGCCTAATTCGCCCAGGCTGATCGCCGCCGACGTTTTCACGGCTGGAATTTTATCCTCCAGCGCATGCTCCAACGCGGGGATCCCCTGCACCTTCCCAAGGTCCCCCAAGGCTGAAGCGGCGGCCCCGCGCACAGATGGCTGCGTATTGGTGATCGCCTCCAGCAGAACCGACAGCCCGCGCGCGTCCTTTAGCTCCCCCACCATCCGCAGCGCTGTGGCGCGCTCTTCCGGATTCGGGGCGGAGGCGGCCTTCAGTATCGTGTCCCACATCGCCGTCTGCCCCGTATGGTACAACGCTCCCGCCGCCGCAAGCCGCACCGCCGGCTGCTCGTCCTTCAAAGCTTTCTCAAGGAGCGGGATCACCGAGCGGTCACCGCTCTTCCCCAACACCTTCAGGACAGTTGCCTTGACCAGCCCGGCCTGATCTTCCAAGGCATTACGCAAGCGCGGCGAACGCCGCCCCGCCTCCAGCTTCCCCAGAGCTTCTGCCGCCAAGGCGCGCACCAGTCCGGATCCGTCACTTAGTCCATCCTCCAGCGCGGGAATCATCTCCGGGGAATCCACATCTTTCAGCGCCGTGTAGGCCGCGCCACGCATCTGCTCTCGCATGTCTTTCAGGAGCACATACACAAACCCCAACGCCACTTCTTTCAGCAGCGCCCGGTCGTCCTGCTTCAAGTCCCGCTCGAGATGCTCGTACTCGACTAATGCGTCCTTGGGCTTTGCTAGAAGAATCAATGAATGAATCTTGAGCCGCCTGGCCTCCGGTTGAGGCCCCTGCTCTTTGGTCACTTGTTCGACGAGATCCAGGGCTTCCTGATACTGCTTCTTGTCGAACGCGGCCTGCGCCTCCTTCAACGAACGCGCGGACGCGGCCGACGGCCAGAGGCACAAGAGCACCCCGGTCGCCATCGCCACCGCCATCCATCCACTCATTGTCAGAAGCGAACGCGACTCATTATGCAATGCCATGAAATCCCTTCCTGGTCCTACCACGAGGCCTATCCTCTTTCTTGTGTCGCGGATGCCGGAGCCCAGCGTCGATATCCCGTCGGTTCCTCAAAATAGTAGTCCGGCTGAGGGGAGAGACGGATTCGCGAATACTCGATGGACCAGTCCCGATCCTGGCTCACCAATTTCAAGACCACGCCGGTCTCAACATCCACCCATTCGTAAAACCGTTCATTCCGGCCGTTATAGTCCACTCGCACCTCGTAGAGCTTGGACGCACGGCCGATGGTCGTAGCGTCGCCCACCAACGTCCGGCTCTTTTCCCCCGGAAGGCTGGGCTGAATCGGCAGGATTTCTTCGGGCTTGATGGGAACCGGAAGAATTTGCCGGCGCTGAGCCAGCAAAAACCACGACTCGTGCTTATCCAATCGGATGATTTCTATACTGGAATAGCCAAGCTCGGTCTTGACCGCGTACTTGTACTCCAGTCGGATACGATCGCCTTTTGCAAAAACCTGAGCCTCGAAACGACGCCCTTCAACTCGCTTCACCAGCGAGGCAGAAAACTCTGTCGGACCGATGGCAGATGGACCGTCCGCCGCAGAGGCATACCCGAAACCGGACAAACAGAGAACCCCTGAGAATCCGGCTCCCACGCACCACCGTGGGAGGCCCCCCCACCTGCGCTTAGTGCTGATGCTCCACCAACGGCTCAATCTCCACGGGATGACCAAGGGACTCCAGCCCGAAACGAGGATTGTCCATGACCCTGTAGGCAGTCCGAGTTCCCCTGGGAGCAGGAAGCGCCACTTGTTCCACCGTAGCCCCGTCAGGACCGACCGTAATCGTCCGCGTCACCCCAGGCCCTGCCTGCGGATGCCAGACCACCATCTGGTACGTCCCCGGCGGGACATTCTCGATCCTGAACGCGCCTTGGTCATCCGTCACCGCGTAATAGGGGTTGTTCACGGCCATCGCCCAGCTTTCCATGTAGGCGTGAAAGCCGCACTGCATGTAAAACGTTCGCCGTCCCTTGTTCAGATAGACCGGTCCTACCAGAGACTTTCCCGGTGCATGGTTATGAATCGCATGCATATTTCCCCGTTGATGCTGTTGATTTAGAATCAAGGGCGTATTGAACAACACTCGTGCCCCGGCCTCGGGGGAGGTTTCATAGCCCTGAATGTCGTGCATCACCGGATCCATATTCACCACTTCCACCGCATGGCCATTGCGCACGATCGTCATCCAGGGGCCGAACATGCAATCCCGCGCCTCGATCAGGGGCACCGAGAGATCAAATGGCTTCCCCGACTCGACCCCTTCGAGCAGCACTACGGCATTTTTCAAACCGCTCTCGGCGTTCACGATGAAGTCGCGCAGGAGACGCCACCCCTTCCCGTTCGAAATCCGCCCACAATAGGTCGGGTCTGGGAACGTAATGAGATTGAACGCTTTCGGGTCCGGAACGGCGCCCGACAGGGTCACTCGTCCTTCAAGTGACCCGCCATGCTGAACGTCGACAATGTCATAGGCAGAGACGGAGGGCACGACCTGGCACAACCAGACGACGAGCGCAAGACAACAGAGCAGGCTGGAACGAGTCAATCTCATGATCTCCCTCTTTCCTCTTCGAACAGACCTTAGGGAACCTGGCGCTGCAATGTCGGACGAATATCTACGACCTTTCCAAGTGACTCAGGGCCATAATGCGGATTCTGCTCGATTTCATGCACGCTTCGCCGTCCTTGCGGAGCCTTGAAGTCAAAATCGACGTTCGATAGTCCCTTTTCCGTCACAGTCACTTTCCTTTGCAACATCGTACCGACCCCGGGATGCCAGACCATCAGCGTATAGTCGCCAGGCGGGACATCCGTCAAACTGAAGGTGCCATCATCACCCGTCAGCGCGAAGTAGGGGTTATCGACGGCGAATCCCCAGCTCTCCATGTAGGCATGGAACCCGCACTGCATCAGAAAAATCCTTCGCCCCTTAGTCATATGAATCACTTCCGTAACCGGCTCGCCCGCCAGATGTTCGTGACTTTCCGCGCTCACAAAACGTTTATGGTGGGGATTCATCGGCAAAGGCGTGTTGAACAGGACCCGAGGACCGAGTTGCGAGGTCTCATAGGCCTGGATGTCGTGCATGACCGGATCCATGTTCATAACAGCCACTTCAGAACCATCTTTCACAACCGTGACAAAAGGAAGGAACCGGCAATCACGCGCCTCGATGGTCAACGGTTCAAACTTGAACGGTTTCCCCTTCGTCACATCAGTCAAGACGACGACGACATCCTTCAGACCTTGCCTGGAAGCCATTGAAAACTCATCAAGAATTCGCCACCCCGTTCCGGTCGATATGCGACCGCAATAGACCGGATCGGGAAATGTGATCAGGTTATATCCCTTCGGGGTTGGTTTTCCTCCGGTCATGGTGACTGTCCCTTTTATGGTACCGCCATCCGTGACCGCGATCTCCTCGTACGCCCACGATGGAGACCAGCAGACACTGACAGCGCAGAGCAGGGCAAGGCCGACTAATCGCATGTCATCCCTTCAGTAATAAATATGATATCGATGCAAGCAGTATCGACAGAAAGTCAGACGTATCCGCTCATCATACACAATCCCCGGCGGACAACAAAAGGGGGGAGCCCTTTCAGGCTCCCCCCTCCTCACCTCATCTCTTGAGAGATGCGATCAGTCTACTTGGCCGCGACAGGAATCGCGTGCGCAACCGGCTGCTCAACCTCGGCACTCTTGGTGCCGGCGCTCGCGCCAGCCAATGGCAGCAGTCGCGTATCACCGGACGGCAATACCCGCACATAGCCCCACTGTCCGGACTGCGAGTACGGCAAGCGCTGGTTGCTGTACACATAATCCCCGGGCAAACGATACATTCCACCCGCCGAGGGGAGGAACGCGTCGATCGTCTCGGAGCCGGAGAACTCCACGACACTGATCAGGTCAGCGCCCCGCATAAACGGCTCGATCGGCCATTCGTGCTTCTCAACGCTGAACATGCCGTTCTGCTCGTTGCTGACACCCAACACATGAATACGCACCGGATCGCCGGCATGCGCTTCGATGAGCGGGGTCGCCGGATCTTCCGGCTTGTCCGCCTTACAAGGTTGGAATACCTTGCCGAGCGAGCAGCCCTGCTCTTCACGGAACTTGTACGGTTCCGACCGGTAGTTGACGCCGGTCAAACCCGCCACGTTCTGAACGTAGGGCATAAAGCTCGTACCGATGATGTTGTCTTCATCCTGGAAGAACAAAGCCACGTCACGATAATTCGCCCGCATTTCATTGCCCGGCACCGAGCGATCGATGATGACATCGGCCGCCCAGGCATTCTTATTGGACAAATCCGCACCGGTCTTGGGATCACGATATTTCGATCCCTTTGGCCCGACCACGACGGCACCGAACAACCCGTTCCGCGGATTGGTCATCACATTGCCCCAATCCCACACCAACGAGGTCGTCTCGCCGTTGAACGGATCGGCGTAGTACGTGTACTCACGCTCGGCTCCCGGTGCAACCGTCTGGTCACCCGGATTGTTCCCTACGTTCGCGCCCATGGAATCCTTCGGATCGAAGGCCAGGCCGATCGCAGAGAAGGAGGCCTTGCTGTCCTTCATCTTGTTCTTCAAATGCACCTTGACGCAATCACCGCTGTTCACACGCAGCGTCAGCGGCATCGGGTGTGCCCCGCCGGCCACTTTCGCGGTGTCTTCTTCCAACGCATAGATTTTCGCTTCAGCGTTGGTCATGAGGATCCGCCGCTCAAAGTCCACTTCGATGGATTCCGGCGCCTTGGCATTGAACTTCATGCCGGCGTAGTCCATCGCGACGACGTTGAACTGCTTCACGGGAGCATCGGCAGGACAGACCGGCAGAGGCTTCGGAATCTCCCCTTTGATCGAGAAGCCCGCGGGCAACTTCTTCAAATCAGCCTGCTCCTTATCCAACACCCGGATGATGCCCCAGCCACCCTCGGAGAACTTCGAGGACCGACCGTTGAAGTGAATGTAATCGCCGGCTTGATGTCGTGATCCACCCGCCTCAGGAACCACCAGGTCATACCGCTCGGCGATACCGATATGGATGGAATTCTTCCGATTGGCATCCGACGCATACCGCTCGGTCCAGAACGTGTGGCCGGACAGGGTCCAGACCATCGACTCGTTCATGAGGGTGTGCAACAGACGGAAGACCATCGTGTCACCGACATAGGCACGCAAGGTCGGCGTGTACGGATCACCGTGGACCAGGCTGCTGAAAATCTGTGACGAATCAGGGTTGGTCGCCAACCGCTGCGCAACCGGCGCCGCCCTGAAATTCAAGCCGCTGCCGGTGGTATGCGTACCACCGTTCAAGAACGGCATCGGCGTCATATAGATCTTCTCGGGCATCATGAACGAGACGGTCTTTCCTGCCTCAAGCGCTACTTCAATCGGCTGCCCGGGAGGATTGCCCGCCGTCACGATGTTGACGGTGTGCGGCACGGTGTCGTGCACTTGGACCATCAATTCACGGAAGCTGTTGTTCACGCCATGACCAACGGGCTCGTTCGTGTGAATGTCCGCGATCGGTCCGCTGCGGATCAACTTTCCAGTCTTTGGATCATGATACGTCGATCCAACCGGTTCGGCGATGAAGGTGCCGAAGCCGCCGTGCGGCCAGGTGGTCGCACCAAACGCGTGATCGTGCCAGAACACGGTCCCCACGTCCGCATCGACCCAGAACCGCTGACGCACGAACTCGACCGTGACGATGTCATTGGCCGGGTGATCGTTCTTCAGCCCTTTGGCCAACGTGATCGTATTGCCATTGATAGCCTTGATGCGGGAAATTTCATTCCCCTTCACATTGTCGGCACCGACGAGAAGGAGCGTGCCGACATGGAACTGCTTGGCATTCTTCACCGTGATCGTGTTCGCGCCCTTCTTAGCGGCAGCGGTCACGACAGTGTTCATCGGGGCGGGAAGCCCCTTCGCATTCTTCTTCTCCAGCATCGTGAACGGACGCACGGATTGCTCATAGGAGAATCCGGTGATCACGCCGTCGGACGCCTGGTTGTCGAACTGCAGGAAATGCCAGTGGGTGTTGATCTTCGACGACTGGAAGTTGGTGTAGTCATCGTCGTCCCACTCGCTGGTCAGGGTCCAGTCCACGCAATCGTAAATGTTGCCGCGGACGACCAACGGATACTTCAGGTCATCGTTCTTCCGAATCTCCGCCTCTTCTTCGTGCAAGACATAGATCAAGCCGTTCGGATCGATGACCGGCGGCTCCTTGCCGATTTTCTTGGCGATGGTGATCGGGAGCTTGATGAAGTGCACGTTGTAGTGTTTCCGGCCCGCATTCTCCGGGCAGAGACTCCAGTTACCGTTTTCACCAGGCAGGGCCTGATCGACGCTTTCCTCGCCGTTGGCATCCCGGCGGATCATCTCCAACCAGGGCGCACCCACGTGGTTCGGGGAGAACATGACGCGTCTCCCGAAATGCGGGGTGAGGTGAGGCCAGGCGACTTTACCGGTCAACGGCTCGAATGTGATCGGGTGCCGCTTGCCCGGATGGGTCGACTTATACTTCGGATTGTCGATCGCGCTTTCCGGTTCGCTCAATGCACGGGTGCCTTCCCAGGCCCAATCCAACACCGTGGCATCGTAGGACACGGTCTGTCCCTTTTCATCGTTCTTGTGTCCCGGCTTGCCCATCGTCGGGAGCTGCATCTCGACCCAGTCCTTGATCGTGACGGTGGCCGGATTGGACTTCCAATCGCTCTTGCCCTTCTCGACGATCTTGAAGGACTTGCCGAACCAATCCACGGTCTGACCAACTAACTTGTCCGACGTGATCGGCCCCTTGATGCGACCTTTCCGATCGGGCAACTCAAGCAGATCCGGCATGACGTCATTACGCATGTCGCCCTGTTGAAGGGTGTTGTAGACCCGCCAGTATCCCCACATGCCCGCCACATAATGGTGCGCCACGTGGCAATGGAACAGGAAATCGCCGGCCAACTGCTGGCACAGGCCGGAGCCGCACTCCGTCTCGAGGTCCAACGCTTCCGACGGCCCGATGACTTCGACGTCGACACGATCCGTCTTGGCACGGATCACCGGATACTTGACCGGTCCGTTTCCAGCGGTCGTCCACAGATTCATGTCATCAATGGCGCGCGGACTCCGCGGCCATCGGATAGTGCCGCCATGCGGATGGTGGCTATGGAACACTTCCGATCCGCCATGGACCAGGCGGAACTTCGCCGGGTCGCCCATGTACGAGCGCGGGATCGTGGGAGACGGATCGCCGAAGGTGTACGAGCTGTACCCCATCGACTCGTCTTCGAATCCGAAGTATTCGTGCTGCACGTGCATGTTGTTGATTCCGAACGGCTCGCTGCGATAGTTGATCGCACGACCGCCCGGGCGATAGGCGTCGGTCAGCGGGTCGCGCTGAGGAAGAAAGTCGCCTTTCTTATTGACGGGGCGGAAGGCTTCGTCGCCGACCTCGTGGTAGTACAGGACGAATTCGCGGAAGTCCGGACCGGTCCCGTTCTTGATCATGACCTGCCAGCCGCTGGAGGCGGGAGTCGCATCTCCGGACCCCAAAGCTTCCAGGTACTCGGATCCGCGCGGCTCGACAACGAAGGATCCGAAGAGACCCATGACGGTCAATTCACGGTCATTCGCGAATGTATGGAACTGCCGGACACCTTCCTGCGTACTCGGGTGAATGTACCACTCGAACTCGCCGCTCTTCTCCTTCTGGACGATGCTGTCGGAGTTCGTGGTGGCGGCTGCGGCACCAGTGGCGCTCACCACCATGCTGGAGCCATGGATGTGAAGGCTGACGTCTTCGCCACCTTCCAACTTGTTGCTCAACTTGATCTTGACGCAATCCCCCTGGTTGCCGCGAATCGTCAGCGGCTGAATCCACTGGGCCTGCACACCGGGAATCACCGCGCCTGGATCAAAACCTTCCTTGTCGCGGGCTTCCCGATTCTTCGTTTCTTCCGCCCGAACCTTGTCGAGATTTTCGTCCAGCGTGTACATGTAGCCGGGATAAAAATCGAGCCACTGGTTCAGCGTGATCTCGATGTTGATCGCCGACACGTTGTATTGCTTGACCGGCGCCGAGGCCGGGCACTTCCCGCCTCCCGACAATGCCACTGGCTCCACTCGTGGGTCGGACATCAACAGGAGGTCCTGACCGCCTGCCCCATATTGGTGCATCATGGTCTGGGTATTGAACATACCCGTGTTGACCTGCTGCGCCTGCGGGTCATGGGTCAAATGCTCCATAATCCGTTGGTGCTGCTGCTCAACCATCGCAGAACGCTCCGGCTTTCCAGCCATCGCATCTTCGACGATCGTCTGCCCCTTCAACTTCTCCGCCCAAGACGGGAGTTGATGGGACATCGCTGTTTGTTGCGGCGCCGCATGGTCCACATGCGGCTGCGTTTCAGCCGATGCGGCTAGCGGGAGACACACAAGCGCACCACCAGCGATGACGCTGAGGGCGCGCGATGTGACACGAGTGAACCAATGACAATCCATGGACCGGCCTCCTTGGATAGAGTTTGGAAAGAAACAGATGAAAAGTTATGAGCGCTTACGATCAGAACATGACATCCTCAACACTGGAGATACGCATTCTGGCTGTAATCCTGCGACATCACGCACGCAGGGCACTCCTTTAGAGAACAAGTGCCGGAGATTACTGAACTGATCCGTCTCTGTCAACCCCCTCACCTGCTCGTACAGCATATGCTGCCAAGCGGTCGTGCGCTCACTTGATCGACTTCAATACACGTTCTCCCCCGGGGCGAACTCTGAGGTTACCGCTTACCACCGCCAACAACATTTCCCAGTCCATTGTCTCTCTTCCGCAACTTGGGGCATAATGACCCATGATCTTGAAACGCTGGCTTGTCGGCCTGCCACTCAAGACGAAGGAAGCCGCTCACGAACGCCTTTCTAAGCGACTCGCCCTAGCCGTCTTTTCCTCCGATGCCTTGTCCTCGGTGGCCTATGCCACAGAGGAAATTCTGCTCGTCCTGACGCTGGCCGGCGCAGCCATGGTCGGCTATTCCATCCCGCTCAGCCTCTCCATCATCGGTCTGCTGATTATCCTGACCATGTCCTATCGGCAGATTATTTTTGAATATCCGGAGGGTGGCGGCGCCTACATCGTGGGCAAGTCGAACCTCGGCGAATGGCCGGGACTGGTCGCGGCCGCGGCCTTAATGATCGACTATGTGTTGACCGTCGCCGTCAGCGTAGCGGCCGGAATGGCCGCGCTCATCTCAGCCGTTCCGGCGCTCCTTCCCCATCGTGAAGCTCTCTGCGTCGCCGCAATCCTTCTGGTGACCGTCGTCAACTTGCGAGGTGTCCGCGAGTCGGGGCAGTTCTTCGCCGTGCCGACCTATATCTTCATCGCAACCATCGCGGCCATGCTCGGCGTCGGCGCCCTCCAGATTCTGTTCGGCCATGCGGCACGTGTCGAGCCGCTCCCCAGCATGGCGCCCACAGAGCCTTTGACGCTGTTTCTCCTGCTTCGCGCCTTTTCTTCCGGCTGTACCGCGCTCACCGGCGTCGAGGTGATCTCGAACGGGGTCTCCGCGTTCAAGAAGCCTGAACCGAAGAACGCCGCATTTACCATGATCGGCATGGCGGCGATTCTCGGGACCATGTTCATCGGCATCAGCGCCATGGCCTACTACTTCGGAATCGTACCCAAAGGCGATGAGACTGTGGTCTCGCAAATCGCACGCGCCACATTCGGAACAGGCCCGCTCTACTTCCTTGTACAGGCATCGACCATGGTCATTTTGATTCTGGCCGCCAATAGCAGCTTCAACGGATTCCCACGCCTGGCATCGATCCTGGCCCGAGACAGCTACATGCCGCATCAAATGTCCATGATGGGCGACCGGCTCGTCTTCTCGAATGGCGTCATCATTCTCGGCGTCTTCTCCTGCCTGCTGATCGTCCTGTTCAACGGCGACACCCATGCGTTGATCCCCCTCTATGCCGTGGGTGTGTTTCTATCCTTCACGATCTCCCAGGCCGGGATGGTGAAACGCTGGCTCGTCAAGAAAGGGCCGCATTGGGAGAAAAAACTGCTGGTCAACGGCATCGGCGCCGTCACAACCGCCATTGCCACGTTGATTATCGCCAGCACCAAGTTCGCCCATGGCGCGTGGATCGTCATCGTACTCATCCCGCTGCTCATTACGTTTTTTCGCGCGATCCGCTCCCACTACAAGGCCGTCTCGGAACAAGTCGCCCTGTCCCGGGGACACCGCCCACCCATGCCCCGGCGCAACATTGTCGTGCTCCCGATCGGCGGGGTCAACCGGGCCGTCATTCGCGCCGTAGACTATGCGCGAAGCCGCTCCGGAGACATTCGTGCGGTTCTCGTCGATGTCGATCCGGAGGAGACCGCTCGGGTGGAGATTCAGTGGGCTCAGTGGGGGTGCGGCGTCCCGCTCACGGTGCTGCCCTCTCCTTACCGGTCGGTACTGAGCTCCTTACTCGACTATCTCGAACAGGTGCTGCAGAAAGATCAGGAATGTTGGGTCACGGTGGTGATCCCGGAAATTCTCCCCGCTCGTTGGTGGCAAAATATTCTGCACAATCAACGAGCCTTCATGCTGAAGGGCGCCCTCCTGTTTAAGGATCGCGTCATCCTAACCGACGTGCCCTACCACCTCACGAGGTGAGCATGCGACAAACACCATCCCGAGGCTCAGTGAACAGGCGGAACACCGGAGCGTGCCTACTTGCGCTCACTCTTTTGCTATGCGTGCCCGTGGGGCCGGCATTGGCATTTAAGATTGTCGCTCCGGCGGACGGTGCAGTCTTGACCTCCGGCCAGGCAGTTCCTGTCGAGGTTGAAGCAGGGAGGGAGGCAGGCCTCGTCGAAGTCCGCTATTACTGGTATCCGGAGCAGACCGAGGCCCTGGTAGAACAGGGAGAAGACCGGGCAGGGAAGGCCTCCCAAGGAAGCATGGCCACAGAGAAGTATTGGCAGAAAGACAGCATCACCGGGGCGCCTGTCGTGGCCCTGCCCGCGTTGACCTCCACCGTCGACCGCGTACCCCCTTATGGTGGCGCCTTGCCTGTCCCGCCAGACGCCATCGGCCGCATGCGACTCCTGGCCATCGCCGATATTTCACAAGGCCGGCTTGGCCGCAAGACCGTGTTTGACGAAGTCTTTGTCACCGTCCAGCCTGCAGTTGACCTGCTGTCCATCGACTTTGAGACAGAGAAACCGCTGCAGCTTGGTCGTACCGGACAATCCTCCGCCTACGGGCACGTCGACTCCCTCGGCAAGATCTTCGAACTCCCCGTCGTGGGCGAATTCGCCGACGGGGTGATGCGCCCCCTCTCATCGCCCAGTACCGGCACGAAGTACAGCTCCGGCGACGACCATATTCTTAAAGTCTTGCCGGACGGCCTGCTGCAGATTGTCGGCAACGGCAAGACCTCGCTCACCGTCACCAATCGCGGCAAACAAGCGACGCTCGACGTACGCGTGGAGGTCAACCCCGAGGCAAACGAACCCCCGATTGCCGATGCCGGCGCCGCCAAAACGGTCAAGGCCGGCGCGAAGGTGCGCTTGAACGGATTGCAGAGTCGCGACCCTGAGGGCGAAGCCCTATTTTATGCTTGGAGCCAGGTGCGCGGCAGCAAAGTCGCAATGCTCGATGTCAACATGGCAGAACCGTCGTTTACCGCGCCCTATGTCTCCGAAACCCGCACCTTTCGCTTCAAGCTGCGCGTGACGGATAAAAAGGGTGCCGATAGTGTACCGGCGTATGTGGACGTCACCGTCGAACCCTAGGCAGGCTGCTGAAAAAGGTCCCCGGCGGCGTTCTCGGCTCGAATCAATCCTCAACCTAGCCAGAGGCTACGCCTCCGGTTTCTTCTCGCCTACGGCCTCGCTGGTTGACCTTTTTGAACAGCCTGTCTGTTAAAGGTATATCATCGGCACCAGAGCTATCATGCCGAATCAAACCCCCATTCCTCCAGAACATCCACCACTCCCGGGCTCTGCTCCTCCAAACCTCTATGGATTTGAAGATGAAACGGGAACTCCTCTTGTAGGAGGTGCAGCCATAATCCCACTACTTGAGTTGATTGAAGGTCACACGTATCGGCACATCGGAACCGGCTTCTTCATAACAAGCTCTGGAGTATTTGCAACTGCTAAGCATGTATTATTATCAGCCCATGACTCTGGCCGTCCGATCTTTACTTGGCAGCTCATCCCGCCAAACCAATGGCACATTCGTCCCGTTCTCCAGATTGACTGTCACGATACTGCGGATGTAGCGATAGGCCTGTCCTGCCCATCCCTTAATGAGGAAACTGGAGAAGAACTAGTGGACGTCCGGACGCGTCTGACAATAAGGCCACATATACCTGGTGATGTCATAGCTACCTTCGCATATCCGAGTACGATCATTGAAGCAACGGAGAGCGGACAAATTCTCTCCTTTAATCCTGACTTCTATGAAGGACGAATCGTTGAGTACCTATCGAACGGACGGGACAGAGTGATGCTCCCGGGTCCCTGCTATCGCACGGATATGGTCATTCATCATGGAGCTAGCGGTGGGCCGGTGGCTGGCCCTTCGGGAAGAGTCTTCGGAATAAACTCTACAGGTTTTGATGGGACGAATGATTTTTATATTTCACGTATCAACGAGATCTTCTCTTTAGAAATTGAGGCAGGCGAGAGTGACAGTATTACCATCCAGCAACTTGTAAATGAGGGGGCAGTAACAGTAGATCCCTAATGGTAACGTCTTCATGTTGTACCCAATCGCGCTGTCCACCATTCATGCGGACGGTGCAGAATTCCTCGACCGGGCGAGGGGATTACTTTCGCTTGCCTGTCTGAGCTCGTAGCCACTGCGTCAAGGCGTCCTTGCTCAACTCCCCTGCTGCAACCTGTCGCGTCGTGATTTCCAGCGTTTGAGGAGCGGGCAAATTCTCAATGCCGTTGACGTAGAGGAAAGATAGCGCGGCCATCACTGCTGCCCGTTTATTCCCGTCTACGAAGGGATGATTTTGGGCGAGGTGGAAGAGATATGCCGCGGCCATCGCGGCGATATCTTCATGAAGATACTCACCGTCGAATTGCTGGCGAGGCATCGCGACGGCCGCATCCAGAAGGCCATGTTCCCTGACACCCTGTGAACCGCCGTCGATGTCGATGGTGTCTGTATGGAGCAGCAATACATCCTCCACACCGAGAAAGATGAATTCTTTCACAGACTAATCCGCCAGCCGCTTCAGCATCGGCCCGTATCGCTTGCGCAATTCTTTCGTAATGGCTTTCATCCGCTCAGGACCGACGCCCACGTTCGCAGGGGTGACAACCAACGCATTCCCGTTTACCGTCACCTGAAGCGGTGTCTCCTCCGTGATCCCGAGCGCTTCCATCATCGGCTTTTCGATGACAAGGGCCATACTATTTCCGTGCCTTTTCAATGTCTTAATCATGGCGCACCTCACGTATGAACAATGTTAGTACATGCCAGACCTGTTGTCCAGCAGGAGCCCTCGCGAAACTTGGGAGACATTTCTGAAGTGCGTCGAGAGGCAGACACCTGGCAGAATCCGAACTGAGGCACTCGCCACCGATTAAATCAACGACCCTTCGTTGCAAAGATGGCGGGCGCTGCGAGAAAGGCTCGCTCTCCTGGCAAGGTCTACAGGAGACATGCGGCCAGGACATTCAGTCCAAGACTCCGCCTACCGTATCTTCTTGGATACTCATCGTATCTTGCTGGATACGACGATTGGAAGTATGACGGGACAATCTGCTCGAATCACGTGCATCACGCGGCGGCGGAAATTCGCATCGTGCTACCGGACCCAGAGAAATGATTCTCCACACGAAATGCCGTGGCGTTAGCAGTCACTGCCGGGCAGGCAACATGACAGTGCTTAGACCAGGCTAAACAACTCTCGCGCACGGGCCAACTCGGCTCGATGGCGGCGCAAGGCGGGACCGAACGACGACCGGCTCACATCTTTTTCATGGGTCAGCATCTGTTGTTCGATGTGCGCCAGCGCATCGGCCAATTGCTTCACCACTTGTTTGCCTCCGCGAGTCAGCCATTTGAAATGGCCGCCCGCAAGATCGAGATCCTTCAACGAGTACCGCACCGAATCGATTTCTTCGAGACAGCGATAGCGGGCCCGCTCAAGATCGCGCGGGCTGAGGCCAGCCCTTTTCCATCGTGCAGTCCCCGCCCGACCGGATGCCCACGTAGACAGCCTCTCGAACAGCATCGCCCCCATGGTGAACGTGAAGGTCGCGTGAAGAATCCCTCTCAGCGGCCGCAGACTGCGCCGCCAGGGCGAATAAAAAATCTCCTGGTTGTGATCGTGTTGATACATCGCGTCTTTGCGCAGCAGCAAATTGAGGTGATGGTGGCTGTTCTCATGGATCAGATCGTCGATCAAATCGAGCCGGTCACGGTCAAAACAATTGATGGCAGACAGCCCGGGACGATGCCGGTAGCTGAAGCTCACCACACCGGAGGCTTTGAGCGGTACGACACGCGAGGTCAATAACGCCAGCAGCCGATCCCCCTCCGGCCAGGCCGACGCAATAACAGACAGTGCCCGTCGCATGCGTGCGGCAATCTCCGGCCTCGTCGGCCGCACCGCCACCGGCGTCTTGTCCTTTCCATAGACCAGTGTCGGCCCGAGTACAAGCGCGCCATATTGGCTCTCCCTGAGGCACAGGGGCTCGAGACGCCGCCAATGCCACCGCGCCTTCTTGCCGTATGCAACCAGGGCATAATCTTGATCGCCGACCAGCAGATCGATCCCGGACGGCTTGATCAGAAATTCCCCCTGCCCTCCTGCCCGTTTGAGCGCCGATCGAACCGGGGCTGGAGCCACATAGGACAAGCCCGCCGTGCCGACCGCACAGACCCAGGGCAATTCGACACGTTCCACATTCGCATTCAAATCACAGGGCACCAGCCACGCGTCCTTACCCTGCCCGGCTACCCACGCACAAGCCAGCTGGGGAGCAAGGCAGACAGACTCTTGCGTGATTTCCCGCGCCAATCGCTGGCAAAAGGCGGTCAGTCGGGAAAGAAGCAGGCGAGACTCAGGCTTGCCGTTAGGGAAAATCTCATCGGCATACCCGTGCTCGTAGAACTTTTCCCTAAACTCCGCGCGGAGCTGCGCGGCAATCTCTCCGCGAGATCGCTCCTGCCGCACCTGCACCAGGATGTCGACGAAATACAGCAAGTCGTTCAGCGACTCGATCCACCCGACCACCTTCCCATTGCTGTAATCCTCCGAGGTGAACGACTGTCCCAACGTACGAAACCAATCGATCGGCAACCCGAACGTGCAGGCAGCGTCGGCATAATTCCGTTCAAAATCCTGGCATACTTCCTTGAGCAACCCTCGCATCGAGCGCCGGAATTCCGATATCAGCTGTTCGAGTACCCGCGCATCTAATAACGTCATCAGCTGCAGCCTTTCTGGATCACATAGGGTGTCGCGCGGGCACTCTACGCGAGTGCCCGCCGACTGACAAGCCAGCGGGGTGGCAACCGACTGCGGAAATGAAGTCACCTGCGATAAAGCGATGGGAGCAGCGGGACAGAACGGTCGAGAGAGCGGACAAGCCTGGCGGAGGACGATTCGTCGAGAGAGGGGGCTCCGGAAATTCGGACAGTGTGGTAAGTGGTAGCCTGGCTTCGCCGAAGCCACCAGGTGGTGGCGAACCAGAGGAGCGAGGCGATGAAGAGAACACGACGGAATCACGGGGCGACGTTTAAGGCGCAAGTGGCGTTGGCGGCGGTCAAAGGCGACAAGACGCTGGCCGAATTGGCGGAGCACTTTCAGGTCCACCCCACGCAGATCACGGACTGGAAGCAGCAATTGCTGGCGGGCGCGGCCGATGTGTTTGGTGGAACCAAGCCGCCGGCAGACCCCCCGGATCTCAAGACCCTCCACGCCAAGATTGGCCAACTGGCCCTGGAGAATGATTTTTTAGCCGGGGCGCTCACCAAGGCGGGCTTGCGGAGCGCAAAGCCATGATTGATCGCACCCATCAACTGCCTGTCCGGCGGCAATGCCAGCTGCTGAAACTGGCCCGCTCGACCGCCTATTACCACCCGACGCCCGTATCAGAGACGGCGCTCGCGCTGATGCGGCGGATCGACGAGCTACATCTGGCCCATCCGTTTGCCGGCGCCCGCATGCTGCGTGATCTCTTGCGGCAAGAGGGCCAGACCATCGGGCGGCGGCATGTGGCGACCCTGATGCGCCGCATGGGTATTGAGGCCCTGTATCGGAAGCCGCATCTCAGCTGCCGGCATCCGGCCCATCAGGTCTACCCCTATCTCCTGCGCGACCTGAAGATCTCGCGCCCCAATCATGTCTGGGCCGCCGATATTACCTATATCCCGCTGGCGCGAGGCTTTGTGTATTTGTTTGCGGTCCTCGACTGGGCGAGTCGCCGGGTGTTGGCCTGGCGCCTCTCCAACACGCTCACGACCGATTTCTGTCTGGAGGCCGTCCGGGACGCCCTGGCCCACGATGGCACGCCGGACATCTTCAATACCGATCAAGGGTGCCAATTTACGAGCCAAGAGTTCACGGGGTTGCTCACGCACCACGGCATTCAGATCAGCATGGACGGAAAGGCTGTTGGCGGGATAACGTGTTCGTGGAACGACTCTGGAAAAGTCTCAAATACGAGGAGGTCTATGTGCACGCGTACGACACCGTCAGTGCGGCCCACCAGGGGCGTGGAGCGCTATCTGACGTTCTACAATCAGACCAGGCCGCATCAGGCGCTTGACGGCCAGACGCCTGACCAGGTGTACTATGACAATCTGACGACACGGCTCACGGCCGCGTAATCAGCGACCCGCCAGGCGCCACTTAAAGAATGGCCTAGGCTGTCCAACCAACCGGAGCCACCTCTGAGGCGGCTCTGTCGGCGGAACAACCCCGCGAAACCGGCGCCGGCTTCGCGGGGGAAGGCCTACGCCGTCAGCTTGATCAGATCAAAGAGGAACGGCTTCTCGGGAGCCGAGACCGGAACAGGATGGAGATGAGAATTCTGCACCATCCGATGACGCTGGATCAGCGTATCGACCACATTGCCGCAGCTCAAGCACCGGTACCCGCTCAACCGCATAGGGTGATAACTCTCCTGCAGATCGATCAAATCGTCCGTCACCATCAAACCTTCACAGCGCGTGCACGTCATGAGTCGCCTCCCTTCGGACAGCCGGTGAGATCTCCCGTCCTGTCCGGACAGATCTCGTGCCCATGTGAACAACTCAACAACCCTCAGGCCTGAAAAGAAGCAATGTGGATGCCACTGATCGCACCGGGCCATTTCTTCACCTGGCCGCAAGATGCGATCACACCAAAACCGATCCTCTCGCGACAAATTGACTCGGCTGTGACCGAATTGGTCTCATGGGACAAAAATGGGTAGAATCGACTAACTCCGCTGAAAAACCTATCTACCCTTGCTGAATCAGGGTTTAGATCTATCCCTGCGGACCGGGAGTCACGTACCGAAAATGGCGCTCAGCGCGACAGAAATTGGTTCCATTGTTCAGGAACTGGCGCCGGCCCTGGCCGACGGCTGGATTCAGAAGATCTCCCAACCGCTTCCTGACGGCCTGTTGCTGGAGATTCGTGTGCCCGGCCACACTCGCCGATTGCTCTGTTCCTTACGCGACGGAACGGCACGGATACACCTCGTGCGCGAGAGCCTTCCCAACCCGCCGACCCCGCCCTCGTTCTGCCAACTCCTGCGGGCACGCATACAAGGCGCGCGTATCGACGGCATCACACACATCCCCGGCGATCGGATCGTTCGGCTGGACCTGACAAGCCGGGATGGGCCGGTGACCTTGATCGCGGAACTGTTCGGTCGAAACACAGACCTGTTATTTCTGGATGGAGAGACACGTGTGCTGGCGACGCTTCGTCACAATAGAGACCGTGTGGGCCAGGTCTACCAGGCACCGGCCTCGGTACCCTTACGATCATCGCCCTCAGAAACAGCGACTCCCGCGATGGAACCTCAGCCTCCGACGGAGGCTGATCCATTCCCGCTCTCATCCAGACTGGAAATTCTCTATCGGGAGCGCGAAGCAGAGCTGTCGCACCTCGCCCAGGTCCGACAGCGCGAATCGGCACTACGAAAAGCCCTCAAAAAGCTGCTGCGTCGGATGGAAGGGCTCCGCCGTGACCTCGAACAGGCCGGACGATACGAGCCCTACGCACGATACGGCGAACTGTTGAAAGCCAATCTCGGCTTACTGAAGAAAGGCATGACCGCCGTCTCGGTCGTGGACTATTACGATGAGCGCCTACCCGAATTGTCGATTCCGCTCGATCCGACCAAGGGGCCACAGGCCAACATGGATGCGTACTTCGCTAAATATCGAAAATTCGTCTCTGCCCAGCGCGAAATTGCGCCGCGCGTGGCGGCCATCGACGCGGACGTCCAGCAACTCCAGGCCGAATTAGAGACCATCAAAAATGGAACCTGGCGGGCGCCGAGTGGTGAACACCGAACCACGACCGGAACACCGTCTCGGCAGGTCCGGAAGCGCGGTGCCGACGAGGAACGCCGGGGACCGTTTCGACGCTTCATCTCATCGGACGGCCATCCGATCTTTGTCGGGCGCAACGCCCGCGAAAATGACGAACTCACGTTCGGCCTCGCCAAGAGCGAGGACCTCTGGCTACATGCGCGCGGCACGCCGGGCTCGCATGTCGTTGTGCGCCTGGAGAAGGGCACTGATCCGCCGCCTGAGACGATACGGGACGCAGCCACACTCGCCCTGCTGTACAGCGATCTAAAGAAAAGCGGGAAGGGTGATGTCATGTACACTCGACGCAAATGGGTCAAGAAAGCCAAGGGCCAGGCACCGGGCGCGGTGACCGTCACCCAAGAGAAAACCATCTACATCACCCTCGACAAAACGCGTCTCGCGGCGCTCAAAGCGAGAAACACCGAAGGAGGGCCCTAGACGAAACACTTCAACCTGCTCCGCGCCGCCTTTCCCTCAATGTTCGAGAAATGGTAGAGTGCCCACATATGGGCACCGGCACAGACAGACGAGATCGATTTCGTATTCTGAGTGCCCTGCTCCAAGCAAAAACGCTTCGGCAGTTCGATGAACGTCTCCAGCAGGAACTCGCGCCCCTCCTGGGCTGCGAAATCATCGGCCTCTACCTGTATAGTGAAAGCACGGCGGCCTTCTCGCCCGTCTCGGAAAGCCTCCGCACACCGGGGTCGCCCGCCTATCCGATCGATCAGTTGCCCGCCGCCGGCACCATCAAAGAAGCAGCCGTGCTGGCCGGGCAGGCCATCTTCACACACGACTTGAGTGCCTCGCCCTGGGCCGAGGCGCAGGCCATCGACCCCACAACCTGCCAAGCCACCTCGGTCCTGGTGTCCCCGATCAGGATACCGGCTGAATCCCGGCCCTGCGCAACCGCCAAAACCTTGGCCGTGATGGTCGCCGTCTCGCCTGGACGACCCGGTCTCTTTTCTGAAGAGGACCGGGTGTTTCTCGACATGCTCGGCCTTCATATCGCGCCGGTCCTGACTGCGGTCCTGGCGGCCGAAGAACGCGACACCCTGGTCGCCATCAACAGCCAGGTCGTACTGGGCACCATGACCCTGGATAATCTCCTGAGCTCGATACAGCCCATTCTCCGTGAGGTCATCCCTCACGACACGACCGGCCTCGTGAGGTTCATCGGCGCCCCCCACGGCCCCTGGTTCGAGATCCTGTCCTGTGAAGGCGTCGCCGTCGATCAGGAGGCGCTGAAACAATTTCCCTTCGAGCGGATGGCGCCGGCCGAAATCCTGGCCACCGGAAAGCCCCTGCTGCTCACCGGATACAACCAGGAACGATTTGCGGAACATACGTATTTCGAGTCACTCGGCGTGTTCTCTGCCATGCTCTGCCCGCTGCTCGTCCGGGGAGCGCCGTACGGCTTTCTGGCGATCGGAAGCAGACGGCGGAACGCCTTCTCCGAACGCGACCTGGCGCTGGCCGAACAGATCGGCTTTCACTTGTCGCACGCGATCGCCAATCTCTCGGCCTACGACCAGATCCGTCAGCTCAAGGATCAGCTGGAACAGGAAAATGTCTATCTGCGTGAGGAGATGGGTGCCTCTCTCGACCTGACAAGCCTGATCGGCAACAGCGCCGCGCTGCAGAAATCGCTGAAGGCCATTGAGCAAGTCGCGCCGACCGATTCCACCGTTCTCATCACCGGGGAAACCGGGACAGGCAAGGAACTGGTGGCTCAAGCCATTCATCGACTCTCGCCGCGCCAACACAAGGCGTTGATTACCGTAAACTGCGCCGCGCTCCCGCCCACGCTCATCGAATCCGAACTCTTTGGTCACGAACGGGGCGCCTTCACCAACGCAACCGTCCGTAAATTGGGCCGCTTTGAATTGGCGCACGGGGGCACGATTTTCCTCGACGAAGTGGGAGAACTTCCGATCGACCTACAAATGAAACTCCTGCGCGTGCTGGAGGCCCAGGAATTCGACCGGGTCGGTGGAAGCCACACCATTCGAGTCGATGTACGCGTGCTTGCCGCCACCAACGTCGATCTGGATCAGGCCATCAAACGAGGCTCATTTCGCGCCGATCTCTTCTATCGCCTCAACGTTTTCCCGCTGCGCCTTCCGACCTTGCGCGAACGCCGCGAGGACATCCCGCTACTGGCCCGCCACTTTGTGAAGAAATACAGCCAGCGCCACAGAAAGCCGGTCACGCGAATCAACAGTGCGGCCCTGAACGCCCTGTCCGGCTATGACTGGCCCGGGAATGTCCGGGAATTGGAACATGTGATCGAGCGTGCCGTCATCGTGAGCCAAGGCTCGGCGATCACGGTCGATGAACTTGATGGATTGGGCCGCGGAGAAGCACCCTCTCCCGAGCCGCGGACGCTCGCAGAAGCTGAACGTGCGCACATCGTTGCGACACTCTCTCGAACCAATTGGATCCTGGCGGGCAAGCAAGGAGCGGCGGAGAAATTGGGACTGAAACGGTCCACCCTCCAACACCGCATGAAAAAGCTGGACATCAGCCGCCCGCCTCGACAGGCCTCGTGAGTGCCCGCATGTGGGCATGCCACTCTAAGCCTTGCCCAACTCTCGGCACTTCGCCCCAATCATCTACTCCGGTCACGTTTCTCGATTACTCTCTATTCTCCTTATCTTTTAGTAACTTGCTCGCAAAAGTGACTCCGCATTCCGCGCTGGCATCACCCCTGCTCTGGTATTCCTACATGAAGAACGTCGGTTCCAGACTGACACCAGACACCGTCAGCCATGAGATCGAGGCCTATGTCGCCGCGCGACAGGCCGAATTGCTCCCGTCCGGCGAGGCAAGCAAAGACGGGCGCCGGTTCTCCTGGTGCGGGGAAATTCTAGACTTTCTGACCGAAGGACTTGCGGAGCGATTCGCCGCTAAAGGCATTACTTTTACCGATGCCTTTCCCGGCCCCTTACGGCTCATGGACGAAGACCAACAACCGAACGGCCAACATGTGCGGCGTTTCTGGACCGTCGCCCTGCACCATGGCTGTCCCATCGCCAGGATCTGCACCTATTTTTTTCATCGACATGATCAAGTGAGCCTTCCGCAATTGCCGCGCGTGGTGGCCTATGCCCCGACCGGCCCGGCTCAGGAAGAGCACGAATGAATTACGTCGCCCTCAGGATGCTCTTCGGCGATCGGGCGAAATACCTCATGCTGCTGTGCGGTCTCACCTTTGCGGTCATGTTGATCGTCCAGCAAGGCTCGATTTTTTGGGGGCTCATGATCTGGTCCCAATCGAGTATCAGTAATCTCAACGTGCCGATCTGGGTCACGGATCCCGGCATTGCGCAGGTCGATGAAGTCAAACCGATTGCCGACACCACGGTCGATCGCGTCCGTAGCATCCCCGGTGTGGAATGGGCCGTTCCCTTGTATAAGGGGCTCTTACGGGCCAGGCTTGCGAACGGCGAGTATCACCAAATCACCTTGACCGGACTGGACGCTGCCACCTTGATCGGCCGCCCGGCGGAAGTGCTGGAGGGACGATTCGAAGACCTCCGGCAACCTGACGCCGTGGCCCTCGATCAATGGGCCGTCGAACGCATGGGTGGGCCAACAGTCATCACGGTCGGCACGGTCTTCGAACTCAACGACAAGCTGGCCCGCGTCGTCGCCATTGCCAAGACACAAAAAACCTTCACCAACATTCCTGTCGTCTACACCACCTACGAGCGGGCCTTGCGATATGTCCCGCGAGAACGGCGCACCCTCTCCTACGTCCTCGCGAAGGCCAAAGACAGCGCGCCGGTGGACGAGGTGATCCAACGTATTCGCGACCACACGGGACTGGGCGCCTTCACCGCCGATGCATTCGGATGGAAAACGATCGGCTGGGTCCTGAAGAACACCGGCATCGGAATCAATTTCGGCACCACGATTCTGTTGGGCTTCGTGGTCGGGATGGCCATCGCAGGGCAAACATTTTACCTCTTTACCGTCGAAAACCTGCGGCAGTTCGGCGCGCTCAAAGCCATGGGCGCTTCCACCGCGACTCTGGCCCGCATGATTCTCCTGCAAGCGTTTACCGTGGGGATCACAGGGTATGGGATCGGCATCGGACTCGCCACCGTCTTCGGTCTCCTGACGGCACAAGAGGGTCAGCTCCCGTTCCTGGAAACCTGGCCGCTGCTCCTGTTGGTCTTTGTTGCCCTGCTCATGATCTGCACGTTATCGGCGCTGATCAGCATCATCAAACTGGCCCGGCTTGAACCGGCAATTGTGTTTCGATGACCGCCATGGATGGTTTGTCACAGTCACAGGGCCGCACAATGGAAGGCAACGGAGCCGAGCAAGCCATCGCCGTGCAGGTCCGAGGACTCGTCAAGTCGTTCGGGTCCGGCGAGACCACCGTCACGGTGCTCAAGGGCATCGACCTCGACGTGTATTTCGGCGAGCTGCTGCTCCTCGTCGGAGAATCGGGGGGAGGAAAGACCACGCTGCTGTCGGCCATCGCCGGAATCCTGGAT
This sequence comes from Nitrospira sp. ND1, assembly GCF_900170025.1. Classification (NCBI taxonomy): domain Bacteria; kingdom Pseudomonadati; phylum Nitrospirota; class Nitrospiria; order Nitrospirales; family Nitrospiraceae; genus Nitrospira; species Nitrospira sp. ND1. The sequence goes on along the minus strand of NZ_FWEX01000006.1, from coordinate 2,918,960 downwards.
ATCGATGCCGGTGAGCTCGATGTGTTGGGAGCCTCACTGACCAACATGTCGCCAGGCACGCGCACCCGTTTTCGTGGGCAAACCATGGGATTTATCTACCAACAATTCAATCTCCTGCCTGCCTTGACGGCGGCGGAGAATGTCGCCATTCCGCTCTTGATCCAAGGCACTCGGAAGAAGGAGGCGATCTCACGAGGGCGGCTGATGCTTGAACGTGTCGGGCTCGGCGACCGGACCGAGTTTCTGCCGCGCAACCTCTCCGGCGGCCAGCAGCAGCGCGTCGCCATTGCCCGGGCGTTGGTCAATGAGCCGCAACTGCTGGTGTGCGACGAACCCACCGCCGCGCTGGACGGGCCCAATGGGCAGAAGATCATGGAATTGATTCGGGATGTGGGGCGTGCCCCCGATCGCTGCGTCATCGTCGTCACCCATGACAGCCGGATTTTTCAGTTCGGCGATCGCATGGCGGAATTGACCGACGGCCGCATTGTCGGCATTCACCCGATTCAGAGAGAGGCAACCGCATGACCATTCTCAATCGCTTTAGTGTCTGGCTCGCTGTCGCAGGCGCGATGCTGGCTGCCTGGGTCGTCCTGACCGCCGGCAAGAACCAGCCTATGCCGACGCCGATAGTAGAGCCACCCCGGTCTCCCTATGAAACGACCGTCGCCGCGACCGGCATTATCGAAGCGGCCAACGAAAACGTCCGTATCGGGCCGCCGATGGCGGGACTGGTGACGAACGTGTTCGTGGCGGTCGGTGACCGGGTTCGTGAGGGCGATCCCTTGCTTCAATTGGACGATCGAGACCTTCGCGCGCAACTGGTGGCTCGCCAGGCCGCGATTCCACCGGCGGAGGCCCAAGTCGAAGAGCAGAAATATCGCATCGGCGATCTCGACACGCAGCTCAAGCGACTGAAATCGGTTCGGGACAGCCGGGCGGTCAGCGAAGACGACGTGAAGCGTACCTGGTACGCCTCGGAAATGGCAAAACGCGCGCTGAGCCGCTACGAGGCCACCCTCAAACAAGTCATCGCCCAGCGCGACGAAACACAGATGCTCCTGGACCGCCTGATAGTCCGTGCGCCGCGGGCTGCGACGATTTTGCAGGTCAATGTCCGGGCCGGTGAATTCGCCCTGACCACCGGTGCGACCGAGCCGCTCATGCTCCTGGGCGACATGCAGCAACTGCAAGTCCGCGCAGAGGTCGATGAGGTCAATGCTCCATTGGTGGCTCCCAACCGACCCGGGATCGCCTACCTGAAGGGCAATACTGCCCAGGCCATTCCGCTGACATTCGTGCGCATCGAGCCTTATATTGTCCCCAAAAAATCCCTGACCGGAGACAACAGCGAACGGGTCGATACGCGGGTCCTCCAGATCATCTACCGCTTCGAACGGCCGGCGTTTCCGATCTATGCCGGACAGCAGGTCGATGTGTTCATCGAACGCGCACCGGACGGACCACCGGCACCAGCACCGGGCAGCGCACGTTCCGCTGAGGAACCGAGCAAATGAAACGAGTCACGTCCCGCCGACAACTCGCCATTTCCACCGTCCTCGTTATGTTGTCGCTGTCCGCCAGCGGGTGCCTACAGGGCTCGAATTACCATCGTCCACCGGTCGAAACACCGGCCGACTGGACACGCATGGCTTCCGGCCCATTGGCTGCCGGAGCGACCGATACGATGCCGGAAGCGGACTGGTGGCAGGCCTTCCACAACCAGGAGTTGACCCAGTTCGTGGAACGCGCGCTCGCACAAAACCACGACGTCCGCCGCGCCGTGTCACGCGTGCTCGAAGGACGGGCGTCTGTTACCACCGCCGGCGCCGGCCTCTATCCACAACTGAATGTGCAGGGCAGCTACAGCAATATCGTGGTGTCAAAAAACACCCTAGCAGGATTGGGCTTAGCCACCGGCCAACAACCGGGGCCGCAGGTCTTTGCCAAGCCCGGAAGCAGTTTCGATCTCTGGAACGGGGCGGCGGATCTCCGATGGGAACTGGATGTCTGGGGTCGCATCCGTCGCGGGATGGAAGCCGCCTCGGCAGACGCGCAGGCGATCGAGCAGGACGCCCGCGCGATTGCGCTGACCCTGATTGGGGATGTGGGACAGTCCTACTTTCGAATCCGTGAACTGGATGAGCAAATTGAAATCGCCCAACGCGCCCTGACCCTCAGACGGGATTCGCTCGACATCATTACCAAGCGGGCATCAGTGGGCCTGGCCTCCGACCTGGACGTAAAACGAACGGAAGTTCTCGTCGCGGAAAGCGCGGGGCAGATCCCGGATCTGACTCGTCTACGCGCCGTCGAATTACACCGCTTGGAAGTGTTGACGGGATCGGCGCCGGGCAGCGTAGTCTTGGCGCCGACATCCTTGCGGAAGGTCATCGTACAGCCGGAAATTCCCGTCGGCCTCCCGTCGCAATTGTTGGAGCGGCGACCCGACATCCTTCAGGCTGAGGCGTCGCTCGTGGCCGCCAACGCCCGGATCGGTCAGGCGCGGGCCTATTTCTTCCCCACGTTGTCCATCACAGGCCAGGGAGGATTACAAAGCGCCGAGTTCGCGAACTGGTTCACAGGAAACAGCGCGAATTTCAGTATCGGCCCATCGGTCACCCTCCCCATTTTCCTGGGTGGGACCAACGTCGCGAGACTGGAGGCGGCCGAATCCCGATATCAACAAATGTTGGAAGGTTACCAACAGACGATCCTGCTCGCCTTCCGCGAAGTAGCGGACCTCCTGGTGTCGATACACTCACGCACGGAACAACTTGCACGACAGCGTGAACAGGCGACGGCGGCCACCGCGGCCGTAGGGCTGGCGGAGGTACGCTATCGCAAGGGGTTGGTGAACTACCTTGACGTCCTCGATGCCCAACGAACGATGCTGGCCGCAGAAACACAGCTTGCGCAGACCGAGCGCGCCCGCCTCACCGACATGGTCGGCCTCTACAAAGCCCTCGGCGGCGGATGGCAGACGCCCGGCAACAATCTCTCTGCGATCCCGGCCGGCTCCGCCACGCATTAAGTAATCCACACGGCCAGTGTTAGTCCTTCCTCCGGCGCAGTCAGCAATCGCATTGCCGGCTGCCTCACACTCGCATCGTCACCACAGCAGGGACTTTCAACTTGAATTTTTCGCGCGGATAGGGCTATTTGACGGAATGCAATCCGAATCCTTCAATAGAGTTGCGGACCAGGCACCGGTCGCGCGCTCTCGTCAGATTCTTCGTACGACTTCTCGGAAGGAGCCTTTCATGCAAGACGGTGTCCGCGGCCATTCCCCGGCACGCCGGGTTTCTCCTGCCCTCATACTGTGGGTACTCGGGCTCACGACGTTCTTCCCGACGTATACGTCGGCTGCGCCCCTCGACAAGCCGGTCTCCAAACCCGGGATGGACGACAAGCCGGGGCTGGCAGAAGAACAGATTCTTTCGACTACCGATAAAATCACGCAACCGGTAGACACAGACGCGGAAGCGATGCGCCACAACGATCTCGGCGTGGCCTTTGTCTTCAAGGGCGACCTGGGGCAAGCCATCGATGAATTCAAACATGCGCTCCGACTCCAGCCCAACTACTTCGCCGCCCACCTTAACCTGGCTAATACCCTGCTCGATGTCGGGCGGAACGACGCAGCGATGGTTGAATTCAAAGAAGCCCTGCGCCTCAAACCCGACGACCCCAAAACCCACAATGATCTGGGAGTCGCGCTCAAGGAAATGGGAAACTTAGAAGGCGCCATTGCGGAGTTTCGAACGGTCTTGCGCCATAACCCCAGCGATGTGAACGCGCACAACAATCTCGGCGTGACGCTCAAAGCCATGGGTGATCTCGATGGAGCCATCGCCGAGTATCGCACCGCTGCGAGCCTTCAACCGAACGACGTGAACGCGCACTTTAATTTAGGGCTGGGACTGATGGAAAAACGCCAGCCGGAAGCGGCCGTCAGCGAGTTCCGCACCGCGCTGCACCTGAGGCCCAACGATGCGAAGATCCGTCTCAACCTCGGCAATGCCCTGGCAGGCATGGGACAGCGGATGGAAGCGGCTCAGGAATTGAGACAGTACCTTCGCCTTGAACTCGATACGCCCGCCAATCGTCGGTGGCTGGAACAGGCCGAAGCCAAACTCCGTGAACTGGAGATGCCGTAACCGGCGCCTCGCTGGCCGGTCCAGCGAGGCCGGAATCCGAATCCGGGAGTCATCGCCGATCCGACTGAATGGTCTCACTCTCCTCTCGCCGATCCCACCTCATTTGGTGTACAGTCCTCAACGCTTCCGTCCTGACGGGAAACTTTGATGCACAACCATTTCACTGGGCCCACCATCGGCAGATTCACGCACGTGAGAGGCTGGATCCTGGCCGTCCTGTGCGGGATACCTCTGTGGCCCGGCCAATCCTTTCCGGCAGAGCAGGAAGATCCGGAGACATCCCACACCAGGCAATGGGATTTTGACTCCATCGCTCCGGGAACGCTCCCCAGTTCGTTCGTGATCGGCACGCTCTTCGACGGCCGCCCGGCCGGCGAGTGGAAAATTCTCATCACCGACCGCGCGAAGAGCCCCTCCCAAGTACTCGCTCAACTGCAACCGAAAGGAACAGATCAGGCGCACAAGCTGCTGCTCATGGAGGGGACCGACAGCGGCAACATTGATGTCGAGGTCTCCTATTTGGCCGTGGCAGGAAAAGCCGATTTCGGCGGCGGACTTGTATGGCATGCCACGGATGACCGCAATTACTACCTCCTGAGGGCCAGCTTGGTTGAACAGAAGGTCAGGCTCTATCGCGTCGTGAAGGGGGTCCAGCAAATCGTCAAGCAGCTCGACCGCCCGCTCCCCGCAAACGGGTGGCACAAATTGCGCATCGTACAACGTGGCTGCGAGCTCAAAGCCATCTATGACGATGCCGTGCTCTTTCGCGTGTGCGACCAGACGTTTTCCAACGGACGGATTGGGCTCTGGACGAAAGCCGATGCGGTGACCTATTTCGACGACCTGGTCCTTCGACTCCTCGATGCACCCCTTCCGAGCGGTCATCCCCCGCACTGAGCAGCCACCGCATCACCATCTGCCTCCAGGCACAAAAAAGGGGCAGCCACCACAAAGATGACTGCCCCACAAGCTGATACGAAATTAGGCGTTACCAGCGATCGCGCTTGCCCCCGCGATCGTTGAATCCCCCGCCGCCGCTCCGCCCAGGGCCACCGCCAGATCGGGGCTCCTGAGGACGCGCTTCATTGACCGTCAATGTCCGGCCACCCATGTCCGTCCCATTGAGAGCCGAAATCGCCTTCTGCGCCTCGTCTGAAGAGGCCATTTCGACGAATCCGAAACCTCTCGATTGGCCGGTAAACTTGTCCGTGATGATACGGGCCGATTCAACCGCCCCGTGCACCGCGAACAAATCGCTTAACTGCTGTTCGGTTGCCGAATAGGGCAACCCGCCAACATAAATTTTAGAACCCATGTGGGTCCTCCTCTTGGGTAGTGACATTGTCTTGAACGAAGGAAAGAAAGGGAAAGGACGGGCCGAAGACGCTGGACAACGGGGCGACTTGGGTCTGGCTTTCGATTAGATTCCCGGGCAAGGCAACATCGAGTCAGGCCTGAACTATTTCAACGCATCTCTCACCAGGCCCCAGCGGGAGACGCGGGATAGTACCATGGCTCCCCCCACCATACAAGCCATGAAATAGGCCTACTAAGGTGCGGGTCTGCCGTTGTGACCAGGATTGACTGTCACATCACAATCGACAACCAGGCATAAAAGAACGACGACTGAATCTGACACAAAGCTCACAGCGGGCACAGAAACCGACCGCAAAACAATCGCACACCAAAAAACATCACATTCCTTGCCCGCACCGCGGATTTTATCTTGTCCAGTAATACTGGACATATGCTAAGATACGTCCATGTCTTCAACACGGAGTATTAGGCCTGAAGCCAGGCTCTTGCCGAATGGAACTATGCCGAGCGACTCCGCCCGCGCCCACTCGCTAGCACAGCTACCGGATCATGACGCCTAGCGCCCTGCTCAGGAAATTCTCCACAACTCGCGAAGCCCCACCGATCATGGCTCATGCGGTTGGAGCCCCAGCCACTTCGCCGGTTGCTCAGATCTCGTTGGACTCCTCACCTGCGAAGACTCAGCGACAAGACAGCACCACATGAGCGTTCGATCCATCCTCATACACGTGACCGAGGTGCCGATGCTGGGGACACTCGTCAGGCTCTATCGAGGCATACAGGAACTACGAAACCAGGTCATTGAAGACTGGACCGTGAACAGCCGCGACTGGACGATGCCTGGCTTTCGAGCGATCGCCGTGCATCGCCTCGGCACCTGGCTCGCGAACCGGCGCAGCGGCGTTGTCAAGTCCGGCCTGCTCGCCGTGTACCGTGTGCTGTATCGCTATGTGCGCAATCATTACGGGATTGAAATTCCATTGACGGTCACAATCGGCCGGAGACTCTGGCTTGTCCACCAACATGGGATCGTCTTTCATTGGAAATCAGAGATTGGAGATGACTGCCTGATTCGCCACGGCGCCACAATCGGGGCGGGATATGGCGGGCAAAAGACGTTGCACAAGGGTCCGAAACTTGGACAACGAGTGGAAGTGGGCCCCGGCGCGGTGATCTTTGCCGGAGTCAAAATCGGCGACGATGCGGTCATCGGCCCGAATGCGGTGGTGATGTCGGATGTTCCGGCCGGCGCAAGAGTGTTTGCCGAGGCGCCTCGGGTCATACAGTTGCCGACCGCTCATCAGGCAGCTCGCAAGAACTAACGACCTACGGCCGGAGAATGGCTCCGAAGGAACCTAGCGCTATTCACCGTCCAGGGATCGACTCAACCACAGACGCCTCTTATCCGGTGAGTGTACTGCTTATAGAAATGACAGGCCGTCCCTCATGAATATTGCCCGGGCACAATGCGCCGCTTCATCTCTCACGCCTGAGACACGTGGCGACGCCTTCCGCAAGAAGGGTCAGGTCGAACAGGCGATCGAGGCCTATCTGGAGGGCGTGGCGGCTCCCCCATCGGCTGCGCTGTGCCTCAAACTTGCGCGATGTTACGAGCAGATGGCGAACTATGCGGAGGCCTGTCGATGGGCTCTTTCCATCGTCGATGCAGGCGATGACTTTACGTCCTGGCAAGCAGGCTGGGCATTGTTTCAACGCAATGCACAGAAAGCCCGGCGACCGGCGGTCAGGTCGGTCAAAGTCGCGCTCCTCGGGAGCTATACCACAACCCAACTGTGCCCGATGTTGTGCCTTGCGGCGGGGAAACTCGGCATCCACATCGACCTGTATGAAAGCCGATACGGGCAATACCAGCAGGACATTCTCGACCACAAGAGCGGGCTCTATGCGTTTAACCCGAATATCGTCGTCCTTGCGGTTCACGAGGGTGACCTCCATCTTCCTGAATACAGCCAGCGCCCTGAAGAAGACGTTCGCAAAGAAGTGAGTCGCTGGACCGGCCTCTGGCAGATGGTGACTGAACACTCCCGCGCCCGAATCGTTCAACATAACTTTGCATTGCCCTGCGAGATCCCCACAGGCCATCTGACCACCAGGCTTTCCGGCTCTCGATACATGATGACGCAGGCCGTCAATACGAGGCTGGGTGAAGCGGCTGCGAACGCCGTCTCCCTGGTAGATTGCGAGCGTCTTTCGGCGCTCATTGGAAAGCAGCGATGGTGCGATCCGCGCTATTGGAATATGTCGAAACAAGCAGTCGCACTGGAGGCCCTGCCTCTGCTCGGAAGACATACGGCGGCTGTGATTGCTGCGGATCTCGGGCTCAGCCGTAAATGTCTGGTGCTGGATTTGGACAATACGTTATGGGGCGGTGTCATTGCGGAAGACGGATTGGCGGGCATCAAGTTAGGGCAAGGGCCGGACGGCGAGGCGTTTGTGGCGTTTCAGGAGTATCTGCTGAAGCTCAAACGCAAAGGCGTGATCCTGACGGTCTGCTCGAAGAATAACCACGCCGATGCCATACAACCCTTCGAAAAACATCCGGAGATGCGACTGAAGCTGCAGGACATCGCCCTCTTCCTTGCCAATTGGGAGTCCAAGCCCGACAACATCCGCACCATCGCCAAGACGCTGCAAATCGGTTTGGATGCGTTGGTCTTCGTCGATGATAACCCTGTCGAGCGCGAGATTGTGCGCAAGTTCTTACCCGAAGTCGATGTCATCCCGCTGCCGGAAGACCCCTCCTATTACCTCAGAACTCTGTCGGACTATCTCCTGCTCGAGACGAGCTCATTGACCGCCGAAGACACGGAGCGGACCGACCAATATCGGGCCAGAGCGCAGATCATGGAGTTGGAAGCGGCTGCCGGTTCCATTGAAGATTTTTACCGCAGCCTTCGGATGCAGGCCATCGTGGTGCCGTTCGATGCATCACAGTTGCCGCGCATTGCCCAACTCATCGGCAAAACCAACCAATTCAATCTCACCACTCGACGTCACGGCATGGCGCAACTGAAAGCCTTCGTCCTGGACTCGAGTTATGTCCATTTGGCGCTGCGGTTGCGTGATCGCTACACCGACCATGGACTGGTCAGCGTGATGATCGCGCGACAACAGGGAGATATCCTCGATATCGACACGTGGCTCATGAGCTGCCGGGTCATCGGCCGGACCGTGGAGACGACGATGCTGGAACAGCTCTGTCGGCGCGCCGCGCAGCTTGGATGCACCTCGCTTCGAGGCACCTACATTCCAACGCAAAAGAATGCGATGGCGGCGGACGCTTATGCCAAGCATGGCTTCGAGCGAGTCGGGAACCATGAAGGATTCGAAGTCTGGACCTATGACCTGGCGGCCAAAGGCCTGATTGCCAATACGTTCGTGAAACCTGTCGACTCCTGGGAGCTCGCGGATGGCGCCTGCTGAAGCGCCGTCCGGGGCTCCCCCCTCCACGCCACATGTGACCACAGTGTGTTTCACGACGCAGGATCTCGCCCAGTTCAGTGCAGCCAGCGGGGATAGAAACCCCCTGCATCTCTCCGAAGAATATGCGCGAGCCACACCCTACGGCGAGCCCGTGGTATTCGGCATGCTTGGCGTGCTGGCGGCACTCGGCCATCTCGCCGACCGTCAGGATCGGCTCCTGCAACGCCTCTCGGTCGAGTTTCGAAATCCGCTCGTCGTCGGCATGCCTTATCGTCTGGAGGCGCTCGAAACCTCGGTAGAACGGGCGTGCGTCAAACTCTATGACGCCACGCGCCTGATGCTGAAGGCGACGTTCACATTTGTTCCTGGGTGTGAGAAGTCATGGGACATGCACGTTCCTGAAGCGGCCTGTTTTACGGAAGCAGAGGATCGGAAGAAGGAGGACCTTCCGGCAGGTACCCGTGTGACCGGCGTCTACGGGCCGGCAATCAGCGAACTGGTACAGGTGATCACTCGATGGAGACTCTCCGAAAAAGGCGCCACAACGAGACAGCTCACGGCGATGCTGTGGGCCAGCTTTGTCGTCGGAATGCAGCTTCCCGGCAAGCGCGCCGTCTTCTGGCGATTGGAACTCACCTTGTATCCAGAAGACGGACCACAGGATACGCTGCTTTCCTATGATGTGGCGGTTCAAGACTTCGACGAACGATTTGATCTCTTGCACAGTGCTGGCACTCTCTCGGCAGCCGGCACCCGTTGTGCGACGGCCGACATGTGGGCTTTTGTACGACAGGATTCTCCGCAGCCCTCCCTTCGTCGGCTTACCGATCTGATACCGAGATCAGACCGGCTGAAGGGGAAGGTCGCGTTAGTCATCGGTGGAAGCCGTGGACTCGGTGCGGCAATCACTCAGGCGCTGGCTTCGCAGGGCTGCACGGTGTTTCTGAACTACCATCAATGCAGGGCGGAGGCGGAAAAGATTCGAGCGAGCCTTGGAGACACTTCCAGCCTCATTGAATTGGCTCAGGGGGATGCGTCGGAAATCGAATGGTGCCGAACGTTACGGCAGAGAATTGTCGAGCGATACGGCGGACTTGATCTGCTGATAGGCAATGCATCGCCGCCCATTCGCCCGCTGTCGTTCGTGCCTGAGAAGCTCGCGCAGTTTCAGAACTTCCTCACGCAGAGTGTCTCGCTGGCCAGTATGCCCATGTCCACGTTTCTCAACGACTTGTCCGAACGCTCCGGCTGGAACGTGCTTGTCTCTTCGGCGTTTGTGAAAGATCGTCCTGCGGAATGGCCCCACTATGTCACTGCGAAATGTGCGATCGAGGGCCTGGTGCAGTGGGCCGCAGTTCACTCTCCGAAGGTCCGTACGCTTATTGTTAGACCACCGAAGTTGTTGACGGATCAAACCAACACCACGGTGGGACGGCAGGGAGCAATGGAGGTCGAACGCGCCGCCGCTGCGATCGTCACACGGATCACTTGCCCCGACTCATCACCCACCGTACAGATACTCGAGACGTTTGAGCTAAATCCTGAGGCTTCGCAATGAACCTCCGGGGCCATTGTGCGACGAAGCCGATTGACCTCGTGCCGCGGCTGCATAAAGCGGCTTTACAGAAGCAGGGGTGACGGGAAGATGGCTTCCCGGCCACGACATGATGATGGACATGTGACGACACCACTGAGAGTTGGGGGAATGAATGGAGCTGCATGATCGACTTGAAGAAGTGTTTCGCCAAGTGTTCGACAATGAGAGCCTCGCGCTGACCAATGAGATGACGGCACCCGATATCGAAGGCTGGGACTCCGTGGCCCATATCAATCTGATGTTCGGCATCGAACAGGCGTTCGGAGTTCGGTTCAAGGGCAATGAGTTGGCCGAAATGAAGAATATCGGCGAACTCAAGCAATTCCTGATCGGCAAGGGAGCCAGCTAACCCATACCGCAGCCACGGGTCGATCAACGAACGAAGCAACAGGAACCTTCGCCGATCTGATTGAGATGAGCAACACCGCTGTCAGCGTTACCGGTCTCTCCAAGCGCTATCGCCTGGGGACGACGCATGCTCAAGACGGCTCCCTGGCCGGAGCCTTGACGCGTGGGCTCCGCCGCCTCATCGGTGGGCAGCCGGCATCCCCCCAGACCCATGACACCCTATGGGCGTTGCGCGACGTGTCGTTTGAAATCAAAAAAGGCGAAGTCTTCGGAGTCATCGGCACCAACGGCTCGGGCAAGAGCACACTCCTTAAGATCCTCTCGCGGGTGACGGAACCCACCAAAGGCCGTGCGCTCATCCACGGCCGATTTTGTGGCCTCTTGGAAGTGGGCACGGGCTTTCATCCGGAACTGACCGGTCGCGATAACGTCTTCATGAGCGGCGCGATTCTCGGCATGAAGCGGCAGGAAATCGCCCGCAAGTTCGACGAGATCGTGGCGTTTGCCGAAGTGGAGCAGTTCATCGACACGCCGGTGAAACATTATTCCAGCGGCATGTATGTCCGGTTAGGGTTCTCCGTGCTGGCCCATATGGATCCGGACATTCTGATCGTCGATGAGGTGTTAGCGGTCGGGGACGTCCGGTTTCAAAAGAAGTGCATGGGGAAGATGGAAGATGTGGGGCAGCACGGGCGGACGGTGATCCTCGTCTCCCACGACATGCCGGCCATCACGCGGATGTGTTCCCGCGCGATTCTGCTGAACAAGGGCGAGGTCGTGCAGGCAGGGCCGGCGCATGAAGTGGTGAATCACTACCTCCATGCCGGACACATCCAGCCGGTCGTCGAATGGCTGGATCCAACCCAGGCTCCGGGCAATGACGTCGTCCGCTTGCGTGCCGTACGCGTCCGGGCTGAGTCCGGCATCATCACGGACCGCTTCGACATTCGAAAACCGATTGATCTCGAAGTGGAATTTGATGTCGTGAAAGCCGGGCATATCTTTGTGCCGGTCTTTAATCTCTACAATGAGGAAGATGTCCTTGTTTTTATCGCCCATGACCGGGACCAGGCCTGGCAGCGAACCCCTCGCCCGACCGGTCGATATACTTCCACGGCCAGAATTCCAGGAAACTGGCTTGCCGAAGGAATGATGTCGGTCTCATCCCTGATGATGACCGAAGATCCTTTTCGCATGCACGCCCATGCGCCCCGAACAATTGGATTTCGTGTGGATGACAGCGGGACCGGAGATTCGGCGCGAGGAGACTTTCACGGTCGGTGGCCGGGAGTCGTTCGGCCGTTGTTGGAGTGGAAAACCAAGTATCTACCGGCATAAGAGGCTGCAGAGACACAGCAGGGTGGTCCCATGGTGACAACACTCTCCCTATTGGAAGACAACCGCAGATATGTCTGAGAAGATTCCGCCCCTTCGGCCAGCTTGCGACAGGCCCATAAACGTGCTACACCAACCGCGCGAATCCTGGGTAGGACCCAAAGGATAGGACGACGTGGAGAAAAAATCCAAGAAGAAGGCCCCGCAGGAGAGCGTAGCAACCGAGGACCGGAAGAAAACGCATGTCGGCGACATCGTCCGCCGTCTCCGCAAAAGCCGACACCTCTCTGTCCGAACCCTAGCGGACAAATGCGGCTTCTCCCCTAGTTTTATCTCCCAGGTCGAACTCCGGCAGGCCTCACCGTCTATTGCCTCCACCGAGCGGATCGCATCGGCGCTCGGCGTAACCCTCGGAGAATTTTTCAGAACGACCAGTCCATCACATGCGGCTGTCATCCGAGCCGATGCCCGGCCGGTAGTGGAAAGCGAATGGTCTCGGGCCAGAATCGAAGCGATCGGACCAATCAGCGAAGACAGTCAGCTGGAGCCCATGGTCATTACACTGGAGTCTGGTGGGGCCAGCGGATCACGTCCGTATGTACGGCGCGCGGAACAATTGGCAGTCGTGCTTCAGGGTACCGTCGAACTGACATTGGAAGAAAACACGTACAGCCTCAAACGAGGGGATGCCGCCTGCATTCCTTCTGATATCCATCATTGTTGGCGCAACACGAGCCGAAAACCGGCCCAAGTCCTCATCGTGACCGCCCATCGGCACTTGTAACCACTCGCCCTTCTCAACTTCTGAAAAATATTTTGCCGTGCTCCGCTGACTTGCCAACACACCACCCGGCGATCTCCGCTCACGCTGCAATCGATTGTTCTGCAACAGGATACACGCTCAGGCATGTTCGGTCATGAACCAGCCGGCAATCGAGAGGCGCTTGTGGTCTCCCGCCGTTTGATCCACCCGGCACACCCGATGGAACCGCGGCACGGTAAACATGACCAATGATCCCGGCTTGGGTGCGATGCAGTGCGTAATGGCCAGTTCCGGCTTTCCGTTCGTTGGTTCGCCGGTCGCTGAGTAAATCATCAACTCTCCGCCCCAATCACATTCCCATTCTTCATGGAAATAACTCACCATGGCGAGACGGCGACGGGGAGCGGGCTTCCCAGCGACCGGACGACCTTGATCCGTATCATCGTGGGTCAGAAGGCAGTCACCGGCACCATAGGAGTAATAGCTGAAACCCAGATGCCGCCTGGTGATGTTCGGAAATGACTCGATATACTGCTGAATGCAGGGCATCTCCAACCGGCTCAGCAGGAGTTGGCCTTGCGGTTGGGCGATCTCGGCCTTCGCCCAGTTCCCGGAATTGGGGAAGTCCTGCCGCACGTACGACAAATCTTGCAACTGATTCCAATTCGCACGGTTCATCGCCTGCCGAAACTGAGTCCGCTCCTCGGCGGACCAAAAATTCTCGATGACGAGGACCGGCGTCTGATGAAACGAAAAGGATTCGAGACCGACCGGCAGCAGTGCCGGCCTGACTTGCCCTGAGTTGATGTTCATCCCACTACTCCCACATTCCCTGTTCGGTCGATCACCTACTCACCGACCCGCACCAACGATCCCCGGTCCTTGCACACACTGAAGGTGTGATGAAACCACAGGATGACCGCTCCAAGATACACAAGATTCAACCCGCTGGCCAGGCTCAGGCTGCTCAGGGGAGCCGCATGGGTGGCCAGCAGGCCGCGCATGCCCTCAAACACATGGGCGGCCGGATTGATGGAAGCCACAGCTCTCAGCCAGGACGGCAGGACCTCCATGGGATAAAATACGCAGGAGATCGGCTGAAACAGAAAGACCATGCTCCAGGCCAACACTTCCGCCTCCTGCCCAAACCGCATGATCAGCGAGGTCGTGAACACACCGATGATCCAGCCTGTCAGCACCAGATTCACGATGAACGGCATCAGCCAGAGCCCGATGATAAAGACGTTGTACCCATAAAAGATCCAGGCGCAGACCGACATGACCATCGACACCGCGGTCACTTTAAACAGGCTCATCACCATGGTCGCCGCCAGAAATTCACTCGGCGTGAGCGGGCTGGCGAAGAGGTTCATCAGATTACGCGCCCATATTTCCTCGAGAAAGGAAATGGTAATACCCTGCTGCGAGCGAAATAACACGTCCCAGAGAATCAACGCCCCGAGGAGGAACGTGACCACCGCCGGCATCTGCCCTTGAAAAGTCGCCAGATAGACGGTGATGAATCCCCAGACCACCAGGTCCAGAAACGGCCAGTAGATGATCTCCATCACCCGCGGGAGACTGCGACGGTAGAGATACAGGTGACGAATCACCAGGGCTGCAATACGATGATAGGCCATCGGCAGCTAGGGCTTCCCTTCACAAGGCTTCTCGTGGCAGGACTGCTCGTAACAGGGTTTCTGGTGACAGGGCGGCTCCTCAACAGGTTTCTCGTGGCAATGCCCGCATCCCTCCTCATGCACACCAAGCAGTTGATGCAACATGAGGCGGCTGCCTTCCAGGAACGCCGGACCGATCCGCCGACCATCCTCCAAACGACAGAACCCTGCGACAAGCAGCGCCAGCGGAACCCCGGCCAGACCGGCATGCAGCGAAGAACTAGTTAACCTCGCCGAATCCACCACCCAGAGCACTCCCGCCATCGCCCCCCCCGCAATGGCCGTGCTGCTGACGCTGCTCATGAAGATCGCCCACCCGCACGTCTCTCGTGCCAGACCAATGGCGCCGACGACGAGCCACAACAATCCCCATCCCAGCATCAGGCCCAACCCGCCGATGAGCAGACCCACTCCGAAGGACACTCCTGCGTCAACCATGACTGCCCGTACTCCCTTCCACGAAGCAGCGATCCCGATCTGCCGTTACTGCTCGCGAGCTAACTTGAGAAACACCTCTTCCAGATCGGCCTGTCCGAATCTGGCGACAATGTCCTTCGCCGTGCCCTCCGCAACGATTTTGCCCCGTTGCAGGAAGATAATACGATCCGACATTTCCTCCATCTCCCGCATGTTGTGGGAGGTGTAGAGAATGCTGAGCCCGGTGGCCTGCCGTTCTTCGAGGAGGATCGCGCGGATTTTGTGCGCGATGTCCGGATCGAGGCTTGCCGTGGGCTCATCGAGAAACAGCACCTTGGGCTCCGTGAGCAACGCTTTGGCCAATGTGAGCCTGGTCATCTGCCCCGACGAAAGTTTGCGGGTGAGCTTGTTTCGCCACTCACTCATCTCCAGCTTCTTCACCATGTCATCGATTCGGCCGGCGATGTTGGACATCCCGTATAACCGAGCGATGACACCGAGATTTTCCTCCACCGTCAGGGAATAGGGCAACGAGATGTACGTGGAGGAAAAATTCACCTGCTGAAGAATCGCCTCCCGATTGGTCTGCAAGTCGAGTCCGAACATCCGGATCGAGCCGGAACTGGGTGTGACCAGTCCCAGCATCATCTGAAACGTCGTCGTTTTTCCTGCTCCATTCGGGCCCAACAGCCCGAGAATCTCACCCCGGCCGATGTCGAACGAAATCCCGTCCACTGCCGTGAACCCGCCGAAGCGTTTGGTCAGATTGCGCACTTCGACGGCCGAGGGCGACATGGAGCGAGTATTCCCGTGGATTAAAACGACAAGAATTCTGTGAGTTTCTCAGGCAGATGGCACGTCTCGCACTTCCGGCTCAGGACTCTACCTTCATACTCGGTTTTATTATCGTGGCAGCGGAAGCAATCCGCCTGCGCCCGCTTGTGCAGGACGGAACCTTCCGGATGTTCAGGCTTCCAGGGCCGGCTATCGGCCGACACGTGCCCGCGAGGAATCACGATAGGGTAGCCCTTGATCGGCCTCTCGTGCACGACTGCTGCGTGACAGGTCGTGCAGCCCTCGCCCTGCCCTCGCTTCCCGAATGCGTCCATATGCTTGCGATGGCTCATGACCAATCCCACATCCTTCACAGGTGCGGGCAGATCCCGAGTCGCAATCTCCGACACCCGGAGGATGTTCCGATGGCAACTCAGACACACGCCCGAATCGACATGCGCTTGCAGATTGTGGGGCGCGGTCGGTTTGCCGAAGAGATAGATGGCCACATCCCTGGTTCCATGCCACGCCTTGTCCTGCAACCAACCTGAGACGCCGGGCCTGACATGGCACGCCACACACTCCACCTCTTTATGGGATGATTCCAGCCAGCGCTCATAGGCCGGCTGAATGGTGTGACAGCTGGCACAAAATTTCGGGTGGTTGGTCAGCGGAACCGCAACTCCCCCTAAAGCCACTGCGCCGGCCACGATCGCTCCGAGCACAATGACGGAGGATTTACGCATCATCCCGTTGGGGTTTGGGAAAGTGGCGGATGATCAATGCCGCGACGCCGGCGACATCGT
Source organism: Nitrospira sp. ND1 (assembly GCF_900170025.1). Lineage (NCBI taxonomy): Bacteria > Pseudomonadati > Nitrospirota > Nitrospiria > Nitrospirales > Nitrospiraceae > Nitrospira > Nitrospira sp. ND1. Next base: position 2,902,320 of record NZ_FWEX01000006.1, on the reverse strand, counting down.
CGGGGTCGAGGAGCGGGACCGAGGTCTCGACCGGCTTATTGGACACCACAGCCAGTAGCCCATCCTGCGACACCGGCACCTCGCCGATCTGGTCGCGAACCACCACGATCTTAGGATACCCTTCGCTCCGCCAGCCTTCAGCGAGGATCAAGTCGTAGGACGCATCCAGATACCGTTCACGAACATCCTCGACGTTCATATGGTCCGACACATCGGCGAACATGGCCAGGCTGCTCTTGGAAATGATGACCACACTGCTCGCCCCGGCTTGTTTATGCCGCCAGCTGTCTTTTCCTTCGGTATCCAGATCGAATCCATGCCCGGCATGTTTGACGGTCGCCACCTTATACCCCGCCCGCACCAGTTCCGGGATGACACGCTCGATCAGCGTCGTCTTACCGCTATTGGATCGTCCGACAAAAGATAAAATCGGCACGGACATGAACATGTTCCTTTCGCGGCTCAACAACAGGAAGGACGATGACCGGTCGATGCCATCGGGGCCGCTTGCTCCAGCCATGCCGATCCACTGAGAAGCTGTACGGTGACTGAGTCGCCGGGATTGATCCGTTCCACCTCGACGGGAATGTCGATCAGACAATTGGCTTTCACCATGGAGGTGAGAATGCCTGACCCCTGATCGCCGGTCGTCCGAACTTTGAAGACCCCGTCTTCCCGCCACAACACCCCGCGGAGAAAATGACGGCGATCGGTTCGCTTCGAAAACTTCTCCTGAAACACCGCCTCAAGCAGCGGACGCCCATATCCTCGCGCCCCGGCCAGTTTCAGCATGGCAGGCCGGACCAATTGCTCGAAGGTCACCATCGAGGAGACGGGATTCCCCGGTAACCCGAATGCCAGTTTGCCCTGAATCTTTCCGAAGGCAAGCGGCTGACCTGGGCGAATCGCCAACTTCCAGAAATTCATCTCGGCGCCTAAATCCCGAAAAACCGCTTTCGTGAAGTCGTAGTCCCCCATCGAGACACCGCCGGAGAGCACGAGAATATCGGCATTCAATCCGTGCGAAATCTTTTCTTTCAACGCGGCCGGCGTGTCCCGCGCAATCCCCAACAGGATCGGCACGCCACCGGCTTCCTGCACCGCAGCGGCAATTCCGTAGCTGTTCGAGTTGATGATTTTCTCTTCGCTGAAGCGCTCATCGAGATCGGCCAACTCATCGCCGGTCGATAAAATCGCGACTCGCGGCCGCTGATAGACCAACACGAAAGATTTGGCCAGAATGGCCAGCATCCCCGCTTCGCCGGAACGGATTGTCGTTCCTTTTGGAATGATGCAATCGCCCTTTTTCACATCTTCCCCCTGCGGCCGGATATTCGAGCCACGGGGTTCCGGCTTGAAGACGCGCACCGAATCGGGCGTATGTTCAGTGTCCTCGACCTTGAGTACGGTATCCGCGCCCTTCGGAATCGGCGCGCCGGTCATGATCCGGATGGCTTGGCCCCGCCCCACGGATTTGGTGGGCATCTTTCCGGCCGGCACATCCTCGATCACCGTCAACGTGACCGGCTTGGAGATCGTGTGCTCCTGCTGAATGTCCTCCGCCCGCACCGCGAATCCGTCCATCGCGGAATTGTCCCACGGCGGATTATGGCGCTCAGCGATGATATCTTCGCCGAGCACGCGCCCCAGGGTATCCAGAATCGAGATCTTTTCAAGCCCCAGCGAAGTCGCGGCGTCCAGCACAATGCGCTGAGCTTCGTGGAGCGGAGTCAATCCGGTTGTCGCATCGGGAGCTTTCACGCGTCACCGTCCCATCAATGTTGCTGACGCGGCGCCAGCTTGACCAGCGATCCGCTCTTCTTGCAGAACGCTTCGACCTGATTTGCGATGTCGTGATAGGCCTGCGCGGTCGCCGAATCGGAATTAAAGAGCGCGAATGGCTCACCGGCATCACTTTGTGTCACGACATCGGGATCGAGCGGAATCCGGCCCAGGAACGGGACGCCCATATCAGTAGCCGACGCTTCACCGCCGCCCTTACGGAAGACATTCACTTCCTTGTGGCAATGAGGACATTCCAGCCCGCTCATGTTCTCGACGATGCCGATAATCGGCACTTCGCTGTCTTTACAGAAGGTCACGGACTTGCGGGAATCGAGCAGCGCGACTTCTTGCGGCGTCGTAATGATGACCGCTCCGCTGACCCCGCCCAAGAGATCGATGGTCGTCACCGACTCGTTGCCGGTGCCTGGGGGCAGATCGATCAACAGGAAATTGAGATCCTGCCATTCCACCCCTCCCAGCAACTGATTGATGAACTCATACTTATAAGCGTCGCGCCAGATGATCGGATCATCGGAGTTCTGCAACAGGAACGACATCGACGCGATCTTCATGTTGTAGGCTTGAAACGGAATGATTCCCCCGGACGTGCTGATCTTCAGCTTCTGTCCTTCCGCCCCGACCATCTTGGGAATGTTGGGACCATGAATGTCCATGTCGCAAATCCCGACATGCCAGCCTTTGAGCGCGAGGCTGACCGCCAGGTTGGTGGTGCAGGTACTTTTCCCCACTCCACCCTTGTTGCTCATGACCAGGACCTTATATTCGATCCGTTCCATGCGTTTGGCGACGAGCCACCGGCTGTGGCCTTCCTTGTCTTTCTGACAGGTTTCATTCTCGTCGCAAATGGCGCAGGCCCACATATAGGTGCAGGCATCTCCGCCGCTGCTGGAACCGGGCTGTGAAATGACATTTAACTCGCGTGGCATCCTAGACTCCTCATAAAGCGTATATCATGATGCGTGGGAAAAACATGTGCGTTCGTCACGTTGCTGATTCCTGCCCTGCGTTACCCTCGACGACCAGTCGGCACACCGACATATTCACCATCACCGCCGCCGGACGGCATGGACGGTCCCGGCTTCCCGAGACCGGGACCCGCCGTGGCAACCGCCGGCACAAGCGCCTCTTCGGGAGCGCCCGCCTTCTTCTTGTTGAAGATTCCGGCACTCACGATCCCGACCTCATAGAAAATGTACATCGGCAGCGCCATCAGGCACTGATTGAAGGGGTCCGGCGTCGGCGTCAGAATCGCGGCGAAGATAAACGCCGCGAGGAAGGCCCACTTGCGATATCGTTTCAGCAGTGGGGCGTCCACCCAGCCAAGTTTGGCCAGCAGGGTAATCACCAACGGCACTTCAAAAATGAGACCGAAGACCAGAAGGAACCACAGCGCGAATCCGACATATTGCGCAATCGACAGTTGCGGAATGAAGCCCGCATTCACGCCATACGAAATCAAAAAGTTCAGAGCAAAGGGGAGCACGAAGAAAAACGAAAACAACAGGCCCAGGTAGAACGCCAACGTACTCAGGATCACAAACGGACCGACGAATCGCCGCTCCTGCGCGTGCAGACCCGGCACCACAAAATGCCAGAACTCAATGAGAATATACGGAGTCCCCAACACCAGGGCAAAGAGGCCAGCCACCTTGACGTTCTGCCACAGCGCTTCAGCCGGCGCGAGAAACACGAAGGGGACGGTGGGAAGATCGGTGGGGATCCAGGAAAGAGATCCGGGAACGAACATATTCTGGAGCGGAACCCTGATCCACTTCACCAGGGTGTCGGCGTAGAAGAATGTGCCGACAAAAATGATCGCCGTGATAATGACCGCACGGGTCAGCCGGACCTGGAGCTCAACCAAGTGCTCCATGACCGGCATTTTTTTATCTTCAAGCGGCTTAAAGACCGTATCTTGCAGCCACTCTTGAAACTTGAACCCGTCAGCCATTCAAAATCGCTTTCAGCAGGAGGCCTTCAGCCATCAGCCGGAATTGGCCTGATAGCTGAAAGCTGTCCGCTGGTTGCTGTCTATTTCGGGTTGACGGCTACGAACAGATTGTTCCCCTGCCGACTCAGCAAGAGCACAACCATTTCGTCTTTCTTCACCTTGGCCGATGCCTTTTGGTAATCCTCAAGGCTCTTGACCACTTCGTGATTGACCTCTTGAATCACATCGCCACGCTGCAACCCTGCAGACTCGGCGGCGCTGCCGGCCTCAACCGAACTGACCACCACGCCGCTGGTTTTTGCAGGAATATTCAGCTGGCTCTGCATCGCGGCATCGAGCATCTGAACGCGCAAGGACGCCAAGACATTGTCCGGCGGTTTCACGGTCTCGGTCTGAGGGGCGGTAGGACCCGGCTCCCTCTTCGCGAGCACTTCGTCCGACGGCCGCTCAGCCACCTTCACCTTCAAGCTCTGCTCTTTCCCTTCGCGCAAAATCTTGATGTCGGCGTCCTTGCCGACAGCCATACGCGCCACGAGGTTCCGCAATTGGCTGACGCTCTGTACCTCTTTACCATTGAAGGCAATGACCACATCGCCGCGCCGCATGCCGGCCGAATGAGAGGGGCCATTCTCGTTCACGTCGCTGATGAGCACGCCTTTGCGCTGCTCCGGCAACTTGAAGGATTTTGCCAACGCCGGGGTAATCTCCTGAATGGCCACGCCCATCCAGCCGCGCACCACTTTACCTGTCTTCGTCAAACTCTCAACGATATCGGTCGCGATGCTGCTCGGAATGGCAAAGCCGATACCCTCGGATCCGCCGGTGCGGGAAAAGATCGCCGTGTTAATGCCGATCAACTTGCCCTCCATGTTGACCAGGGCGCCGCCGGAATTCCCCGGATTGATGGCCGCATCGGTTTGAATAAAGTCCTCGTAATCGGCAATGCCCACGTTCCCGCGTCCCAGTGCGCTGATAATGCCCAGGGTCACGGTGGAGCTCAGCCCGAACGGGCTGCCCACTGCGAGCACCAGGTCCCCGACATGCAGTTCATCATAGTCGGCCCACTTCATGGACGCGAGATCTTTGGCTTCAATCTTGATGATGGCCAAGTCCGTCTTGGGATCGGTTCCGATGATCTTGGCTGGAAACTCACGACGGTCCGACAGGGTCACGGTGATTTGGGTCGCGCCTTCGACCACGTGGTTATTCGTGACGATATACCCGTTCGAATCGAGGACCACACCGGATCCGGCACTCTGCTCGGGGCGATGGGGGCCACCACCCGGAGGGCCTGGAGGTCCACCGGGACCACCTGGCGGTTCCATGCCTGGCGGCTCATCACCGGGTCCAGGAGGCGGGCCACCGAATGGTCCGCCCGGAGGAAGCTGGCGACGACCTTCGCGACGGCCTTCCCCTCCACCGGTAACGGCAATGTTGACGACCGCAGGCGTGACCGCCTTGACGATTTCTGAGAATCCCTGCGCAAACGCCGGGGGGACACCCGCCGCCCGAGCCTGAGACCCGGGCTGCATTCCGCCGACTAAAAGCGTGGCAGCAATCATAGGGATCCCTGCCAGTACGGACAACACTTTCCTGCGCCGATGTCGATACGTCATGTGTACTCCTCTGGAAGCCTGAAAATGAGGGACCATCCTCCGCGCCATCGTGAACGAATCATTCTACACTAATCACAGAATCGCCTTCAAAGAGGAAAAAGCAGGGCCCGTTGCTCCGGTGGACAGGAGTCATGGCCCGGGCAGCGCGGCCAACTCCAGCTCCCGCTGTTCGACCCAGGCTCGCTGCAGATTCCCGGCCAATCGCGTCGCCGCCTGCTCCATCGACACCACACGGAGCGTGACAGGGGCACCTTCATAGGATGGCGGCCAGATGCGTCGCTCCGGATTCTGCGGTCGCAGATAAATCACCGGATACCACTGCGAAATCCCTGGCGCCGTGGGGCTGTCCAACGTCGCCATGGCTCGCCCCTCCGCACGGAGAAGCTGCCGACCTGTTCGTCCATCGAGGAAGGCTGCTTCCGCGAGGGACCAATTGTCGCGACGGAATCCGGGCTGCAGGTGGGTCGTCCAGCCGAGGAACAGCGATACCGGATACTCCTGCTCCGTACTCGAAAGGATCACGACCAGGACAAAATCCACACCCTGCTGCCCGGCAAGGTCGATCCAATTCGGAAGAGGCGCTCCGACCGGAATCTCACCGAGATTCACCACCCGTTCAATGGCGATGGGGAAGCCCCGATTGACCTGCCCCCTGAGCGCCTCAGCCAGCCTTGCCTGAGCTTCTTCAGGCAAACCCGGGGCAGCCTCCTGAGCCGACCGATCGGCCAGCACGACCAGCGCGGTTCGAAGCGGGCGCTGCACCGGAAGCCCGGGGCTTGCTGATTCGTCCGCCACGACAGGGGCGACATACTGACTTAACCGGCTGGGTGGAGTCGCCACGGCGCAACCGGCAAGCAACAGCGCCCCGACCCACCACATAAACCTGCACTGTGTCCGCCTCATCGCAACCTCCTGGCCAGAGAGCGACGCCTGGGCACCTACAGTCTGTGAGATTACGATCACCCCCGGTCGATGGCTCTGTCAAGACCCGGCACCCACGGCTTGCATTTCGCCCCTCGGTCAGATACCGTGGGCCACCATTCGCCTTCAACAGACGGATCGGTCCCGTCATACTCCGACACGAGGCTGTCCCAACGTGACACCGTGCTCGACTCAGACGCCTTCTCTTTCGATCATCATCCCGGCCTATAACGAGGCGCGCCGTCTTCCACTCTGCCTGGAACGAGTCATTGCCTACCTAGATCAGCGCGGCCGGACCTATGAAGTCCTCGTCGTCGATGACGGCAGCCACGACCAGACCGCGCAGGCCGTCGAGTCGGTGGCCCATCGCTGCCCGCACCTGCGACTCATTCGATTGACCAGCAATATGGGCAAGGGCGCGGCCGTCCGCCGTGGCATGCAGGCCGCGCGGGGCACGTATCAATTGTTTGCGGACGCGGATGGGGCCACACCGATCGAAGAACTGGCACGGCTGGAATCGGCGCTTCTGGCAGGAGCGGATCTCGCCATCGGATCACGGGCGTTGGCGTCCCAAGATCCCGCCTTCACCGTCCGGGCACGGTGGCATCGAAGCCTGTTGGGAACCGTCTTCAACAACATCGTGCAGCGCCTGGGTCTTCGCGATATCACCGACACTCAATGCGGATTCAAGCTGTTTCGTGGATCGATCGCTCAAGATTTGTTTTCAGTCGCCTGTGTCGACGGCTATGCGTTCGACCTGGAGCTGCTCTACGTCGCGCGACAGCGCGGCTACCGGCTTGCGGAAGTCCCGATCAATTGGGTCGACCAGCCGGGCTCGAAAGTCCACCCCTGGCGCGACGGACTCGTCATGCTGCAAGAACTCCTGGCCATCCGGAAACGTGACGAGCAAGGGTTATACGAGCCCCTTATTCGTCCCGCACCGAGCACCGTCGAACCCGCCTTAGCTTCCGTCGAACCCACCCATTTTTAGCAGACCCGTCCAACTGATCATCCCTTTCGTCGCACGATCACCACCTTGGCATCGGCATAGATCCTCTCCCAGGCGTGATGCGCCTCCAAGGCCAGCGCAAGCGCGCTGCCCCGCTGGAGCAGCCCCCAATCGACTGCGTACCGATCCAGCACCGCCAAACGTGGTGCGTCCTCGCGATTCAGGTCTGCATAATCCTGAAAGATGCGCCGGTCGCCGATTCGCCAGGCCGGCATACGACCATCGATGAATATTTTCTCACCGGGAAAGTGCCAGAGCAGAAACCCGCCGTATCCGTAATCGTTATAGAGCCTGGTTCCCACATCCTGCCGATGGCTCCGGATCCATCGCACCGCTTCAATCGGATATTCCGTCTGTTCCAGATACACGTCAGGCGACTTCCCCGATAACCAGACATGCTCCAGATGTTCGCTCCCCAAAGCAGAGAGGGCACCGGCCGTCCCCATGGTCAACAAGAGCAGAGCCGCCGCAGCGTGCGTCCTCAGAATCGGTACCCACCGAACGCACGAGGCCACCGCAAGTGCGAGCAACTCCGCCACCAGCGGGAGGCTCACGATCAGGAACAGGGTGACGTTCCGCCAATGCCGCAACGACAACCCCAACATGAGCAGCAGCAGGGCCCATCGAACCGGTTCTACCCGGCGATACCATCCGGCCATCAAGCACGCCAGCCCGGCCAGATACATCCCGTAGGCCTTCCCCGCCCACCCCTGGAAAGACACCGGCTGCCATTCCCGTAACGTCTCAATCATGAACCGATCGGTCAGGGACTCATAAATCTCCTGGTAAAGACGCCATCCATAAGGATTCAGGAAGGTAACCGCCACCGCAATGCCCAGCGCCAGCGCACAGCGGCGAAGATCGTCCCAACTGAGGACCGGCTCATCGAGCGATGCCGCGACCGTCGGCCGTCCGGCGCCTATCCTCATCATGAAGGAGAGGCACAACAACACACCGGACAAAAAAAGTCCCGCCGTAAACCCGCCATGCAGGTTCGCCCAAAGCAGGAGCAACGGGGGCAGTCCCCAGACCCATGCCCGCTGTCCAGCCTGAACGCGGCCCCATCCCCACAACAGAATCGCGACGCCGAGCAGACTGACCAGTTGCGTGCGCGCGCCTAGAAAGGGTAATGCCACCCAAAGGCTCGCCACCATGGCCACCAAGCGATACGTCCGATGCACTCTGGCCTGCGATGCTGCCACCCACCAGGCGAGCGCCGTCACGCCACTAAAGAACAGGATCAGACCCAGACCACTCAACGGGTCCATCACACGGTAGATCACCGCCAGCAGGCCATCGGTCAACCAGGCATGCTCGATCCAATGCCAATCCGGCATGGTGTGGGAGTAGGGATCGGTCTCCGGCAACCGCCAGCCCTGGGCGATCAAATCCAGCCCGGCGCGCAGATGCCATCCCAGGTCCGGCTCTACCAGCGGCTGCAGCGTGAGATTCAGAATGAAGCCGACCAAAAGACAATCGAGCAAGAGAACGATCAGGCGATGAGGGGAAGGATCTGAAAAACGAACCGGTTCAGCAGGCATGATTCGAGATGGCCGGTGGAGATGATCTGCCCACCAGTAGATTGCCGAGGACTAACCACTCCACCTGAGTCCGCTGGAAGCAGCGCACCGCATCTTCGGGCGTACAGACGATCGGCTCCTGCACATTGAACGACGTATTCAGCAGCACCGGGACACCCGTAAGTCGCCCGAACGCTGCCAGAAGATCATAAAACCGCTGATTGGTTTCACGCGTCACCGTCTGAACCCGGGCCGTTCCATCGACGTGCGTGACGGCCGGAAGGAGTCCTTTCGCCGAGGCCTTCACCCGCACGGTGAACTGCATGTAGGGCGATGGTGCCGGCAGTTCAAAGAACTCCTGGGCCCGATCAGCCAGTACCGAGGGAGCGAAGGGTCGAAACGACTCCCGGCATTTTACTTTGCTGTTGATCAACTCCCGCATGTCTTCCCGCCGCGGATCTGCCAGGAGGCTGCGATTCCCCAGCGCGCGAGGCCCCCACTCCATCCGGCCTTGATACCAGAAAACGAGACGCCCCCGTGTCAGCTCGGCGGCAACCCGCTCGTAGAGCTGAGCATCCGTCAGGGACTCGGCCAGCAGGCCTGCTTGCGACAGCGCTGCCCGACAAGCAGCTTCATCGAATTGTGGCCCCAGATACGCATCGGGCAAGCGACACCTTCCCGCCTCTCCTTCACGCCTCGCCGTCCACCACAAGGCCGCCCCAAGCGCCGCACCCGAATCGCCTGCGGCCGGCGGCACATAGACCTCCTTAAACCCGAGTTCGGCGCGCAGCCGCCCATTGGCCACACAGTTATAGGCAACCCCGCCTGCCAGACAAAGCGACTCAGCCTGCGTGAGGGAGCGCAAGTGGCGGCCGAGATGCAACAACGTTTCCTCCAGAACCACCTGGGCACTGGCAGCCAGATCGCGGTGCCGTTGGGTGATTTCATCCGTCGAACGCCGCGGCGCGCCGAACAGGCGAACGAATCCCTCCACAAAGAAGCCGGCTCTGGCGAGATGAAAATCAAGCAGTCGGACATTCACTTCAAATCGACCTCGGGACAGTAGTCGCACAATGTTCTGACGCAAGGCGGGAGCAAACGTCGGCTCCCCGGAGGACGCCAGGCCCATCACAATGTATTCGTCTTGGTCGGGGCGAAACCCGAGAAAGGCCGTCATCGCCGCATAGAACTGCCCGAGCGAATGGGGAAGCGGGGTGCGATCCAGCACGGTGATCCGACTCCCCTCACCTGTCGCCATCAGGGTGGTATCGGCTTCAGACGCGCCATCCACCACGAGAATCGCCGACCGCTCGAAGGGCGACACCAGGAACGAACTGGCGGCATGGCACACATGGTGATCGAGAAAGACCGGTTGGATGACGCCCGCATCCACGCGCCTCGTCAGTTCCTCCCGCAATCGGAACAGTTCCAGCCACTCCCGGCTGACTCGCTCCAATGAGCGAGTCCCTTTCACTCGAAACAGTTGCGGGGACCGTATCATCGCCGTCAGGGCGAGCCTCGCGCGCCGCCCGACCTGCCAATATTTCCAAGGGACGGCAATGGCTTCGACATCGCGAAGTGCGACTCCGGCCTCATGCAGGCAATAGCACATCGCCTGCACCGGCAGCGCCGTCACGTGCTTCCGGCGAACGAAACGCTCCTCTTCCGCCGCCGCCACAATGCGACCGTCAGAAACGAGCGCCGCCGCCGCATCTCTCATATTGGAAAGGCCCAACACCATCACGATGAATCAGCCTCCCTTCCGGTCATGATCCGACACACAAGCGGCGGTAGAATAAACGAGGCCTGTACGCGTCGCAAGCCGCACCGGCATTCGGTTGCAATGCCCCCTCCTTTCCTGTACCGTTCCTGCTTCAAAATCCGGCGTAGAGGAGGCCTCGGCTTGAAGACGCACCGCGCACTCATTCTTGGAATGCTCTTAATACCTCTGCTGGCTTCCGCAGGCTGCGAAAGTATCAAGTCCCGCTTTGCTCGCCAGGCCCTGCCGGACCTCGGCCCTCCGGTCCCCCTCACCATTCAAATGGACGTTGACCCGTCGCTGTCCGCCGCCAAGACCGAATACATCGACGGCTGCGGCCGGATCCGGCCGTTTTCTATCGGTCCGACCGTAGAAGACATGCTGATACAAGCCGCCCATCAGACGTTTCGCGCCGTAGTGCTTCCCGGCAGTCATGACAGCGCCGGAAAACCGGACGTGACGGTGCGGATACGCATGCTGGACCCTCGATTCAAGATTCAACCCGATGCGCTCTATGACCGTGCCCCCGCCGAACTCAGCCTGGATGTCCTCGCAGAGTTCTTTGATGCAGCCGGTACACCGCTGGCCGAGCGGCCCTTGCAATCCACACGCAAGGAGCGGCTGCAGCTTGAGCTCACCCAGCAACGCTGTGACTACATCGTTGATCCCCTGCTTCAGGACGCGTCCACCGTGCTGGCCACGCAGTTCATGCAGGAAGCACGTGTGCTGCTTGACCCCACGCATGCTGCAACGGCCGCGGCCCCACCCGCTTCCGTCGTGCCTACCGAGGCCGCCCAGAAACCGGCTGGCATCGTCCCTGCCAACTCGACCACCACGATGGCATCCCCCCTGTCATTTAAAGCCACCCTTCTCGATGAAAACAGCAACTTAATTCTCGAAGGCGGCGAACGGATCCGCGTACGGGTCGACATCGTCAACACCGGCTCCCAGGCGGTGCAGCCCATGACTGTTCAGCTCACCGGCCCACCGGCGTTGATCGCACAATTCCCGGCTACGAAATTATCCACGGGCACCATCGAGACAGGCGGCTCCAAGTCCCTCGAGTTCATCGCCACCCTGCCGCAATCGCTGTACCCGCAGCAGGCTGAATTTCAGGTCTCCCTGGCAAGCGGAACCGGACAACCCGTCCCCGCACCTCAGACGCTGCTGGCCTCGGTACGGCCGACCGGCATCACTACCGACGATGTGGATCAAGTTCCCGCTCCGACGACGGGGGGACAGCGATCCGGCGACTATCTGGTGTCCATCGGCATCAGCAGCTATCGCGAACAGCACATCGGCGGGCGCAAATACGCCGCCCTGGATGCCGAAATGGTCGCGACCTATTTACAAGCGCTTGGGGGGGTGCCCAAGAATAACGTGCGGTTGTTGCAAGACTGGAGCGCCTTACGCCCCGATATTGAGGAAGCGTTGCTCGATTGGCTTCCATCAAAACTCACGCAGGACTCCCTCGTCACGGTGTACTTCGCCGGGCAGGCTGTCGTCTCGCCGACCGGAGACACCTTTCTGATTCCCTACGATGGCTCCCTGGGATCAACCTCCCGCCTGTATCCGCTGAAAGATCTGGAGGCGGCACTGGAACGATTGAAGGCGAAGCAAATCCTGTTCGTATTCGACGGGACCGTTCTCAAAAACGGCGGTGAGGGACGATCGAAGGTCGCGGCACCGAAATGGACGGGCACGAGCGGAAAGGTACTACACCTGATCGGCACCACGGGTTTCGGAAAAAGCCTGGAATCCGATACGTTGCGCCATGGTTTGTTCACCTATTACCTCTTGCGAGGCCTTCGTGGCGAAGCGGATCTCAATCGGAACGGAGAGGTGACGATCGGCGAGGTCACGGATTACCTCACCCGAAAGATCCCGACGGCAGCTCGCAATACCTTCAAGCAGGAACAACAACCGCAAGTGTTCCCTGCACTACGAGTCCCCGACAAGGGGATGGACGCGGTACTTACAAGACCACCTACGATACCCGCGACCGACAAACCCTGAACAACCATCCGGTTTCTGACGACGGCGTCGCCCGAATTACAACACGTCCAGCCGCAATCCCGGCGGGGCGGACACCATCCGTCCCGCGTACGTTCCCCGCCCGGATCTGGATGCCAGCACATGCCGCATAAAAGCAAAGGGGGCGTCGAGGATACCCTCGACGCCCCCTTTTGTTCAGCCGATCGGCCGAAACTCGAAACTACTCTTCTCCACCCTTGCAGAAGCTGCGCTCGTAGTTGATGATCGTCCACGCTTCTTCTTCATTGATGGCCGCAGGGATCAGGGACACCATACCGGTGCCTGCGCTGCCATTCTTGATCACCCAGAACAGCTCGCCGTCTTTCCGCTTCTTGTGGAACTTGCAGTTGGTGAAGTTACGCGGGCTCGGGTTGAGGATCGCGCCGGCAGGGCCGTCGCCCTTTCCTTCTTTCCCATGGCAATTGAAGCAGGTGCCTTTGCCCTCATACAGTGCCTTGCCCTTGGCAATGCTTTCCGGGGTTGAGGCAACCGGGTTCTTCATCGCCTTCGCATCCGCCATTTGATCCGGCGCAACACGGGGCTTCAACGGATCCTTTTCCTCGGCTCCCACCACCGCCACAGACAACAAGGTGACGGCCGCACAGACTCCAACGAACTTAGAAAAATACCCCATCAGAACTCCTCCTTTGTGTTGAACCCACCGCGTGAACAACGACCCGCTTATCCTGGGCAGCATGAAAAAAGCCTGTGACAAGGACGACAAAACAGGCGAACTATAGCAACGCGTTTTCTGTCTTGTCAAGGGAACTGGAAACCTCCTTGCCGGCTCTTCGCCTATGCCGACCTACGTGGAACTCAAGGGGCGTGCCAGGATGAGAAGTGGGGAAAGAGGCTGAAATTGTGGCTATTCTGAACTCTCAGCACAGGGGCTCGTACGTACCACTATCCAAGCGTGACACCTTTGCGCCCCAGAGACCCCCTGCGCGCCCCATTCGTATGCGCGAAGGGAACCGGAGGAGCTGCTCGGCGACACCGATTATGGAGAGTGAACCGCAGGTGAGTGGACACGAACACTCAAACCGGCCGCAGGTACCAGAACACTACCCGATCACAAACCTGAACGTTTGAGGACGACATCGCGCACAACCTTTCCGCTCGGCCCAAATGGCTTTTGCGGCTTACCGTTGAGTTCCGCGCGGACGCCTCCGGCATTGCCGAGTGTCACCGTAAACTGGTCCTGAGCCTTCCATTGAGCCTTTTGACCAGGGCGCAGCAACGCCTCCTGGGGACTACCGGAATCAACCTGCACGACCACCCAACTCAACTCAGTGGCATCCAGATCCAGCACGAGCGGACCATCAGGACCAGCGGGTCCATCAACAGAGAGCCCTGCGAGAGGACCATCGGATCCGGAGAAGGAGGGTTGAGCGGCCATCTGCTCCGGCTGAACCGGCGCCGGCTTGACCGGAGGAGCGGGAGGAGGCGGCACAGCGGCAGCCACCTTTTCCTGCGAGGGCTTTGAGGGAACGGCCACGGGTTCAGCCGGTTTCGTCGCCGGTGGCACGATGGGAGGCGGAAGTTCCAAGCCCTGACGCGGCGCCTCGCGTGTATCCTTGGCAAAAGGCGCGCTCTTCTTACTCGGCGACGGCTGGTCCGATCCGGAACGCCGCACCAATGTCGAAGACTGTTCCCGACTTAGCAGAAACACCAGCGTTGCAATGGCGACAGCAATGGCGATACCCACCGCTTTGCGATTGGCTTTCCGGCGCCGTTCCTCTTCGACCTGCCGCTGCCTCAACCGCTCCCGCTCACCCTGTTTTTCATAGAACGCACCGGCGGACTGCACAAACCGATGGATGGCATCTTCTTCGTCGAGCCCCAACGATCGCGCATAGGAGCGCACAAAGCCGCGCGCGAAGACTTGGTCGGGCAACTTGGCGAAATTTCCTTCTTCGAGCGCTTTGACGAAATCCGTGCGAATCCTGGTCTTCGAGGCCACCTCATCGACCGTCAGGCCTTTCGTCTCACGCACCTGCCGAAAAAATTCACCCACTGATTCCATGATATCCGCCTATGGTTTGAGCTGACCGAGAAGTTCCTGCGCTGCGGCTGCCTGTTCTCCGCCCTTGTCTAAGTTTGAGACCTTTGCGAGAGCCTCACGCGCCCGCACATCGAATCCGAGCTTGTGATACACGCGCGCCAACTCCAATTGGAGCATGGCGGGAGGGACGTTCGGCGGCGTGACGGTCGTCGCGTCTTCCAACACTTCCATGGCCCCCTGTAGATCGCCTTCGTGCATCAAGGCTTTCCCCAAGTGGAAGCGTGCCAGATCCGGTGTCGGATAGAGCGGATTGCTGAGCGCCTGTCGATAGGCCGCGATGGCTTCTTTCCATCGATCCTGATTGGCCAGCACCTGCCCGAGATAGGTGTTCGCCTCGGCATAGTCACCGTCGATACGAATCGCCTCACGGAACGATTCCTCGGCCAGCTTGAACCGCCCCTGCGAGGAATAGATATGTCCCAACCCGTAGTGCGCTTCCTTATTGTCGGGGTTGAGCTTCACCGCCTTCTGAAACGACACGTAGGCCTGCTGTTGATCGGAACTGAGCCGGGCGACCCCTTCTTGATAGAACCCTTTCGACTTGCGCAGGTTCTCTTCGTTGGCACACCCGCTCAACACACACAAGCCCAGGAGCAACACCAGCCAGCGTGCCCCCGCGCCGACAGAAGCGGTGCGCGCGGCGCGATCCTGCTCGCGGCGAATTGTCATCATGCCTCAATGTCCTCAAAGTGAGTGAGCCGCTTGAATTCTTTGAAACGCGCCTCAATCTCTTTGTAATCCAGGATCCTCAATCGGTCAAGGCTAAAGGCTTCTACTGTAAACGAGGCCATGACGCTGCCGAAAATGATGGCTTGCCGCATTGCCTCGGGAGACCGGTTTCCGGTCGCTGCCAGGTAACCGAGAAATCCTCCGGCGAACGTATCGCCCGCACCGGTGGGATCTCTCACATCGTCCAGCGGGAACGCCGGCGCCCCGAAGACCTGCTTGTCGTTGAACATCAGGACGCCATATTCACCGCGTTTGACGATCAAGTGTTTGGGGCCTCGCGCGAGAATCTTCTTAGCGACCTTGACGAGATTCGTGTCCTCGCCCAACGCCCGTGCTTCTCCGTCATTGATGATGAGAATGTCGATGTGTTGCAGCACGTTCCAGAGTGCGTCGCGCTTGCCGTTGATCCAAAAGTTCATCGTGTCGCAGGCGACCAGCGCAGGACGTTTTACCTGCTGCAAGACATCCAGCTGCAAATTCGGGTCGATGTTGCCCAGGAAGAGGACATCCGGCGAACTGTACTGAGCGGGAATCTTGGGACGAAACGTCTCGAACACATTCAAGCGGGTATCGAGCGTCTGCGCTTCGTTCAATTGGTGCGAATAGGCCCCCTTCCAGCGGAACGTGGCACCCGGTCGCCGCTCCAAGCCGGCCAAATCGATCTTCCGGCTCTTCAGGAACGCCACGTGTTGCTCCGGAAAATCCTCCCCGACGACCGCAATCAGATCGACCGAGGTGAAGTAGCTCGCGGCCGTCGAAAAGTACGTCGCCGATCCCCCGAGCACTTCGGTGACCTCACCGAACGGCGTTTTGACGGTATCCAGCGCCACCGATCCCACTACCAATAATTTACCCATGCTTCACCGTTTTCCTTTCCGCGTCCGCACAGAGGGAGCAATCAATAAATTGAGCCGTCGCTTCGCCGTGGCAGAGATGCAATCCGGCGCGGTCACGATGGCGGTCCGAAGCGCCTGATGACAGACACAAGTCCGGTCCGGCGCCAACTTGGGCAGCGCCGCCTTCAACAGTTGTTTAGCCAGAGCGACATTCTTATGCAGCGTGGCCAGAATGGCCTCGACCGTGACGGCCTCTTCGGTGTCATGCCAGCAGTCGTAGTCCGTCGCGAGCGCAACGGTCGCGTAACAGAGCTCCGCTTCACGGGCAAGTTTGGCTTCCGGCATGTTGGTCATACCGATAACATCTACCCCCCACTGGCGATACAACCGGGACTCCGCCTTCGTAGAAAACTGGGGTCCTTCCATACACACGTAGGTACCACCGCGTTGAAGCCGCGCCCCCACCGCTCGCCCTGCCTGCTCCAACACATCCGCCACCGACGAACAGACCGGCTCCCCGAACCCGACATGCGCCACAATGCCCTCGTCGAAAAACGTCGACACTCTGCGTTTCGTCAGATCGATGAACTGATCCGGCAGCACGACGTCACCGGGACGGATGGATTCCTTCATGCTGCCGACGGCGCTGAGCGAAATCACTTGCGTCACCCCGAGCGATTTCAATGCATAGATATTGGCGCGATAGTTGATGCTGCTGGGACTGAGCCGGTGCCCCCGCCCATGTCGGGAGAGAAACGCAACACGGATGCCACCCAACACCCCGACACGAATGGCATCTGACGGCGCACCGAACGGGGTTCGAACGCGCACTTCCCGAACCCGCGCCAGTCCTTCAATGTCGTACAACCCACTGCCACCGATAATACCGATTGCGGCCTGCCCGGCCTTCTTTGATTCAGTCATGCGGTCGATTCCTGTTCCATGGTAAGCGACGGATTCGGCATTTCCTCCGGCCGTCGAGGTGCTAGATCCTGGACAAACGAACGAATCATCTCAAGCAGACGCCCGGCTACATCCTCCGAACGATCCTGCTCAGTGAGCTCACACCAGCGCAAGCCGGGCTCCTTCCGAAACCATGTCAACTGACGCTTGGCGAAATGTCTGGTATCACGCTTCAACAGGCGGAGCGCCTCAGCCCGGTCGTATTCGCCGGCCAGATAGCCGGCAACCTGCTGATACCCCAGCCCCTTCATCGCACCCAACTCCCGCCCATACCCGTCGGCCAGCAGTCGTTCGGTTTCCTCCACCACGCCTCGCGCAAACATCGACTCGACCCGGTCGTCGATTCGGCGGTAGAGCTGCGCGCGATCCCGATTCAGACCGATGAGGAGCACCGAAAACTCCTGCTCGGCGAAACGATGCTGCCGCTGCATATCCGACAGGCGTTGTCCCGACAGATGATGGACTTCAAGCGCCCGCACGATTTTGACTTCGTCGTGGGGATGGAGCCGCGCGGCCGATTCGGGATCGACACGCGTCAATTCACCGTGCAAAAAATAGCCGCCCTGCGCGCGGGCCTCCTGCAACAACGATTCTCGATAGGCCTGATCTGCGCGCGGGGCATCACACAATCCATGAATCAGCGTCCGAACGTACAGTCCTGTGCCACCGACGATCAACGGCAACCGGCCGGCTCCATACAGCCGCTGAATCTCCTGCAGCGCCAGCCGGCGATACTGCCCGGCGTTAAACGGCTCGTCGGGATCGACTACATCGATGAGGCGGTGCGGCACGCCCTGTCGTTGCTCCGGCGTCGGCTTGTCGGTCGCAATGTCCATCCCGCGATAGACCTGGCGCGAATCTGCCGTCAGCACATCCGTATCCAGCGCATGCGCTAGCCGAAGGCCGATCTCGCTCTTTCCCACCGCCGTCGGCCCGACCAGCAGCACCAGGGGCCGCGACGCTCGCTGCGATTCCGACAGTCGCACCATCCCCGGACTCCCTCTTCCTATGCACGATCGAACAGGCGAGCCAGTTCGTCCCCCGAGAGACGGAAGGCCACACGGCGGCCGTGCGGACAGGTCATGATCGACCCCTCGGCCACCCAATCCTGCGCCAGTTGCCTGATCTCGGGAAGCGCCATCGCCCGGCCCGCCCGAACAGCCCCGTGGCAAGCCAGTGATGCAAGAATGGGCTTCACCTTCGTTTCCAGCGAGGAAATCGAATCCCACTGCTCAAGATCGTCAATCAGATCTTGAACCAGCGCGGCCAGGTCAGGATGGCCCAACATCACCGGCAGGCTGCGGATTAAGAAGGAGGAGGGCCCGAATGGTTCAATGAACAACCCGAGTCGTTCCAGTTCCGCCAGATGGCGCTGAAGGATGAGAGCTTGTTGAACAGGCAACTCCAACGGTTCCGGCAACAGCAGCGGCTGGGACGGCAAGCTCTTGCCCTGCCAGGCTCGCAACAGTCGCTCAAACAAGACTCGCTCGTGGGCCGTATGTTGATCGATCACCTGGAGTTCATCGCCCACTTGCGCAATCACATAGGTGCGGTGCATCTGGCCGAGGGGAACAATATCCACGGCCTCACCCGATTGATAAGGAGTGCCCCCCTCCCCGACAAATGAGGTTTGGCTCTCAGCTGAGGGAGTCGGCGGAACAGGCACGTTCAGGGGTGCGAATGATGGATACGACAGGGCTGCCGGCTCGACGCCAGTTTCCTCGACGGGAATCGCGACATTCGATACCCCGTTCCCGTCCGGATGCGCGTGAGCGGCCCCAGCCATCGACGATTCGATGTGGGCGCGACCAAGGGTATGGCGCACAGCAGAACGAACCAGCTGGTGGATCTGCTCGTTATCGGCAAACCGGACCTCTCGTTTAGTCGGATGCACGTTGACATCGACCCGCTGGGGCTCGACATCAAGAAAGAGCACAAACAGCGGAGCATGGCCCTTCGCGAGAAACGAACTGTAGCCATCCACAACCGCATGTTGCACGGTGCTGTTTTTGATCGGCCTGCGATTGACGAAGAGTTCTTGCGGCGTCCGCCCGGCGCGCGCCCGCACCGGATCGATGATGAAGCCCCTCAGGGACAAACCGTTCTGCTGAACATCGACGGCCAGCGCCCGGTCACCGAATGCGGCGCGATACACCTGCAGCACACGATCGCGAGGCGAGGACACGGCCGGCAGTGCGAAGACCTCATAGCCGTTATGAATCAACCGCACGTGTACCTGCGGCGACGCTAACGCGGCCTGCTGCACCACATGGCTGATATGGGAGAACTCTGTCGTGGTCGATTTGAGAAATTTCCTGCGGGCGGGCGTATTGTAGAAGAGCTCCGAAACCTCGATGGATGTCCCGGGAATCGCCGCGGCATCTTCGACCCGCGTGATGGTCCCCGCCGTGAGCCAGAGCTGCGTGCCCACCTGTTCCTGGCGAGACAACGTCGTGAGCCGGACTTTCGATACGGCTGCGATGCTGGGCAACGCCTCCCCGCGAAAGCCCATGGTGCAAATGGTGCCGAGCTGCTGATCCGACTGCAATTTACTGGTGGCGTGCCGCTCAAAAGCGAGAGAAGCATCACGTCGAGACATGCCCTCGCCGTCGTCGGTGACACGAATCAGCCCGAGGCCTCCGTCTTTGACCTCGACGGTGATCGTGCTGCTGCCGGCGTCCAGGCTGTTTTCAACGAGCTCTTTTACGACCGCAGCCGGACGCTCGACCACCTCCCCTGCCGCAATGCGGCCGATGACATCGCTCGGCAGAACCTGAATCTTTCCCACACTACTCGCTATGTCCATGGGAAGAAACGCTCCCTGAGATTCGAACCGAGGATGAGCGGATGGAGAGAGGACCGTGCAGCAGGCCCAAGGTCATCGAATTTCGGCCATCTTCGCTTTCGCGAGCTTGGCTTCATCGGACGTCGAATATTCCTCGATGACCCGCTTCAGATACTTGCGCGATTTTGCGGTATCGCCGGTTTCGGCGGCCGACAAGCCCAGCTTGAAGAGCGCGGCGGGAACCTTTTCATTGCCCGCATACTCGTTCACGACGTGCTCGAACGACTGCATCGCCCGAATATAATCCTTCTGGCCGTAGTACGATTCTCCGAGCCAATAGTGCGCGTTCGGCGTCAGCGAGGTCGAGGGAAAATCCTTGATGAACCGCTGAAACCCGGTCACGGCAAGATCGAACTTGCCGTTGAGGTAGTCGTTATAGGCGAGATTGAAGGCCGAGGTCGGCGTAATCGACGGCACTCCGGGCATGATGGTCGCCGGCTCAATGGGCCCGGACGGCTTCGAGACACGCGCCTGACGATTGGCTTCGGCAAGCGCGAGGTCCGACCGAATGGAGGCGGCTTGGGCCAGTTGAGTTTCTTCAATCTTGGCCAGACGTCCCTCGAGCTTCTGAAGGCGGGCCAACGCATCGTCGAGCCGCAGCTTTCCGCCCTCCGGCTCCCGAACGCGTTCGAGCGACTCCAGTCGGCGCTGCATCGCCTCGAATCGCTTCTGTTCCTGATCCTGCGTCCGGGCGATGATCGAGACCTGATCCCGGATCTCCAGGAAATCGGCGTGCTTCGCACACCCTGCCAACACCAGTCCGCAGGTCAGCCCCGCCCCTACCTGCAATGCCTCCACGAATCGGAGCTTCATCGTTAGTGCAACTCCTTTAGTTGATTCAGTTTGTCCATCGCCTTATTGGCTTCCGGAGATTTTGGATACAGGTCGATGACCTGCTTGAGCGCCGAGGCGGCTTTCTTTCGATCTTTGAGCGCGAGATAAGCATAGCCCTTCTTCAAGAGGGCAGCCGGCACTTTTTCGCTGGCGGGATGGTTCAACTGCACTTGATCGTAGGCATCGATGGCGCGCGAGAAATCTTTCTTCCCGTAATAGGACTCGCCCAGCCAGAACCGCGCATTGGGAGCCAGGTCCGAGTGGGGATGTTGCAGGAGAAATTCCGCGAAGCCCTGGCGCGCCCCGTCCAAATCGCCGTCCTTAAACCGGGTCAACGTCCGCTCGTACGACTCGCGATCCGCCATCAGGGCTGCGCTACGATTTTCCGAGCGAGACATCGACCCGCTTGACGGGACAGGAGACGAGGTTGGCGGCGAGACGGCTTCCGGCGACGGCATGGCCTGCGACTGTGCAAGCGGCGCCACTTCCGCGACGGCCGGCGCCTGCTCGGCCCGCTGCGACGCGCTGACGCGCAAAGCCGACAGATGCTGCTCGACCTGCTTCAAGAACGCGTGTTGATTCTCCAAGTTTTTGTCCAGGGTCTGGATTTGCGCCTGCACATGACCCAGTTCGCGCGTCGTCTCATCGATACGGCGCTCATGGTCATCTTCGCGGGATACGAATTTACCGCCGGCATTTTCCAACGCCTTCGCCACCGAGGCCACGCTCCGGTTCACTTCGTTCAAGTGTTCCGCCGTCACCTTGTTGTCCGCCTCGATTTTTCCAGCCAATGCATCCGTCCGTTTATTCAACGCCACGGTGTCCTGGTCCAGCGACGCGGCCAGATGCTTCACCGCCTGGTCCTGCTGAACGACGCGTTCTCCCAAGTTACCCAACGCCTGCTTGAAATCCACCAATGCCTGGTTGAGCCTGGAAACCTGGTCGGCCAACACCTTGTTCTGTGAATCGAGCTGCGCCACATTCTGGGACCGCGTTTCGAGACCGTGCAAGACCTTTTGCTGATCGTCCAGGCGCGAATCGACTTTTTGCGCGAGCACCGTCGTGGTCTTCTGCATGGCATCCAGAACGTTTTTCTGAATGGCGTCCATGTGAGCGGTGACTTGATCCAAACGAGCCGTCACCGACGCGAGTTCCGCCCGATTCCGGTCCCGCTCGCCTTTGAGCAAGGCATCCTGATCGACCAGCTGCTTTTCGACCCAACCCAATCGCTTGCTTTCTTCAGCGGAGCGTTTCTCCCCCTCGCTCATTCGCTGACTGAGCTTCGAATCCTGAGAGGCCAATTTCGCCATCAAGTCATCCAGCCGCGCGTCCAGGGCCTTCGTGCGGTGAATGGCCTCCCCCACATCGCCACTCAACTTAGGAATTTCCTGCTCACGTAGTGAGACGATTTCCTGGTTTTGACGCGCCCTTGTCTGAGCCTGCTCCTCCGTCGTCTGCTTGATACGACGCTGCAGTTCACGCTCCGTCTGTTTCAGGTCAGCCTGCTGCGCCACACATCCCGACAACAAGGTCAACCCAGACGCGACCAGCACGAGCACACCGAGTCGGGCCGGCGCAGCTTTGCCGCCGACCGCTCCGAGGCGCCCGAATGATGGGTTCGTTACCATTTCACTTCGATCTGGCCATCCACTGTCCATGACAGGTCTCCCTTTACCGGCGTTGCTCCGGAGAATCATGTCACATCATCCCTGATCGGAACAGTTATTTCGACCGCACGACCACGTGACCGCGACGGTTCTGTTGATAGCAGCTTTCGCTCCGTTCGTTGCAGAATGGCCGTTCCTTGCCGTAGGACACCACTGCCAACCGGTTGGCGCCCACACCAAGCTCGACCAGATAGTTCCGCACGGCCTTGGCGCGCTTTTCGCCCAACACCAGATTGTAGGCCAGCGTGCCGCGTTCGTCGCAATGGCCTTCGATCTTCACGAGTGCACCTGCATTCGCCTTGATCCACTGCGCATCCTGCGTCAAGGATTGCCGTCCCTCTTCGGTGATGGTCCAGCTGTCATAACCAAAGAACACGTCGCGCAATCCGGCTTCTGCGGATGCCGCTTGTTCCTTGGCTTGCTCGCGACGAATGTCCTCGATCTGGCGCGCCGTGCTCTCCGACGGCTCGACCTTGGCCAACATCGTGCCCCCGCCGCCCAGGCGTTCTTCGGACGGCGCTTTTCCACCCGACACCGAATCAAACCCACGCAATCCGCCGGTCTCCAAATCATCCGGCTTGCTGGAGAGAGACAAGTCCGGGAATGTCGCACTGGGAGCATCCATCCCCCCGGTTGACGCGAGTGGAGCCGGAGCAGGCCCGCCCGACTTGGCCATACCACGCTCCGTTGACTGCGCGTCACCACCCGACTGAATAGACTTCTTCGAGCACCCACCCTGCATGACCAACAGCATCCCGACTGTCAGTGTCAGGCCCATTGTCGCTACCGGTATCCTCATATCGTGACTCCTCATGGATTGGTGAATGGTTAATATATCGTAGACTCGGGTATTGCCTGATGATCGTACCTACAGCGCCGGGGACCAGGACGGCGAACTATTGTGCGTGCCACCGAACGTGATGCGTTCCAACCCTTTTCCGTCCGTATCCACCATATAGATGTGGCTTTTTCCGTCGACGGTCGAACTGAACGTGATATGCCGGCCGTCGGGAGACCAGGACGGCGAGTCATCGATCCCGGGCCCCGTCGTGACCTGAACCCGCTTCTGTCCGTCGGGGGATAGGATACAGATCTTATACAACCGCTGAGCGGTCCGGCAGACATACGCAATCCAGTTGCCGCGCGGCGACCAGGCCGGAGCGGCATTGTAGTCGCCTTCGTAGGTCAGGCGACGAACGTTGGACCCGTCTGCGCTCATGACAAAAAGTTGAGGAGCACCTCCGCGGTCCGAGGTAAACGCAATCTCGCGGCCGGTGGGCGACCAGGTCGGCGAGAGATCGCCCCCCTGATTCACCGTCAGCCGCTGCGGAGTCTTGGTACGGGTGTCGAGTTTATAAATCTCGGAATTGCCGTCCTGACTGCTGGCAAACGCCAGAAAATTCCCGTCTGGCGACAAGGCAGGCGTAATGTTCAGCCCCGCCATTGAGACTAGCGTCCACCGTTTGCCGGTCGCCAGTTCCAGGATATCGATGTCCTGGGTATTCCGGCTCCGATAGGCTGTGAACACAATGAACCGGCGATCGGGCGACCAGCGCGGCATCAGATTCAGAAAGCCGTCCGCCGTAATCTGCTTGGGCTCATATCCATCGTAGTCCATCACGAACAATTCACGGGCATTGCCATGCTCCGCGACATATACAATTTTGGTCCTGGCGATGCCCGGCTCTCCGGTATAACGAAACACCAATTCATCGGCAAACCGGTGCGCCATCAACCGCACGACCGAGGTCGAACCCACATAACGCTTTCCACCGACGACCTCATCGCTGCCGCTGTCGTAGACGAAGCCGTCCATCAACAGCTCACTCTCTTTGCTGCCGTTCTTCTGGCCCGACTTCCCCCAGACCAGCACGGAGACGCCGTTCTCTGCCGCCTGCTTAAAGATCGCCTTGTCGGTGGTCGACACTTCGCGCGCCTTCACCCCGATGGCAGGTAGATCCACCAACGAAAAGACCAGAGACCGCTGAAGGTCCGCCTTCAGCACTTCCTCGATACGGCCCCCGAGCCATTCGGGACCGCCGCCGTTCTGAAAACCGAATACTCCAATGGGAATCTTTTGAAAGTCCGGCCGGGTTGCCTCCAGAAACACATCGGTCGCGCGGGAATCCAGAATCCCGAAGAGCCCGGCTCCCACCACGACACAGAGAGCAATCATAAGACCAATGATCACACGATTCATCCTGCAGCCTCGCCTACGGCAAAAGTAAAGTGGGCATCAAAATAAGAATCCGTCAAATCCGGCGGAAAGGGTGGCAACGGAATCGCGCTCTGCACGGCCCGTTGCGCAGCCATATCATAGTAATCGTTGCCGGACGACTGTTCGATGATGACCGACCCCACCCGGCCATCGCGCTCCAAGCGGAACCGCACGGTGACGGTCAGGACCTTGCCCGAAATATCGACCGGCGGTGCCGTCCAGAAACTGCTGATCCTGGCCTGCACACGGGCCAGGTATTGATTCGATCCCGGCATCCCTGCCACGCGCAACCGGGTTTCAGGCTTGCTACGGGGGACACTGGCCGTCACCGGCGGAGCACTCGCAACCGGCTGCGGTTCGCGGAACATCGGCTTCACCTCCCGCACCGGCTCAGTCGCTTTGACCGGCGAAAGGGATGGCAGTTTCTTCAAATCCTGCAGCTCGCGATCAAGGTCGTTATTCATCTCTTCAGAGAGAGAGGCGCGCTTCGTGGGAGTGACAGCCGACTTGGGAGGTTCCTGCGGAGGCGCGGTTTGGGCGGCGGCCATCTCAGGCACGTTCAATTTCTTCAGCATCGCATCCAGGTCTGATCGCTCAGGTCCACCCACTTTCGGCTGAGCAGACTTTTTCACCTCCGCCGGTTTCATCGGGGCCAGATCGCCATACTGGGGCGCATTCGGCGGCAACTCGATATCTTTCATCACATCCCGAAGCACATCCGCCCGGTTGGTCACGGGGGCGGAAGAAGGCGACTTCGCAGCCTGCGGAACGGGCTGTGGCGCCGCCAGCACAGGAGCCTGCAAACGAGGCGCAGGAGCCGGTGCCGGAGCTGGTGGCGCCGACTTGGCCACCGGAGCGGCCTGGACCGGAGGCGGAATCGGAGGCGGTGTTGGGGTCTGCACCGTCTTGGGAGGCACGGGCATCGGAGCAGATTGCACCGGCTTGGGTGTGGGATGGGGAACCGCCTTCTCAACCTTCGGCTCGGGCTTCGCTTCCACAGGCGGCAACGTGACCAGCGAGACTTCCACCGCCGAGAGCGGACGTTCTGTTTTCTTAAAGAACTTGGCACCCATAATCACGGATAGGAGGCAGAGGTGGAGCACCAGGGACACCACAACCGTCTTGCGAAGACGGCGGCTTCCGGCTTCACCCACATCCCCGATCAGAAAGAGCGCGGTATGTCTTGGCAGGGCTTGGAACGTCATGACTTGCGATACGACCGTGTGGCGCGCGAGTCGCGGCGCCGCTACCTTTTGCGTGGCTGCGCGGGGGTCGCGACCGACTCACTCACGCGTTCGGCACCTGTAGGCTCCGTCACCATACCAAGCTTCTCAATCCCGGCTTTCTTCACACTGTCCATCACCTGCACCACGATCCCGTAAGGCACGTCCCGATCGGCGCGGAGATAGAGCGAGACATCGGGGCTTTGATCTTTCAAGGCCCGAAGCTTCCGCTCGAGTTGCACGACACTCACCGCGTCCTTATCCAAATACAAACGCTGATCGCGCTCAATGGACAAAACCGCTCTCGCTTCAGGCTTAATCGTATTGCTGGCGGACTTGGGAAGATTGATATCCATCCCGCGATACAACATGGGGGCGGTCACCATGAAAATCACGAGCAACACCAACACCACGTCCACCAGCGGGATCACGTTGATCTCCGCCATGAAGCGCCGGTGTCTGGTCTCCGACGTCACAACTGCCCCCCAACTGCGGCCTGCTTCATCCGGGTCTGCAATGAACGCATCGCCTCCACTGTGAACGATTCGATCCGGAACACGGTCTTACGAATGCGGGTCAGATAATAGTTGTAGAAGATCACGGCAGGAATAGCGGTAAACAATCCGGCCGCGGTCGCCACCAACGCTTCAGACACGCCGGGAGCCACAGCCGCGATGCTCGCAGTTCCCTGAGTCCCGATCTCACGAAACGAGTCGATGATACCCAACACCGTCCCCAGCAATCCGATGAAGGGGGTAATGTTCCCCGTCGTGGCCAGCACGGGCAGGTACGATTCCAAATGCGAGACTTGGTTCTGCACCAGATAGGCCACGGTCTTGTCCATATATTGATGATCGATCGCAGCCACCGGATCCTTCGAGGCACTGGCCGGTTGAGACGCACTCACTGTGCCATCCCCGGACACCGTCAGGACGCGATCCATAATGCCCTGAAATACACGCGCGCTCGGGCTGCCGTCGGCCCGCTTGGATTGGCGATACAGTTCATCGAGATCGCGAATCTTCGTAAACGCGCTGAAGAACCGCTGATCCTCGCGATCCGCCGCTTTGAAAGTCCGCCATTTGTAGAAAATCACACCCCAGGAGAGAATCGAAGCGACAAAGAGCAGTAGAAGAACGATTTTCGAGACCGCCCCCAGTGAGCCCACCAACCCCATTACGCCTGATTGGAACATGAGCCTAGACCTTTCCCTTCACATGGCGTCGCATGAAAACGGTAAGCATGGATTGTACCAAAAGCTGGGGGAATGGCGGGGCCGACGGGATTTGAACCCGCGACTTCCAGATTGACAATCTGGCGTCCTAACCAGGCTGAACGACGGCCCCACGCAACCCAAGATGGCGGAAGAAGAATTCAGATCTTCAGAATCAAACAGTCTAAATACGGTAGAGTGTACTCTTGTACATCACTACTAATGGATAAGGCAATGCCTTGCGCGCAATTCCCTGCATTTCTTCATTGGTAGGCGGAACAGGGATCGAACCTGTGACCTCTGCCTTGTAAGGGCAGCGCTCTCCCAATTGAGCTATCCGCCCGATTTTTCTCGCTCTCGGCAGATTTTCGGGATGCTATCAACTCCACAAAGCAGTGTCAACCAGGAATCATGCATTATTCTTGCAAGATTCTCGCAATGCGAAAATTTCTCCGGGAGCTTCCAGTAGAGGTAGCGAGTGTCACCCCTCATCGGCGCGATCTGTTGCGCGGGAAACACGCAGTGTGGACTTTTTTCAACTGTGACGAGTCCACATGCGTATAAATTTGCGTCGTCGCGATGTCGGCATGCCCTAACATCGCCTGCACGGATCGCAAGTCAGCGCCCCGTTGCAACAAGTGCGTGGCGAAGGAATGTCGCAGCATATGAGGCGAAGGAATCCTCTTGATGCCGGCCCGGTGCGCACGCGCGCGGAGCAATTTCCAGAAAGCCTGCCTCGTGAGCGGCGTGCCACGACGGCTCACGAACACAAATCGTGACGACCGCTGTTTCAGCAGCGCCGGTCGCGCAGCGAGGAGATAGGCCTGCAACGCCTCAATCGCCGGACGTCCGATCGGCACGACACGCTGTTTATCGCCCTTGCCAGTGATACCGACATAGCCGACATCCAGATTGCACTGGTCAATCCGCAGCGAGATCAATTCGGACACACGCACCCCGGCGGCATAGAGCACCTCCACCATCGCGCGATCACGATGATCTTCCGGCAATGGACGGGGCGGCAGATCCAGAAGACGCGTCACCTCCTCGGGACTGAGCGTTTTCGGCAACCGTCGGGCGCGCGAGGTGCTGCGCAAACTCACGGTCGGGTTGGCGGCAATCATCCCCTCCTGCTTCAGAAAGCGGAACAGACTCCTGACCGCGGCAAGCGCGCGCGCGCGGGACGACGACGCGAGGCCTGACCGATGCAGATGATCGAGAAATCCGGCCAGCAGCGGAGGCGACATCTCCCGCACATCAGAGACCTGCCGATCCCGGAGATAGCGCTGAAACGTCGCGACGTCCCGCTGATATGCCAGCAGCGTATTGCGTGACAAGCCCCGCGCGATCCGCACATGATCCCAGTAGCGCTCGATGAACGGCTCCAGCGGGAGTCGCTCCGGGACCGGCGCAGACAGATCCTCCGACTCACGGCTCATGGGAAACACCCTTGCTGAATGCGACGAGGAACAGGCTGCATCGACTATAGCCAAGCCTCCTTCCGAACACAACGCATCGACCTCGAGTTACCTTGACACCCCCGCACCTGTTTCCTATAGTAGCCTCACTTGCGGCGAGAGCGTTCGCCATGCACAGGAGTCAATGGTTCCTCGATCAGTACCCCGCGCCCCGCATCTCCGCGCGTGCAGCGTCGCCCTCGCGGTGGCGTTCCTCGCGGGCCTAGTCACGCTCGGTGAGGCAGCCCCTGCCAAAAAGAATCCAGCGCCGTCCCGCACAGAGCAATCGAAATCGCCGACTGCCGCCGGCCAGTCCGTGCTCGACCAGGCCAAACGTCTGATCGACTCGGAACAACCGGAAGCCGCAGCGGTCATGCTGCGACGCTTCATCGAAAGCGGTCCCCCTCCCGACCTCCTCGACGATGCCTACTTGTTGATGGCCGCGGCCATGTTCGGCATGAAAGAACATGCGGAAACCGTCCGCTACGTCAATCAGCTGCTCGGCGAATTTCCCAGCTCTGACCTGGCCGATCGGGCCAAACTGCTGCTCGCCAAAACTCACGCGCGCGCGGGCAACCTCGACCTGGCGCTCCCGCTGCTCTCCGAGGTCCGCAGCCTCTCCGCCGATCCCGCCATCAAGCGCGATGCGCTGCGGCTCACGGGCGAATTCCAGGCGCAGAAGAAAGACTACCTCCGGGCCATCCAAGCCTGGCTGGATGAGATTCCGCTGGATGCCGGCGACCAGGCCCATGAAACCGAAGGCCAGATCCGGCA
This sequence comes from Nitrospira sp. ND1, assembly GCF_900170025.1. Lineage (NCBI taxonomy): Bacteria > Pseudomonadati > Nitrospirota > Nitrospiria > Nitrospirales > Nitrospiraceae > Nitrospira > Nitrospira sp. ND1. The sequence continues at coordinate 2,872,883 of NZ_FWEX01000006.1, read as the reverse complement.
ACTCGTCAATGAGCAACTCGACGCTCCGGCGCTCGTGCGCGTCCGCGAGGCCTACCCGAAATCATTTCCGGGAGATCTGGCCTCCATCAAGCTCATCGAACTCCATACCGCCGCCGGAGAAGATCATCTGGTCGAACGGGATTTGCGCCTCTTCCTGAGCCGCTTCCCCAACCATCCCTATGCCGCAAAAGCGGCCGACCTCCAGGCGGTGGTGCGGACAAAGTTCAAATCACATCCCTACTCCATCGCCGCCATCTTTCCCATGTCCGGAAAGCTGGCCCCTTTCGGAGCCGAGGTATTGAACGGCATCCAGCTGGCCCTCGAACGCTCCAAAGACGGCGGCGAGACACCCTCGATCGGCCTGATCGTCAAGGATACGGAATCTGACCGTGCCGCCTTTCTGGATGAACTCTCCGGCGTATTGTCCGACGATCGCCCGCTCGCCGTGATCGGCCCGCTCCTGTCCAAGAACCTGCCGGTGATGGCTGAAATGGCCGAACGGACACGCATTCCGCTGATCACGCCCAGCGCCACCGCCCCGAACCTTCGACGATTCGGCAGCTACGTCTTCAGCACAGCGCTTACCTATGGCCACCAGGCCAAACGCGTGGCGGACTATGCGATCCGGGAACAGCAGTACAAACGCGTCGCCATTCTCTATCCCGATACCGCCTACGGCCGCGACCTGGCCCGCTTGTTCGCGCAAGAAGTCCGGCAACAGGACGGAGAACTGATCGTGAGCGAGCCCTACAAGGAAGGCGACAGCGACTTTCGCGCCGTGATCGGCAAGCTCAAAGCCGAGGATCTGAAGAAATACGGCGTGGAAGTGCAAGTCGACAACGATCCGGCCAAAACCGGGATCAGACAGGGAGGCAAGAAAGGCAAGCGCCTGCTCTACTCACCGGGGTTCGACGCCGTGTTCATCCCTGGACGTTCGCTGGATGTGGGACTGCTGGCAGCCCAATTGGCGTTTTTTGACATCGCGGTTCCGTTGCTTGGGGCCAACGGATGGAACACTCCGGATTTCGCGCGGGTCGCCGATCGAACCGTCGAAGGCAGTGTCTTTGTCGATGGCTTCTTTGCAGAGAGCAGCAGCCCGATCGTACAGGAATTTGTGGAGCGGTATCGCAAACGGTTTCAAGCGACCCCTTCGCTGTTCGCTGCCCAGGGCTATGACGCCGCACGATTGGCTGTGGAAGCCATCAAGCGGGGGGCGACCACCGGCGAAGGCGTCCGCGACTTCTTAATGATGCAACATGACCTGCCGACCTTGAGCGGCCCGAGCGGGTTCAGTCCCGACGGCACACTCAATCGCCGCGTCTTTCTGATTCAAGTCAAACAGGGAAGGTTCGTCCCACTGGACTGACGGGTGCGGTGCCGGTGGAAAGAAAATCGATCCATTGAAATTTCAGGCGAGATCGACCAGCGACTCAGGATGCTCACCAGGGCCGTCCAGCAAGGCCGCAGCGAGCGAAGCACCGAGGCAAAGCGAGGACGAGGCCGGCGGGCTCTTTCAGCATCCTGCAAGAATACAGGAGTGATGGCATGACAACGGGTCAGAAACGGGTACTCAGCGGGATGCAGCCGAGCGGCCTGCTCCATCTTGGCAATTGGTTGGGCGCGCTGGAGAACTGGAACGCGCTGCAGGAGCAGTACGAGTGCTTCTTCTTCGTGGCGGACTGGCATGCCTTATCCTCCAACTACGCCGACACCAGCCGCATCAAAGAATATGTGCGGGAACTGCTGATCGATTGGCTGGCAGCCGGGATCGACCCGAAGCGCGCCACCGTTTTCGTCCAGTCCCAGGTGCCGGACCATGCCATTCTCCATCTGTTGTTTTCCATGATCATTCCGGTCTCCTGGCTGGAACGAAACCCGACCTACAAGGAGAAACAGGAAGAGATCAAGGAGCGCGACCTGAGCACCTACGGCTTTCTGGGCTACCCGGTCCTGCAGGCCGCGGACATCCTCCTCTACAAGCCCGATTTCGTGCCGGTCGGCAAAGACCAGTTGCCGCACCTCGAACTCACTCGCGAACTCGCGCGCCGTTTCAACAGCCTTTATCGTCCGGTGTTTCCAGACCCGCAGGAACACCTCACCAAGTTTGCGAAGGTCCTGGGCACCGACGGGCGCAAGATGAGCAAGAGCTACGGCAACGCCATCAACCTCTCCGATCAGGAACCCGTCGTCCGGCAGAAAATCAAGACCATGATCACCGATCCGGCGCGGGTGCGACGCCACGACCCCGGCAACCCGGATGTCTGCCCCGTCTACGACTTTCACAAGATTTTCTCACCGCTGCCGGTGATCGAGCAGGTCAACCAAGACTGTCGCAAGGCGGCTATCGGTTGCATCGATTGCAAGAAGCTGGTGGCCGATCGGGTGGTGGAGCGCCTGGCACCGATGTGGGACGCCCGCGCCACCCTTACCCAGCATCCGTCGCGCCTGGACGAGATCGCCGAAGACGGGCGCCGCCGCGCCACGGCCGTCTCATCCCAGACCATGGCCGAAGTGCGCGACGCCATGAAGATCTAAGTGATCGTGGCGCCGGCGAGGACGCCCGCTGGAAAGACAGCCTGCTAGGCGGGTTTGGCGAGTTTGCGCCAGACATCGGTCAGTTGGCGCTGCACAGGCACTCGGATCTTCGTAAACGAGAGACCGAATTCGTTCGGCTGACACCAGCGCACGGTGGCCCCATCGATGAGAATGGGGTTGGCACTGTCCCCCGGGAAAATGCACAGCTCCACCTCGGCGCCGACCAGAACCTGCACCGAGCTGAGAATACGACAGCCGCCGGGAGACAGGTCGGTCAGATCCCCGTCTCCGGCCAGCATCTTCCCCTTCATCGAAAAATGACTGCGAAACTGAACGTGAACACGTTCATGCTTGCGTTGATTCTTCATTGTGAATTCGGCCTCCGTGCCCGTCGACAGACGGTGCTTCGCATCACTCGTACGATAGGCCAGAAGCCCGTAAAACGCCAGCACTGCCCGTTTCTTGGCAGGAAGGGTCTAGCGAAGAGCAGGGCGAACTGCGCACATCGTGCAGGCAGGCTTCGCGACGCTACAGGGCTTCCGGCTTGGGTTCCCCTATCGACGTGCCGACCGCATCCAACATATCTCGTCCCACGAGAATGGGCGCCTGGAAGTGAATCGCCAAGGCAATGGAGTCTGAGGACCGGCTGTCGAAGACCTTTTCCTGCCCCTGGAACGCCACAGTCAAACTTCCGTAATACGTTCCCGCTTTGAGGGTAATCACGGTCCGGACCACACGACCACCGAGCGACTCGAGAATGGTATGCATCAGGTCGTGGGAAAGCGGGCGGGGCAATTTCTCACCGGTCAAGGCCGCTTGAATGGAGGCGGCAACCGTGTGATCGACAAAGACGGGAATGGTTTTGCCGTCCGCCGAGAGCAGGACCACGGGGCCGTGATCGGAGAGCCGCACACGCACATCGCTGATGGTCACATTGGGAGAACTGCCGGCCTCGCCGGCACGGGCTTGGGGATCGGAAACGGACAACGCCAGCACCAGTGAGAGGAGCGGAAACACCAACCAAAATCGTGTCGTCGCGCTCATGGTTCCCTCCTGTGGTTCACATGGAAGCTGCTATGAGCCCCCGCTGCTACCAAACTGTGGAAAAGTCAATTCTTGCGTAATACATCCCGGACAGCTCGCATGCCATGGCAGCGTCAGAATCGCCAGCAGGATGCGCAAAAAGGCCGTCCAGCGAGGCCGCAGCGAGCGAAGAGGTGAATCGTACTCTGCGCCGTCCGGTGATCCTCTGAACGAAGCGAGAACGCCGCTGGACGGACTTTTTCCGCATCCTGCTAGGCTCGCACAAAGGAATTGGTCTCCCGCTCCCGGCCAATCTCCGTCTCGGGCCCGTGCCCGGTGACCACGGCAGTCTGTTCGTCGAGCGTATACAGTCGTTCCCGGATCGACTGTTCGATGACATCAAAATCTCCGCCCCAGAGATCGGTGCGGCCGATGGATCCGCGAAACAAGGTGTCACCGGCCACCACCAGCTTCGCAGCAGGAAAGTGAAAACACATGGAACCGGGGGTATGCCCGGGCGTGTGCAACGCGATCCCTTCCAACTCGCCGATCGCCAACCGCTCCTCATCCTTCAACCAATAGTCCGGCGGTGGCGCCGGGACATAGGGCACGCCGAACATGCGGCACTGCATCTCCAGAATGTCCCACAGAGGACGATCATCGGGATGCAGGCAGAGTGCGGCGCCGGTCGCCTGCTTCATCGCTCCCGATGCGAGAAAGTGATCGAAATGCGCATGGGTGTGCACAATGCTCACCACCGTCAACCCCATCGCGCGGACTTCCTGCAGAATGCGCTCGGGTGCCCCGCCCGGATCGACCACAATCGCTTGTTTCGTGATCGGATCTCCGATGATCGAACAGTTACAACCGAGCGGCGGAACGGAAAAGGTCTTGCGAATCATGCACACTCCTCAGTGAACCAAACGAGTACCACGACGCACCTGCCCCCCTGCTATCGACGGCCTGAAGGATTCTGGTCCGGCTGCGCAACCCACAACACGTCCGTATCGTAAATCTCCCAACGCCCCTGTCGGCGCACGAACCAGAACAAAAATCCGGCACCGGTCGCATTAGGCCGCTGATTCGCCACATAGAGCAAGGCCTGGTCGCCCCGCAATGTCAGTCCCACACGGGAGAAGGCCAGCCGGTCGAGGGTCTCGAGAGCATCCTCGTCACCATCCTCCTCAATAGGCCAAGCAGCGGGAACAACCGGGACAGCAGCTTCAGTCTCCGGCACCCCTTCGCCGGACACGAACCGGTAGCGTACCCCGAAGGTAAAACGGGCATCCAATCGAGCCGGCCGCTGAGCCTTCGCCACGAAATCCCGAATGAGATCCTGAGGCAACCGGCCATCGAAAAATCCCTGCTCGGCAAACCAGGCCACCGTCGGCAACTGCGGCTCCTCCGGATGCAGACGGGTGGACGTCATGCGTTCGATGATGACCAGTCTGGTACGAGAGGTCAGGAACTTTGCCTCGACGGCGAGGTCATAAAACGGATACTCGTCGGCAGGCACGGACTCCGGCTGCTCGGGCGTTGCCGCGGCAAACACCACGGCTGTCGCTGGTTGACACAGCGCCAGACTGACGAGCAAAACCACCTTGCACCAGAACGCCATGACCACAGAATAGCCGCTTGTTTCGTGATGGGTCAAACCGGCGGGAACATGAATGAAGATGGACAAGGGGGGCCAAACTCTGGTATTGGTCTGATGGTCTTACCCAAACTATGATCAAGCCTCCCCAGCGATCGCTCGCAGCTCTCTTCAGCCTCGCAGTACTATCGTGGTGTGTCGGATGCACACCGGACGAGTCGCCGTTTCGCCAGGAAAACGAAAGCCTCCGCAAGCAATTGGCGAAGCAGGAGTCGGTCATGAATTCGCTGCAGGACGGCAACAAGGTCATGCAGCAACAGATCGATCTGCTGAACCAGGAATTACGTGACGCCAAGAAGCAGGCGGAGCATGCTCAAGCCGAGGCAAAGGCGCTGCAGGCCGAAGCCAAGGCGCTCGGGACCAAACTCGACTCCCAACTGGCCGAGTCGAAAAAGCTGTCGGGAGAGATTCAGCGAACGGCCGCAAAAGCGGCCCAGGCCACGGACAATATCCGCGTCGAAGAGAAGGGCTCGCAGGTCGAGGACCTCCCGCGCCCGCTGGTTGCAGTCGGAAAAGCCGCCGAAGAAGCCCTGGCGCGCAACGGCTACCGCGTGAAAGTCAGCGTCAAGACCGACCAGAAAACGATCTACGTCACCGAACGCAAAGTCACCACCCCGACCTCGCTGGAAACCTCAGGCTCGCGCAATCAGTATGTGGTGTCGCTCCAAGCCCTGCCGTCCAACGTCACTCGGTTGAGCGTCAAAGCCGACTTTGAACGCCTGGCGCAGGGCGGTCGCATCCTGGCGGTGGATGCGGAGGAAACCGCGGAGATCGAACGCCGGCTGATTGCCGAAATCGGAAAAGCCGTCGCCTCGCCGAGTAAACTGTAATGCCTGCACGTTCCGTCTTACCGGGAATGGCTTCCATTCCACGCTACGTAGGCCTTGCAATCCTGTTCCTCATCTCAGCCTGGTCCAGCCCGAGTTTCCCCGCTGCCAACCGAGCCCCCAGTCCTCCACCTTCTGCTGAACTGGCCAAGCACCTGACATCAATCGCCAAACTCACGACCGGTTCGCCTACCATTCGAATTCCCGAAGGGCCGTTCCTGCTAGGCAGCGTCCGGGTGGATGACGATCCCTATGGGATGGGCACACAGTTCGACGATACGGAACTTCCACAGCACCGGGTCTGGATGGATGCCTACGAAATCGACCGCGACGAAATCAGCCTCGGTGAATATCTCTCCTATCTATTCGCTCACAAGCTGCATCCCTCAAAGGACCTCCAGCACCTGATCTGGCACGTGATCACAGTGCACTCCGTCACCGATGAGACGCTGGCCCAGTGGCCCGCCTTATACGTGACCTGGAAAGAAGCCGACAGCCTGTGCCGCTCATTGGGCAAACGCCTGCCGACCGAAGCGGAATGGGAGAAAGCCGCGCGCGGGCCGGACGGAAATCGCTTCCCCTGGGGGGACACCCTCCCCGACAGTACACTCGCCATGTTCGGGCAACATCACGTGCATGAAATCCCGATTCTGGCGCCTGTGAGCAGCGGCGAGGCGGGGAAAAGTTACTACGGAGTCCACCACATGGCGGGGAATGTCGCCGAATGGGTCAACGACTGGTTCGGCTTCGATTATTACGCCTACATGCCGGAACGCAATCCGCCCGGACCGACCAGCGGCCGGTACAAAAGCCTGCGCGGCGGGTCCTGGAAAAGCCGGCCGATCATGCTCAGGACCGCCACCCGCAGCGGCGCACCTGCCGATCAGCGCTCCGCCACCGTGGGCTTTCGTTGTGCCAAATCGGTGCCGCCTTCAGCCGCACCGTAATAGGCCACGACTCCCGAAAACTTTCTCGACAAGCACAAGTCCGCCACAGCCAGACATTCCAGCCCGAACGGCAGGTAGCCGGCATACCCGAGCAGCGGCATCTCAAACAATTTGAACCGTTGCACGAACGGCACCGCATATTCCCATCGGGCCAGGCTGTAAAAGTTCCACATCTCCCAGAACCAGCCGCAGATCAACGCCGCAAGCGCCGCTGCCCAAAGGGTTCTCCAATCGCCTTGCGCCGTGCCGCTGCAGATCGTCGGCTCATCCCGAATCAATTGCAGCGACGTGATCAGCAACAGCGGCGCGACCCACACCAGCGAGAAGAGATAGTCAGGCCACAGACCAATTCCGAAAAGCCCGACGGCCGAACCGATCAAGAGCCCCCACCCCCACGTCGTATGGTTCTTGAATTCGAACGTCACAAACCGATCCAGCCCTGCCGATAACCTCGGAAATGACGACAACCATTCTGCCGTACCAAGTACCGCGGGCAGCACCGTGGAGAAGGGTAGCGTCGCGCGCACCAGATACTCCCACGCGCTTAACTCTCCTCCACCGACGTAGTGCCAGTTCTGAACAAAGCGATTCAGATATTCGAAGAACCACCAGAAGCAGGCACTGAGCGGAAAGAGAGACAGAACGTAGCGCGGACGGTGCAGCAGCATGCAACGGCCGGTGCGACGATACGTCAGCGCATTCACCACTACGATGTAACCTATCCAGAGGGGGGCAAACGTATGGGCCTGCACTGCCTGCATCCACTCGAATCGGGTCCAGGCCAGGAACCAACAGCCCGAGCTCCAGAACAGCGCGAGCCATCCCCACCAGGGGAAGCGGCCCATGGATGCGCGTCGTTCGTGAAACGTAACACGTGAAACGTGGCTCGGATCGGCCGTTGCTGGGAAGTCAGATCGTTGCATCCGCAAAACGTACGACCAAAACGGGGTCAGTAGCCCGATGATCATCGCGGCCATTCCAGTAAAGATCGGCCAGGAAAAGGGCTCGTGGGCAACGAACCGCGTCGTCGGTGGAAATTCGAGATAAGACGCGATGGGCCTACCAGCCCACCAGACACCGAGTAGCGGCAGTCCAGCGCCAAGCGCCAGGGACCATGAGAGGATGACCCACCGGGATCTCACCTGACCACCTCTTTTCTGCCTGTGAGGGACGACCATTTCTACCATGACCGCACCATGAAGCAACCTACCCTCACTGTACTGATCTGACACAACGCGAACGGACCGAATGATTCAACCTTCGCCTTCAGGGAGAGCTGTGGTAGGTTGGGACGCAGGGAGAACATCCATGCGTCGATCGATCGCTCTCATGCCGGCCATGATCATGGTCTCCATCGCCGGCTTGCTGCTGATGCCTACTCTCTCGCAGAGCCGGGGCGGAGGTGGGCAAGTGACCGTCACGCCGACCGCCGATAAGGTCATTGCCTGGTCGGCCGTGGGTGGCGGAGTTGAAGAGTCACTGCAACCGGGGGAATCCGTCGTCACGTCAGGCGCGCGCGGACACACAGGGTTCGTGCAGACGTCGAATCGACTGCTAGGATTTTCTGCCGGCCTGCGGCAATGGCGTGAAGTGTCGCTGGGAGTCGAGGAGCGGATCGTACGACATCAACTGCTGCCGTTTCTGATTCTTGCCCACAGCAATCAACAGGTGTACGGATTTCAAGAAACGCGGGGGCACTGGACGGAGCTGTCACTTGGGCCAAACGAAAAAGTTGTCCAGCTGCGGGGTCACGGGCATGTGGCCGTCGCCATCACCAGTGAACGCGCGCTGGGATTTTCGACCTACACCGGCGGTTTTTTTAACATCGCCTGGACGCCGGATGAGCGGGTGCTGTCCGTCGACGGCAGTCAAAACGGCATGGTCGTCCGCACCTCGTCCCGCACCGTCATCTTCAAGTCGCAATCAACCGGATGGACCGAGGTGCGATAGCAACTCGCCACGCGCCTCGGCCGCAATCTTACATCCGGCCTTCGTCCAGCTCGATCGCATGGACCCAGGTGGTTGCGGGAGGGAGCGCGGTCACCGGTACGCCTCGCTTTGTGGCGATGTCCTGCAGGCGGCCCTGATACCGCTGCCTGGCCGCGTCGTCTTTGGGGCCACCGGTGAGGATGCCCTTCGACCACTCGGCAATTTCTTGTTCCGAATGCTTACGGCCGTGAGTCTTGACCCAAGCCAGTAACGACTCATCGCTTCCACCAGCCAACACCTGCTGCTCGAAGGCTTTCGGGTCGATCTGCAGAAAGTCGATCAGGTACTTATCGAACCCGACCGTGATGTAGTTATAGTCCTGAATCTTGCCTGCATGCCGCAAGCGAACCTTGTCGATAAACCGGCCCAAGTGGGCGATGCCTCCGAGGAGGACTTTGGGACTGCGGGGATAGGCTGGTTGAGTCATTTGTAGATTCTCCAGAATGGTGATTCCGGAGAAGATACAGAGCAGGAGGAAAGAAGTCTAGAAGAGACGATGAGCGCTGATAGGTCGCCACTGATCCCTACCTCCCAGTATCACCCTTTGCGAATAAATCGCCACGCTTTCAGCCGCGCACGAGCTCGAGTGCGTCACCTGAAAGCGCCTGTTGGCCACATATTTGGTACAACTTTTCATGGACGAAGACGCTGCATCATGAACCTGTAACTCTGCTCGAGGCCACCGCCATACTTCCAAATATCAGCCTTCCGCCGCTGGATCTCTTTTCGAGCATCTTGAATTAGTTCTCGCTGGACTTCTCGGCTTGGTATTTTCGTAAAATGTCCATGCGCGGAATCGTAGCGACGCTTGCGGCTATTGCAATAGTAACAAGAGGTGACTCGGTTCAAAGGGGCCTCGGCATGCTCCCCCGCAATGTTGCGAGGAATGAGATGGTCGCCTTGAAGCTGTACCCAATCTTCTGGCGTTCAGCTACCGTCGAATCCGCAGTACTGGCAAATGCAGCGATGTTCCAAGAATGTGTCGAACCAACCGCGCACAAGCTGTGGGTCTAAGTCTTCGTCGCCTGCCTCCATGTACTATCTCCTTCCTCGGGCGCGTAACAATGCTTAGGCGGATCCAAATAAGAACCGAGTCTGCCATTTTCTACACGCTCACCACACCTTCAATGATCGTGAGCAGTACTTCATAATCGAGGGTAGTCCAGTGAGTTGCGCCCTATCGACCATTTATCACCGGTTCTTAGAGACACAGCAGCCTGATTACTTTATTCTCCCTGCTCAACAAGATGCACAGTCAGGCCACAACCTCACACTTTCATTCTTGCGTTTCCCATTTACGGATCGGCGCGCGGCCAGCTCAGTTTTCCGCGGCCGACGCGCAAGGCTTCCACGAGCCTACCCTTTTCTGGCAGCCGGCCCGAGAAGAGGCTGGGTTTAGGGTCGACAGCTGGCTTCTTGAATGCTGCGACCGGTTGGTAGTCGGGGGTTGTGAGCCAAGTCCGTCCATCACCCTCGTCGGTGACGATGCGGTAGAGGCCGGAGGGCGGGGGGGCCTCAGCGTCGAGCAACCGCTTGTAGTGTTCGACTGACCATTTCTGAATGCCGACGTTGAGGGCTTCGGTTCGGAATCGTGCCCATAGTGCGGCGGTGTCGGCCGTGGGCCACCCGCCAGCGTCGGTGTAGGCTGTGATCTCGTCGGACTCGAGCCACGCCCGCATCTCCGCAGGCGTGACGAAGACAGGCTTCGCATTCTCGATCGCCGCCATAGCCGCCCGCCTTGACGGAAGGCCCGCGCGGATCAGCATCGCCATCATGAACTGCGGGACGCCGGTTTCGATCGCAGCCGCTGCGCCGCCCGCCACCGTTTCCGGCGACCAACCAAGGGACATTCTACGGGTGCGAACGGCTTCCAGCGCCCAGACTAAGCGATAGGTGAAGGACTCTTCGACTGACCGCATGTTCTGCTGTCCGATTTTGGAGACTTCCTCCCCGGACACCCAACTGCGAAGGATAGCCTTCCAATTTTCCGGCAACGCGTTCGCCTTGTCGGGGATGAATGGCCGCATAAATAGAAGGCGTTCGCCGAGACTGCTAAGCGCGTGGGCGAGTTCGTCGACGTCACCGCCCAGCGCGGCGGCGTCGGCCCGGTCGACAAGTTCGGCCAACTCGTCGGCCATGGCGTCGATGGTTAGGCCAGCTTCTAGCCCGACTCCCATAGCGAAATGTCCGCGCCGTGCTTGCGCTATGGTCGTCCTCCAGATGAGGTCGGCGCGTGCGCCGAGCACCTTTCTGTGCAGAGGGGCGACATCCTCTTCTTCACGGGCGATCTGACGAGCCCAGAGCGATCCCTTAAGTGCTTCGTCCAAGAGCTTCGGTAGGTCAGCTCGATCAGCATCCAATGCTTCGATCAGACCAAACACGGTTGAATCGAGGCGTTCGACGAGATGGGACAGAGGCCTTTCGTCGATGCTATCCTCTTCGTCGCCGCTACTGCCTTCTTCGGCATCGTCTTCCGCACTGTATTCCACGGCAGGAGTCAGACGATCAGCCACCACAGCTTCTTCGTCAGGCGATCGCCAGGCTTCGCGGGAATTGGCGAGATATTCCCAAGCGTCCTCTCGATCCAGAACACCCTCGCGCGTCAGACGGTTAAGAATCTCAGCAACGATCTGGATAAGACCGCTTTTTAGCGTGCGAGCCTTGGCGGAGGCGACCAGCCCCCTCCATTCTTTCTTGCGCCATCTAATCTTGTCGAACATAACATGGACGATCAGCCCCTCGACGTCGACGAACGCACGACCCGCACGGCCAGCAACGTTAGCGAACTCCTCGCCTTTGATCTTCTTGCTCGACCGATGGAGCGCGGGCACCAGCAGGACAGCGGCGTTGAGGTTGAGACCCTGCGAGAGCGTGGGCGAGGCGACGATCACCTTCAGCACGCCCTCGGACAGAAGAATCTCCAGCTCACGCAGGAACGGGCTCGGGAGTCGGCCATGGTGGATTGCGACGCCCGCCTTCAGGCTAGCCACAGCGGGATGATCCTCGCCTAGCCATTCCTTGCCGACCTCCAGAGCGCGGGCGATCGACATCTTGTCATCTAGCAACGAGTCCAGATAACCGCGTTTACAAAGATCCACGACCTGTTTGCCATACCCCTCGACCCAGTTCGCCTGGGTGGAGAAAATCAGGGTGCGCTTGCCCTGCCTCGCGAACTCCCATGCTGCGAACAAAGCTAGATGGGAGTTCGCCCGTGGATAAGGCTTCCGCTCCGTCCCTAGCGCTGGTTTCTCCACAACGAACCTGTCGAGAAAAGGACCATCGTCGTCGAGGTCGAACTGTAGGAGCGCGTCCTTGCCGCGCCAAGTGAGCGCACCAAACCGCTGTCGCGTGGGACGCCAGCCAGAACGCACCGGTTCACCTGGTTCGTCGGCACGAATCCAGGCCGTGAGGTCGTCGAGTTCGTCGCCGCTCGGCAAGATTGCGGAAAGACAGACGATCCGGCGTTCGGCCGCGTCTGAACGCCGAAGTAAACGCTGCACCAGAGTCTCGTAGCGGATTTCGCGCTCACTCGGACCGATCATGTGCCCTTCATCGAGGACGATAAGCCCTACATTGTCGATCAGTGACGGATCACTTCTTAGTGCGAAGTCGAGCTTTTCGGGCGTCGCAATTATGATCTCGCAGATGCGTAGAGCGTCTTCATCACCGGCCGAAAGGCCGCTGGCGCCGTAGAGCGAGGAGACCTTGAAGCCGAGAGGCGCAAAGGTCTTTCTGAAGGACCTCTCGGCCTGAGCCGATAAGGCGCGCAGCGGCGTGACGATCAGCACCCGTCGTGCGTAGGACAGGGTCATCAGGGCGGCGATCTCAGCCACCCGAGTCTTTCCCGCGCTAGTTGGTAGGGCAACGACTAAATCGTCCGTGACGTCCGTGGAACGTCGGGCGGCTTCACGTTGTGACGGCCATAGCTCCACCTCCGAAGTCTTGCGAGCATAGAGCGAAGAAATGAACAGTCGCCGCAGGTCCGGATATGTTTCCTCTGTGCCTTTGGGCGGCTCGGTCGGCAGGTTCTGGTGCAACGAGTGCTGCCACAGATCGTCGATTAGGTGGCGGCAGAGGTTCGAAATCCACCACAGCGGAACATTCCCAGCGTTGTCTGCCAGGCTAACTGCCGTGGCAAGCAAAGCCCGTGCGCTTTCAATCGGCTGGTATTCGCCCGTCTCAAGCGCGAAATCGAAGAACAGCAGGGCCCGACAGATCGTCGTATTGAGGATGGTCGACAGCACCTCGTCAACGTCGGGTTCTTCGCCCCGCAAGGCTTGAGCGATCTGCTCGTCACCATGAGCCTCGTCGTCCAGCCATCCGCGAACGAAGCCACGCAACTGGTCAAGATCTCGCAGGATCAGATGGCGGATCGCCTTTTCGCCCGGCGATGTGTTGAGGTCGCCTGCCGTCTCGTTGAAGAGCGAATAGGCGACGGCCGAGAAGCCGGCCAGATGGTACGCACAGGCGGCTATGGTACGGCGGAACCCGCGATCAGGCGCCTCGGGGTCAGCGTTGCGCACTAGGGCTTCAAACGCATTGGCAGCACGCTCGAAAGCCTTGCTGGTCAGCTCCGAAGCACCAGCTTGAGCACGCAGGGCCATCGCGCCTCGGAGCAGGGCAAAGCCGTGTTCGGCGAGATCAGTGTCAATTGCCCCCCCAAGGGGCGGCGCATTGGGCGGCAGTTTGCCCTCTGCCCGCATGAGCGACCAGGCCGCGCCACGATAGAGGAGACGCCCAAGGATACCGTCTACGGTCGCAGTCGTCAGGAACGCCGTCAGTTCGTCAATCGTCTCCAAGGTCTTCTGCCTCCAGGTACATGGCCGCGATGAAGTCTTGGTGGTCTTCGACGTGGATGTTCACGACATAATGGTCCCGGTTGGTCCCGATGGTGTCGAGGTCCTTCTCCAGCGAGGCGTGGGGACCGTTACCAGACACCGTAAAGAGCATGTGGTCGATGCGATCGGCACGGAGGGACTTTAGACCTACTTCGTCACGAAGGCTGCGGCCTAGCTCGTTGTCCACCGGGTCATTACTCTCCAACAAGCGATTGGCGACGAACAGCAGTGAGTCGGGCGTACAACGGCCATTGTCGCGGTTGAGCACCTTGCGGGCGCTCATGATCGTGGCCTTGCCGAGTACCTTGTTGCTCTTGGCCTCACCCTTCAGGAGCCAGAGCTTCTCGCCGTCTCCATCGTATCCAGCACCGATGAAGTCGTCACCGCGCATGGCCATGTTACGGCCGTCCTTGTAACGGAGACGACGCACGGGGACTCGAAGCCCGATCTCTTCCTCGACCAGTTCGGTCGCGAGAATTTCGCCGAAGTCGCCGGAACGGCCCTTGGCAGTTTGAGGCATTGCCGTGCTGAGTATTCCACTGGCGACCTTGTATCCAAGTCGATTTACATCCTCGGCGATGCGTTCGAGTCGGTCGTAGTGCGAGCGGATGGTTTCGGCGAGATCATTGCGGATCTCAATGCGGCCGCCATCCTTCTCAACATAGGTCCAGTAGTGCTTGCGCTTGTCCGTTTTTTTTGTGGACTTGCACCACCTCTCATACAGCCCCACGTCGTCCCCCGATCAATAAACCGCGATCCTGATTGCGGTTTTGGCACGCTGGCGAGAGCCGCAGAAAATGTAGCGGGAGTCCTTTCTAAACTTTTGCGGTCCGCTGAATTTGCCTAGAACATCATTGATGCACGGCGCCATTCTAGCGGATCAGAGGACAATTAGCAGCCGGGTTGGGGTCTCAACGAAGGATCTTTATGCAGCCCAGGCCGCTCTAATAGCCTATCCAGCTAGGCCGCAGCGAGCAAAAGCCCGAAGCGTACGGGTTGAGGTACGTTGAGGGTTTGAGCGAAGCGAGACGAGGCTGGGAGGATTTTTCAGCGGCCAGTCTTCACAGACTTATTCGCTTGCAGATACTTATCCACGCCTGCCGCCATCTTGCGCCCTTCGGCGATGGCCCAGACGATGAGGGAGGCGCCGCGCTTGGTATCGCCGCCGGCAAAGACGCCGTCGAGGTTGGTCATGAAGTTGTCGTCCACGGTGACGCAACCGCGCGCATCATAGGTGACGCCGAGGCTGTCGAGAAAACCGTTTCTGACCGGGCCCGTGAAACCCATGGCGAGCAACACGAGGTCCGCATCCAATTCAAAGTCCGTATTCGGCATCGACACGAACTTGCCGCCCTCGAACTTGACGCGATTGGCATGCAGCTTGGTGACATGGCCGTTATGGCCGGTAAACTTGGTGGTGGAGACGCTCCACTGGCGATCGCAGCCTTCTTCGTGCGCATGCGACGTGCGGAGTTGCATGGGCCAAAGCGGCCAGGGCGTCGAAGTCGAACGCGACGGGGGCGGCTCCGGCAACACTTCAAACTGGTGGGCTTCGCTGCACCCCTGACGATGTGCGGTTCCCAGACAATCGGACCCGGTATCGCCGCCGCCGATGATGATGACCCGTTTGCCCTTGGCGGTGATTGGTTCCTCGGAGACGGAAATGCCTGCCGTTCGCTTATTTTGTTGGGTCAGATACTCCATGGCGAAATGGATGCCCTTGAGTTCCCGACCGGGGACCGGCAGGTCACGCGCCATCTCGGCGCCCATGGTCAGCCCGACTGCGTCGAACTGTTGGCGTAACTGCTCGCCAGTCATATCTTTACCCACGGTGACGCCGGTCTTGAACTCCACCCCTTCGGCCTTCATCTGTTCCAGCCGCCGGTCGATCACCCACTTTTCCATTTTGAAATCGGGAATCCCGTAGCGCAACAACCCGCCGATGCGATCGGACTTCTCGAACACCGTCACCGTGTGTCCCGCCCGCGCCAGCTGTTGCGCCGCCGCCAAACCGGCCGGTCCTGAACCGATGATCGCGACGGTCTTGCCGGTTTTTCTGACCGGCATGGCCGGTTCGACCAGGCCTTCGTTGAAGCCACGGTCGATGATGTTCCATTCCAGCACACGGATCGACACGGGATCGCTGTTGATACCCAATACGCAGGCCCCTTCGCAGGGCGCGGGGCAGAGCCGACCGGTGAACTCGGGAAAATTATTCGTGGTGTGCAGGGCTTTGAGCGCATCTTTCCAGCGCCCGCGGTAGACGAGATCGTTCCACTCCGGGATCAGGTTCACGACCGGACAACCGGTATTGCCCTGACAAAAGGGCACACCGCAATCCATGCAACGGGCGCCCTGGACCTTAAGCTTGTCCTCAGCGATCGGCTCGTACATTTCCTTCCAATCGAGCACACGCAACTCGACCGGTTTCCGCTTCGGTCCCTCACGCGCGTATTTTAGAAAGCCTTTTGGATCACCCATCGCTTAATCGTCTTTCGTCGTTCGTATCTCGTTCAAGACTTTTCAATCACGCACGCGCTTCACGAACACCGCATCACGTTTCACGGTTACTTGGCTACTTTAGCCGCCGCCGCTTTCCGTTCGGCCAGCACACGCTTGTAGTCAATCGGCATCACCTTCACGAACTTCGGCAGGATCACTTCCCAGCCATCCAGGATACGCTTGGCATTCCGACTGCCGGTATACATGAAGTGGGAGGTGATCATGTCGTGCAACAACTTTTTATCGTCGTCGCTCGTGACCTGCTCCAACTCCACCATGCCCAGGTTGCAGCGCGACTGGAATTTATCCAGTTCGTTCAGCACAAACGCCACGCCGCCGGACATACCCGCGGCGAAATTCCTGCCCGTGCGGCCCAATACCGCCACCGCGCCGCCGGTCATGTATTCGCAGCCATGGTCGCCGGTCCCTTCGACGACAGCCCTCACGCCACTGTTCCGCACCGCGAACCGTTCCCCGGCCATGCCGTAGAAATAGGCTTCGCCCTGCGTTCCACCGTACAGGGAGGTATTGCCGACCAGGATGGTTTCTTCCGGCGTGTAAATCGCGTTCTTCGGCGGGAAGACGATGATCTTGCCGCCCGAGAGGCCCTTGCCGATGTAATCGTTCGACTCACCTTCCAGCACCAGCGTGATGCCGCGCGAGAGAAAGGCTCCGAACGATTGTCCGGCTGACCCGTTGAACTTGATCGTAATCGTATCGGCGGGCAACCCTTCCAAGCCGTATTTCTTTGCGATCTGGCTGGAGAGCATCGTCCCGACGGTGCGATTCAAATTCCGGATCGGCAGTTCGAGCGTGACCTTTTCGCCGCGATCGATCGCCGGTCGGCATTGCTCAATGAGCTTCCGATCCAAAATGTCCGCAATCCCGTGATCCTGCTTCTGCACGCAGTAGCGGGAAACCTCAGGACCGACTTCCGGCATCTTGAGCAGCGGCGTCAAATCCAGCCCCTTGGCCTTCCAATGTTCGACGGCCTTGTGAATCTTCAGTTTGTCCACGCGGCCGACCATCTCGTTGATGGTCCGGAATCCCAGCTTCGCCATGATCTGCCGCAACTCTTCCGCGATGAAGAAGAAGAAATTGACGACATGTTCCGGCTGGCCGGTGAACTTTTTGCGCAACACCGGGTCCTGCGTGGCAATGCCGACTGGGCAGGTATTGAGGTGGCACTTCCGCATCATGATGCAGCCTTCGATGATGAGCGGGGCCGTCGCAAATCCATACTCTTCCGCGCCCAAGAGGGCGGCAATGGCCACGTCGCGTCCGGTCTTCATCTGGCCGTCGGTTTCGACCCGGATCCGGCCGCGCAGGTCGTTGAGGACGAGCGTCTGATGCGTTTCCGCCAATCCCAGTTCCCAGGGCACACCGGCATACTTGATGGACGAGAGCGGAGAAGCCCCGGTTCCGCCGGAGTCGCCGCTGATCAGGACCTTGTCCGCATGGGCCTTCGCCACACCGGCGGCCACCGTGCCCACTCCGACTTCAGAGACCAGCTTGACCGAGACGGCCGCATCGGAGTTCGCATTCTTCAAGTCAAAGATCAGCTGCGCCAGGTCTTCGATCGAATAAATGTCATGGTGCGGCGGCGGGGAAATCAGCTGCACGCCCGGTGTCGAATACCGCAGTCGCGCAATGTTCTCATCCACCTTATGACCGGGAAGCTGTCCGCCTTCACCCGGCTTGGCCCCCTGGGCCATCTTGATCTGGAGTTCCTTGGCATTCACGAGGTAGTGGCTCGTGACTCCGAACCGTGCCGACGCCACCTGTTTGATATAGCTGTTTCTGGAATCGCCGTTCGGCAGCGGCGCAAACCGCTCGGGATCTTCGCCGCCTTCGCCGGTGTTGCTCTTCGCGCCCAGCCGGTTCATCGCGATCGCCAGCGTCTCGTGGGCCTCTTTGCTGATCGACCCGAACGACATCGCGCCGGTCGTGAAGCGCTTCACGATGTCCTTCGCCGGCTCCACCTCGTCGAGGGGAATCGCCTCAGGCTGGAACTTGAACTCCAGCAGACCGCGCAGATTCGACCGGCGCCTGCTTTCGTCGTTCACCAATTGGGAGAACTCGGCAAAGGTCTTGGGGTCGTTATTCTTCGTCGCATGCTGCAACTTATAGATGGTGTCCGGATTCCAGTTATGGTGCTCGCCCTGGATGCGATAGTGAATCTCGCCGCCGAAATCCAACTGCCGGATCGGGGCCGGCTCGTAGGCCACGCGGTGACGGCGCAATGTCTCTTCACCGATTTCGCGGATGCTGATGCCTTCGATCCGCGACGGCGTGCCGGTGAAATAGCGGTCGATCAATTCGTGATTGAGTCCGATCGCTTCGAAAATCTGCGCGCCGCAATAGGATTGGACCGTGGAGATGCCCATCTTCGAGAAAATCTTGAGCAAGCCTTTGTTAATGGCTTTGATGAACTTGCCTTCCGCGGTCGGTGCGTCGAGCCCTTCGGGGAAATAGCCGTCACGCTCCAAGTCCACCAGCGACTCGAACACCAGGTAGGGATTCACCGTCCCGGCTCCGAAACCGATCAGACAAGCGAAGTGATGGACATCGCGCGGCTCGCCGGTTTCCACCGTCAGGCCGACTTCGGTTCTCGTGCATTCCCGCACCAGGTGATGGTGCACCGCCGCGACGCCGAGCAGACTCGGAATCGGGGCGTAGTCCGCATTGACCCCGCGGTCGCTGAGGATGAGGAACTTGTATCCTTCACGAATCGCCTGCGAGGCCTGGCGGCAGAGATCGTCCACCGCCGCGCCCAACCCTTCCGGGCCTTCGGCGACGCGGAACAACATCTTCAGCGTCTTGCTCTTGAAATTGGGGTCGTTAATCTCGCGGATCTTCTGCAGATCGGCGTTCGTCAGGATCGGCTGCTTCACCCGGATACGCCGGCAGGACTCCGGATTTTCATCCATCAGATTGGGCTTGGGCCCGATGCTGGTCGTGAGCGACATCACGAGTTCTTCGCGGATCGGATCGATCGGCGGATTCGTGACCTGCGCAAACAGTTGCTTGAAGTATTTGAACAGCAATTGCGGCCGATCCGACAACACCGCCAGCGGCGTGTCCGTGCCCATCGACGAGATCGCTTCCTGCCCTTCCACCACCATAGGCGTGATGACCATCTTCAGTTCTTCGACGGTGTAGCCGAACGCCTGCTGGCGCTGCCGGATCGTGGGATGATCAGGCTGCGGCACGTTGATCGGATCCGGCAACTCATCGAGCGAAATCCGATATTGAGCCACCCAGGAACGATAGGGCTTGCGACGCACGATATCGGCTTTGACTTCTTCGTCGTCGATGATGCGGCCTTGCACGGTGTCCACGAGGAACATCCGTCCTGGCATCAAACGGCCCTTCTGACGAATCCGCTGCGGGTCCATCGGAAGCACGCCCGCTTCGGACGCCAGCACCACCAGACCGTCGGTGGTCACCTGATAGCGGCACGGACGGAGTCCGTTCCGATCCAGCGTGGCGCCGATCAGCTTGCCGTCGGTAAAGCAAACGGCCGCCGGTCCGTCCCAGGGTTCCTGCATGGCCGCGTGGTACTCGTAGAATCCACGGCGATCCAGGTCCATCTGCGGATTGGCGACCCAGGGTTCGGGAATCAACATCATCATCGCGTGCGGCAACGACCGCCCGCCGAGCACCAGAAATTCGAGCGCGTTGTCCAAACAGGCCGAATCGCTCTGGTTCTCGTACACGATGGGAAACAGTTTCTGCATGTCCTCGCCGAACAGTTCGGTGTTCAGCCGCCCTTGCCGTGCGCGCATCCAATTCACATTGCCCTTCAACGTGTTGATTTCGCCGTTGTGGCAAATGTAGCGATAGGGATGGGCCAGCGGCCAGGTCGGGAAGGTATTCGTGCTGAATCGCGAGTGCACGAGGGCCAGGCCGCTCGTCACGCTGCTGTCGGTCAGGTCTTGATAGTACTGGGGAATCTGATGCGGAAGTAACAGCCCCTTATACACGATGGTGCTGCTGGACAGGCTCGGGATATAGAAGTACTCACGCCCTTCGATGGCGGATTCCCGCACCGCCCGCTCTGCGCACTTCCGGATCACATACAAACGGCGCTCGAATTCGTCGTCCGTGAAAATTCCCCGGGCGATGAACACCTGCCGCATGAATGGTTCGGTCGTGCGAGCCAGCTCACCGATTGCGTCGCTCTTGACCGGCACATCGCGCCAGCCGAGCAACTTGGCGTTGGCGTCTTTGATGACGCGGTTAAACACCGTCTCGCACTGCACACGGGCATCGGCATCGGGCGGCAGGAACACCATACCCACGCCGTACTCGCCCGCGCCGGGCAGCTTGATCCCGCAGTCTTTTGCCGCGCGCTTAAAAAACTCATGCGGCACTTGAAGGAGAATGCCTGCGCCGTCGCCGGTGCAGGGATCGCAGCCTTGCGCCCCTCGATGAGTCAGACTCTCCAATACCTGCAGGCCCTGCTGCACGATCTGGTGCGAGCGCTGGCCCTTGATATCGACGACAAACCCGACCCCGCACGCATCTTTTTCGTGCTGAGGATCATATAACCCTTGTTTGGGAGGAAGCCCTGGTACATTCATGACACGTGTTCTCGTCAAGCTGGAAGGCAATTACCTGGGGAACAGACTCCCCTCACGGGGACGTTGAAGCTGTCGAACGACCACCGGTGACTGCTATCATTCATTCGGGGAATTCAGCGAGGAGTCACCTTACTGGATGGGGCTGGAAACTGTCAAGAGAACGACCACGCGATCGACGCGAGAAACGCATCGGCAGGAGCTTGACTTAGTGGACTTTCCTGCCCTACTATCCGCTCCATGTCGAACGGACCGACCACCCTCACGCTCCACAGCATGGCCGATGTGTGGGATGTGTATCGCGAAGAACTCGAGGGGGTCGAGGAACAGATCCGGAAAAATCTCGACTCCAGCGTCGCTCTCGTCAACACCGTAGCCGCCCACATCCTGAACAGCGGCGGCAAACGCGTCCGTCCCCTCTTCGTGCTCCTCAGCGCCCATCTCTGCGGATATGCCGGCCAGGACCATCAAGCACTCGGTAGCCTGGTTGAATTCATCCATACCGCCACCCTGCTGCACGACGACGTCGTCGATGACGCCGACCTGCGCCGGGGGCGCCGGACCGCGAGCAAAGTCTGGGGCAACCAAATCAGTATTCTCGTGGGCGACTATCTCTATTCGCGCGCGATCTGTCAGATCGTCGACTTCCGCAATCAAGGGATCAACGAGGCACTCTCGGAAGCATGCCGCAAGATGGCCGAAGGCGAAGTGCTGCAACTGTATTACAACGGCAATCCGCTGATGCCGGAGTCGGAATATCTCCGCATCATCGAACATAAGACCGCCGGATTGATTGCGGCGTCTTGCAAAATCGGCGCGATCGTCGGTGGCGCCACGGAAGAGTTACAAGAAGCGCTGTTCCGGTTCGGGCAGCGGCTGGGCATTGCATTCCAACTGGCGGACGATACGCTGGACTATACCGCCAACGGTGAACACCTGGGCAAAACACTCGGGCAGGACCTGCGGCAAGGGAAAGCGACCCTGCCGCTGCTGCACCTCCTGCAGCACTGCTCGGAGCCGGATCGGCAGCTGATCAAGGATCGCATGGAGACTCGCACCCTGACGGACGAGGAACTCCGCCGCATCGTCGGCTTGATGCAGGAGTATGGGTCCATCGCCTACGCCATGGAGCGGGCACGCGCGTTCGTCGCCGCCGCCAAACGCGATCTCGACCTGTTCCACGACAACACCGCCAAGCGCGCCCTGGCCATCGCCGCCGATTACATGGTGACTCGCGACCGCTGAGTTGCCGCCGCCCGGCTTCACAACGCCCACGCTCTGCTGACAGCGCGTACTCGTTCAGCGACACACCCGGCTCACCGCCGGGCGAACAGGACCACACCGCACCCACGAGAGAAAAGGATAGGAACCCGCATGGCACACGTCATTCCCTTTCACGGTACACTCTATAATCCTGCGACCGTCGGCGACGTCCGCCAGGTGGTGGCACCCCCATACGATATTATCGACGCGACGTTGCAGAAGACCTTGCACGATCGCCATCCGAACAACGTCATTCGCCTGGAACTCGGCTATGAACAGCCGGGCGATACCACCGGCGACAACAAGTACCTCCGCGCCGCGGGTGCCCTCAAGGAGTGGCTCAAGTCCGGCGCCTTGCGTCGGGACGACAAGCCGGCCATCTACTACCACACCATCGAATACCAGCCGCCCTATTCGGCGCCGGGCACCCCCACCAAAGTCTTCAAAGGTTTTCTCTCAACCGTGGAGCTGGAAGAGTTCGGGTCCGGCAAGATCTACCCGCACGAGAATACACGCGCCGCAGCCAAAACCGACCGGTTCAATCTGCTCGAAGCCTGCCGCGCAAACTTCAGTGCGATCATTTCGCTTTATTCTGATCCGCAGAACGACGTGCTCACGTTGATCGAGCGGTCCATCGCCTCCGACAAACCACGCATCGACTTTCAGGACGATGTCGGCTTCCGCCAGCGGCTGTGGAGCGTGACCGATCCCGCTGTGCTCGCCAAGGTCGTCGAAATCATGCACACCAAACAGCTCTTCATCGCCGACGGCCATCATCGCTATGAAACGGCGCTCAACTATCGCCGAGCGCGACGCCAGCAGGCGGGCGCACCCTCGGGGCCTCAGCCCTACGACAATGTCCTGATGCTATTCGCCAGCCTTGAGGACAAGGGCCTGACCGTGCTGCCGACGCACCGTGTGCTCACGACGGGCGTCCCGGCCCCGAAAGATTTGCTGCGCATGCTTGATCCTGTATTCGAAGTGACGACGCTGCCTTTTCAGGCCGGCAATGAGGCGCAGGTACGGGGACAATTTATCGAAACCCTGCGCAGCCGCGGACAGTCCGTCCCGATGTTCGGGCTGGCACTGAAAAACGATCCGCAGTACTACCTGTTGACCTTGCGAGAAGCACATCGCCCGACGGCCTCCGCCTCACCGCGCGACCGGCTCGATGTGTCCCTGCTGCAGCAGCATGTCGTCGCTACGCTCTGCCCCACCCAGCAGGAACAGGAAGCGATGCTGTATTCGAAAGACGATCACGAAGCTCTGAATTGGGTGCGCCAGGGGACCGGCACCGCTGCATTGCTGCTGAACCCGACCAAAGTCGCCGAAGTGAAGGCCGTCGCCTCCGCAGGCGAGCGGATGCCGCACAAGTCGACCTACTTCTTCCCCAAGCCGCTCACCGGTTTGGTCATGAATGTGATGGAAGGATGACGGCGAACAGCGCACAGCTGATCGTCTCTGACGGGTCGCGATACCGATGAAGGCCAAGGTTCTCATAGTCGACGACGACCAGGACATCGTCACGATGTTGCAGGATCGTCTCGACGCGGGCGGCTATAAAACGCTGACGGCCTCCGACGGCCTGCGCGGCATCGAGCTCATCGAGCAGGAATCCCCGAACCTGGTGCTGCTGGACCTCTACCTGCCCCGTCTCAAGGGCATGGACGTGCTCAAGCGCATGGCCCAAAACAAGCAATCCGAGGACATCCCCGTCATTGTCATGACCGCCGCCGGCACGATCCCTGACGCCGTGGAAGCCATGCGCCACGGGGCCTACGACTTCCTGACGAAGCCGCTCGAAAAAGACCATCTCCTGATCGTGATTCAAAAAGCGCTGGAGCGGGACTCCCTGAAGCGGCAGGTGGCCGCCCTTCAATCGGACGTGCAGAACCGGTATGCCACCATCGTCGGCGACAGCCCGAAGATCAAGACCATCATCGAATCCGCGCGTCGCGCCGCCAACTCGGACGCCAGCATTCTCCTCCTCGGGGAAAGCGGCACCGGCAAGGAACTCTTCGCGCGCTCCATCCACCAATGGAGTCCGCGCCAGAGCATGCCCATGGTCGTCATCAATTGTGTGGCGCTCACGGAAACGCTGCTCGAAAACGAACTGTTCGGCCACGAGCGCGGCGCCTTCACCGGCGCAGATCGGCTTCAAAAGGGCAAGCTCGAAATGGCGGAGGGGGGAACGGTGTTTCTCGACGAAATCGGGGACATGCCGTTGCCGCTGCAGGCTAAGCTCCTGCGCGTGCTGCAAGACAAGGAATTTCAACGAGTCGGCGGCACCCGCTCGGTCTCCGTCAACATTCGCTTCGTCGCCGCGACCAACAAGGATCTCAAGCAGGCCGTCAAGGCGGGGCAGTTCCGGGAAGATCTCTTTTTCCGGCTCAACGTCGTCAGCTTTACGCTCCCGCCGTTACGGGAACGGAGCGAAGATATCGTGCGGCTGGCCGAGTTCTTCCTCAAGCGCCATGCCTACGAGGCAAAGCGTCCCGGAGTCTCGCTGAGCCCTGCGGCGCGCGCCGCGTTGACCCATTATCCCTGGCCCGGCAACATCCGCGAACTCGATAACGTCCTCTCACGCGCCGTGGTGCTCAGTCCCAGCGACGTCATCGAACCTGAATTTCTGGCCCTGTCTCCCGACGACGCAGCAGGGAAAGGTAGCTCGGAACACGGGCTTCCCTACCTGAACCTCACGTACCATGAGTCCATGGAAGCCCACAGTGCCTATATCATTGAGCGGGCATTGGAAAAAGCGGCGGGGAACCAGACGAAAGCGGCGGAGTTTCTAGACCTGCAGCGAACCTATCTTGCGCGACTGATTAAGCAGCGAAAGTCCACTCCCGACGAGTAACCAGGCAGGATGGTGAAAACGACCGTCAGCTTCGTTCTCGCCTCATTCAGAACCTCAACGTACCGCAAGGGTACGCCTTGGCCCTTCGCTCGCTGCGGCCTTGCTGAACGGCCGTTTTGACCATCCTGCTTCACCGAAAACGTACAGCGACGCGACATGGATCCTACTGAACAGCTCCGCTCCTGTCGCGAGCCACAGGCTCCCATCCCCAACGAGATACGCTTCACGCTTCACGCTTCACGCTTCACGGACATTCCGCCAGGCAAACCATCCGACGTTCTGGAGGCGAGAGTCAGCAACCCGGCTGCCGCATCCCGTTCTGCTTGCGCATACCGTTCAGGCGTGCCGACATCGCTCCAGTAGCCACTGAAATCGTACCCGAGGATTCGTTCCCCTTCCTGAATGCCACGCACATAGGCATCGATGATCGAAGATTCCTTCCCCACCGGCACATCACGCAACAAACGCGGATGCAGAATATGGATGCCGGCAAACATGCGGCCGGTCGTCGGTATCGTCTCCGTACGACCGCGCCCGGTGATCCGAACCACCTCACCGCGGTCCGTCACCTCGACCAGCCCCCACCGTGCGGCTTCGGGGTCCTGCCGCAGCACCAGGGTCGCCGCAGCCTGTTGCGCCACATGAAACGCGATCAATGCGCCGAGATCCAGTTCGAACAGCGTGTCGCCGTTCAGAATCAACACGGGCTCGCCGTGAAAATGTGGCGCCGCCTGCTTGATCCCGCCACCGGTACCGAGAATCACGGGCTCATTCGAATAGATGAGTCGCATCCCGAAGGCTGAGCCGTCGCCCAGCGCCTGCGGGATCATCGCACCCAGATGATGCAGGTTGATCACCACCTCGCGAATACCATGCCGTTTCAAGAGGAGCAGATTCCAGACGATCATCGGCGTGCCGGCCACCGGGAGGAGCGGCTTCGGCGTCACGTCGGTGAGGGGCCTCAACCTGGTTCCAAGGCCCGCGGCGAGGATCATGGCTTTCATTTGGAGTAACCGTGAAGCGTGACTCGTGAAACGTGAAGCGCCGCAATACGGGATCGTTCTTCAACAGCCCGTTTCACGCCTCTTGCAGCTCGGCTACGTAGGGCGCCAAGTGCTGACGTAATGTGGCCAGCTCGGGGTATTTGGATAAATTCCGTTTCACGTAGCCTAGAACGCGAGGGATGTCGGCGAGAAATTTCGGGTTGTGTTTGACCCGGTCGATATAGACAAACCGGCCGGCGGCCTTGAGGTTGCGTTGAATACTGGTGAAGTCGAACAGGCGGCGTAACGCCGCCCGATCCGCCCAGCCCTGCCCCTGGGCGGCAAGGCCATCGAGGAAATGATCGACCAGCCCATCCACCACCGCATCATCCAACTCGATGTAGGCATCTTTCAGCAACGAGGCCAGATCGTAGGTCGCCGGGCCCATGAGGGCATCCTGAAAATCGATGATACCGAGGCGGGCTCCATCGACCATGAGATTGCGTGAATGGTAATCGCGATGGACGAACACCTGCGGCTGCCCGGCCAGCAATTCGGCGATACGCTGAAACGCCGCGCGCACGGCCGCGTCATCGGCCGGTTTCATAGGCTGCCCCAACCGCGCGGCAATCCCGTATTCCAGAAAGTGGTCGAACTCCCACATCAACAACGACACATCGAATCGCCGGTGAAAAGCGATACAGCCGGGGGCGGGCGGTTGCGTCCCCTTCACTTGAAGCAGCACCAATTGATCGATCGCCTGACGATAGAGCGAAACCAACCGGGCACGATCCGCATCGCGGCAGGCTTCTGCCAACGTCAGATCCCCGAAATCCTCCAAGTACAGGAGGCCGGCCTCCCGATCGTAATAGTGCAACTGCGGGACGGTGACACCGGTCCGCTGCAGATGCGCGAGCACGTTGGTAAAGGGCAGTTCTGCAATTTGCACGGACGCGCCGCTGACGGCTTCTTCCGATTTCTTGAATCCTTCCGGATCGGCCAACTGCATGAGGATCAATGCCGAGGGCTTCCCCTTCAAGGCGACCCGGAAGTATCGGCGATTCGATGCGTCACCGGCGAGCGGGGTCAACCCCGTCACATCGCCGCGAAACGGCAGCTTGGTCGCAACTGTCTTGGCGATTCGTGCAAGATCCGGCGGGGCAAGCGGTGCCGCGGGAGCGGCAGGATTTGTCGTTGTCATACGATCGGCATTATAGCCAAACCTTGCTGAACTGCCAGCAGAAAGTCACCTCCTGCATGCACCCTCGTCCGCCGAGCGGTTGTCAGCCTCGACCACGGGCCGGTATCCTATCCTCTCTACACGAAGGAGACGCCTATGCACTACGTTCATCTCGGCCGTTCAGGAGTACGCGTCAGCCGCCTCTGTCTCGGCACCATGAACTTCGGACCGCAGACCTCCGAAACCGACAGTTTTGCGATCATGGACCAGGCACTCGAACGGGGCATCAACTTTTTCGACAGCGCCAACGTGTATGGATGGAAAGTCGGCGAAGGGGTGACGGAGCAGATTGTCGGCCGTTGGCTTTCCCAAGGCGGCGGGCGACGAGAGAAAATTGTGCTGGCCACGAAGGTCTATGGCCGCATGGGCGACTGGCCCAACCAGTCGCGCCTGTCTGCCTTGCATATCAAACGCGCGTGCGAAGAGAGTCTCCGGCGTCTGCAGACAGACCATCTCGACCTCTACCAGATGCATCACATCGATCGTGAATGCCCCTGGGAGGAAATCTGGCAGGCGATGGAACAACTCTGCCGCGAAGGGAAGGTGCTGTACGTCGGCAGCAGCAATTTCGCCGGCTGGCACATCGCGCAGGCGCAAGAGATGGCGAAGTCGCGCCACTTTCTCGGGCTCATCTCGGAACAAAGTCTCTTCAATCTCCTGGAGCGAACCGTCGAACTGGAGGTCATCCCGGCCTGTCAGGCCTATGGGATCGGCATCATTCCCTGGAGCCCCCTGGCGCGAGGCCTGCTGGGAGGGGCGCTGAGCACGCACACAACCGGGCGGCGTGCAGACGAAGACGTCCGGAAAGACATCGAGACCCATCGCGCAAAGCTAGAAGCCTATGAGCAGTTCTGCAAGACCGTGAATGCCACGCCGGCCACCGTCGCCCTCGCCTGGCTTCTTCATCAACCGGCTGTGACGGCCCCCATCATCGGCCCACGCACCATGGAGCAACTGACAACCGCACTTCCGGCGCTGGAGTTGACGCTGACTCCGGACAGCCTCAAGACATTGGACACCATCTTTCCCGGCCCCGGCGGCGCAGCCCCCGAGGCCTACGCCTGGTAGAAGCTGGAAACGCAAGGCAGGCTCAGCGGACCATCTGCATCGTCATCATGCAGGGAAAAGAGCCAGGATCGGAGAAACACCGCGGCAAGAATCGATGGGACAGGATCGGGCGAAACGCGTCGAGGCTACAGAGATGACTGAACAGCACGCCGTTCCATGAGACGCCAGGTCCAGGCCCCGAGCGCGGCACCCACGGAATCGGCCACCAGATCCAGCGGGTCCCCCTGACGAAGCGGCACGAACAATTGATGGATCTCATCACTCAGGCCATAGAGCGCACAACCGGCCACCGCCACGACGACGGCATGCCGGGCCACCCAGGCCCCCGCTCCGTGCCGGCACGCCCGATAGGCTAAGGCGCCAAACACTCCATATTCGCAGAGATGCAAGATCTTGTCGGAGATCTTTTCCATTAGCGACGAAACGGACTCCGGCGGATTGGATACAGAAGACCCGAAGAAAATGAGTCCGGCATACACACAGACCGGGCCCCAATACCGCAGGACCGAAAAAGGGGATACCAGCGGCGCTGTACGGATCTCGCGCGAAACCATCTGATTCGATTCCATTCTGCCAGGCTCCCCGTTTCACACCAAAGTCGATCCCGTACCGCATGATCGCTCTCACCCGGGCGGAAAGAAAACAGGCGCTCCTCAATCCGGCCCTTTCATTGCAACACTCCTACCCCTATGACATACTGCCCTGGAGTCTGCAAGAAACTTCCCGATGAAAACCATTCAACTCTGCTTCCTCTGGCATATGCATCAGCCGTATTACACGGACCCGCTCACGGGGTCCGCGAGTATGCCCTGGGTGCGTCTGCACGCCACCAAGGCCTACTTCGACATGGCCTTCCTGCTGGAGCGATTTCCGGAGGCTCGCTCGACCTTTAACTTCACGCCGTCGCTGCTGCTGCAACTGGAAGAG
The DNA here is from genome assembly GCF_900170025.1 of Nitrospira sp. ND1. Taxonomy (NCBI): domain Bacteria; kingdom Pseudomonadati; phylum Nitrospirota; class Nitrospiria; order Nitrospirales; family Nitrospiraceae; genus Nitrospira; species Nitrospira sp. ND1. Next base: position 2,843,647 of record NZ_FWEX01000006.1, on the reverse strand, counting down.
TTCTCCACCGGCCGCGTCCGCGATCTCTTCCTGGAATATGCGCAGCGCCCGGCGGCCGAGCTGACCCCGACTGAAAAAGCCTTCCTGATCCGTCATTTCTTTTCCGCCAACTGGGCCACTATGGTGCGGCCTTTCCCCCGCTATCAGGAGCTGCTGGTGAAGCGTGGCGTCGACGTCCATGGGCAAGACCTCGATCGTCTGGCCAGACAGTTTTCGACGCAGGAATTTCTGGACCTTCAGGTCTGGCACAATCTCGCCTGGTTCGGCTACGGCAGCCTGCAGCGCTTTCCACGTCTGGCGGAGTTGCGCGCAAAGAATCGAGGATTTACGGAAGAGGACAAGCAGGAAGTGCTGGCGCTGCAACAGACCGCAATCCGGCAGATTGTTCCGATGTATACGGCGCTCCAGGAGCGTGGGCAGATCGAATTGACCACCACGCCGTTTTTCCACCCGATTCTTCCGCTCGTGATCGACTCTGAATTCACTCGCCGCGCCAGGCCGGACCTGCCGCTGCCCGCTCGGTTCCATGCTCCGGCCGATGCCGAAGCCCAGGTGCGGCGGGCAATCGACTACCATATGCACACGTTCGGCCGTGCACCGGCCGGGCTCTGGCCGTCCGAAGGATCGGTCTGTCCTGAGTTGTTGCCCATCCTGGGCAAAACCGGGATCCGCTGGCTGGCGACGGACGAAGGTATCCTCTACCGGTCGCTTCAGATGGCCGACCAGACCTGGAATCGTCATTATCATCTCTATCAGCCCTACGCAGTCGGCACCGCGGAGCAGCCCCTCACCATGGTGTTCCGCGACCGGGATATTTCCGATGCCTTCGGTTTCGTCTATCACAAGACGACCCCGGAATCGGCCGCCGACGATGTACTTCGGCGAATTCGAGGCCTTGCGTACGACATTCCGCTGGAGAACGGGCTTCTGGCCGTGATTCTCGACGGCGAGAATCCCTGGGAGCACTACCACGACGGCGGTGAACGCTTCCTCTCCCTGTTATTTCGCGCCTTTGAACAGGACGGACTGCATATCGGCCATGGCATTCGCGTGCAATTGAACACCGTGAGCAAGGCCCTGGAGGCCGTTCCACCCCCTCAACGCCTCGAACAGTTACATTCCGGCTCCTGGATCAACCAGGACTTTAAAATCTGGATCGGCCACCAGGAAGATAATCGCGGCTGGGACCTCCTGCAGCACACGCGGGCCCGTCTCGTAGATCTCACGCCCTCGTTGGCGCCGGACAAGGCCCGCGCAGCCTGGGACGAACTTTATGCCGCCGAAGGCAGCGACTGGTTCTGGTGGTACGGCGACGATTTCGATACCGACTACAAACAGGAATTCGACCGCCTGTTCCGCACGCACCTGCGCAACGTCTGGACCTATGCCGGGGTGACGCCGCCCGACATCTTGAATCAGCCTCTGGTCGAGGCGCGCACGCCGCAAGGCCTGGACCTGGTGCAACTCCCGCTGGCGCTCATCACCCCGACCCTCGACGGCATGGTCTCCAATTTTTTCGAATGGCGCGGGGCCGGCACTATCAATCCGACGCCCCCGCTGGGGGCCATGTGGAAGTCCGAAGGACTCTTCACCTCCATTTTCTTCGGATTCGACCGGGAACATCTCTACCTCCGGCTGGATCTCGATGAACGATCCCAGACACGCCAGGAGCACTGCACTGCAGACGTGTTCATCGGCTCGGGCATCCAGCAATATAAGGTGTCGTTTGCCCTCACGGCCGAAGGCGCGGACAGCTTCCTGCTCTCCAGGGCGGACGAGTCCGGCCTCTATCGCGACAGGGCCTCCTACCGCACGATCTGCCGGCGAAAAATTCTGGAGTTGGGCATACCGTTCAAAGAACTGGGCATCGAGATCGGCATAGAATTACGGTTGACCCTGACGGTGTCGGAACATGGGATGGAAATCGCACGGTATCCTCACCACAGCCCGGCCACCTTCAACCGGCCGGGAGACGACTTTGAAGCCACGATGTGGCGAGTGTGAACGACGATGTTCAATGCTCAGTACTCAATGATGAATTCAACGCTGTCTATTCGATTCCACTATTCACCGTTCACCACTGATCATTGATCATTTGCGACGCAAGGAGCAGTAATGCCTGAACTGAGAAGAGACCCGATCGTCGGCCGCTGGGTCATTATTTCAACCGAGCGGGGCGGACGCCCCCAGGACGTGTCTATGCCGTCGGCGCCGCTTCCCTCTGCGTCCATGTGCCCGTTTTGCCCGGGACAGGAACGTCTGACGCCGAAAGAGATCCTTGCCTATCGGCCCCATGCCTCGGAGCCGGACAGCCCGAATTGGACCGTGCGGGTCATCCCCAATAAGTTTCCCGCGCTGCATGTCGAAGGCGATATGGGACGCGAAGGCCTCGGGCTCTACGATCGCATGAACGGGATCGGCGCCCACGAAGTCATCATCGAAACCCCCAATCACAAGGAACACCTCGCCGACCTGCCGGCCAAGCGGGTGGAGGATGTACTCTGGGCCTATCGCGACCGGATTCTCGACCTCAAGAAGGATCTGAGGCTGCGATATATTCTGATCTTTAAAAATCAGGGCGCCACGGCGGGCGCCACGTTGGAGCATAGCCACTCTCAGCTCATCGCCTTGCCGGTCGTGCCCACCAGCGTCCTCGAAGAAATCGACGGATGCCGGCAGCATTTCCAGCAGAAGGAACGCTGCATCTATTGCGACATCCTGCGGCAGGAATCGTCGGAGGGCACCCGCGTGGTGCTGGAGAACCCGGAGTTTGTCTGCGTGACCCCCTACGCACCCCGCTTTCCGTTTGAAATGTGGATTCTCCCCAAGCGTCACGCAGGATATTTCGAAGAATGCCAACGCGCCCAGTTCGAATTTCTGGCGCCTATGCTGGGCGAAGCGTTACGCCGGATGGATGCCGTGCTGGCACGACCGGCCTACAACTTCATCCTGCACAGCTCGCCGCTGCACGAAAAAACCGGGGACTACTATCACTGGCACATCGAGATCATCCCCAAACTCACCCAGGTGGCCGGATTTGAATGGGGCACCGGATTTTACATCAACCCGGTCTCCCCGGAAGAAGCGGCGAAGGCCCTGCGTGACGCGGAAATCTAGCACCCACTGGATCGCCTCCAGGGAAATCGTGCGGCGGCACCGCTCCCGTACGATCACTTCCTCACGTTCCTCTGGAGTGCGATACCTCAAGGACAACGTATTGGACAAATCTCCGGTGACACGTGAGTTTTGTCCAGTATCTTTCCTTGCTATTCACAAGTACGACGAAGTATAAATTCCACGTAATCTTTTCAGGGCATTGGGGGCCGCCGGACGGCGAACGCCCACTCGCACTACATTCAGACATTCATCCACGTGTAACGGGATGGGGAGGCAGCGACCACCAGGAAGGTAGGAGGGTATCGTGAAAGTGCAAAACCTCGAATGGAAAGACGAGACGTTCAGTGAACTGGATCTCCAAAATCAAAAATATAAGCGTCTCGCAATCGGGTCCGCCCTCCTCTTCCTCAGCGTGGTCGGCTTGCTGATTTACCAAGTCATCGCGGGCATCAAGTAGCCAACGGCAGATCGTCGCACCCTATGCGCGAAGGTTCGTACTGCTGCGGCTCCATCGGTGCGTGCCCTTCCTTCCATCCGAAATCGCCTACCGCACCAGCGCACATCCAGGCAACAGCATCCCGACCGGATTGCAATCCCGCACAACTCAGCCGTATCATCGCGCATGCTTGTTCATCTCAGTCACCCGCAACGCCAGGTTGAAATCAAAGGGCCCAAACGCACCAAGGAGTTGCTACGCGAACTCAATCTGGTGATTGAGGCGCATCTCGTCATCCGGGGCGATGAACTCGTCACGGAAGATGAAATGCTTGCCGACGCCGACCAGATTGAAATCCGGCCGGTCATCTCCGGCGGCTGAACTGTGCGATCCTCCTCTCACCATTCACGATTGACGGAACAGTTATGAATTGCGGCAAGTGCAAGACCAAAGCCGTTATCAGCCTTCCGCGACACAATGCCGCCTTCTGCAAAGGCTGCTTCACGACCTTTGTGCACGAGCAGGTCGCGCGCGCGATAAAGTCGTTCAAGATGTTTACGCCCGAGGACCGCATCCTTGTGGCCGTCTCGGGCGGTAAAGACAGCCTCGCCCTGTGGCATATCCTGCTGACCCTCGGCTACCGCGCCGACGCGCTGTATGTGAATCTCGGCATCGGCGCGTACTCCGAGGAATCGCACCGGAAGGTGCGCCGCTATGCCGACACCGTGGCCGCCGCCCATGGCGCGAAACTGATCGTGCATGTCGTCGAGCAGGAAGCCGGCGCCGGCATTCGTGAATTGGCCACCGTCCTTCATCGCCCGACCTGTTCGACGTGCGGAACCATCAAGCGGTATCAGTTCAATCGCGCTGCGGTGGAACAGGACTATGACGTGATGGCCACCGGCCATAATCTCGATGATGAGGCGGCGCGTCTCTTGGGCAATGTATTACACTGGCAGGAAGAATATCTGGACAAGCAAAGCCCCACCTTGCCGGCCTCCGTCGAAGGATTCGCCAAGAAGGTCAAACCGCTTTGCCGTCTTTCCGAACGCGAGATCGCCGCCTACGCGGTCGTCAATCGCATCGATTACATCGTCGAAGAATGCCCCATGGCCAAGGGATCCAAGATGATCCTCTATAAAGAGGTCCTCAACCGGCTGGAGACGGAATCACCCGGCACGAAGCAACGATTTTACTGGGGGTTTCTCGAGAAGCAGACCAAGCCGGAGCCCGCCACGGAATCCATGGCTGAGAAGGATCAGCGAACGCTCCACCCCTGCACGACTTGCGGCCAACCGACCACTGCGGAAATCTGTACCTACTGCAAGATGATGGCGAAAGCCAAGACCGCGACCCCGCGTTAGGCTCGGCCTGAACGCCTGGTCATAGTCCGGCTGACGCTCCCGTCAATAGATGCTCTTGCTCACTTCACTCGAACGGAGGCTCTCATTCCCGTTCACATCATACGCCGTGACGGCAAAGTAGTAGGTCGTTCCGAGTTTCAGGTTCGAAAACTGATAGGACGTGGCCTTCCCCACGTCAACCGATGCCCCATACTGGCCGGAAGAGGTTCCGGAATAGACTTTGTATCCGGCTAAGTCGCTTTCGGTATTGGCATTCCACGCCAGAGCAGCCGTCGTGCCGGTGGTGCTTGAAGAAGTCGCAGCTGAGAGCTTCAGTGTCACGGGAATCGCCACGGTGCTTCCCCTGCTGGTCGTGATCGTCACCGTTCCGGAATAGGTTCCGGCCGCCAGCCCGCTGATATTGACGGACACCGTCACCTGCGTGGAACTTCCCAGCGTGCCGGACGTAGGAGAGAGACTCAGCCAACCGGCATTGTCCTTCCCGCTCCAACTGACCTTTCGACTGCTGCTCTTGTAGACCTTCACCGTCTTACTGGATGGATTGGGACCACCCTGCACGGCCTGAAAGCTCAAACTGGTCGGACTGGCTTGTAAGGCATGGGCTTCGGAAAGCATCATCACGCTTCCGATCAGCATCACGGCAAGGGTCACCAGCATCCGAGGTAGGACACCCACAGGCGAAGAGAACCACTGGCGCAGACCTCGTTTCATATGACCTCCCACGTGCGACATTAGGGAATACCATCTTCGACAATCGCAAAGCGGCTCACCGCGCGTCTCGTGACACAAACCACTGCCCCAGCCAGACACTCTAAGAGCAGTGATCATGCCAAGCTGAAGTGCGTGAGAAAATCGTGCTATCTCGTGAGGATTTACGTGTATGTCCGCCGCGGCTTGGGCGGCCGGTGTAGGGTTGAGACTTCAGGACGGGTAGAGAATGTGCACGCAGCCCCCTCGTCTCCGGTGCGGAGAAAGAGGAAGCGGTGGTGACTCCTATCGATGTGTTGCCGCTCAAGGAACTTGGTACATTCCGTCGACCACATGTTCCACGAGAAGCCGACTTGCACTGGAGAGACGCTTGTGCTCGCCGTCGCGCGAGAAAAAATGATGAGATCCGCAAGTGCCGAGCCGTCGACAAGGCGGTGCCGGCGCAAAGGTTCAAGGGTCTCGCGTCAGGACGGGCCCGACCCGTGCCGTGTCTACGGTTCGGATCTGAGGGCAATGCGACCTGCAGACACTGCCCGTAAGAGGCAGGCCGCCGCATCTCCACTGCAGCTGAGGCCCTGTGCCTTTGCACAGACCGGATGGACTGTGTATAAGCTAGAGCTGTCATGCGTCGCATTGTGCGCGCCTTTTTCACATGCTCACTTCTTCAGTCCGGACCACGCCATCCGTTGCGTGCCAATCACCAACGTCGTGCGGCCCTACTCCTGCTCTGGTTGGTTCTCTTCGGTCCACCGCTCAACGATTCGATCGCCGGCGGACCTGCAGCGCCATCCAAGGGACAGACGACCCCCATCACGCTGCGTTTCGTCTCCTGGAAGCCCGATCACCCGCGCGTGTGGGACGACGCCCTCGACGAATTCACGAAAGCTCATCCTCATATTTCGATCGTGCGCGAACTGGCCCCGCACAGCTCGACGGCCTATCACGATCTCCTGACGCAGAAGCTGAAGAATCGTGATGCCACGGTCGATGTCTTTTTCATGGATGTCATCTGGGTGCCGGAGTTTGCCGAAGCTGGGTGGGCCCGACGGCTCGACGAGCGATTTACTCCAGCCATGCGTGAGGAGTTTCTCCCCGCCACCATCGAGGTGGGTCGATACTCCGACCATCTCTACGGCGTCCCGAGTCGCATCGATGCCGGGCTGCTCTACTACCGCTCGGATTTGCTGGCCAAGTACGGCTTCTCACCACCGACGACCTGGGACGAGCTCGCCCGACAAGCTGACGCCATCGTCGCCGGGGAACGACGGAACAATCCGACCCTGCGCGGCTACACAGCACAATTCAAACAGTATGAAGGCCTCGTCTGTAACCTGCTGGAGTTCATCGACGGCCACGGCGGGAGCCTGCTGACGTCGGATGGAACACATTCCACTCTGGGCAGACCCGAAACGCTGGCCGCCGTGCAGTTCGTTCGTGACCGGGTGATCGGCCGGCTTGCATCACGCGCGGCGTTGACCTATCAAGAACCGGAATCCCTCTCCGTCTTTCTTCAAGGCCATGCAGTCTTTCACCGCAACTGGCCCTATGCCTGGGAACTGGCCAACAACCGGACTCGCTCGACCATCGCCGGACAGGTCGCGGTGATGCCCCTTCCCGGGTTCACTCCGGGGCGCACGGCCGCAGCACTCGGCGGCTGGCTCTACGGCATCAGCGCCTACTCGCAGCATCCAGACGAGGCCTGGGCGCTCATCGAGTTTCTCTCCAGCCAGGCCATGCAAAAGAAATTCACCCAGGAGGCCGGCATCGCGCCCTCCCGTCAGGCGCTGTTTTCCGATCCCGACCTGCTGGCAGCAGCGCCGCAACTCCGAAACCACCTGACTGTGCTGCAGGCCGCCACGCCGCGCCCGCGGTCTCCGATTTATCCCGCCTTGTCGCATCTGCTGCAGCGCTATTTCAGCCGTGCCCTTGCCATCGACGACCTCGACCTTGCGCAGGAAGCGGCCGTGACCGACGCCCACATCGATCGGCTACTCGCCCTCACGAGGGCTGCGCCATGATCCGCGCCGCCTCAATCCTGCGAAATCGCGACAGCCTGGCGGCCTGGACGATGGTGGCACCGGCGCTGCTCGTAACAATGGTCTTCGCACTGTACCCCGTGTTGGATTCGCTCTGGCTCAGCCTGCACAATATTTTCATCGGGCTGCCGCAGCTCGGCAGTCCGTTCGTCGGCTTCGACAACTATCTGATGCTGGTGCGCGATCCGGTAGCACAGCAGGCGCTGGCCGTCACCCTCGCCTTCGTCATCCTCTCGACACTGCTGGAGTTGGCCTGCGGACTGATCATTGCGCTGGTGATTCATGAGCGGTTTCGCGGGCGTGGTCTCGTGCGGGCGGCGATCCTGATTCCCTGGGCCATTCCGACAGTCGTCGCGTCGCAACTGTGGCGCTATATCTTCAATGACCAATACGGGTTCGCCAACTTATTGTTGTTCGGCGAACAGGTCACCGACTATATCCCCTGGCTGGCCTATCCGGGCGTGGCGTTCGGCATCGTCGTACTGGCGGACGTCTGGAAGACATCCTCGTTCGCCGCGTTGCTGATCCTGGCCGGCCTCCAGGTCATTCCCGACGATCTCTATGACGCGGCGCGTGTGGATGGGGCCACCGTCTGGCAGCGGTTTTGGCACATCACCCTGCCGCTGCTGAAACCGGCACTATTGCTCGCGCTCTTATTTCGGACCATGGATGCGTTTCGTGTCTTCGATCTGGTGTTCGTGATGACCCAAGGCGGCCCGGGCGACGCCACGCAGGTCCTTCAGTTCTATGGCTACCAAACCCTCTTCACGGAAGGCCGCATCGGATACGGCTCTGCCGTCTCCGTAGCCGTGTTCCTGATGATCCTGGCGCTGTCGTTGACGTACCTGCGCGCCATCGGCTCGAGTCTCTTGGAGCGCAGGCGAACATGAATCGTCGGATTCTTCTCGCACTCGGCATCCTCGGTACGGTGGGACTCAGTCTGCTGCCGTTCCTCTGGTTTGTCCTCACGTCGTTCAAGTCGCAAGGTGAGATCGAAGTCGCGCCGCCCGCCTGGTGGCCCTCAGGCAACCTGGGATTCTATCGCTCAGCCCTCTTCGACCATCATCTCTTCGACTATGTGCTGAACAGCGTCGTCGTGGCCGGCGCCACAACTGTGCTGGCTCTCCTGTTCGCCATCCCGGCAGCTTATGCATTAGCCCGGCTGACCATCCCCGGCAAACAAGGTATTCTGGCCGTGTTGCTCTGCGTCTCGATGTTTCCTCAAATGGCCATTGCCGGACCCGTCTGGCGACTGCTCGACACAATCGGCGGGCTCAACCACCGGTGGGGCGTCGTGCTGCCCTATGTGGCCCTCACCCTGCCGTTGGCGATCTGGATTCTGGCCAGCTTCTTCAAGGAATTGCCGCCGGAGTTGGAAGATGCGGCACGCGTGGATGGTTGCGGGCCCTGGACAACTCTGTTCCGGATCACGCTTCCGCTGGCGACCCCGGGGATTTTCACCGCCGCGATTCTGATCTTGATCTATGCCTGGAACGAGTTTTTCTTCGCCCTCCTGATCCTGACCCAGCCGGAGCAACAGACCCTTCCTGTCGGCATCGCCCTCTTCCAGGGAGAATTCACCATGCCCTGGGGAGAGCTGGCCGCAGCCTCCGTGGTGGCGACCCTTCCACTGATCGTGGTCGTGCTGCTATGTCAACGATGGATTGTGAGCGGATTGTCCGCCGGGGCGGTAAAAGGCTAGCAGAATGTTGAAAAAGATCTGCCAGCGGCGTTCTCGTCGCACGTCTTCCTACGACATACCCGAAGGGTACGCCTCAGTCACCGTGCTTCCTGCGGCCTTGCTGGACAGCCTTTTTGAACATTCTGTGAGCACTGTTTCTGGTAGGGTGTCCTGTGGCTGAACTAGAACTGCGTAACATCTCAAAATCGTTTGGTGACCAGCCCGTGCTGCGCGATCTCTCACTGCAGGTTCCGGATGGGAGCTTCACGATTCTGCTCGGCCCCTCCGGTTGCGGCAAATCGACGCTCCTGCGCATCATCGCCGGGCTCGATAGCCAGACAGCAGGCCAGGTGCGCATCGACGGTACGGTAGTCGATCATCTCCCCCCAGCCGAACGCGACATCGCCATGGTCTTTCAGCAGTACGCGCTCTACCCACACCTTTCGGTCCGCGAGAATCTCGCCTTTGCCCTGACGATCCGACGAACTCCGCGCCGGGTGATCGACGAGCGCATCGCCGAAGCCGCGCAACTCTTGGACATCGAGCCTCTCCTGGACCGCAAGCCCAAAGACCTGTCTGGAGGGCAACGGCAACGGGTCGCGATGGGGCGGGCGATCGTGCGGAAACCGAAGCTGTTCCTGTTCGACGAACCGCTCTCCAATTTGGACGCCCAACTCCGCACCACGATGCGTATCGAACTGAAGAAGTTACAACAGCGCCTGCAGGCCACCATGATCTATGTCACTCACGATCAAGTGGAAGCCATGACGCTGGGCGACCGCATCGTGGTCATCGAGGGCGGGCGCATCCGCCAAGCTGATGAGCCCCATCGCACGTACGCCGCACCGGCCGATCCCTTCGTCGCCTCCTTCATCGGGACACCGCCGATGAACCTCTGGGAAGGCGCCCTCATGACAGAAGGCGGAAAGACCGTCCTCAAAGGCAACGGCCTAACCTTCCCGCTTCCGGCTGGGCTGGCCTCATCTCATTCGACGAAGAAATCCGCCGTCACGCTCGGAATCCGCCCGGAAGACATCGCGCTCCGGGAGTTGCCTGAAACGCTGCAGGTAACAGGAACGGTGGAACTGGTGGAGGATCTCGGGGCGGACCTACTTCTGCATTGCCGAGCCGGTGAGCTTCGCCTCGTGGTCCGTACGGCCCGCCGCACCGACAAAATTCAGGGACAAACAGTGAAACTCTTTTTTCCAGTCGATAAACTGCATCTCTTCATCGACCACCGCCGGATCGACACACCGACCGCCCCACCCGCTTGAGGACGGCCGGAAGTCTCCCCTCGTCGCAAGAACGAACGAGCAGATGCGGCGGTGTGGAACACAGTCCACGTTCATAAAGCCGGTACCGAAATCGGCGCCGCCAGAGAGATGGCCGCAGTCATCCGCATAAACTGAGCGACGCACCCGTGGGGATCGTAGTGGGTGGCGAGGCGGTGACCTCATTTCTGTGGAACAGGATGCGAGGGGGAGGGCCCAACCGGAGCGCAGATAAGCGTGTGGGGCACAACTATCGATCAGTACAATTCGATCAAATACTCGCCGTGCTCCAGATGTTCAAGTATTTGAGGGAAGAGGGGTTGGAACCACTGTGTGAGTGCGGCATTGGAGCAATTTCTGATACGTACCCACACAACGGGTGTTTTTCGTTCGGTAGCCAGCAAGAGGATATTCTTAAAGTCTTCGTCTTTCGTAACGATCACGTGCTGTTGGCTGACCGCGTAGGCCCATATAGCAAGGTCCGTTGCGAGAAGCAACTGAGCGTCTTGAACATGAACGGCCGGATGGCCGAAAGAGTTGATAAGGCGAGCGAGTGCCGGCGGGAGTTGCGCGTCGACTAAAAATTTCATCCAGCCCGAAGCATGACGTGATCGGATTGGGCAGCGGCAAACTCAAGCACTGCTTGAATATCCGCCTTCTCAAGATACGGGTAGTCGTGCAGGATGTCTTCTTGAGAGACTCCAGCCGCAAGGAGATCCAAGAGATCCTTCACCCGCATCCGCATGCCACGAATGCATGGACGCCCCCCACATTGCTCAGGATTGATCGTGATACGGCTCAATAGGCTCATACTACGCAATCATACCTCCGTGAAGGTGGAGAGATCAATATTCGTAAGAGAAACGGCCTGTGAAGCAAGAGCACAACATGGTCGCAGAAGGGATGTAGGGGTTGGGGGGTCTGTTTTTCGGGTAATCCTTGCCGCCTTCGCGCGATGACCGTATGGACGTAGTCGGCCTTCCGGCCTTATAGATCTGCGTGCTCGTCACTGGCAGTTGGTGGAGAATATCGGTGACCTGACTCACCGAATCGTACGTGTAGGTCGTTTGGATGCCGTTCGGAAAAGTGAGATTGGTACGGCTCAAAAGGGTGCCTGAAGATTCTTGCCGTGGTCAGCGCTTGTTGCGCAGCACACCCACGGCCAGAGCCGCATCGCGCGAGAAGGCTTCAGACGAAAACCGCTCTGGGGTTTCTCTACATGAAGTTCTGCACGTCCGTACTTATCGACTAGAATAGTCACCCTGTTCGAAGCTTCTGCCAGGCCTTTCCCCTCATAGGAAGCCTCCCAGACTTCAACAACAGCGTTGTAGATTATTCGCGGTCCACTATACTGCCCTTTGTCCAAATTCTTTTTCAGAATGAACTCTTGGAAGACCCGGCTGGCTCGCTCGCGGGCATCTGCTTCGGAGTGGACTTGTGTACAACATGCCAACAAGAGTGCTCCGAGCCCCAAGAAACATTTTCATCGGTGTATCACCGCTTCTACTTTCGGCGCTCTGCTTCGAGCGCTGATTGGCGGGTTTTGCACCAACGATGTTGATCGTATACGGCTTCCCCTGTGGCAAGCGTCAGGTCTGCATTCAAGCACTGAGTCCAAAACCGGCAGTTGTGGTTCGTTCTTTTGGAGGTATGCCAGACGATCGGCACCTCACGTGCCCGTTCTAGCAGCCCCCCATCAAATGCACAAGACAAGGCCCCATCGCTGCAAGTGACATAGTTCAGCCTGCGCACCCAATATCGGCACGGCTAGTCAGCAGTGGAAGGACATCCCAACCAAGACGCATAACCGGCCAAGCATTCGCCTCGCTGCACAACAGGATAGTACGCCATGGGTTCACCAATCCCCGTCGTTTGGTTCCGCCCCCCGCCCCACCCACTTGACTGTGCCCCGGGCTCTCTTATCTCTGTCATAAGGACAACGGAGGCAAAAGAGAAAAACGGTGAGTTCGCTTGCAATGCATCCGGAGACCTCGTAAGCTCCGGAAAGGATTGCACTCTTCGCCTACGCGCACCGGATTATTGTCCACGGACAGACCCTGATGGCCACATCTCAACGCGGTTATTACGACATCCTCGGTGTGCCACGGAACGCGACGGCCGACGACATCAAGAAGGCCTTTCGGCGGCGCGCCCGCGAAATCCATCCCGATCTCCATACCGGCACAAAAAAAACGGAGATGGAGAAGAAGTTCAAAGAATTGAACGAAGCGCACGAGGTACTGTCGGACCCGGACAAGCGAAAAAAATACGACCAGTACGGCTCGAACTGGGAACAGGCGGAAGCCTATGAGCAGGCGCGCCAACAGGCCGACGCCCAAGCGGGACGTGGCGGCCAGGCCGGCGGATTCAGCGGCGACTTCGGCGATATCTTCGAAACCTTTTTCGGCGGACGGGGCCGTGGTGGGGGAACCTCGCCAGGATTTGCCGTCGATGGGGAAGATCTGGAAACCGATGTCCATCTTACCATCCGCGACGTCCTAACCGGAGTCAGCCGACGCATCGATCTCACCGAACGCGTCGTATGCAAGGCCTGCGGCGGCAGCGCCATCGTACGGGGCCGGCCCTGTGTCGTGTGCGGTGGTGCCGGCACCCAAGCTGAAAAACGCACGATCGAAGTACGCATTCCGGCCGGTGTGCAGAATGAGACCCGTGTCCGCCTGGCGGGCAAGGGACAACCCGGCATCAATGGAGGCAAACCGGGAGACCTCTATCTGCGCGTCCATATCCAGGCCAACGGCGTCTTTCGGCAAAAGGGATTCGATATTCAGGTCACCCTTCCTGTCTGGCCATGGGAGGCGGCGCTGGGCGCTGAAGTGATGGCTCCGACCCTGACGGAACCGGTGAAGGTGAAAATTCCCCCCGGTAGCAAAGCCGACAGTAAACTGCGCCTCAAGGGCAAGGGGCTCCCGACCTCGACCGGCGAGCAGGGAGATCTCTTCCTGAAGCTGAAAATCGTCATGCCCACCGCCATTTCCGACGAAGAACGGGCGCTCTACGAACAATTGGGCCGCGCCCGCCACAGCGATCCCCGGGCCGAGATCATCGCCGCATCGAGACGCAGTTCATCCTGAGTAGCGCCGCCCCAGGCCAATCCCTTCTATGACTATCGCCGAATACGCGCTCCTCGCGTTCAGTTCGCTTTTCGTGATCGTCGATCCCATCGCCGTGGTCCCGGCTTTCCTCGCCATGACCCCACGGGATTCCGTGGCGCAACGGCTCCGGACCGCGCGGGTCGCCTGTCTGGTTAGCGTCGCCCTCCTCGCGGGATTCGCCCTATTCGGGCAAACCGTCCTCAAATTGTTAGGCATTACCTTGCCGGCGGTTCAGATCGCCGGCGGGCTGATCCTATTACTTGTGGCGTTGGACATGCTGCGGGCGCAACGGTCCACGGTGCAGGAAACGGCTGCGGAAACAGCGGCCGGCACCAACAAGGACGACATCGCCATCACCCCGCTCGCCATCCCCATGCTGGCGGGGCCAGCCGCGATCTCGACGGTCATCCTACTAGAGACGCAGGCCACCACATTCATGTTGCACGTCGTATTATTGGGATGCCTTGTACTCATCGGGTTGGCGAGTTACAGTATATTAGCGATCGGCGCACGCAGCGCGAAGTGGCTCAATCCCATCGCCGAGAAGATCATCTCGCGGCTTATGGGCTTGTTGCTCGCCGCGCTGGCCGTTCAATTTATGGTGAATGCCCTCACCGGAGACCAAGGGCTGTTACGCGGGTTGACCGGACATTAATCGCTCTCAACTGAAGGAGGAACGAATGACGACGAAACTGTTCACATTTGCCACCGCTTCGGCCATCGCCTGCGCGCTGACGATCTCCCCCGCCTGGGCCAACCCCGAAGGTGGATATGGCGGACACAGCGGCGGCTACGAGAAGGGCCAGCACGGCATGGGCGCCGCGATGATGGAAATGATGATGCACGGGGGCGCAGGCCACCTCATCCGCCACCTCCTGAAGCATGAAAAGGACATCGGATTGAGCGCCGACCAAGTCACCAAGCTCAAGGACCTCCAGCTCAACCTCGATAAGAACCGGATCAAAATGGAAGCCGACATCCAGGTCGCCGAACGGGAAGTGAAGGCACTGAACGACGATGAGAAGTCGGACCTGTCCGCCATCGAAGCCAAGCTCAAGCAAAGCGCCGACGTGCAGATCGGGCTCCGCGTCCTGTCGATCAAGACTAGGCGGGAAGCCCTGGCATTGCTGACCCCGGAACAGCGGGCCAAAGAGCAAGCCGAACATGAGAAGATGATGCAGCAGCACAAGGGCGCAGGCCAGGCCGCTCCCCACGGCAAGAATCCGCATAGCAGCAATCCGCACGGCGCCAACCCGCACGGTGAGGCGAAGCCCCAGTAACCGTGCACGTTGCACAGAACCGGAGGTCACACATGATCAAGCACGTTGCAGTACCTGCCCTGATGGTCGCGGCACTTTGTTTCACGAGCACTCCTGCCTGGAGTGACAAGGGACACAAAGGCAAGGACGAGAAGTGTGACGCCGCCGAATTGGTGAAGGATGCCAAGGTCACCATCGACCAGGCCATCAAGACCGCGTTGGATGCGGTTCCAGGCACGGCCGTCGAAGCCGAGCTTGAAAAGAAGCACGACAAGACGGTCTGGGAAGTCGAAATACTGGGAGCCGACGGCAAAATGACGGAAGTCCATATCGACGCGGGCACCGGCACCATCATCGATAAGGAAGCCAAACAAGAGAAGCACGAGAAGAAGGGCAAGAAAGAAAAGCACTAAGGTTCCTGCGGCGGGGTCGCGCCTTCAGATGCGATCCTGCCGCACCGTCTCGACCCGTGCCATTCATCTGCCCCCCGTTCCCCCTGCGTGCCATTCCCAAGCCTAGCGGCAGCCGATCTCAGGACCGGCGGATTGACCCTCTGAGCCTATCTATGCGAAAGTTTACGATCCATCAGAACGCGCGCTGTGCGAAGCGGTACCCCCCCCGTTCCCGTAAATGAAGGAGTTTCCATGACGATCGACCCACGACACAAAAGCCACAACTTGCTCGACGGACCAGGCCGCGCACCGGCCCGCGCCATGCTCAAGGCCGTCGGCTTCACCGATGCCGACCTCGAACGCCCTTTGATCGGCGTCGCCAACACCTGGATCGAGGTCATGCCCTGCAATTTCCACCTCCGCCGTTTATCGGAACGGGTGAAGGCCGGAATTCGCGCGGCAGGCGGCACCCCGATCGAATACAACACCATCGCGGTGTCGGACGGCATTTCCATGGGCACCGAAGGCATGAAGGCCTCGCTCATCAGCCGGGAAGTCATTGCCGACTCCATCGAACTGGTCGCACGTGGACACTTGTTCGACGGAGTCGTCGCCCTGTCCGGTTGCGACAAGACGATTCCCGGCACCGTCATGGCCCTCTGCCGCTTGAACGTCCCTTCACTCATGATCTACGGCGGCTCCATCATGCCGGGACAGTTCCAGGGACACGACGTCACGATTCAAGACGTGTTCGAAGCGGTCGGCAAACATGCGGCCGGCACCATGACGAATGCGGAACTCAAGGATCTCGAAGACCATGCCTGTCCGGGCCCCGGTGCCTGCGGCGGCCAGTTCACTGCCAACACCATGGCCATCGCCTTCGAATTTCTCGGCATCTCGCCGATGGGCCGAAACGGCGTCCCGGCCATGGATCAGCGTAAGGACGATGTGGCGTTCGAATGCGGCAAACTGGTCATGGATCTGCTCAAGAAAGACATTCGGCCCAAGCAGATCATCACGCGCCGCTCCATCGAAAATGCGATCGCGGCAGTCGCGACGACCGGTGGATCGACGAATGCCGTCTTGCACCTGTTGGCCGTGGCGCGGGAAATGGGCGTGCGGCTCAGCATCGACGATTTCGACAAGATCAACCGGAAGGTGCCGTTGCTGGCCGATCTCAAACCTGGCGGCCGATTCACCGCGGCGGACTTGTATGCCGCCGGTGGCACAACCCTGGTCGCCAAACGTTTGATCGATGCGAAGATCCTGCATCCGGATCAGATCACGGTCACGGGACGCACGATCGGTGAGGAAGCTAAGGCCGCCACGGAGAAGCCGGACCAACAGGTGCTGCGTCCCCTGTCCAAGCCCATCAAGCCGACGGGAGGTCTGGTGATCCTCAAGGGCAACCTCGCTCCGGAAGGGTGCGTCGTGAAAGTCGCCGGCCACTCCATTCTGCATTTCAGCGGACCGGCCAAGGTCTATGAGCGCGAGGAAGATGCCTTCAAGGCCGTGCAGGCCGGAAAAATCAAAGCCGGTGATGTGGTCGTCATTCGGTACGAAGGGCCGTCCGGTGGACCGGGCATGCGGGAGATGCTGGGGGTCACGGCCGCCATCGTCGGAGCAGGGCTTGGCGACTCCGTCGCCCTGCTCACAGACGGACGGTTCTCCGGAGCCACGCATGGCTTAATGGCCGGACATGTCGCGCCGGAAGCCATCAAGGGCGGTCCGATCGCGGCGGTGAAGACCGGCGACATCATCACCTTCGACATCACGAAGCGACGCCTCGACGTCAACGTGACTCAGAAGGAACTGGCCGCGCGCCTGAAGAAGGTGAAGCATCCGTCCCCTCGGTACCTGTCCGGCGTCATGGGGAAATACGCCCGCCACGTCTCCTCCGCATCGGAAGGTGCGGTGACGACCTAGTCATGGGCATCCTGCTTCGATGGAGTCTCGCGGCGACGATGTTCGTCGCCGCCTGCTTCGTCGAGGCAGGCCGTTCCGTCGGTGCGGCTGAGCGTTCCGAAGCCGCTTGCGCCGACTGGCACAGCCGTCATCCGGAATGGCTCTGGTGTGACGATTTCGAAGTCGACCGGCTAGAGAGTTATTTCGAGTACGACATCCGGCATGGTCGTTTCGTCCGCGAGGCCGGAGCAGGAGTCGGCCACTCAACCGGCATGCGCGCGGAATACCTGCCCGGCGATCCCCACGGAGGCTCCCTCCACCTGGCATTCGGCAAAACTCCCAGCGCCTACATCAAACCGGTCGATGCCGGGACCGCAACGTATCGCGACATCTATTGGCGATTCGATCTGCGACTTCAGCCAGGCTGGACCGGCGGTGGCGCCGACAAATTGACGAGAGCCACAATTCTCTCCAGCGACCGGTTTGCGCAGGCCGCCATCGGCCATCTCTGGAGCGGAAGCTCACCCGATTCGGATCCAGAGCGGCTTTATCTCGATCCGGCGTCCGGCACCGACGAATTCGGTGTTTTGCGCACGACCACGTATAACGATTTCCTCCGCCTACGCTGGCTCGGCGCGGCAGGCGGGCAGACTTCCCTGTTCAGCCCGCCCAACATCGGGAAGTGGTTGTGCATCGAAGTCCACATGAAGCTGAACAACGGCGATGCCGACGACGGCGTGCTTGAGTATTGGATCGACGATCGTCTCGACGCGCAACGCACCGGAATCAATTGGATCGGCACCTATCGCGACTACGGCATTAACGCGGTGTACCTGGAGCAGTATTGGACCTCCGTCCCGTTTGCTCAAATTCAACAGCGATACTTCGACAACTTCGTGGTCTCCACCGCTCGCATCGGATGCGCCCGGTGACACCGGTTGCCACCTGGATAGTCCGGGCAGCATGGTGAAAAATTTAACCGTTTCTTGATCCGCCGTTTCGCACGGCTGAGATACACTGCCGACCCACTGGTTATGTCATCGCCGCAGACACCTTCAGAGACTCAGCCCCACGCATCGACGCCGAAGGCGAGGGCTCACCGGCCGGCCACGAGTGACCTCTCCCGGCCGGAATGGTACCTGAACCGCGAGCTCAGCCTCCTGGAATTCAACCGGCGCGTCCTCGATCTGGCGAAAGATCAGAAGGTTCCACTGCTGGAACGGTTGAAGTTTCTCTGCATCGTGAGCTCCAATCTCGACGAGTTCTTCGAAGTCCGCGTGGCGGGACTCAAGGAACAGGTGACCCATGGAGTCGAACAACGGGGCGCCGACGGACTGACCCCGTCGGAACTCCTGGCTCGCATCGCCGCGCTGACGCACCAGCTGGTTCATGAGCAATACGTCGTCCTGAATCAATCACTCATCCCTCAGCTGGCCGACCAACGTATCCGTTTTCTCAAACGCGCCGATTGGATGCCGTCGCACATTCGGTGGATGCGCCGGTTTTTTTCGCGCGAACTGCTCCCGCTCCTGAGTCCGGTTGGCCTGGATCCCGCGCATCCTTTTCCCAAACTGCTCAACAAGAGTCTCAACTTTCTGGTGACGCTCGAAGGGACCGATGCCTTCGGCCGCCCCAACGGAACCGCGATCGTGCAGGTCCCGCGGTCGCTCCCGCGCGTGATTCACCTGCCGGTGCGCAACGCCGCCTGGCCCCACGATTTTGCGTTCTTGTCGTCGGTGATCCATGCGTTCGTGCACCAGCTCTTTCCCGGCATGCACGTCACCGGTTGTTATCAATTCCGCGTCACACGGAACAGCAATCTTTTCGTGGACGAAGAAGACGTGGACGACCTCCGGCGGGCGCTCGAAGGTCAGCTTCCCGAACGGCGATTCGGCGACGAAGTGCGGCTTGAAGTGGCGGACAACTGCCCGCCTGACCTGGTCTATTTTTTGCGCGAACAATTCCATCTCGATGCGCGCGACGTGTATCAGTGCCACGGACCGGTCAATCTGCATCGACTGATGGCCGTGCCCGACCTGGTGGATCGGCCTGATCTAAAATTTCAGCCCTTCACCCCCGGCATTCCCACGACGCCTGTACCGAGCGAAGACTGGTTCGACGCCATCAGGCAGGGCGACATCCTGCTGCATCATCCCTATCAGTCCTTCGCGCCGGTGACCGAGTTCCTCCGCCAGGCGGCCACGGACCCGCACGTCCTCACCATCAAGCAGACCCTGTATCGCACAGGGGCGGATTCCGCTATCGTGCAATCCCTGGTGGACGCAGCCCGAGGCGGAAAAGAAGTGACCGTGGTGATCGAACTACGGGCCCGTTTCGACGAAGAGGCGAACATCGAGCTGGCGCATGATCTGGAAGAGGCCGGCGCCCATGTGGTGTACGGCGTGGTCGGACATAAAACCCACGCCAAAATGAGTCTCGTACTCCGACGGGAAGGCCGGATGCTGCGGAGCTATACGCATCTAGGAACCGGCAACTATCACGCCCGCAATGCACGGCTTTATACCGATTTCGGACTGCTCACTTGCGATGCGGCGATCGGGCGGGACGTGCGCACGGTGTTCCAGCAACTCACCTCCCTCGGACGTCCGGGACGGCTCAAACACCTTCTCCAATCGCCGTTTACATTGCACGCCACCTTGCTGAAATGGATCGGCCGTGAAACCGATAGGGCCAAGCAGGGCCGACCGGCCCACATCATCGCGAAGATGAATGCGCTCCTGGAGCCTCAAATCATTCGGGCCCTCTACAAGGCCTCTCAGGCCGGGGTGAAAATCGACTTGATCGTCCGAGGTCCCTGCGCCTTGCGACCCGGCATCGCGGGCCTCTCGGAACATATCCGCGTACGTTCGATCATCGGACGGTTTCTCGAACATAGCCGGATCTTCTATTTTCTGAACGACGGCGACGACCGGGTCTTTCTCTCCAGCGCCGATTGGATGGATCGCAATTTCTTTCGACGCATCGAAGTGGCGTTTCCTGTGCTGGATAAAACATTGCGGCAACGCGTGATCGACGAGGGCCTCCGCCCCTACCTCGAAGATAATACGCACGCCTGGATTCTCCATCGGGATGGCACCTACCGGCGTCAAACACCGGGACGCAGAGCCGCTCGTTCGTCCCAGCAATGGCTCATGAACAAGCTCGTCACCTAACCTCCTGGTAGGCGCAACCACTCGTCATTATTAACCCCTCCTTAACCGGTTGCTGATCCGGTTGTCACGTCAGCCCTCTATGCTGCGGGCTCGACAACGAGGAGGGGAGTACCATGAGCGTCGCGCAGGGCATTCGACTCCATCCACACCACCAAGCATTCGCGTCGTTACGCACACACCTGCTTCGAAGCCGCCGCATGCTCGACACTTCGTACGGCATCTGCCATCGCTGCCGAGCGGACATCCCTCTGCCGCGACTACGCGCACAACCTGATGCGACGCTCTGTTTCACATGCAAGCAATTGTCTGAAGAACGGGCTTCGGTACGACGCGCGGCATGGAGGCCCGACACCTCCGCAGAAGCGGTTTACCGATCCTGAAAGCCGGCTACCGATTGGGAGTTGAGCTGCGCCACCTCTCCGCACCTCTCTCCCGGGCTGTTCCCCTCTTCTGAGCCGGAGCGGAACAGCCCACCATTTTGACCCGAAACCGCGCTCATAGGGGGCCGATCCCCCGGCCCCTTACAGCCCAGCCCGATCACACCATCGTTGTAAGGGAGAAACAATCAGGAAAAGAAAGATTGGAATGACCCGGGAGCGGTGATTGGCCACGCGAGATTCCGTGGCGATTGCCGCATGCAATCCGCAACCTCCAGTGTCCGCGGCACAATCGGCACGAACCAGCTCAGAAGCCTCGGCATGAAGGCCTGACGCTTCCTACCCCCGGCACGATGCCTCTAGCAGGCTACCTGACGGCACGCAACGATCCAGCGTATACCGGAACAGGTACAAGCCGATATTCAGACGAGCGGTTGCCCTCGCGACTAGCCCGGACTATTCATGCATGCCGTCGCGAGGCGTTCGAGACCGAAGTCCCGCGGGGCTTCTCGCACGTGAGGCCGACGCAGGCGTACTTGCAGTCCGTCGAGGAGGCCGAACGAGAACAGCCCCGCCGGGCGAGAGGATCGGACGACGCAGTAGGTATTCATGAATAGTCCGGGCTAGAGCGCATCCGCAGACAGACAGTCGAGACGTTCTTGAACGCAGTTTGTGCACAAGGTCGCGTGCGGCCGGTGTCTCAGTTGTATGAAGGGAATCTCCTTCCGACACTCCAGGCACAGACCGTTGATCCTCGGCCTTGTCTGGCGGAGAGACAAAATATCCTGGCGGCGCGGACGAGACCGATACATCTGAACGCCTTGTGTTACGAGTCGCATGCTCCCCTCCTGTGCTGGATAGTGGACTTCTCACTATCAGTCTAGGGTTCAAGGGTCACAAGCACGTCCGGACAAGGTAAATTTTTCGTTAACAGGCCGGAATCGCCGCAGGCGAGGGTTCCATTCGGCTGGATGGCGCCCCTTCGCCCGTACGCAGGGGCATCGACTCAGACCATCACACGATCAGGGCTTACATAGCACCGGTGAGGCGTTGCATGAGATGCATGCGTCAGTAAGCCCTACTTCGCCGCGGTTCGACGCCGTTCGATCACCGGCGCCCAGGCCGGTTCGAGGTCGCGCTTGGCGGCAGCCAGGAACCGCTCTTCGGCGGCGGCGTCCCGACTCCCCTGCTTGACGCTGACCGTGTGCACGGCGAAATACGCCGGGGTACCGATCATCTGCAGTTCGGCTATGACCTGGGCCAGCGGCTTGCCCCAAAATGCTTCGAAATAATGTTCCTGCACCGGATCGGCCACCTTCTCCTGCAGGACCATCGTCGAGGCGCCGACTTCATATTCCCCCATAAAACTGATACTGCCGGGAACCACCGTCGTATCGCTTTGCTTCACGACTGTCTTGGGTAATAGGAATAACGTGACTTCGCGTACCTTGCCGAATCCCTTCTCCGAGGTGCTGAATGCCACGGCCGCATACCGCCCGGGCGGGACATTTTGCACATAGACCGTCCCGCCTCCCCCGGCCCCTGGAGGCGGAGCCAGAATGCTGGTTGGAATCAGCTTGGAACCTTCGAAGAGATCACGCTCGTTCTCGACCTTCACCAAATACAACCGATCTTCGGTGTTGGGTACCCAGGCCGGACTCTTGATCGTGATCCCGAGAACCGCACTCTGCTGATCGACCGGCTTCGTGATGTGAACCGGAGAGACAAATTCACCCGCCAGGCGCTGAAACTGTTTCTTCGGAGATTTTCCTGCACAACCAACGACACCGAAAAGGCACAACCCAACGATCAGAATCACGATACGATGCATGCCTGCTCATTCCCTTTCGTGTATGACTACTGCCACTGGGCAAGCAGGTGCGCCTCCCTGATCACCTCGGCAATAATCTCCGCCATCACGCGATGCCCGTCGGCATTGAGATGCATTTGATCCATGAACATGTGCGGGGCGAATTCCTTGCGCGCACCCAGGTCAAGAACTCGTATGCCCCCGCGTCTCAATGCGGACACGGCTGTTTCTCGAAAATGCCGATAGTCGCTAGAATGATCTACATCCGGCTGCATGGCAACGAGAAAGCGGTAATGGAACGCGGTTCCGACTTTCTGCATTTTGGTGAGGTTGTCCACATAATGATGGGCGGCAAGATCGATGGAGGGCGGGGGCGCTTCCCTCCGATCCAGCCATCCCGCCCAGAGCCCGATCCTGGAATATTTCACCCGATGGCTGATGCGTGGGAACAAAAGCCGGGGCAAATTGGTGAGGCGTTTCAGTAAGGACGGATCTGCCAATCCCGCCAAAGCGACGAGTTGTGACTCGATCTCATCAAACCCATTCATGCCAAGCAGCCGCGGATCGTGCAATTCCAGCCTCTTATAATAATCATTCCAGCCATCCAGCGCCAGAACCACATCGGGCCGAAGATCCACCAACTCCGTCAACAGATAAGTGAGCTCTTGCCCGGAACCGTGGCCGATGACCGCAGCGTTGATAACCTCCACGTCCAAAAGCCGTGAAAGTTGCGCGGCGACAGTCTCCCTATCACTTTCCAGGCCGGTCCCGAACGCCGTTGAGCCTCCCACCAACAACACGCGCTTTTTTCCCTCACGCTGAGGCCCCTGGCCGTTAGACCGAAACCCCCGCTTATCGATGGAAAAGTGATCCGACAACTGGTTAGGGAAGTTGGAATACACGGCATAGGGGTGCAAGGCTAGTTTCAACGGACCTTTATGCTCATAGCCGATATCGTGACCATCATGGGTCAGGAATTGCCACCAATAATAGGGTTGGGTCTGCTTGGACTTCTCTGTCCACTCCCGATCATGTGCTCGATCAAGCTCGATTTCCCATATCCACAAAAGTCCGACGCATAGAGCGACGATCGAAATCAGTAGGAGTAGCAGGCAGCTGATTGAAGTGAAAAATCGAGACCCTGTTGCCATATTCGATTGGCTTGATGAAGTGGGCGCACGCTTGCCGAGTTAGGCATCCTCGAATCAGTACGCATCCCTGCAATGCAATCCATACGCCTACCGCAATTCTGAACTTCCTGCGGGATTGTGCCATTCTCGCATCGAGATTGAGCGCTTCCGCACAAACTGCGCCGTGCGAAATACGATTCGAAGAGGTGTCTTTGGGGAAATTAGCTGAGCAGTTCACGGCCACAATGTCCGGGGATTAGGCGTACTCCCTAGTGCCATACTTCAGGCGGGTATCAGCCTTGGCCTGATCCTCAATACGAGAGCTGAGCGATAGATCGAGTATGGGACGAACGTTCAGGGGTTATACGGAGCAGAAGTTTTCAGCACTGGGAAGCGGCAGAAACGAGCAGCGCAGTGTCCCTCCTATGGCAACGGCGAAACCGGAGCAAGTGGAACATCCGCAGCAGTTTTCCCTTGGCTCTGACTCTCCAGTGAGAGACGCTTCAAGACCGCCTTGGCTCGCTCCTCCAGACGCTCGGCTTCGCCGGACCGCTGCCGACGCCTCAACAGGGACGCATAACTCTTCAAGGCCTTCACGTAGGCCTCGCGATCATACCCGACGGACTGTTCGTAGATGACCAGCGACTGTTTATAGAGATCCTCGGACTGTTCCAACTTATTCTGCGATTGATAGAGTCCCGCCAGATTCTTGAGTTCACCCGCAACGTGAGGGCTCTCTGCGCCCTGCTGCTTTTCCCGGATTGCAATCGCCTGCTGAAAGAGCGGCTCCGCCTGGGAGTAGAGTCCCTGCAACTCATAGAGTTGTCCCAAGCGACTCATCGCCTCGGCGGTATCGACATGGTCGTTGCCGAGAGACTTTTTAAAAATGCTGACTGCGCGTTGATACAGCACTTCGGCTTGAGGGTATTGATTTTGGGCCCGGTACGTATCCGCAAGATTCTCAAGATTCCTGGCCACGATCGGATGGTTGGGACCGAAGGCCTTTTCATGAATCGTCAAAGCGCGCTGATACAACGGCATGGCGCGAGCATGCTGCCCCTGCGCCTGATACATCTTCGCCAGGTTGTCGCGCGTGATGGCCGTCGTGCTGTGTTCCGGCCCGAGTTGTTTTTCAAGAATCCCAAGTGCGCGCTGCAAGACGGGCTCGGCGTCGGCGAAGCGTCGTTGATCCTGATAGACCACAGCAATATTGTTCAAACTCTCGGCTGTCTTGCTATGGTCCGCGCCGAACACCTGCTCGCGGATTTCCCGTGCCCGTTGATGAAGCGCTTCGGACTGCGTGTAGAGTCCCTGTAGGCGGTAGAGTTCGCCCAAGTCGGTCAGGCTGGCAGCCGTCTCGGCATGGGCCGGCCCATACACGCGCTCCCTGATCGCCAGGGCCTCCTGAAAGAGTGCCTCCGCGCGTGGAAACCGCCCCAACTCACGATTCACTTCGCCCAGCTGACTCAACGTCTCGGCCAAACGTTTCCCTTGTGGATCGAGCACCTCTGCTTCCTTGCGAGCAGCCACAAAGGATTCCTCCGCATGCGTGTAGTCGCCGGAACGCAGGGCGTGATTACCTTCCTGCATGGCTGAACGCCAGCGCTGGTCTACCGCGCATCCTGAGACGACGCCCAGAAAGGCCAGACCGATGGTAAGCACACGCGCATTCAATCCAATGTTCATGATGATCAACTCTTCGGTGGTGAGACGGTTGCCGTTTGGGGACTGGCCTTGCTCGTAGAATACTCCTAAGACTTACCCCCTCTGACGCCTCAAATCAACCCCACGAGGACAACTTTTTCGATCCCTTCGGCATCGCTATATTTTTCAACCACTTCCCCTAATGCACACATTTCGACCACAGAGGATGAAACGGCCCCATGCCGATGATTAATAAGGAACCGGACCATGCGGGAGAGACGGTTATCGTTTCTCGGAGGCGTGATCGACCTGAGGGGCAAGCTTCGCAATCCCGGAAGTATCGTAGGGGAGGACGCTGAACACCTTGGCGATATCGATAGCCGGCTTCCCGGGACGCAGGATTTTCTGCGCGAGAGTCGCCAGCCAGGAGAGGGGAACCAAGACAAACCTCGGCAGCCAGAGCACCGTGAGATCCGGGTTGGCTTGCCGGAGACGATCCAACAGTTCCTGCTTGGTCGGGGAAACAGGATCGAGGAGGTTCAAGGGGCTCGGCACGTTGTCCCACGCGTCCGTCATCCAGCCAAGGAAGCGGCCGGCAAATCCGACATCTACCACCCCCAGACGATCGCCCGGCGAACCGACAGCCACGAAGATATTCCCCAATCGCTTACCGAGCCGGCCAGGCGGGTCGAAATCGCGATAGTCGACCAATGCCCCGGGACGAATCACTTTCACGGATAGGCCGAGTTCCTTGCCGAGTTGGACCGCCAACCGTTCGGATTCCAACTTTCCCCAGACATAGGGACCGGACCCCTTGCTGTCCGGCTCCAACGGATGGTCGTCGCCGATGGGCCGGCCGTTGCCCTGCGCCAATACGGCAAGACTGCTGACATGGACGAAATGCGTAATCCCCGCCGCATCGGCCCCGCGAACCATCTGCTCGGTGGCATCCAACGAGTTACGCTGATGCTCCGGCCACCCACCGGCGGTTTCTGCCGCGGCATGAATGACGGTATCCACCCCCTTGAACAGCTGCGCAGCGGCTCCCGTGGCCACATCGGCCACCACATATTCGGCACCCGCAATCCGCTCCCAGGGGGACGGCTCACGTCGCGCCACCACACGAACAGGGCGGCCGCGCGACAGCAGCGTCCGCACGATTTCTTTTCCCAGAAACCCGGTTCCCCCGGTGACCAGCACGCCCCGGCTCTCGACCGGCTTCGGCGCAGCGTCAGCCAGAGCCTTGGCCTCGCCGACCTTCAGGGCCTTCGCCACGCGCTCACAGATGCGCACGGTCTCCAGTAAACTCTCCGGCGACAAGGGCGACGGCCCGCCCGTCCGCGCAGACTCATAGAAAGCGGTAAACAGTTCGGCCAGCCCGGGATAACTTCGCTGACTCTTGAGAAATCGGTTCGCCATCGCGGAGGTCGTGCCGATCAGCAATTGCCAGGCCTGCCGGTAAGGCGCGAATAACTTATCGATGCCGGACGACCCGGGACCGATGGCGCGCTGCGTGGTGCTGCGAACATAGTCGGCGAACAACGACCCGTTCTTCCCGACGACTCGCAGATAACTCTCCACCGGGCGCCCTTCGAGCGTCACGATCAACGTGCCGGTCACGCCGCCGCGTCGCACCAACGCATGCACCGTCCCGGCCTGACTCACTTCCAAGGACAACAGCTCGGTACGGCCCTCCCCGGCTTGCTCCAACACCTGGAGCAACAGATAAACCGGATGCGGCAGAATATCGAGTAACTGGTGGTCGGCGCGTAGCACCTTGCGGCCACCCGGCGCATGACGCACGGTCCGGAAGGAAAAGTAGCTCTCGACGTGCACGACGCGCCCAATTGACGGCAAGTACTGGGTTAATACCCGGGTGGGCGGTTCATACAACAGCTGATGGCCGGCACAGACACGAAGACCTTTTGCGCTCGCCTCATCCAGGATCTGCTGGGCGTCCTCCACCGACTCGGTGAAGGGCTTCTCTACATAGATGTGGCATCCGGCCTTGATCGCCATCCTGGCCAACGGAGCATGGGAGGCCGGCGGAGTAATGATGTGCACCACATTGAGACGTTCGGAGGCAAACAGCTCCTCCGGCGTCTTGAAACAGCCGATGCCTGGAACAATATCGCGCATCGCCGCTTGAGCCGCGTCGGACGGGTCGGCCACCGCCACCAGTTGCACGCCGGGGCAGCGCAAAATAGCGCGGGCATGGTGCTGGGCATGACGGCCGGCACCGATGAGCGCGATCCGTAACGGGCGCGAGTCTGGAGTTGTCAGAGTAGAGTTGGCCACAAGTCCTGTTTGAGTGTGCAGCGCTACTATAGTCTATTCTCACTCATTCTTGAAGCCTTCTCGAAAATTAGCGCAGGGAGGAAGACTGCGGCGGTGGGCGCAACGTGCGAGGGACCTCGTGTGAACAGGTCCACACACATCTTGAACTACTTATGCCTTTCGTCGCAGGGAAAACATTGATCCATACATTCCGGGCAGAGCCCGCCGTTGAACTGTATCGCCGATCGCTCGGCGATAAACGTGGCCAGGTCATACCATTCGCCGGACTCGTCCGGCACACGCTTGCACCAGGAACACAAATTGATAATTCCCTGCGGACGTCCGAGCTGCGCATCCATCTTCCAGAGCGTGTCCCCCTGCCTATCAGAGGCCTGGAGGCCCCGTTCACCGGATGCGGTCTCGTGAAACACCAGCACGGCGCCGAGCACGTTCCCTCCATCGTCGGCGACCGGCGCGACGCTGCCGCGAATGGTTCGACGTCCACCCTGCTTGGAGATCAGCAGGGCTTCCTCGATCGCCACTATGCGCACTTGCGTCATCGCTTGCTGTACCGGACTCTCCGATTCATATCCCGGCCCGGCTTCGTGAAAACCCAGGAGCGCCGTCACGCCCATGCCTGCCGCATCGTCCTGACTCCACCCCGTCAGGCTCTCGGCGGCGGGATTCATATAGGCCACTCGCCCGCCGCGATCGGTCGTCACGATGCCGTCGCCGATGCAACGCATGGTCGTGGCAATCCACCGCAAGCGCTCGCGCATGTGCCGCTCATGCTGGGCGCGATGCAGCGCCAGCTCAATCGTGGTCCGGAGTTCGTTCGCTTGATAGGGCTTGAGCATATAACCGGCCGGAGACGTGACCTTCGCGCGCTCCAGCGTGTGGTTGTCGGCATAGGCCGTGAGGTAGATGACCGGCACATCCTGTTTTCGCTGAATCTGGAGGGCGGTTTCCACTCCGTCCATTTTCCCCTTCAAGACGATATCCATCAAAATCAGGTCAGGATGCATGTCGCTCGCCTTGCGGATCGCCTCTTCGCCGGAGGTCGCCGTAGCCGGCACGCGATACCCCAGCCGTTGCAGGCTCAGCTGAATGTCCTTCGCCACAACGGGTTCATCTTCCACGATCAAGATGCTGGCTGGTTCCATGGCGTTCATACCCTTTCTGAATATTGCAGTTGCTGAAAGCGGATCTGCCATTCCGTGCCGGCGCCGCTGCGGAGTTCCGTGCTGCCGTCCAGCTTCTCCGCCAGCAGCGCCACAAGTTCCAGCCCCAGTGAATCGGGATTGTTCAGCACGCCGTCCTTGGGAATCCCGATGCCGTTGTCGCTCACGCACAGGGTAAACGTGCCGTCGACATGATCGAGCAGATCGATGTGCACCGTTCCACCGCTGTCGTCGATAAACGCGTGCTTCAAACAATTGGAGACCAGCTCATCGATGATCAACCCGCAGGTCAGCCCCGTGTCGATATCGAACTCGACATCGTCCACGTTCAGCTCCAGCGAAATGAGGTTCGGATCGACCCCGTATGAACGAAACAGATGGCCGGTCAGGGTGCGGATATAGTCGCCCATTTTGATTCGCGAAAGATCGTGCGACCGGTGCAACGTTTCGTGAAGCAGCGCGATCGAAGTGATCCGCACCTGACATTCTCGGAACAGCTGGTTGACGACCGGGTCCTTGATGGAGGCCGATTGTAAATTCAACAGGCTGGAAATGACCTGCAGGTTGTTCTTGACCCGATGGTGCACTTCCCGCAGCAGACTTTCTTTTTCCTTCAACATCCGGCGTAGCTGGTCTTCCATGTCCTTGCGCTCGGTCAGGTCCATGCAGGTACCGATGTACCCGCCGAACTGTCCCTCCTCGTCGAACAAGGGCACTCCCGTATCCATGATCCACCGGTACTCGCCGTCGTGACGCCGGAGCCGGTATTCCAGAAAGAACGGCTGCTCCGACTTGAACGCCTGCAGATACGACTTCCGGCAGCGATCCAGGTCGTCGGCGTGAATGCCTGTAAACCAGTTGTCGCCGATCTCTTCCTGCACAGTGCGCCCGGTAAATTCCAGCCAGCGTTTATTGATGAAGGTGATGTGCGTGTCCGGTCCGGCCATCCACACCATCACCGGCGCTGTGTCCGCCATCATGCGAAACCGGGCCTCGCTTTCCCGCAAAGCCGCTTCGATGCGCCGCTTCACCGTGACATCGCGCGCGATAGCCGACGCGCCCATGACACACCCATCCGCATCTTTCACCGGCGAGATCGTCAACGACACATCGATGCGCTCCCCCTGTTTCCGGCGCTGCACCATCTCCACATTGCGCACGTGCTCTCCCCGGGCGATCCGGTCGAGCATCGTCGGCACCTCATCCAATCGATTCGAGGGACAGAGCACAGAGATGGGCCGACCGAGCACCTCCTCGGCGCGATACCCGTAGACCCGTTCCGCTCCGCGATTCCAACTTTGAATCATGCCGTTCAGCGTCATGCCTACAATGGCGTCGTCCGATGATTTGACGATCGCGACCAGTTCAGACACCGCTTCCGCTCGCAGCACTTCAAGTTCCTGATTGGCGGCAGCCAGATCCGCCGTGCGCTCCTGCACCTGTTGCTCGATATCTTCATTGATACGCAACAATTCGGCCTCGTCGCGCTGCCGCCGCAAACACAACAGCGCGGTCACCCAAATCACCATGAGCGCAAAGGCCCGATTCATGGCGCTGACCCAGGTCAATGCAAAGAGCGGCCGATCGAACATATCGAGAATCGTCACCAGAGACGCGAGGGCGGCCACCCAGAACGTAAGACGGGGGTGAGGGATCCGGGAGGCGATGAGAACCGGCACTACGTAGAGCGTGGTGATGGTCAATCCCAGGGGCAACCACCAGTCAATCGCGCCGATCACCGCAATCAACGCCAGGGCCACTCCCAACCTGGAGTAGCTGCTCCGCGACATGCCGAGAAAGAATGATGCAGGTATTGTCATACGTACAACGACGCGGCGTCTCCCTCATCATCCATATGAGCAATCCCTATGCCTCCGGCGCCACATCCACCCGCCAATCGCACGGGGAAACAGACCTCACTTGGCAACCAAGATCTGATGATAGGCGGCCAAGCCTTGACCGGTGCCGCTTGCCAGGATTGTCCAGGCTGCGACCGGTTCTCATATTGAGCCCAACGTCGGCGTCGTAGGAATTCCATTCAGCGCAAGCCCATGCCCCACAGTGGGCCCTGGTGTACGTCACCGCCTCATGGTTGTTCAGACTTGAACGCCAGGCTACGGGAGC
Organism: Nitrospira sp. ND1; assembly: GCF_900170025.1. Lineage (NCBI taxonomy): Bacteria > Pseudomonadati > Nitrospirota > Nitrospiria > Nitrospirales > Nitrospiraceae > Nitrospira > Nitrospira sp. ND1. The sequence continues at coordinate 2,812,649 of NZ_FWEX01000006.1, read as the reverse complement.
GCTTGTCGTCGATTCGATGACCGGAAGGGAGGCACACATGCGGTCAGTCAAGCCGGAGGAGGCGCCGTCGGCGGCGGCGTCACAACGTGCAACAGGCAACGACAGTCACAGGGCGACACGCCAGGAGGCACTGCTTCTCCGGCGGAGGACTGTGAAACTGTCGGCTATCAGGATGTGAAAAAGAACCGTCCGGCCCGGAAGGAAACCGGCGCCGGACGGCAACGCGAATGTTAGCGTTTGCGGTAGAACGAGGCGATCGCCTGCACGACGTATTGAAGCTGTTCGTCGGAAAGTTCAGCATAGATGGGAAGCGAGAGCACTTCTTCGGCCGCACGTTCCGATTGCGGGAACGCGCCCTTCTGATACCCCAGATCACGATAACAATTTTGCAAATGCAGGGGCAGGGGATAATAGACCTCTGAACCCACGCCCTGGTCTTTCAGATAACTCCGCAACTCGTCACGCTTGTGAACTCGAATCGTGAATTGATTAAAGACGTGAAAGTTGTTGGCCCCCACGACGGGCAAGGCGATCCGGTCTGTCAGTTTCGCCTCCGTGAACAACTGCACATAGCGCGCAGCATTCCGGCGACGGCCTTCCGCCCACTCATCCAGACGTTTCAGCTTCACCAACAAGACCGCCGCTTGCAACGCATCCAATCGGCTGTTGATGCCGATCGCTTCGTGCACATAGCGCACCCGGCTCCCATGAACCCGCAACATCGCGATGGACTCCGCCAGCGCCTTGTCGTTGGTGGTCACCATGCCGGCGTCCCCGAACCCTCCGAGGTTCTTTGACGGGAAAAAACTGAAGCAGGCCACATCGCCCAACACACCGGCATGCCGTCCATTCTGACGGGCACCGATGGCCTGGCAGGCATCCTCGATCACGCCGATCTTGTGTCGTCGGGCGATCTCATTGATCGCATCCATCTCGGCGCATTGACCGAAGAGGTGCACGGGAATGATCGCCTTGGTCCGTTTCGTAATGGCCCGCTCCAACAGCGCCGGATCCATATTGAAATCATCAGGGCGAATATCGATGAACACCGGCTTGGCCCCAAGCCTGGAAATCGCCCCCGCCGTCGCAAAGAAGGTAAAGGGCACCGTGACCACTTCATCGCCGGCTTTCACCCCCAAGGCCATCAGCGCCAGCAACAGCGCATCGCTGCCGGAGGCGACTCCGACGCCATGAGCACTGCCGGTATAGGTCGCCACCGCTTGTTCCAGCGCCACCACCCGCGGGCCGAGAATAAAGCCCTGCTCGTCACAGGTGGCCTCAATCGCCGCCAGGATTTCACTGCGCATCGATTGATATTGGGCTTTGAGATCAAGCAGCGGAATGTTCATCGTATCCCCCGGTTCCCCTTCCTACAGTCGATTGGGCTGCAACTTCATGACATCTTCACTCGGACGCGTGGCATGCAGAAGATAGGCATAGAGCGACTGGTACTGTTTGAGCGTCTCTTGAATCGTAAACTCCTCCGGGAGTTCCTGCGTACCCGTCCGGAGGTCGACGCGAAAGCGCTCGTCTTCCAAAATCTGACAGACCCGTTCAGCCATAGCCCGCACGTCGCCGGCCGGACAGAGCGTCCCTTGAATGCCCTCGACGATCGCCTCAGCGGCGCCGCCTACTCGCGTGGCCACGATCGGAATCCGGCTGGCTCTGGCCTCCAGGATGGCACAGGGCAACCCTTCCCATTGAGACGTCAGGACGAACACATCGAAGGCTTTCAGCAACGCAGCCACATCGCGGCGCCAGCCAAGCAGGGTCACACGATCCTGAAGCCCCTGTTCCAGCAACAACGCTTCGACTTTCGGCCGCAAGGCTCCGTCGCCGACGAGCACACAACGAGCTGCGGGAACACGCTGACACACCAGCGCAGCAACGCGGACAAAGTCCTCGGGAGATTTTTGCGGTTTCAAGCACGAGACCGTTCCCACCAGTAGCTGATCAGGGGCCACTCCCAGCATGGCCCGAAGACGGTCACGTTCCGGCGATTCAATACGAGCCGCAAAGGCTGTCGGATCGATTCCCGGCCTCACCACCGAGACCTTGGACGCGGTAAAGAGACCCCACTCGATGCCTTGCCGGCGGTCGGCCTGCGACACCGCAACCCAATGGGTGGTAATCCGACCGACCATCCGTTCCAGTGCGATCAATGCTTTTTGTTGCCAGAACGGCTGCGCGGGCGTCACGCCGTACCCGTGTATCGTGTGCAGGATGCAGGGGACACCGGCGAGCCAGGCGGCTAACCGCCCTAGGATACCAGCTTTTGAACTGTGGGTGTGCACAATCTTTGGCCTGAGGCGTCGAAACGTCCCGACCAGTTCCCATAGGGCGCGCACGTCATGGAGGGGACGAATCTCACGAAGGAGCGACGGGATCGTGCGAACCTCGACACCTTCCAGCGCATGCGCCTCGTCGGTCAGCAGCCCACCCGGCCCTGCAAGAAGCACCGGCCGAAATCGTCTCCGGTCCAGGCCCGACACGACCTGCATCGCCACTTCCTGCGCGCCGCCCAACTCCAGTTTCGTAATGACGTGACAGACTACATGCATGCCATTCATCCGCTCAGGCCGCGGCCTTCATCCGTAACCGCGCAGCCGCCTGTTGCCCCTGGGCAATCGCGTCCTCCATCGACGTATGTTCCCACAATCCGTACCGCCCGATCGACGAGATCCCGCGTCGCTCCAACTCGGCCAGCAGCTCTTGCACCGCACGGCCCCGATACCGGTCGAACAAGACATACGCGTAATAGAGATCCTTCACATCCGACATCACCACCTCGTCGCTCCGCTGGAGCACCCCCGCCTGCTCCAACCCCCGCCGGACTCGCTCGATGAGCGCGGCGTCGGATTCCCGCTCGGTCGGCTGGTGCGAGATTTCCACGTAGAGGGAACTGCACCCGGGTTGCCCCATGGACTGAGAAAAATTCATCGGAAACCCGGCGCGATAGAACGAATAGCGGTGCTCAGGAAAATAGATCCAATGCTTATCGGAAATGCGCTCACGGGCGACGGCCAGATTCACGTTATACACCGAGACCCATCGCAGCGACGCAGCCAATTCCCGCAGCGATGCCGGGAGATCCACACAACGCCGCACCAGATCAGGCAGGGGGACCGTCGACACGATCCGGTCATAGGCTTCCGTCCATTCGCCCTGTGCGCTGCGAAATACCGCTCGCCGCCTGCCCGTCTCGATTTCTACCAATTCCGAATCGTACGATAAGTTCTCGACCGACGGGAGAAAGGCTTCCGGCAGAACTTTGATGCCGCCGGTGGCGGGATACTGAAACGACGGATTGTAGCCGAAGGCCTTGTCCTTGATTCCCAAGGCGCCATTGACGACATCCTTCACATCCGGCTTGGGCACCAGCCACGACACCCAGTCGGACGTGAGCTCATCCAGCGGCACCTGCCAGAGCTTCTCGTTAAAGGGGACCATGAAATGTTTCGCAATACCCTCGCCCAGGCTCTCGACGATCCATTGTTTGAACGACCGGCTCTCCGCCGGAGACTTGGACGACGGATTCGACAGCGTGGCGATGAACCCCAAGAGACATTCCCGCACCACCTCCGGCGGGAGGCCATGCGTATTCACCTGAAACGGATACTCGGTATAGGTGTCATGGGAATAGACGTAGGATTTACGGGCATGCCGCTGAAGTTGGTCCGGGAGCAGGCTCTCGACCAGCGCCTTGATTGCGGTCTGCCGGAAGTGAAGCAGGTGTCCCGTATAGTCGAAGGTGAAACCGTCTTTCACGTACGAACGGCAGAGCCCTCCGACCTCACGCTCCCGCTCCAGAATCTTGTAGGGCATCCCGCGCAGGTGATAGGCCGCGCTGAGCCCCGCCAATCCAGCCCCGACGATTAAAATCATACTACGCCGGTCCTTTCTGTCGAACGTGCCGGGACCGCCTCGGTACTCACGGCGACGGTTCCCGTCGAGACATTCACACGCGTCAGGGCCACGGCGGCCACGGCCAGGCACAACACCGTGACACCGCTGAGCACTACGGCAAGATCCTGCGGCACCGCCATGACCAGCAGACCGATCCCCCCCAATAACGCCGCGCCGAGATAACTGAGCAGGACGACCTGCGTCACCGAAAGCCCCCAATGCCGCAAACGAATCGCAAGATGATCAGGACTGCCGAGAAACACCGGCAGCCCGCGCAAGAACCGGATGTACATGACGAACAGGGTATCGAAAATGGGCATGCCCAGGATCAACACCGGGGTCAGCAGCGAGACGGAATGGCCGGTGGTGTATTTGCCGATCATCGACAGGGCGCCCAGCATCAGACCGATGAACATCGCACCGGAATCGCCCATATAAATCGAAGCCGGTCGCCAGTTGTATCGAAGGAAGCCGAGCAGGCTCCCCATGAGCGCCGCCAGCATGAACGCGATCGCCTGATCGCCATTCAGAATCGCCACCACGCACAGAAAGGCGGCACTGATGACGCCCACACCGGCCGACAACCCGTCCATGATATCCAGCAGGTTGAACGCATTGATGATGCCGATCATCCAGAACACCGTCAGCACGATATCGACCCAATCCGGCAAAGATGCGATTTCGATGCGGATGCCGCTCTTGATCAACACAAACACCGCCAGGAACTGGCCCGCGAGTTTGGTTCCCGGCGACAGCACCCCGAAATCGTCGATCAGCCCCAGCATGACGATCAGCGTCCCGGAGAGCACGATACCGAGCACGTCCTGCCTGAACTCGAAGGTAAAGGCCAGGCTCACGAGAAACGCGAGATAGATGGCCAGCCCACCCAGATAAGGAACCGGCTCGCGCTGATGCTTCAGCCGGCCGTCCGGGTTGTCGACGATTCCGAATTTCAGGGCCGCGAGACGCGCGATCGGCACGCCGTAGATCGAGAGGAGCATCGCGACCACAAATGTCAGCGTGAGCAGAATCATCGAGTTCCTGTCGAGCGATCGTGGCCGGGCACAGGGCTGTAAACTGCCTGGGGCACCACATTCAAATGCTCATTCTCTGCCAATGTCCGGTACACCTCGGCAAGCCGGGGCCCCCACACCGCGAGGGAGTACCGCTCCTCCACGGTCCGACGTCCGGCCTGCCCCATTCGAGCGCGCAACTGCGGTTGCCGGCAGAGTGCGTCGAGGCGCTCATACCAGTCTTGCTCGGTGGAGGCAAGAAACCCGTTCTCTCCGTTCACAATGATGTCGCGATTCACTCCGACGGGTGAGGCCACCGCGGGCACCCCCACCGCAAGGTACTGTAGGAGCTTCAAGCCGCACTTGCCCCGGGCCCACTCGGTGTCCTCAAGCGGCATCACGCCGATCGTGGCATCTTGCAGATCTGCCACCTCCCGCTGAAAATCCCAAGACCTGAAATCAATCTCGACACCCGGCATGTACGGCGGCTGTGAACAGACCACACGGAGTGTCAGGTGAAACGTTGGTTGCAACGCGCGGAGGGCCGGCGCCAGCACATCCAGATATTTCAGGTTATATGCCAGGCCTATCCACACGATCGTGATGGCCTCGGAGTTCTGTGCAGATGAACCGATGGATCTTGTCGAATCCGGCTTGAATCGTTCGGTATCGACGACTGTGGGAACGACACAGACTCGCGACGAAAACTGCGTCGCATAGGCGGCCAGCCGGGCATTCCCGACGATGGCGCCTGTGGCCATTGAGAGCAGCGCGGGCAACTTCTGCTCATGCCCGGGCGTCAGATAAATCGCATCATCCATTTCGATCGCCACTCGATATCGGCACCAGCGCAGCAGCCGTTCAGCGAGAGGAGGCGCATAAGGAAAGAGCTGCCCCTCGATCACGATCAAGTCCCGCCTGCCCAGGGTCAACAACGTCCAAAGTCGTTGAAGAAAACATACGAGCGCATAGGGAATCTTCAGCAGGGTCCGCAGCGCGCACGATCGCACTTTAAGAATCGAGAAGTAGGTCTCTCCAAACAGGGCATCCACGTGACAGTCGATCCCTGCCGCTTGGAAATGAGGCAGGAATTGAAAGACGCGGTAGCGACTGCTGGGGCCGATGATGGAGCTTTTCGAGAAATACGTGACCGTCATTGCACGTGTTTCTGCCCTGTTGTGTTGAAATATCCGCCGGTTGCGCACGCACAACCGACTGCTCAAATAGTACCGGAGTTCTCTTGCAAGGATAGGTTTTTCGTTGTTTTTGACGGGGGGAGGGGAAGACTCGCTAGGGGTGAAAACCCGCTACCTGGAGGACGGGACAGTTAGGGCCAGGCTATCTCATGGCGGAAACATCTTGCACCTTGAGGCCTGCCATCGAGACATTGGCAAACGCCACTCATGACCGCGTCCGTCATCTTCCACACGACCATGAAATGACACGAGTCGCGAGACCTCTCATTCCAGTCACACGGTAATGATGAAGGGCTCGTTGCAGGTAATACTCCCACGCATGCTTCGGCCAGCTTCCGGAGTCGCCCACACAGGAATTCCATACGTCCGTGTATTCTTTATCTCGTGCCTGGATCGGTGAACGACACCAGGCGACGACGGGTTCAAATACGCGGTCCCAAGAAAACTCTTTCGCTGTCGCGAGGCAATTGAGTTTCCACGTTTGCCTGGTTGCCTGGTCATCTGCTGCGCGCAGAATCGCATGAGCAAGCGCCTCGGCATCTCCGCAAGGCACGGTCAACCCAAGCTGGTTTTGCTTCACCAGGTCACTCAGCGGATCGCCTTCTGTAGTAATGATGGGAAGTCCTGCCCAGAAGTAATCCATCATGCGTGTCCGAAACGAAAATCGAGTCTCCAGGTTGTCCCGATGGATATTCAATCCCAGATCGGCTTCCAGCAGAAAATTTTCCCTATCCTCGTATGCCACCCAATCGTTGAAAAACACCAGACGATTCGCAACGCCTAACTGTTCGGCTAACGCGATGGTTTGATCGGCAGTATGAGAGGTCGTCACGCTGGCATTCGGTCGCTTGACTCCCATAAAGAACAGCTTGATGTCGGTTCGCCGGCGACCGACGATGCTCATCGCCTCCACTGCCATCATGGGATCAAACCATTCCCAGAGTCCTCCTCCCCACAACAGGACGACATCATCAGGATCGATTCCCGGCCACACACCTTTTAGAACTCGCCGCCGATGCCCAGGAGCCCGAGCAGGAACACCGAAAGGCGCCACTATCAACAGGCTACGAAGCATCCGATCGCTTCGATAGACGACTGGATTAATTCTTCCGGCCGCCATCAGCATGCCGGCCCAAAAATCCCATTGCCTCTCGCTTGCGCAGAGAAAGACATCACCGGCACGCAAATAATTGTAATGCTCCCGGACCAACGCATGGTGACTTTCCAGCTGACCCTTGATCGTATGAGGCTGAGTTGTCTCTAAGTATCCGACCGGCGACGGATCGTATAAATCGACGACTTTTACAATCGAATGGCCCAGCAAGAATGGATATCGACTGAGTATTTGTCCTTGGCCAATCACGACGTCATGCATGTCGGCACAGGCTCGCACGCAATCCTGCGTCGACACCTGCGTGGATATTCTCGGATGTTGAAGATCGGTTCGGGTTGGAGTTAATAACGTCACCGTGTGCTCAGTCGCAAGCAGCTTTGCGAGCTCCCAGGTCCGAATACCGGGTCCAGCCATCTGCATGCCGATGACATCATTGCTGATGAGGAGCACCTTACTCACGATAACGCCTCTCCGTCACGGAAACCCACTCGGTCTTGGTGGCGTACCATAAACGCCAGGGTAAATCCGTTTCCCACTTTGGTATCGATATCCTCACGCGCGACAAGCGTCCAATCGCAGAGTTTGTTGCGGCACATCCACTCAACGACTTGTAATACCGAGTCAGGTGTAAATGTGTGATAGTGTCCCATTTTCCCGCCCGGCACCCCTTCAAGCGAATGACTCTCAAGCGAGGCTTTCTGAACATAGTCGTCGATAAAATGCTCGAAGGAAGTCAGTTCTCGGCTCGCATCAGGCGCAAATGCCCACTTGTGAGGAACGATCATGAACACATATCCGCCATCGATGACGATGCGGTCCCATTCCATCAATGCCCCAACGACGTTGGGCAAATGCTCGAGAATATGGCTGGTGAGAATAAATCCTTCACTCTGATTTGGGACGGGGATATTGTCGGCGGCAGCCCACAGATCGACCCGTGGTGGTTCGAGACCGGAAAGGCGCCGCTGTTCCTCAGCATAGAATTCATGCGCCGCAGGCAATTCAACATTCCGAGTATTCAGTCCGAACGGATTGTGAGTCGCCGGCCCAATCTCGAGACCTTTCAATCCATCCAGTAGCGAGTGGGCCAAGGCGGATTCTGGCGAGATTGGAATTGGCGCCGGTTTTGCGGCTGCCGCATTAGACTCGATGGTTGAGGACTGACCGGCTTGAGGCGAACCATTCAGAAGCGAACGCCACTCCCCGTTCATGAGTGTGAGGAGCGTCGATCGGAGCGCCAAATAGACCGATTGCCTCCCGCTATGAAGAGGGCACACTCTCTCACGAAGCCGTTTTAAAAGAATAACTGCCTTCCAGCCGACCGATTGTTCGATTTTTTCCAAACGGCGTTCCAACTCCTGAATCAATTTCCGCTGCTCTTCATCGGTGCGCTCGAATGTGTGCCGTAATTGCTCGCGTTGTTTCAGCAACGCATCGATCACGCAACAGCGCACGGGTCTTTTGACAAATCGCATCGCATGCGGGGCGATACGGGACGCATCGAACTCAACGTCTAAATCGAACCCTTGCTCTGAAAATAGGGCATTCCAATAGGATCGCAGCCGCACATTCACATGCGTGGGTTCGGCAAAGTCATCGGGAGTCGAGGAGAACAGGATATCGTCTGTGCTTCGACAGAGGTTCGCAATGACTCGCGGAGCGATCTCTTCCGGAATATGTTCGAGGACTTCAATGCACACGATAAGGTCAAACCGCTCATGAATCGGATCAACTAACGAAGCCACTCGGCAATAGGGTCTGATATCCCGTCGCACTTCACTAATCGCATACTCGGATAGATCAATTCCGTACGCCTCAACCCCTCGATCTCGAAGCGCCTCAACCAGAAACCCTTTCGCGCACCCGGCGTCCAAGACTTTCCGAGGTCTAATTTGCTTAACGATATGATCCGCAACCAAACCAAAAAATTGCAGCCATTTCCCTTCATAGCGGCTATACGGGACAGGCCCAAGACTGGACTTGTAGTACTCGCAGGTGTATGGGTGGGAGAGGCGATCTTCAGAAACGTCGGCAATCTTGTTTTGATCGATACGCGGTATTGAAGCCATTTTCCCTCTATCGTCGGCTCTGCAATTGCTTGAGTTACGTCCCTTCGTGCCACATAGGGACAGGCGGTTCTACCGCTCTTGTGAACATGCCCTCGTCGTCGCCGGCGAGATACCACTCAGGCAGCAGAGGGGCGAATCTCAACATGCCTCAACTGCGCCGACTTTTCATACTCAGCCACAATCAGGCTAGGTGCCCCCTCGCCCACTATTCGCCCCTTCTCTAACCAAATGACTCGATCACAAAGTCTTTGCACATGATCCATTGCGTGCGAAACAAGCACCATGGTGACTTGCTGTCGTTTAAACTCATCGATCTTCGCGTTGCATTTGAGTTGAAATGCCAAGTCACCCACCGACAGGATCTCATCAATCAGGAGAATCTCGGGGTCAAGATGGGAGGCGATGGCAAATGCGAGCCGCGCAATCATTCCGCTGGAATACGTACGCAACGGATGATGGATACAGGCCTCCAGTTCACTGAAGTCGATGATTGCCTTCATTTTCGAGGAGACTTCTCGGCGCGTCAGGCCAAGAAGCACGCCATGCAGGACAATGTTCTCGGCCCCCGTCAAATCAAAATGAAAACCAGCTCCGAGTTCAAGCAAGGGGGAGACACGGCCGGCGACAGCGACGTTCCCTGTCTCGGCCTCCACGACACCGGCCATCAAAGCCAGGCTTGTGCTCTTGCCTGCGCCATTAGGACCGATGAGACCGACAGTTTCTCCCTTTCCGATTCGGAACGACACATCTTCCAGAACCCTGACTCGCTCACGCTTTAGAGAACGAAACGTCTCAGACAAATGCAACAAAGAGGATTTGATTCCATAGGATAAGGATTGGTACCTCGGGTACCACTTGGACACGTGGTCAAAACAGATCGCGGTCATACCACCTCGGCAAACTTGGACGACATTCGCCAATACACAAGGCTGCCGACTAGAAGTGTGCCAAACGCACTGAGATAGCAGGTACCAACCACCAGCCAACTCAGCTGTCCGTGCATAAATAGTTCACGCCAACTCTCTATCAACGGAGCAACCGGGTTGGCATACAGGAGTGTGCGATATGAGTCTGGCACCATCGCACTCGAATAGGTAATCGGAGTTAAAAAGAACAACACCGTTACAAAAAGTGCTGTCAGTCGCTCCAAATCTCTGAAAAAGAGGTTTAGAGACGCCAACGTGATCGCAATGCCATACACGATCAGGAATTGTGCTACGAGCAGAACCGGAATGCCGGTCAGCCAGGTCATCGTGGGGGTCATGTGATTCACCAGCAGGAAACCAGCAATGACCGGGATTGATAAGACGAAGTGAATGCCCTCATTCAGTACATAGGATACGACCAGGACATTCCGAGGGAAACGCACTTTTTTAATCAGAGTCGCGTTGGCAAGAAACACGTTGGGTGCGGCAATGACGGAGTTGGCCAACCAATGCCAAGGCAAGAGCGCCGCCATCAAAAACAGTGAATAATTCTCGATGGGGACCTTCATGATCTGCCCAAACACGATGTAATAAATGACCGCAAACAGCAGAGGGTTGGCAACAGACCACACATATCCCAGTGCGCTATTTTTGTAGCGGGCTTTAATTTCCTTCTGGGTCAGGATCACTACAAGATCCCATAGGTGCTCCCAATACACATCGCGCGTTTTAGTCTCGTGCGTTAATGGGACAGATGGTGCCTGCATAAGACTTTCTTCAATTCCTACCGGCCGCGCAATTACATCCAATTTGACAGCCGGCTCTGAACGATTGACCTTCCATCAGGAAGAGAATTCTCTCGGCTCAGAAATCCCGTTTTTGGAACACCAGGCATGCACTGGTAAGCAGCACACCGGCGTACATCACTCCGTATAGCGACGAGAGCAATAGATATTCCGGTGCCACGAGAATCCCCACGGCAGCCTGTCCCTTGATATTGAGCATCTCCAGGTTCGGACAGAGGTAATACAACAGGTCCACGACGGTCTTCACTCCTCCGCTCTCACTATTCGCCACCACACTCCTCAAGTCCGCCGTCAGATGCCCGATGACATAGAGCCCCAGGGTAAAGATGGCGCTCAATGTTGTGGAGGTGAATGTCGAAAAAAAGAGGGCGATGGCCGTGACAACAAGAATCTCTACAAAAATCAGTTCCACCGCTTGAAACAGCGACCGCTCGATGGGGACGTGATAGAGCCAGAGGGTGGCGAGAAATACGGCCATCATAATGGCCATATTGACGAACAGCGTCAGGGCCAGACCGAGATACTTCCCTAGAATAAAAAACGTTCGGCTGATCGGCCGGGCCATGATCGTGTAGATCGTGCGCCGTTCGATTTCCTTATTGACCAAACTGATGCCGACGAAAATGGCGATGATGACACCGATCAGGTTGATCGCTGCCAGGCCCATGTCGGTAATTACTTTGTGATGTTCCGTAATGGAAAGGTCTGCCAGCAGCACCGACAACCCGATCAGCAACCCCGCGAACAGAACGAGGTTGTACAAAATCTTGTCCCGTAGGCTCTCACGGAACGCATTCAAGGCAATGACCCCGATCGCACCCATATCAGGACGCCCTCCCACTGGTCATATGCGGCAATGCCCGCGCGGCCTCTTGAAAAAACAGATCCTCCAGCGACGCCTTATGAGGAGTCACGGAGAGCAGCCGTCCTCCCTGGCGACGAATCTCTCCCACGATTGCGTCCACCGCATCAGGATTTGGCAATACAATGAGGCATTGCTTTCCCTGTTGAAGCACCCGCGCGGCGAGCGAGTGGATGAGCGTATTGCCCTCTGTCTTGACCTGCTGACAGACGATCTCGACGGAGTGGGTATGGTCCTGTCGTACCAGTTCGTCGACCCGCCCGCTGGCGAAGAGACGCCCTTTCAGCACGATCCCGACACGATCGCAGATCATCTCGACGTCATGCAGAATGTGCGTGCTGAAAAAGACCGTCTTGCCCTGATCCCGAAGACTTAAAATCAGATCACGGACCTGTTTTCTCCCGATCGGATCCAAACCGGTCATTGGCTCGTCAAGGATGATCAGTTCAGGGTCGTGAATCAGCGCCTGGGCCAGTCCGATCCGTTGCAGCATGCCCTTGGAGAATTTCCGCAATTGCCTGGTGCGTGCATCCACAAGCCCGACGAGTTTCAACAGATCCGTCACCCGCTGACTGATCGCCGCGCGATCCAGGCCGGCCAACTGCCCGTAGAACCCGAGAAACTCTTCGGCAGTCAGATAGTCGTAAAAGTAGGGCGACTCCGGCAGGAAGCCGATACGGCCTCGTGTTGCCACATCACCAGCCGGTTGTCCCAACAAAAAGGCTTTCCCGCTCGTAGCTCGGACAAGCCCTAATAAAATCTTCAAGGTGGTGGTTTTTCCAGCCCCGTTCGGGCCAAGAAATCCGAATATTTCTCCGCGGCCGACGCGCAGGGAGAGGCCATCCAACGCGACGAACGGCGGTCGACCTGGCCAACCCGATGCGTACGATTTGGTCAGATTTTCTGTGACGATATCGTCCACGACACTCCTCCATCCTCACTGTCCTGCGGGTCATTGCGTGTCGACTGAACTCGTCCCCGCCCAGGTCTTTGCTCCGGCTCCCACCTGACACGCCACTTTCTCGTGAATACGAAGCCGTTCCCGCTTTGATGACGCACTGACCGTCCCACGCAGAAAGTCGATCTCGTAATGCCCGCCTAACGGATCTTCCGGTAGCTGTGAAATGATGCCATGCAACATCAGATCCTCAAGCTTAGCCGGCCCCTGTCCATACCTAGCCCGGTAACGTCTGATGCTTGCCTCGAGGAAACGAAGATCCTGCTCCTGAACGATTTCTTTCATTCGTCGCAACAAGGACTCGCGAAGCCGTTCATCCGTGACGCTGCGTGAAAAACGGTCCAGGAATTCGAGCGCCGCCGTGGAATCTCCACTTTCCACCGTCATGCGGGCGGCCAATTGAGGCAGGTAGGCAGGGGCGCCGGGAACCTGCGCCGCCACTCGAAAATACTCCCCCGCCGCAGCCGCATCACAACGCTCGTAATAGGAGATATAGCCGGCCAGGAACGGCAGTTGCCAAATCAATGGATTGTGGCGACTTCCCTTGTTCAGGATTGCCAGGCCTTCTTCCTGACGACCGGCTAACACTCCGAGAAAAAGACCGGTAGCCTGGTACGGCGGAACGAACGTGGGATCCAGGTCCGTCAGGACATCCACGGCATGATAGGTCCAGCTGTATCCACGCTGTGTATCACGCTTTGCACCGATATGCTGAACCGCCTGCAGCCAGATCAGGTCTGCCACGACCTGCCGATATCCAAGCACGGCCAATTTCAGATAGTCCCCCTTCGGGAGATAAGCCAACTGCTCGGCTCGCGCAACCGCAGTCCGTTGACCATCCAGGAGATGGAGCAGCACCGAGGAACCTGCAAGGAGCATCAGCCCAAAGAGCACCTGAGCAAGTCCCTGCTTCAGGCTTGATACGGATTGAAAGAGATTCATCCCGCGACCGCCGTTTCTCCGACTGCGACAAGAAGAGGGCCGACATCGACATTCATAAACGCATGATCAAGACTATTCATGCTTCGCTCTTTATAGCGAGCCTGCCGCGCGAGAATTTCCCGGACCTGCCCCCTTGCCTGATCGACCTGTCCCACCTCAATCCACAAACGGGCCAATAACGCGCGGGCAGGCAGAAAATTCGGTTCCAGATTTTCTGCCTCTTTTCCTCGACGCTCAGCGTCGCTCCGCTCTCCGAGCATCCAGTAAAGCCGGGCCTGTTCGTATCGATACATGGCGGAGAATGGCGAGAGTTGGATAGCTCGTTCATAGACTTGAACGGCAGCATGCAACCAGACTTTTTGTTGGTCGTCGAGCGACGCGGGAGAAAGTGAGACTCTCGCCGCCGATAGATACAGTTGCCCCAGTAAGCCAAGCAGTCTGCTATCGAGCGGATTCAGTTCAATCGCCTGCTTAAACTCCGCATAGGCCAGTTGGAACGCCTGCTTGTCGCGGGACGCTTCGAAGGCCCTCGCATAGACTGATCCCAGGCCGTGATGGTACAGCGCCTTGCCTGGATCCAATGAGACTGCCGCTTTCAATCCTTCGATGGCCGCATCGGTGTCTCCAGCTATGGCTCGACGAGATGCCGCATCAAACTTCATCCAGGCCACCCCCAGTCGAGTCACCTCCACACCGACCACCAATACCAGGCATGCCACACCGATTCCCCAGGTCCACCGTGAATGAATCGGAATGACATAGACCGCATCGGCCCCCCTGCGGGTGAGCCGGGCAGCCGACACAATCATTGCACTACAGAGCGCCAACATGATCGCGAGGGCCGACTCGCGCAAACTCGAATCCAACGCGGCGTGCGTCAGGAGCGCCATCACGCCACCGCCTATGCCCACAATGAGACTTCGCTGCCACCGCCGCAGTCGCGACTGAAGTACCTGTCTCAGTTCGCGGATCAGCAGTACAACCCCGATCCCGAATACAAGGATCGCTCCAGGCCCCATCTCGACGCCCATTTGGAGATAATCGTTGTGCGGGGTCTGTGCTACTTTTCCAAACCGGGAAATTTCACCATCAATCGGAAACGCATAGAGAGGATAGGTGTATTGATAGAGTCCCAACCCGATCCCAAACGGATGGTCAACCATCTGTGCGACCGCGCCCTGCCACATCTGCCAACGGGCATAAGAAACAGGATTCTGTTGATGCTCCGTCAACACTCGATCACGGATCGGCGTGGGGACAAAGAGCCCGAGCAACACTACGGCTGCCACGCAGCTGCCGGCTAATTTCCAACCGTACCGGGCTGTCAGCACAAAGCCCGTCCCGACCAGACATACGATCATGCCCCCGCGAGACTGGGTGAACAACACCGCCAAGAACAGCATGCCCAATGCCGTGACAAACCCAAGCCACCACAGGACGGGCGACATCCACGGTCGTGAAAAGGCCGGGATCTGTCGATAGCCATAGATGGCGCCGCTCACCAGAATCGTCCAGGTTACCGTGAGATATCCGGCGAGAAAATTGGGGTTGAAGAAGGTGCCGGCAGGTCTCACAACATTCCATGCCAACCCTTGCATGATGGCCCAGCCTGCTTCGCCCACGCCCATCAGCACGATCACAAGAGTCAGCATACGAATATGCTCCCACCGGTCCACGAAGGAGACAAGTAAATAGAATAACGTCGCGTACCCTGCGATCATGATCAGCCATTGCCGGCTCGGATGAGGGTAGGGCGAAAGGATGGTCGCCGCTAGAGCCAGTCCGACAAACGCCAGCACGACGTACCTCATCGTCAGCACAGGAATGGCGAGCCGCCCTGCTCGAATGCCGGCCGCCAGCACGATTCCCAGCCACGTCACAATCAACAGCCTGATGATCATTTGCGCGGGATGAGTCGTGCCGCCCTCCTGCAGGGGCGAGAAGATCACGAGTGCGCTGACCAGCAGCAGCGAAATGGGAGACAGAATGTTCATAGCTATGTCTTGGTCACTTGCCGAAGCGGATATCTCCTGCTTTATCAGACAAGCCCAATTTGGCAAAGTGAATTTGAATACTGTGGCGCGGCAGGCCGTAACGGGAAGAACGCCTGTCGGCGAATTGATCGAGGAATTGGTCGATAGGTCAGCCGGAATGAAAACGGGGGAGGAACGTGGTTCCTCCCCCGTCTCTGAAACACCCTCCGACTGATCGTTAGCTGATCACGTCGTCAGGAACCGCCTGAGTCAAACCACCCTTGACGTCATTGACCGACCACCCGTCAATGGTCGCGTCATTGTCGATGCTGGCCACCGCTGACGCGGTGAAGCCGACCGCACCCGCCGTCGTGCTGGCGTTTGACGGCACTGCTGGAGCTGCGTCAGTCTGAACTGTACACCCCGCAGGAGCACCGCACGGAATCTGGTCATAGTTGGCGGCCGGGAACGCATTGCCTCCGGACGCCGCATTACCACCGGCCAACGGACTTCGGTAGGTGTATCGGTTGGTCGATCCGGCAAGGGCATAGCCGATCTCAGAGAAGCTTCCATACCGTGAATTTTCGCTGAGATAAGCCGTCTCCGCCACGAAGATCGCGCCCAGGTTGGTCTTGGCTTCCGACTGTCTGGACTTGGCCTGGTAGCGCAAGAAGTTCGGAATGGCGATCGCCGCCAAGATACCGATGATCGCCACAACGATCATCAACTCGATCAACGTAAAACCTTTTTGCCCCTTGATTTGCTTCAACATACTTCCTCCCTTTCCTATTGTTGCCACTTCATCCGACACGTTCTTCTCTCTTGCCTCTTCGTACGACACAGCTTTTTTCAAGCCTAGCAGATCTTGGGAATAGCAGATTCTATGCCCAACGCCTCCTTCCTGTAGTTCCTTGTCATTTCTTCTATTTTCCAGTTACTTAGATCCATTATGCCCTCAACTTCTGGTCCCGCCGCTTGAACCCCATTCCATTTTCCGTCATCTTTTGACAAGTTTTGCGCTCTCACTAACTCGACACATCATTGGGCTCCGCCCCATTCAATCCCTGCTTCGCATCGTTCACATACCAGCCGTCATGCGTAGCATCTCCATCAAGATCCGCCGCGGCTGTGGCCGTAAATCCAGAGGCTGATGTCGTCGCGCTACCAACCGCTCCCGTATAAGTCATTGCCCCCGCCATCGGAGACGCCGTCTGAATCGTGTCACAGCTACCGGATGACCCGCAGAGATTGCCCCCGTTCGGTCCCATCCCGGATCCAATTCCCAGGCCGGATCGATAGGTGTAGCGGTTCGTCCCGCCTTCGGCGATGGCAAAGCCCACATCTGTAAAATTCCCATATTCTTTCCGCTCACTGAAGAACGAGGTCTCGGCCACGAAGATACCCGCCAAATTCGATCGTGCCTCAGCCTGCATCGCCTGCGCCCGGTATCGAAGAAAGTTGGGTATGGCAAAGGCAGCGAGAATTCCCACAATCACCACCACGACCATCAATTCGATCAGCGTGAACCCTTGTTGCTTCGATGTAGTCACCATGAGGTGCAATCACAGATCTTGAGGACACCCATTCATATGCTCCCTTGCCACACGCGCCCTGCAGCCAGGCCTTCCATAAGCAGGCCTTATGCCACGAAACCGCCGAGTGCCGGGAAGATTGATAAGATCACGTCAACATTGATCTTTTCTCTCCGATTTCACAGCGATTGCCGTCCGACAGTCCCCCGCGGACCTGAATTCATAGGAGAAAGTGCCAAAAATTGACGGAATCGAACAGTCACGGCTCCCACTCTTAGGGAACGGGGACAGCCGGTCCCAACGATTCTGGGCTGGTAAAGTGAAACCCGACGGAGAAGATCTGTTCGGGGTGTGGAAAGGCCGCAGGCGATGCAGCCCGGTTCGCGGATGCCCGATGGAGCGAAAAAGATGGAGGGATTACTGCTGAGCGGGAGCCGGAGTGGCACCCTTGCGATCTGAGACGCGCCGAAGCGCCTGGCGAATACGTTCTTCTTTGGCTGGATCGCCCAAGCCCAGTTCACGGAATCGCTGCATCAGCTTGTCATTGGAAGGATCCAGTTCCAGCGAATGCAGGAGCGCTTCCCGACCATCCGAGAGATGTTGCTGCTTTAAGTAGATTTCGCCGAGATGTTCATAAATCACGGGATCGTCGCCAACCAGTGCGACCGCCCGCTTCATCTCCGCCAGCGCTTCAGCCAGCAGGCCCTTCTTGAAGAACGCCCAGGCCAGACTATCGACGTAATACCCGTTGGTCGGTCGAAGTGCGACGGCCTGCTTGGTCAGCGCAATCGCCTCTTCGATCTTCACGCCGCGTTCTGCATAGCTATACCCTAGGTAGTTCATAGCATCGGCGTGGTGCGGATCCAAGGCGAGCGTCGTCTGCATCGACTTCACCACATCGTCGAATCGATTCAGCTTGTCATACGCAGTTCCCGCATTAAAATGCAGGTCCGCATTGTCCGGATTGTGCCGAATCCCTTCCTGAAACGCCTGGAGGGAAGGCTCGTACTGTTCGACTTGAAAGTGCGACAACCCCAGGACGATATGGGCCTCCGGCTGCTTGGGATTCAACCGGCTGGCTTCGCGAAGGTGCTGAATGGATTCGGCATACTGCTTGGTCCGGTACTGCAGGACACCCAAATGCAGATGTCCCTCGAAATACGAAGGCTCCAGCGTCAGATTGTAACGATAGGCCTCCATCGCATTGGCGTAATCCTTGGTCTCTTCGTACAAATACCCCAGGTAGTCACGGACTTTCAGTTCCGTCGGGCGCACCGTGAGGATTTGTTTCAACTGCTGAATGGCTTTGGGGTAGTCTTTCTGCTCCCCATAAACAAGCCCCATCCGAAGCTGAGCATCGAGGTCTGACGGATCTTCAGATAACATTTCCTGCAATTCACGCAGGGCTTCGTCGTACTGCTTCGCCGACACCTGCAGACGAATAAGATGATGCCGGATGTCACGATTTTTCGGATTCACACCCTGCAGGTAGCGACGATAGATCCCGATCGCCTTGTCCCGATCCTGCTTGGCTTCATAGACAGACCCTAGGGCCACATAAGCGGGCTCGAAGGCTGGATTCAGTGCCACCGCCTGCTCGAAGTGAGTCGTCGCCTTGTCAAAATCTCTGGCTTCGACCCCGATCCGACCTAAATAGTAGTACCCGACTGCCGAGTCCGGGCTGATCTTGATTCCAGCGCGAATCGTGTCTTCGGCTTCAACATATTGTTTCTGATTGGCTTGCAACAGCCCCTTGGCAAAGAAATGCTCGCTACGCTGAGGTTCCTGCTCAATGGCACGATTGAACAATCTCAACGCCTTGTCGGGCTTTCCTGCTGCCGCATACATGCCGCCGATTTGCCCCAGCATCTGCGCATCCAGCCCCGGCACGTCGGCCACTTCATCCGCAAAGCGTACCGCCGACGGCACATCCCCCGCGGTGAAGTAGAGCACGGCCAGCCTGGCTTTGAGATAATTGGAGGCGGGATCTGTTTGCAGCGCGAGTTGATATTCCTTGATCGCCAGTTCCGTTTCCTGATCCAACTCGGCCTGGTACCCGAGGAGAAAGTGATAGGACGCGCGGGAATCTGAGGATGAGGGCATGGCACGAGGAGCCACCGGCACGGCGGATGGGACCGCAGCAGGAGCGGGACGGGCAGGCGGCGTGCTCTGGCAGGCGGCGGTGACACAGGCCATAGCCGCAAGTAGAAGAGCTACCGTTCTGACATTCGCAGAACCCCTTCGGGCGGGTGGCTGCGGGCACTCTTCACACAATCGTTGCACAATCATCCGCTCAACTTGCAGGGGGAATATTCGAAGGACAGTGACTGACGGGAATTATACCGGCCCGAGAAAGAACGCGTCAAACGACCTCGCGACTCTCGAGATTCTCGAACTTGGCAAACCGGTCGTGAAAGAATAAGTCCCGTTTCCCGATCGGTCCGTTACGATGCTTACTGACCAGAATTTCGGCGATGCCTTTTCTCTCCGTCGCCGGTTCGTAGACTTCTTCACGATAGATAAACATCACGACATCGGCGTCCTGCTCGATCGCGCCGCTTTCCCGCAAATCGGCCAACATGGGAACCGGCGGCTTCCGGGCTTCCACTGCACGACTCAACTGTGAAAGCGCGATGACCGGCACATTCAGCTCTTTCGCCAAGGTCTTTAAGGAACGGGAAATGTCGGAAATTTCCTGCTGCCGTGACTCGGAGTCGCTCTTCCCTTGCATGAGCTGGAGATAGTCGACAATCAACAGATCGAGGCCACGCTCAGCCTTGAGCCGCCTCGCTTTCCCGCGCATCTGCTGCACCGTCACGGCGCCGGAGTCGTCGATATAGATCGGCGCCTGCTCCAGCTTCCCGGCCGCTTCCGCAAGGCGCCACCAGTCTTCCTTTTGCAACCGACCGGTCCGGAGCGCATGCGAATCGACGCGGGCCTCGGAACTCAACATGCGGAGCACGAGTTGCGGCTTCGACATTTCGAGGCTGAAAATGCCGACGACGGTGCCGGCATGCAGCGCGGCATGCTGCGCCATCCCAAGCGCCAGACTGGTCTTGCCCATACTCGGACGGCCGGCAATGACGATCAAGTCCGAAGGCTGTAATCCGGCGGTCAGGTCATCCAGATCGATAAAGCCGGTCGGTACGCCCGTGACACGTTCCTTGCGCTTGGACAGCTTGTCGACGACATCGAGACTCTCTTTGATGATCTGATTGACCGGAGTAAAGGAACGATCCAGCTTTCCCTGAGCAAGGCTGAAGACCGAACGCTCGGCAAAATCCAACAGCTCATCGACTGCCACCGTCCCGTCATACCCGCGCGTCACGACCTCTGTCGAGGTCTGAATGAGCCCTCGCAACAGCGCTTTGTCCCGAACGATCTTGCTGTGATAGCGGACATTGGCCGCCGTCGGCACCACCTGAACGAGCTCGGCTAGATAGGCGGATCCTCCGACCGCTTCGAGCTCAGAGCGCGCCTTCAAGCATTCCGTGAGCGTAATCTGATCGATGACTTCGCCGCGATCGGACAGCTCCAGCATGGCCTGATAAATCTTGCGATGCGCAGTCCGGTAAAACTCCTCGTCCGTCAGCAGCTCCATCACCTTGGCCATCGCCGTGTTATCCAACAAGATCGCGCCGAGCACCGACTGTTCGGCCTCGACGTTCTGTGGCGGCAATTTGGGGGAGGTGAGATCAACCGCGGAGAGCGGCTTCATACCCGGCTCCTGCGCCGTCGCAGTTCTGCCGCAACCGGCTTGGAGCCAGCGGTTGTAGAGGGACCGGAGTGAGGCGGCGTCACCACACCGGAAGCATCGAGGGCTCGAAACAGACGATCGACATCGAGACCAAACCCGGTAGAAGCCGCGGTCCGACCGAACCGGCCCATCAAATGGTCGTATCGGCCCCCGCCTCCCAGCTCCGCCCCGATACCCGGTGCAAAGACGTCGAAGACTATCCCGTCATAATATTCAAACCCGCGGAACTCGCCCAAATCGAGCAACACCGCCTGCTGCCCGGGCAACACCAATCGCTCATAGACCTGCGCAAGGCGATCGAGTGGTCTCAAGAGGGTCCGGTCGCGCCCCACCAACTTTCTCCCGCGCACCAAGACCTCAGGCCCACCGCACAGTTCCAGCGCTTCAAGAATGACCCGCCCCGTCGATCGGGACACGCCCTCCCGCGTCAGCAGTTCCTCAAGCAGCGGCATGTCTTTCCGCGCGGCAGCCTGCTCCACACGCTTCTGGCCGTCCTGCGATAAGCCGGCCTTGACCAGCAGGGCCGTAAAAAATCCGACGTGGCCGACAGCAACCTTGAATGAAGACAACCCGACCTGTGCCAAACATTCCAGTAGGAGCGTCAACACCTCGGCATCTCCCGTAACCCCGTCCACGCCGATGAGTTCCGCTCCGACTTGAAAAATCTCGCGGTCGCGGCCCGCATGCTCACGCTCATACCGGAACACAGAGGTGCGATAACACAACCGCAGCGGAAGCCGCTCGCCCATCATACCCATGGCGACCGTTCTGGCAATCTGTGCCGTGGCATCCGGACGCAGCAGCATCAACCGGCCCGTCGTCCGATCGACCAGCTGATAACATTTCTCGATAAGTTCGGACTCCAGGCCTGGCGCGAGGACGTCCAGATACTCGAACATCGGCAGGATGATTTCTTCGTAACCCGCGCGAGCGAGCACGGCCAGCAGCGTCTGCTCGAGCTGTCGGATACGTCGAGCGGCGTCAGGAAGAATGGTGCTCATTCCAACGGGAATGAGCGACCGTTCCCGACCTGCCACCAGAGGCGAGGAGGAAGAGGAAGCCTTCAACGAAAGAGCGCCCATGGTCGACTGCCGGGCAATCTACAACCCTTTCGACAGGTCGGCGACCTTCACGGAAAGGATGTGCTTGCTGTTCGTAATCTGATCGAGGACTGACTTAGGAAGCGGCGCATCGAGCCCGAAAATTTGCAGGGCTTTGCCGCCACGCTCTTCCCGTGAACACTGCATGCGCGCAATATTGATGTTGTGATCGCCAAGGATATGCCCCACCGTGCCGATCACCCCCGGACGATCCTCGTTCTGGATCAGCAGGAGATGGTTGTCCGGCACCACTTCCACCTTGAACTGATCGATCTCAATGATCCGCGGGTCCTTGCGATGGTAGAGGGTCCCGGCGACTTGATGAGATTTCTTCCCGGCCTCAACCCGCACACGGATCACACTGGCAAAGTCTCCGGCATCGCTGATCTTCACCTCTTTGACTTCGATGCCACGTTCCTTGGCGACGACCGGCGCATTCACATAGTTGACCGGGTCTTCAAGAATGGGGGTCAGGAGTCCCTTCAGAACCGCGATCGTCAATGGCGCCACGTTCAAACCCGCCACTTCTCCGCTATACTCGACGGTCAACCGCTCCAGCCCGCCTTCCAACAATTGCGCCTGCAAGAGGCCGACACGCTCCCCAAGCGAAAGATACGGCTGGAGTTTCGGTAAGAGCTCCGGTGAGACCGAGGGAATATTGACCGCCCCCCGGGCAATCCCTTTGGTGAAGTATTCCACGATCTGCTCGGCAATGCCGATCGCCACATTTTCCTGCGCTTCCGTAGTGGAGGCGCCGATGTGCGGCGAGCAGATAAAATTATCCAACGCCAGGAGCGGATTGTCCGGCTTGACCGGCTCATCCTCGAACACGTCGAATGCCGCGGCGGCAACCTTCTTGGATTTGAGCGCCTCGCACAAATCTCCCTCGTGCACGATTCCACCACGCGCACAGTTGGCAATCATGACGCCGGTTTTCATCTTGGCAATGGCTTGCGCATTGATCAGGGCTTTGGTTTCCGGGGTCAGCGGAGTATGCACGGAAATGACATCGGCTCGGCGGAACAGCTCGTCCAACTCGACGATGGTCACACCCATTTTTTCCGCACGCTCCGGGGCCAGATAGGGATCGTAGGCCATCACCTGCATCCCCACTCCCTGTGCAAGCTTGGTGAGATACCCGCCGATTTGGCCGACGCCGACAATGCCGAGCACTTTATTGTACAACTCCACGCCCATGAACTTTTCTTTTTCCCACTTCCCACCCTTTGTCGAGGCGGTCGCTTGCGGGATGCGGCGCGACATCGAGAAAATCATGGCCATCGTATGCTCGGCAGTCGTCACGGTGTTGCCACCGGGTGTATTCATGACGACGATGCCGCGGCGCGTGGCGGCCGGGGTATCGACATTGTCCAAGCCGGAACCGGCTCGACCGACGACCTTCAGCTGGCTGGCGGCCGCGATGACTTCCGCGGTGACTTTCGTCCCGGAGCGGACGATCAGTCCGTCCGCGTCCTTGATTTCCTTCAGCAGCTCTTCTTTCGGCAGTTTGGTTTTCACCACCACCGTAAAGCCGGCCTTCTCCAATACCTCGACACCCTGCTTCGAGAGACTATCGCTGACCAAAATTTTCATTGTCGTGACGCCTTACCTGACGGTGAGTCTAAGACTTGCCCATAATAATTTCTTGAGCCTTTGCCACCCCGCTACCGAGTTTTATGGGATAGCCCAGCCCCTTGATGACCATCTCCACCGCCGCCAGGGCCGTGATGACGTCAAAACTATCGATATACCCCATGTGAGAAATACGGAAGATTTTGCCCTTCAGGTGATCCTGGCCACCCGCCGCCGTCATTCCATATTGGGTCCGCAAATTCTTATAGACGGCCTGTCCGTCCACACCTTCAGGCGCCGAAATCGCGGTTAACGCGTCGCTCGGACGCTCTTGAGGGAAGATGGAGAGCCCTGCGGCCTTGACGCCTTCTCGCATCGCCGTCGCCAACATCGCGTGACGGGCAAAGACGGCTTCCAGCCCCTCGGCTTTCAACATGTTCATTACTTCTTTGAGGCCCAGAATCAGGGACACAGCCGGCGTATAGGCCGTCGTGCTCTTCTGCTGATTCTCACGCTCGCGCTTAAAATTGAAATAGAACGCCGCGTTCTTCGCTTTGTCGGCCAATCGCCAGGCCTTTTCACTCACGCTGGCAAAGGCTAAGCCCGGCGGCAACATTAAGGCTTTCTGCGACCCGGTGATGACTACGTCGAGGCCCCAGGCATCGGTCTTGAGATCGAGGACTCCCAGGGCGGTAATCGCATCCACGACCAAAATCGTCTCCTCGTACCCTTTGACGATATCGGCCAAGGCTTTGACGTCATGCGCCACAGCCGTGGAGGTCTCGCTCGCCTGCACATAGACGGCCTTGATCGACGGATCCTTCTTCAAGGCATCGGCGACGGCCTGCGGATCCACCGCACGGCCCCACTCGACCTTTAACTCAGTGACCTGCGCTCCGAACGTCTTACACAGCTTCGTCCAACGCTCGCCGAACTTGCCGCCGTTGATCGTGAGGGCCTTATCCCCCGGGGACAAGAAATTCGAAACCGAGCCCTCCATCCCTCCGGTGCCGGAAGACGCGAGAATCAACACATCGTTCCTGGTCTGAAACAGCCACTTCAGGTCCTCACGGACCTCGGCAAACAGTTTATCGAATTCGGGCGCCCGGTGATGAATCATGGGTCTGGCCATGGCCAGTAACACCTCCGGAGGAACGGGGGTGGGACCGGGAGCTAGCAAATACCGTTTGAGCATGGGACGAACCTCCTCACTGTGCAGATCGAACGATGTCAGGGATTTAGAAGGGGCGTACGCTACCATAGCCCCTCTGAGGTGTCAAGGTAACGAACCGTGAAGATGCTTATCTTTTCAGCGACTTCACTGCATCGCGCAAGATTTCTTTCAGAGACGCAGCGCGATCTCCTGCGCACTGTTTTCTCCCTGTAAACGCGATGACGACTCAACTCCCTCAATTTCTTGACAAGTTGTACCCTCCTCGATAGGCTACCCTTCGAGAGTCAGCGTTCTCACATTTCCTGAACAGTCTGATGGGTACCCTTATGCATGCACGTTTCCTGGGCACAGGTGTTCGCGCTCTGCCGGTTGTCTCGTTCTGCCTGGTCTCTCTCGCGTGGCCGGCCCTCGCAGGAGCGGAGTCGCCCACCCCATCCCACGCCGACACACCCGCGACTACGGAGACTACGCCGGAAGACATTCAACCATCCATTCAGGAACCGGAATACTCGTTGGATGAGGAAGATCACGCCACTGCCGCGGAACTCGAAGCCGTTGAGCCCCCGGCCCCTATTGCCAGCGAACCGTCGACGGAAGTCCCGCCGGCCGAAGCGCTCCTTCAACTCAAGCCCCTCAATGGCACCACCGCTCGATTCACGGATCTGCTGACACCACCCGCAGAGGTGGTTCAGGAAGAGGCTTCTGCGCAGGACCAGGAATCGGATGAAGCCACGGCCTACAACGTGCCGATTGTGCTCGACCCATCCGTTCAAGGCCATATTCGTTTTTTCAACGTCTCTATCCGCAATCGATTTGAACAGTGGCTCATCCGCCTGAGTCACTATCGCCCGCTGGTCGACAGCATCTTCTCTGAATTCCAGCTCCCCAGCGATCTCATCTATCTGTCTCTGGTTGAAAGCGGATTTAACCCCCACGCTTATTCCCGCGCCCGTGCGGCCGGTCCATGGCAATTTATGAAGGGGACCGCCAAAGTCTATGGGCTGCGTGTGGATAGTTATGTGGATGAACGGCGAGACCCTGTGAAGTCGACCGTCGCGGCTGCGCGCTACCTGCGGGACCTGTACGATTTGTTCGGCACCTGGCCTTTGGCCATGGCCGCCTACAACGCCGGTGAGGGCAAGGTGATGCGAGCCCTCCATACGGCGCAAGCGGAGAGCTTTTCAGACATTGCAAAAACACGGCTGATCCGGCGGGAAACGAAAGAATACGTCCCCCGATTCATGGCCGCAACCATCATCGCCAAGAATCCGGACCGCTATGGCTTCCCGCAGAACGACGTGCGGCCTCACCAGTTTGAAGAAGTGGTCGTGAAGCGCCCCATCCACTTTAAAGCGATTGCCAATGTGACGGGCATTTCGTACCAGGAACTGAAGGTACTGAACCCGGAGTTACGGCGCGATGCCACGCCCCCGGACGATGCCGAATATCACCTGAAGGTTCCGGTCGGGACCAGGGAGAAGGTCGAACAATTGTTGGATCGGGCCCCGACTCACAAATTCGCACCGCTCCCGGTCCCCGTCAGGGTCCGGCACGTCAAGCCTGAGCCGGAATCCGGCCACTGGTATCGGGTGCGCGTAGGCGACTCTCTAGAAAGAATCGCCAAGCGATTCAACATCTCCGTCAAAACCCTCAAGTCCAACAATAACCTGACAGGTCCCACCATCAAGGTAGGAAGCCGCCTGGTCATCGCGAACTAACGCGACCACCCCTCACCGCGTCATTCTACTAAGGGAGCCGTTACGGTTTTTTCTTGGAGGACGCCGCGGCAGACTTGCCTGAAGACTTAGCAGGCGCCTCAGGCTGGGGAGCGGGCGCAGTCACGGCCGGAGCAGGTGTAGCAGCCGCCGCCGGACTCTCCGGAGACTTCTTCACTTCCAGCACCTTCACTCGCACGGCCGCTTCACTGGTGAAGGGCGAGTTAGGATAATTCTTCATCAAATCCTGGTAGTGCGCGAGGGCTCCCTCAGGACGGGACTGCGATTCTTCCAATTTTGCCAGCTCGAAGAGCACGTGGTCTTTATTCAGCGCACCGGGGATCTCAAGGATGCCGGTAAACGCCTTCACCGCCTGATCACGATCCCCCTTCACCAGATAGGCGTAGGCCATCCGCTGCTGGACAAGCCCCAGGAGCGAGGTATTGGAACCATGGAGCAACATGAATCGTTTGTAGGTTTCGATCCCTGCATCAACCTCATTAGCCAGCACCTGAGCATTCCCTAAATGGAACAGGGCCAGGGGAGCAACGGGGCTCCGTGGATATTGATCCACTACCTGCTTGTAGAGATTGATGGCCTGCGCAAGCTGTTCGTGAGATTTTTTCGGATCGTCAGCCGGTCGATTGAGATAGTGCAGCGTCGCTTCCTGATCGAGTTCACGTGCTTTCAGCGTGGTCTGGTAGTCATACCAAATGACCCCGGCAACCACCGCCGCGGCAACGAGCAAGACTCCCAGTCCGACCAGAACCGCCCGCCGCTGTTCCTGCAAGACGAGCAAAAACCGCTCCACTCCGGTCAACAAATGAGCTTCATCGAGCGGATCGACCTTTGCGGGAACTTTGATTCGATAACTCATGCTCTCTCAATCATTCTCTAGGCGCAGTAAAAGAAGCGGTCGTTTCCGAGCGACTCGCGCCTTATACTAGGGAGCAGTCAGCCTTGTCAAATATTCAAGCCCTTTGCGAGTACGGGACACCATGTTCAAGGAATATCTTCAAAAATTGCAGGACCAGCACCTACTCCGTCGGCTGCGCACCATCGCCTCCTCCACGGGGCCGACGGTCAGGCTCGACGGGCACACCGTGATCCTGCTTTCCTCCAATAATTACCTGGGCCTGGCCACCCACCCAGCCGTCGTAGAAGCGGCCGTCGAAGCGACGCGTCAATACGGGGCGGGATCCGGGGCCTCGCGTCTCGTCTGCGGCACCCTTACGCCCCACGAAGAACTCGAAACGGCACTCGCCCGGTTCAATGACACTGAAGCCACACTCACCTTCGCAGCCGGCTATCTGGCGAATATCAGCGCCGTTCCGGCGCTGATTGGAAAAGACGGGCTCATCCTCGCCGACCGCCTCTGCCACGCAAGTCTGATCGACGGCTGCCGCTTAAGCGGCGCCACATTTCGCGTCTACCACCACCGGGACATGAATCACCTGGAGCAACTCCTTACCCGCCGGACCTCCAACAAACCCACCCTGATCGTGACCGACGGCGTCTTCAGCATGGATGGGGACATCGCACCGATGAGGGACATCGCCCTATTGGCGGAACGGTATGGCGCCGCCGTCTATGTCGACGATGCGCACGGCACGGGAATCCTTGGGGAAACAGGGCGAGGCACCCTCGAACATTGCGATGTCGAAACGCGCATCCCCTATCACATGGGCACCTTGAGCAAAGCGATCGGGAGCTCCGGAGGTTACCTGGCTGGATCAGCGGAATTCGTGGCCTATCTCGTAAATACCTGCCGCGCCTTCACCTATACAACCGCCCCCACACCGGCCGCCGCCGCGGCCGCCACGGCGGCGCTCCGCGTGATCCGGCAAGAGCCTGAGCGGCGAGCCAGATTGTGGCGGAATCGCCATCGCCTTGCGCAAGGACTCAGCGGCCTCGGCTTCCGGCTCGCCGCTTCGGAGAGCCCCATTCTTCCGGTCATCGTCGGCGATCCCGATCGCGCAATGAACCTCGCCCACACACTGCTCTCACTGGGAGTCTATGCCCCCGCCATTCGCCCACCGACGGTGCCGGCGTCCACGAGCCGGATTCGCTTCACGATCACCGCCGATCACACCGATGAGCACATCGACCAGGCGCTGACGGCACTCGCACAGGCAGGTCGCACGCTCAACATGATCTAAGCACCAATCGCCCTTTGCAGAGCGGCCGCCGGCCACCGTTTCGCCCTCGTCTCTTCTGGGTATTTTCTTGCTTTCTCACCTTCCTATGGCATGATCGAATCAACCTGACGAGCCATGATCCTCTACTCATAGCGACGCTCGTTTATCCATACATTCTCTCACTGCATGGAGTGATCCGATGATTGATATCTCCAAACTGTTGACCTTTGGCGTCCAACAGGGCGCCTCGGACTGCCACATCAGCGCCGGTGAACCACCGATGATCCGCCTGCATGGCGATCTCAAGAAACTCGACCATCCTCCCCTGACCCAGGATGAAACTCACGCGCTTATCTACGACATGATGAGTGACGCGCAACGGAAGAATTTCGAAGAACACCGGGAGTGTGACTTCTCCTTCGACCTGGGCGACATCGCCCGATTCCGCGTCAACGTCTTTGTGCAAGGGCGCGGCTTAGGCGCCGTGTTCCGGACCATTCCGACGGAGATTCTTCCCCTGGAAAAACTCGGCATGCCGCCGATCCTCCGACAGCTCTGCGACCGCGAAAAAGGCCTGATCCTGGTGACCGGCCCAACCGGGTCCGGGAAATCCACCACACTCGCGGGCATGATCGACTATCTCAACAACACCTTCGAAGGACACATTCTCACGATCGAAGATCCGGTCGAGTTTGTTCACAAATCCAAAAAATGCCTGGTCAACCAGCGGGAACTGGGCGTCCACACGCTGTCGTTCGCCAACGCCCTCCGCGCCGCACTCCGCGAAGACCCCGACATCATTCTCGTCGGCGAAATGCGAGACCTGGATACGATCCAGCTGGCGTTGACCGCTGCCGAAACCGGACACTTGGTCTTTGCGACCCTGCACACGTCCAGCGCCCCGAAAACCATCGACCGCATCATCGACGCCTTCCCTCCGAACCAACAGGCCCAAGTCCGCGCACAGCTCTCGGAAACGCTGGAGGCAGTCTTGACCCAGACGCTCCTGAAGAAGAAGAGTGGTGGCCGGATTGCGGCGGTGGAAATCATGGTCGGTACCACAGCGGTGCGGAACCTCATCCGCGAAGGCAAACTCCATCAAATTCCCGGCATCATGCAGGCCAGCCAAAAAGATGGGATGCAAACCATGGACATGGCCCTGGTCGATCTGGTCACACGAGGGCTGGTGACAAAAGCTGAAGCTCAATCGCGCAGCATGAATCCCAATCTCTTTAGCGCCGCTGCAGGAGGCGCCGCGTAAACGGGCACTCGGCGCAAACGAAACGGGTTTCCCACGGCATTGGAAAGAGGCATTTCATGGATGTTCGCACGCTTCTCGAAGTGATGGTCAAGCAGGAATCGTCGGACCTGTATCTCACCGTCGATGCGCCCCCCATTTATCGCATCCATGGCTCGACACATCGGACCGATGCGCCGCCGTTCACGAACGAGCAACTCGAATCGCTGGCGCTGGCCCTCATGCGAGGCCAGCAGCGAGGTGAGTTCGAAGAAAAAATGGAGATGAACCTTGCCCTTTATTACAAAGACCTCGGCCGCTTTCGCGTCAACATCTTCCGACAGAAGGGCAACGTCGGGTTGGTGTTTCGTCATATCAAAGCGGAGATCATGACAGTCGAACAGCTAGACCTGCCGCCCATCGTCAAAGACATCGCTATGACCAAGCGGGGTCTGGTGTTGGTGGTCGGCGCGACCGGCTCCGGAAAATCCACGTCCCTCGCCGCGATGATCGACCACCGCAACACGGTGCATGCGGGCCACATCATCAGCGTGGAAGACCCGATCGAATTTGTCCATCACCACAAGAAATCGATCGTCACCCAGCGCGAAGTCGGCTTCGACACCCATTCCTTCGGGCACGCGTTGAAAAATACCCTGCGTCAGGCACCGGACGTCATTCTCATCGGTGAAATCCGGGATACGGAAACCATGGAAGCCGCGATCACGTTCGCTGAAACCGGACACCTCTGCCTCGGAACGTTGCACTCGAATAATGCGAATCAATCGATCGAGCGCATCATGAACTTCTTCCCGGTCGAACGGCACGCCCAGATCTATCTGCAGCTCTCATTGAACCTGCGGGCCATCATCTCTCAACGATTGATCCCCTCCCTCGACGGCCGCCGCGTGCCTGCACTCGAAATCATGCTGGATACACCGCGCATCAAGGACCTCATCAAACGTTCTGAGATCGATACCCTGAAAGAGGCGATGGAACAGGGCATCGACGAAGGCTGCCAGACATTCGACCACGTGCTGTTGCAACTCTATAAGGCCGGGAAGATCAGCATTGAACAAGCCTTGATCAACGCCGACAGCGCCAACAACCTCCGTCTGAAAATTAAACTGGCGGGGTTGAAAGGCGATGACGCAGTGGCCGCCCTCCTGGACAAGAGCGACCGGGATGAGAAGGGGTTCCAGATTCAAGGACAACTGGGTCAGGGCGGGAGCAAAAAGCGCTGAGGGTCAGGGCATTGCTGCTCCCTGATCCTCAAGGTCTATTCCTCCGCGAGCGCACACCACGCAATTGATCGGCGCACCCGCTTAAGGGCGTCCCGAGGGGGGCTCTTCCACCGCCTGTTCGAGATACGACGCGATTTTACTCAATGCAGCCCCACTCAGCTTCCGTCCGTACCACGTCGGCATCGTATCCGGTGGAAACCCTGGCACCACATAGGTCCCCGGGGATACCACTGATTCCACAATGTACTCACGAACCGTCTGCGCCTGCCCTTTATACTGTGGATCAGCCAGGCGACTCGCCCCGGTCTTCCCCAGCCACAGTGGTGGACCGACCTGCCCCTTCGCTCCTGCAATGCCGGGAATCTGATGGCAAACCGGACAGCCGGCACGGACAAAGAGCTCCTGAATCGGTTCATCCCCCGTCACCAACGGCACCATGTTCGGGTCAATATTCTGGACAGCCGGGGTTGAATCAGATGGAGGCGAGATATTGCGGATCCCCGCCAGCGCAACCAGGAACACAAGCCCTGCCGCGAACGCGGCAACGGCCTTGTGCTTTCGGTTCGGCGGTGGAACAGACGATGCGGCACCTGAATCAAGCATAGGCAGGAACCAGGAAACTTACGAAGGCCTCAGTGCTCACCCCTGCCTCTATTTCTTGGCATCCATCGCGCAGCGAAATCCAATGGTGCGGTCCTGAAAACCAGGCTCCGCCGAGACCCGCGCAGACGCACTTAACGCCACAGGCAAATCGGCCCACGACCCGCCACGAATCACCCGTTTCTCGCCATTAGCAGGACCCGTCGGATTTTTGTCGGGACTCTTGCCGTAATACGTACGATCGTACCAATCGGCTATCCACTCGGCCGCATTCCCCGCCATGTGATGGAGGCCGTACGGACTCCGCCCCCCGGCTTTCAGCCCGTGGCGGACATTCATCCCTTCCACCCCACCGGCCACACTCACCAACGTAATGGCTTCGCTCACCCACACGCCGCGATTGTAGTTGGCAATGTCCACGAACGGCTGCATGGGGCCCCACGGGTACCGACGGCCATCGGTTCCACGCGCAGCCTTCTCCCATTCAGCTTCCGTCGGGAGTCGCTTCCCTGCCCAGGCACAATAGGCCGCCGCATCCTCCCAACTCATCCCGACAGCCGGACGATCGCTGACCGTCTCCGCCGCTTCATCATCCCAGGTCGGCGGCGCATCATATCTCGCCGCCTGAAGAAACTTTCGATAGAGTTGCAGCGACACTTCATATCGATCGATGACATACGCGTCGAGGATCACCACATGTTCGGGGCGCTCGGCGGGAAGCCCATCGTTGCTCCCCATCGTAAAAGGCCCGGCCGGAACCAACACCATCGGCGCACCATCCTGCCCTGTGATCGCCTCGGCCCCGCCGGCCTGGCCATCCGCCCCAGACAGTGGCTCGGCCGCTCGCACCGACCAGACTCCGACAAACAGAATGACGGATACCACGAAGGTCATACTGAACAGACGCATATACACCTCTCACCGATGGATACACCTAGACACAACCCGACTTTACCCAGGCAAAGTGTAGCCGCGAGTCTGTGCAAACTCAACTACATGTAAAGGAGCGTGCACTGGAGAGGGATTTACTCAACTGGCGGAGACGTGCAACCCCTGCAATCTATCCCGACACTTCGTAGAACAACTATGGGGGGACAGATACAGAAACAGATTCGGCCGGCATGCGACGCATGCCGGCCGAACGGGACACCAGGCTCATAGCTATAACTGGCTCATTACTTGAGCTCCGCAACCCGCCGGTCGTGGTCCTTCACAGTCCGCAGCGCCGTCAAATCAGAACGCTCCAGGAGATTATGCAGTACTTCCTGCTTCAACTGAACCATTAACGCCTGATGATGCTTGGAGGATGGCGCCGTATCCTGCAAGAGATTTAACCAGCCCGTCGTCGCCGCCTCATAGCGGCTGTTCGGCATGGCTGTGTGCAGCTCCTGAAACACCGTAATCGCATCGGCACGATTCTCAAAGAGCGCGACCAAGCCACGCGTGTAATAGGCATCCTCACAGGCGGGACCTTTGTGACAATTCTTCATGCGGGAATCCTGCGCATGGGCGATGGTTTGAAGCGACTTCAGCTCATTCACATCAACGGGGAAGAACGCACTACTCGGTAACGTGGTAGCAGACCCAGCCTGCATCGTCGTACACCCGTGGATGCCACCAACGAGAACTGCCAATAGGGCGAAAGAGAGAACCGTTCGGTGCGACATCATTGACCTCCTAGCAAACGCGGAAAAGTTGGCGGCCTATAGTGACTCGGGTTTCATGCCTTACGCTGATGTCCTGACTGTACCACCCAAACCGGGTCCGGCCATTCCACGGAGGCTGTACCTCTTCGGTACTGGCCAACCGCACACCACAACTCTCCGCAATATCGGGCTATTCATACACGGTCGGCAGGAAAAAGGAGGGTCTGCCGGAGATTGGCCCTGACTATGCCAAGACAGGGCGCGAAAAACGAGGCGGTCAAGAGGGAGTCGCCCCGCCGGACAGGCGGAGCGACCGAAACATACCGCTAGTGCCAATTCGCAGCCAGAACCTGCTGCACATCCTGGGGGCGCTGGGCCACAGCTTGCTCCCAACTCAACCCTGTCTGTTGCGTGAATCCCGCCATCGCCTGGATCAATTGGTTCACTTGAGTACTCATCAATTGTTGACCGTTACCGGCTTGGACTGTTTCAATCTGATTAGTAGCGCCTCCATACCAGTTGGCAATCGTCACCTGATCGGTCGAACCGTAGAGCGCGATGCGCAAATCATTGGCACTTTGACTCAACATGATGTCCAGAGGATTGATCCCGGAGCCGAAGTTGAGCCGATCGCTGCTCCCGCTCGTGTCAGTCACAGTATCCTGACCATCCCCGCGAGCGAATTGAAAGACATCATTTCCAGTCCCGCCATTGAGCACATCGTTTCCTTGTCCACCTGCCATGGTATCGTTGCCGTCACCGCCGACCAGTGCATTGTTACCGGCATTGCCGGTGAGCACATTGGCCAGAGTATTGCCCGTCCCGTTGACCGCCGCAGATCCGACCAGCACCAGATTTTCCACATTGGCGCCCAAACTCCAAGTTCCGGCGCTCTGGACCGTGTCGGTGCCGGCATTCAACGCCTCGACTACAGTATCTCCTGTTCCCACAATATACGTGTCGTTCCCCGCGCCACCGGTCAACGTGTTGACCGCACTATTGCCGATCAAGATGTTATTGAGCCCATTTCCAGTGCCGTTGATGATAGCAGTTCCCGTAAGCGTCAGGTTCTCGACATTCGCGGCAAGCGTATGCGTGATAGAACTCTGGACCCAGTCGATACCGGCATTCACCGATTCGACGATACTATCGCCGGCCCCGATCACATAGGTGTCATTCCCGGCGCCGCCAGTGAGTCGATTGGCGGCATTATTCCCGGTCAAAATATTGTCCAACCCGTTTCCTGTCCCATTGATCGTTCCGGTCCCAGTCAGCGTAAGATTCTCCACATTGGCAGCCAGAGTATACGTGACCGAACTCTGAACGGTGTCGAGGCCTTGATTGGCCGATTCAGTAATCTGATCGTTAACGTTGTCCGCAACATAGGTATCGTCGCCCTGCCCGCCAATCAACTTATCCGCGCCAGTTCCTCCATTGAGGATATTGGCGGCACTATTCCCTGTCAGAGTATTGGCAAGGCTGTTGCCGCTTCCATTGACCGCGGCGGTTCCCGTCAACACAAGGTTTTCCACATTGGTTCCCAATGTCCAGCTGATATCGGTTCTGATGGTGTCAGTCCCTGAGCCGGCGGCTTCGACAATCGTATCCCCCGCCCCAACGACATACGTATCGTTTCCTGCGCCGCCAGTGAGAACATTGACCGCGCCATTGCCCGTCAAGACATTGTTGAGGGAGTTTCCGGTGCCGTTAATGGCTGCATTGCCGATAAGCGCAAGATTTTCGACGTTCGCACCCAGCGCATACGTGACACCGCTCTGAATCGTATCCGTTCCTTGGCCTGCCTGTTCTGTCACTCTATCTCCGACATCATCGACCATGTAAAGATCATTTCCTGACCCGCCACTCAGGCTGTCCGCACCAATTCCTCCGTCCAATAGATCGTTGCCGGCCCCACCGTAGAGGCTGTCATCTCCATCCAACCCTGAAAGGATGTCGTTCGTGACATTGCCGTAGAGGTAATCGACGCCCTCACCGCCGACAAGATTCACGCCTTCAGTGTGAGCCAGCATCGCGTTGTAATCCCAGATAGTGCCGTCTGCGAATTTAATCAGGTCAACACGGAGTGATTGAAACTCGAAAAATCCGCCAAGAGTGAGTTGGTCGGCAGTATTGGTTATCGTCAGAATTGCACTGCCGCCAAAATCAGGCGTCGCACGCAACGTGACATCGCCAGGGGTAATTCCGTCCAAGAGTTGCAGCGTGTCGACATCCGATGAATCGCCTTGGTCGTCGATGGAGTCCTGCCCATATCCTCGACCAAACAGATAGATATCATTGCCAAGATACCCCTCCAGAAAGTCGTTTCCGGCGCCACCATCGAGAGTATCGTCTCCCAGCGAAGCCCGGATTTGATCATTACCCCCCAACCCGCGAATGAGATTGTCCCCATCGGTGCCGTAGAACGTGTCGTCGGCGTCACTGCCGACAAACGTCAACACCCGACTCTCGATCGCGCTCAAATCCCACACGGTCCCATCGAAAAACGCAAATTGGTCCACGTGATTGCTCGGGGAGACAAAAAAGGACTCCACCGTCAATTGGTCTGTGCTCCCATTGACCTTAACGACCAGATCGTTGACATGATTTTCGAGTATGAGATCGCCCGGCGCGATCTCCGCTCCGAACAGAACCTGATCGAGCCCTGTGTGGGCATACGTCTGCATGCCCATCCGCACGATGTCTTGCCCATACCCACGGTCAAACAAGAACGTATTGTCGCCCACCCCGATGAGAATGTCGTTTCCTCCTTGGCCGTCAAGCTGGTTGGGACCGGACAATTGGTTGTCCAGCACATTTCCTACCAGGTCTACTCGCTGGGTCGGCTCCAAATAAAAATCGTCCAGGATCTGAACATTCTCCACCTGGTCAGGCGCTTGAAATGCAAGAGAAGCACTGGGCGCTAGCTGGATGGTATCAATGCCTCCATTCGCGTCCTCTGACACGGTGGCAAGTCCTGAGACAAGGTGATAGATATCGTGACCGGTCCCACCGATTAACTGATCGGCGGCCGCGTTCGACACCAACAGGTCACTTCCTTCGCCTCCGCGTAATACGTTCACCCCGGCGCCACCATAGAGCCGGTCATTACCGGCGTCGCCTTCTAATAGATCGTCGCCCTCCTCACCCTCCAACACATCAGCGCCCTCGCCGCCAATGAGGACATCGTTTCCATCACGTCCGTGAAGCCAATCAGCAGCCTGACTGCCTTGCATATGGTCGGCAAAGGACGTACCGATCACCGTTCCTCCGTCCACTGGCGCGGACAAGTTAAACCCTCGCGCGAGCAATCCGGCGTCCCTCAGCACCGTGCCGTCGGCAAACTCGAACTGATTAATGGTGTGAAACTCGGAGGGTGAATTGAGCCCAAAGCCGACGATCTGAACCGCATCCTCACTGTTAACGACACGTACGACAAGAGAATCACCGGTTGCCACGTCCAACCTCAAGGATTCAGCGGTAATACCAGCACCAAAGATCAATCGATTACTCTGCGTTGCATCATCCTCGATAGAATCAACACCGCCGCCCAGGTTAAATCGATAGGTGTCACTCCCGGCCCCGCCGATCAGACGATCATTTCCTGTCCCGCCGTGCAAATCATCCTCCCCGCCACCAGCCTGAAGGACGTCGTGACCATCACCGCCGTCGAGCACATCATTCCCCGCCTGCCCCGCGAATAGCGGCGAGTCTCCAAAGAGAGAGTCATCACCGGCATCCCCGAACAAGGCATCATCTCCCACATCACCCACCAACTGGTCGGCTCCCTCGCCACCGAACAGTTGATCCTGCCCCGCACCACCCCACAACTGGTCATCCCCCTCCTCGCCATCAAGAGTATCGTTGCCGCCGAGGAGATTCAGGACAGTGGGGTCGTTGCCATCACCGTAGAGAAAATCGTCGCCGGTGCCGCCAACAATGAGATCGTCTCCCTCTCGGCCCTGCACATCGTCGATCCCATCGCCGCCGTCAAGCTGATCATTACCGAGTCCACCATTCAGTAAATCATCACCGGCATCGCCGGAAAGGAGGTCGTCATCATCCTGACCAAAGAGCGCATCATTGCCGACGCCACCAACAAGCGTATCGTTTCCAATCTCTCCATGCAGCTCATCGTTTCCATCATCCCCGAAGAGCTCGTCATCTCCCTCCTGCCCGGTCATAAGATCATGACCAAGTCCACCCCACAATGAGTCGTCGCCGGCCCCTCCCTGTAGCTCGTCGCTGTCCGCACCGCCATCGAGAAAATCGTTTCCCGCGAACCCGGCAAGCCGATCCATCCCAGTGCCACCATAGAGAATATCGTCGCCCCCTCCACCCTGCAGTTCGTCGGCTCCGGCGCCTCCATCGAGAATATCTTCAGACCCGAGATCCTCTGAAAAGTCCCCGATCAAAAGATCGTCGCCATCCCCACCGGAAAGCGAGTCAGCTCCTGCGCCGCCGAATAGCCGGTCATTGCCCTCACCACCATCCAACCAATCATCGCCAGGAATAGTCTGGGTAAAATCTGACTCCCCATACAGCCAGTCGTCGCCCGCCCCGCCGACGAGAATGTCGTTTCCTCCGTCGCCGACAAGCAGGTCGTTACCGGCGCCGCCATCGAGGTAGTCGTCTGCACCTAGAGCCGAGGAAAATGCCAACATAGAAACACTTTGTGGGATGAGATCAACGTCATACACTTTTGCAATCCAACCCACCGGACGGTTTTCTCCCCTAAGAACATCCTCACCATCCCCACCAAGCAACACATCAACGCCAAGGGCGCCCAATAACACGTCATTGCCGGCGCCCCCGTCAATATAGTGTGTGCCGCTGCCGATATGGGTCCATGCGTAATTGGCTATCTCGGTATCAGTCACAGCAATGTCATTGCCATCTCCACCGAGAAAGATATCTCCATCGGAGACATCGGCATAATCATCACCGCTACCGCCAACGAGATAATCATTCCCTCCAGCACCGACCAGGATGTCATCACCGGCCCCACCATCACGAAGATCGGAGAACGAGTCATGTGTTGACGGCACCTGAGAAGTGAGGACATCATTTCCTTCGTTGCCATACATGGCATACGAATACGGATGAGTGGCAATGAGCGTCTCATCCTCACCGTCTCCCACCAACACATGCCCAAAAGGTCCGGCGGGAAGTCCTGTATCAGACGGAATAGGGGAGACATCGCGCAACTGAATTCCCATCTGGCCACTCTGAAAATTCTCGTTCACGATGAGGACACCGTTCACGATCAGATCGGTCCCGGACATCAGGTAAGTGGTTCGGCCATCCAGGCTCGTATAACTGTTGGCGACATCACCGGCACGCCGAATACCTCCCTGCAACAGGTGCTCGTCGAAAATGATCTGCCCCTGCGCATCACTGTCCTCAATTCGATCTACCCCATCACCAGAACGATAGATGTACGTATCGAATCCAACGCCGCCTTCGAGGAGGTCGCTGTCGCCAGCGCCGCCGATGAGTGTGTCGTTTCCCTCATTGCCGACGAGATGGTCCTGCCCACCACCACCATTCAGCATATTTTTTGCGCTATTGCCGATGAGAATATTGCCTAGCTCGTTGCCAATGCCATCAATCGCATTGCTCCCCGTCAGCGTGAGGTGCTCGATCTGGGAGTCCAGGGTGAAGGTGACTGAACTGCGCACTTCGTCAATGCCGCTATTGGCATACTCTCGGACGACATCGCCAGAATCGTCGACGAGATACGTGTCGTCTCCCGTTCCTCCCAGCATCGTATCGGCGCCACTGCCGCCATCCAAGATGTCGTTGCCGGGATTCCCCTCCAGATAGTCCTTGCCTCCATAGCCAAACAGATGATCGTCTCCCTCGCCGCCATAGAGATGGTCACCAAAAAACGCACTTCCATCGAGAGTTTCGCCGACCTCGCCTCCAAACAAGACTTGAGGCCCTTGTGGTGCTACCGAACGAATCTCATAGAGTGATTGGAAATCTTTAAAATGAGTGATGGAGGGGAACCCGATTGGGTTACTGTTGACATTGATCTTCTCGACCAGAAATGCGGCGCGATCCTTCAAGTACTGTGGAGACAATTCTCCCATTCCGCTTTCGGAGTTGAGCAGTGCCAACTGTCCGGCTTCGTTGTGGTTAGCATAGAGTGTCTCTGTCGAGGAAGCGCTAGCCCCGAGGACCGCAAATGGGGCTAACTCCCTTAATGCGAACCGATAAGCAAGACTCGTTGAATCCTCCAGTAAGGCCAAGGATTGTAACTCCTCAGCGCTCTTCCCTATCAATGGCGCAATGCTGAAGACCTGGTCACCGATCGCCGCTCGAACGGCGTCAAGTCGCTCATAAAACGGCTGTCGATACGTTGCGCTGCCGAAATCTCCGGGCAGTCGCCCGTAAGGAGTAGCAGGTCCTTCAACGTGGAACACCTTGGCCAGTGCATCAAGCGCTTTTTCAAGCGTGTCTCCCTCGGCAGGGGGCACAGGCGTTCCTTGTTCTGGATAGGGAGAGGCAATCTGATCTGAGGAGGCTTTCAGAATGCTTTCTATCTGAGATTGCTGTAACTGCGGATCAGCCTTCTGAAATAGTTCCTGGATGGCCAGGGAGTCCACAAGGAGAGTGACGCTGTGGCTATTGCCATATTGAGATTCCCATGGATTCTGGACATTCACATCTTCAATGAGTGGCTGCCCTTCGACTAAAACAGGGATCACCTTTGCGTGGACCCCAGAATTGGCGACCACCTCAACATCCTGACCGGTCTGGGCATGACCAAAGAGCTGCTGTATTTTTCCAAAAGCACCATCGGTTCTCGTCAGCCCTCCGGTCAGACCAGGCAAACTTTGAGTTCCACTCGTGGGATAGCGCGCCCTAATGTCATCCAACGCGACCAGATACCGTTCGTCGGTGTAGATGTCAGCCGTCGCCCCACTGGCAAACAGCGAGCCTAACGGATCAGTTGCCCGTAACCGCGCATCAAGGTTCGCAAGCATCTCCCGTATGCGATCGGCTTCCTGTACCTCGCTGTTGAAATGTAAACCGGCAAATTCACCGCGCCCGGCCCCATTAAAGGTGTACGTTTGGGCCACGCGATCCGCATAGAGTTCTGTGAATACAGTCGCTAGGTGCCCTCCGAGGGAATAGCCAGTGACATTAAGTTGGTTCTGAGAATTGCCAAAGAAGGCAGCCAATGACGGATCGATTGTCCCATCGCTCTTCTTACCCTGTTGCAAGCCCTCAAAGTATCGCGTCATGCTGACAAGTTGGGCAAACGCAAAGCCGGCATTCTTGACTTCTGCATCCGCCCCCACAATATCGCGTGAACGATCACCACCATTGACGTCAGCGGCATACTCGCTGCTTCGGAATGAGAGCGTGTAGCTGTTGGTCTGAGTGTCAAACAACAGGGTGGCACTAAACCCTGTTGCATCGTTGGCGTGATGATCGACGATTTGATAGGCACTGAGGAACCGATCAGCCAGCGCATTCGTAAACCGCGTCATACCGGGCAGGTCGCCGTTAGCATCTGGCGCAACAAATCTTGTGTC
This sequence comes from Nitrospira sp. ND1, assembly GCF_900170025.1. Taxonomy (NCBI): domain Bacteria; kingdom Pseudomonadati; phylum Nitrospirota; class Nitrospiria; order Nitrospirales; family Nitrospiraceae; genus Nitrospira; species Nitrospira sp. ND1. The sequence continues at coordinate 2,771,625 of NZ_FWEX01000006.1, read as the reverse complement.
ATTGTTGCCATCCAACAGGATCTCTCGAAGAGGTCGCCCCAATAGGATTTGATCGAGATACGACTCGGCTGCCATTTGTTGCAGGGCAAACTTCAACCAAGTCGAGATACTACCTTGACTCATTTTATCTCTCCTCCGCGCCCAGTACCGGCCTTAACACCTGATTAATAAACTGCACATCGGTCTTCAACGATTCCTTCGAACACTTCTGTGCTGTTAACCACCAAACTCCGGTCATATTTCGCATATACCCACTGCGGACGAAACCTCGCCTGACAGCAAGCACCTCGTTGGTTCGGAGGTCAAGGATGATCAGTTCTCCTCCTGCTATTCCGAGCCTTCGATCGTGCGGACGGCCAACCCCGCGCCAGGTGTATCCGTAGCGGCTCTGGGAAGAAGGAACCTTTACTTTTCCCACGACGTAGGGAACCCGCACGAATTTGCCATTGATCGCGGTTTGGTAATCTTTTCCCGCACGCGCGTTTTTGTCTCGGTAAAAGCGAAGGTACATTCTTTCTTCACTCGCACGGGATCTCTCAGGCAAAGGAATTTCGAGAAACTGATACTTGCCTATCGCAGGTTGGACAAAATACTCTTCAGGGTGATCCCGTACCCCTACAGAATGCCCATAGGGATCTTCCACTGCATAGAGATGTTCGAGTTCATAGTCTGTGGGATTTTCGCGAGGTCGCAGTTGGAGCAGTCCCTCTACATTCTCCACGGTCTTGTAGATGAACTCCCCCGCTTCGGTCTTGCACAGGTGTTCAAAATACTGCTCCGGGGTCATTCCCGGCTTGTACCCGCTGTCCTCCGGTACCGGATTAGGGATCCTGATTGAGTGCGCGAACCGGCCCTCCTCTGTCGCCAAGGGATCAGCCGGTTTGAGGTTAGTCACCGCTCCACACACTTCCCCCGGAGCCAGCTTCCGGCTTTCACAACTTAGCCTGACTTTCTCAATGGCCTTCCGAAATCGCTCTCCAGGCGTCTCTTCTTTCCCCAAGAGCCCCGCCTCGCTGGTTACCATCATCGTGACAAGCAACAACCCTACAACGATAATGCCCCTGACAATTTGATCAGACCTCATCTTCATGACCAACCCTCTTCCTGAAGGTTTGTTGCGCGACACAGTTCCTTTTCAGATTTCTTAACGCTCCCTCAAACTCTCCTGCATAGACTTCAATAAGGGACTCAGCAGATAGTCGATCACCTGTCGCTGACCGGTCTTGACCTCCACGGTAACCGCCATCCCAGGCGACAGATGGATGCGCTTTCCTTCCACCTGCATCGTGGCTCGATCCATACTTACCCGGCTCGCATAAACCAGGCCGCCTTTCTCCTTGTCTAACGGTACCGCATCGTCCGAGACGGTCAACACCTTTCCTGGAATCGTCCCATATAAGGTGAACGGAAACGTCTCGACTTTGATTTCAACTGGCTGCCCTTCCTTCACAAAGCCGATGTCCTTGTTCTCGAACTGTGCTTCAACTTCCACGGGGTAGTCTTGAGGCACGACGATGAGTAATGGTTGCGCAGGCGTGACGACACCACCCACCGTATGCACCGCCAGCTGCTGCACCACCCCGTCGATCGGCGACACCAGCCTCTGCAACTCGGTTTTCTGTCCAGCCTTGCGCACTTCTTGAAGCAGTGACGTAACCTTCGTTTCGGTGGTCGAGAGCTCGGCCTGTTTGCTCTGTTGAAACTCTGAAAGAAGGACATGATAGTTTTGCTCGGCCTCGGCCAGCGCAGCCTGATCTTGCCGCAACTTGCTCTTTTGCCCAGCTAACTCCTGCGCCCTATCGATGCGTTGCTGTTCGAATTGGAGATAATCCATCTTGGACACGTACTGTTGTGCTAACAGAGAACGATGGGCCTTAGCTCGTTCAGCCTCAATCGGAACAGTTGCCTCTAGCCGCCGGATATTATCCTTCGTCGCATCCAACGCCGCCCGGCGTTGACTAATGAGGTGCCGGGATGCATCAACCCGGGCGGAAAGCTCCGCGACTTGATCCCGCAAGAGTTGTTGTTGCAGCAACATGAATTGCGGATCAGCGTCTTCCGGAGCATCGAAAGTGGAGTGCCCCGCAATCAACGCGCGCAAACGAGCAGCCTCGACCAGCGCGGCTCGATATTCGTTGAGCGCCCGATCCCGATCAGCGCCGTTTTGCGTCGCATCCATCTCGATCAGCACCTCTCCCTGACGAACGGCTTGACCGTCTTGCACGTGAATGGAAGCAATGACACCGGTTTCGAATGGCTGGACGGTTTTGGAATGACCACTGGGGATAATCTTGCCAGGCGCCACCGCGACGATATCAATGTGACTGAGCGAGGACCAGGCCGCCGCCGTCGTGAACACCAGCATGATGGTCCAGAGAATGGCACGGCCGATCGGCGAAGGCGGCGTATGTTGAATTTCAAGCACAGCAGGAAGAAACTCCACCGCACTCCCGCCGGAAACAACGGCCGAGGGCATGGTCCGTTCAATTTGCCATGCCGCACGCCACACCGCCAGATGTCGCAATAACGTCTTCATCCTCTCTTCCTCATCTGCCTCGTTACGCTGCTGCGGATCGCCCTTCCTGATATCGATGAAGTCGCGCATACATCCCGTTGCGCTTGACCAGATCATCGTGCGTCCCGTCCTCGAAAATCTGCCCCTTGTCGAGGACGTAAATCCGGTGGGCAGGGCGAACCGTGCTCAGGCGATGTGCAATGACGATGACGGTGCGCCCCTTGCAGATCTGCGCCATGTTCTGTTGAATGATCGCTTCGGATTCATAGTCCAGAGCGCTAGTGGCTTCGTCAAGGATCAGAATGCGAGGATTCGCAACGAGAGCACGAGCAATGGCGATACGCTGACGTTGCCCGCCGGAGAGGGCGCAGCCATGCTCTCCCACAATCGTGTCATATCCGTCCGGAAGCTCCAGGATGAACTCGTGGGCACCCGCCAGTTTGGCCGCATGCATCACACGGTCCATTGAGAGCCCCGGGTCGGTTAATGCGATGTTGTCTCGAACGGAGCGATTGAAAAGAAAGTTCTCCTGCAGTACCACGGCGACTTGCCGACGCAACCAGGCCGGATCGACCTGCGCAAGATCTACCCCATCAACCAGCACACGGCCGCGTTCCGGCACATACAACCGTTGCATCAGCTTCGCGATGGTGCTTTTGCCCGACCCGGATCGCCCCACCATCCCAATAACCTGGCCCGGCTGTAGGGAGAAGGAGACCTGCTGGAGAACCGGGCGGCCATCTGGACGATAGCGAAAGGTGACGTCGTCGAACGTAATCTGCCCGGCGATCCGCGGTAACGTTGTGCGGGCCGGGCTATATGCAGGTTCGGGCCGGGTGTTCAACACATCGCCCAAGCGTTGTATTGAAATGCCCACCTGTTGAAACTCCTGCCAGAGGTTCACCATACGCAACAAGGGTCCGGTCACTTGGCCGGAGAGCATGTTGAAGGCGATCAACTCGCCGATACTCAGCGCTCCGTCGATGACCTGATACGCACCGCCCCACATGACGGCAATGGTCGTAGTTTTTTGGATAAAAGTCGCCAGCTGGCCGGCTATGGTGATCAGACTGGTCGCACGGAAACTGGCCTGCACATATCCGGCCAATTGTTCGTCCCAGCGGCGCTGCAACGGTGGCTCGACGGCCAGAGCCTTCACCGTCTGAATACCGCCTACGGCCTCGACTAGAAATGATTGGTTCTCCGCTCCACGGTTAAACTTCTCAGTGAGCCGTGTGCGAATCGTCGGCGTGATGGCAATCGAGAGAATGGCATAGAGCGGCAGGGATGCCATCACCACCAGCGTCAACATCGAACTGTAGAGCCACATCACAGCGAGAAACACGGCGATGAACACGACATCCAGCACGACTGTCACCGAATTACTGGTGAGAAATTGACGGATATGTTCGAGTTCGCGCACACGTGCGACCGCATCGCCAACCCGGCGTGCTTCAAAGTAGGCGAGAGGGAGGGCCAAAAGGTGCCGGAACAGTTGCGCCCCCAAACTCACATCGATCCGGTTCGTGGTGTGAGCAAACAGATAGGTACGCAACCCGCCGAGCAGTCCGTCGAATAATGCCAGCGCCAGCATGCCGATAGCCATAACATGCAGCGTCGTGAAGCCCTTGTGAACCAAAACTTTATCGATAACGACCTGGGTGAACAGGGGAGTGAGCAGTGCAAAGAGCTGTAGAAAAAAGGACGCCAACAACACTTCGCCCAGCAGCCGTCGATACTTGAATACCGCTGGAATGAACCAAGTGATGTCGAAGGCAAGATCCTGCGCCCGGAGACCCGCGCGTTTCGCACAGAGTAGCAACCTGCCACTCCAATTTGTGACGAACATCTCTCTCGATTGAACCAGTGATCGCGCCTCCAGTGGATCATGGATGAGCACCTTGTCGTCCTGCACTTTGGCCAGGACGACGTATCGCCCGTCGATTCGTTGGACTATGGCCGGCAATGGCGTTGTCGCAAGCTCCTCCCATCGAGCAGTCACAAGTCCGACTCGAAACCCAATGTGTTTGGCTGCGCGTAGCAACTCCTGTGTCGCCAGTACCTTGCCCGACTGTCCGAACTGATGCTGAATCTGTCCCCCATCAGCAGGCAGGTCGTGGAACCTGGCGACCATGAGCAGGCATAACAAGCCCGTATCTGTTATGGGACTTGGCACAGAGCAATCCGCGGGATTTGACGTCAACGTATCCATGGGGAAGATGTCGGTCCGACAGGTTAGGATTGTTTGGTCTTAGCAGGTTGGAGACTGACCAGCACCCGCTGAAGTTGCTGGTAGAGACGCACCACGGAATCGAGAGGTAAGGCAACACGTGCCGCGCTGATTCCCTCAACCTGTTTCGGTGTGACTTCGCCTTGCTTCGCACGCGTGGCGACGGCGCTCAACAAAGCAGGCTCTAAAAACCCAAAATCGACATATGCCAGTCCGTCCGAGAGACCAACATGAGTGTAGTTCACAAGAATCGGCTGATCCGATGGGGAAACGGGTTTAAGACGAACATTCACGGCCACCGATTTATCCCCACGCTGCATAGGATGATGACTTTCTGCCATGCTGCTCCTCCTTTATTTCACTAAGCGTGATGCAATCTTCGCAAGTCGCCCGGACTCTCGCAGGACAGAGGCGATGTTATGGCGAGACTGCCCGGCGCACTATTCCCCGGAGGTTGGGCAGAGGCAAAAACTTTGGTAGGCCAATACATTTCCCTAGGTATATTGAGGTTACCCCACGCAGTGAAGGTTAGAATGCAGGGCTGAACAATCCAAAACGTGTAGGACAAATGCGGACTCGCCAGGAGTGACACTGCGCCAATTCTCCGATTCAGAACGTGTCACTATCATTCGCTGGGTTGGAGAAGATGCAGACATGCATATGCCACCATGTCGCAGATTATGGGGCTTGGCACCACATGGATATCGCGATTCTCCCCTACAATCAGTATCAGCGACGGACCGGCTCTTGTCACAGCCAGGGCGTTCCATCTACCGCTCGTAGACTCACCGGGAACGCACTTACGTCCTCAGACAACGGGCTTACCCTACCGCCCCGTTCGCGGACTTCCTCCAGTGTTCTCATCAGTCCCCTCCTCAAACACGAGGGGATTCTGCTTCGCTTTGAATCGACGGAGCTCCTGCCAGGCCGGCACGCGGGAACCGTGGGCCTGACAAAAGACGGGTGCGTGATGGTCTGGAAGGCTACTCCCGAGCTTATCCATGGACGAATCGGCTTTAGCCTGACCTACATTCAGAAACTCGAGCGTCAAGACGGAGAAAAGTGGGTTGAGGTTCCGATCACACCGATGGCACACAACGAACCGAAACAGTGCCAAGAGCCTACGGGGTAAGCACGGCGTGGTTCTTCACTCGGCGCAGCCTCCTGCACCCGGCGTTGCCTCCCCCCCCATTCGCTACGCAGCGGCATTGGTGCTTGTTATGATAAAACCACGGCTGTGATGACCCGTGCTGACGATCTGAAGCCCGATCTTTACAACACACCCCAAGTGCACACTATGTACACACCGATTAATAAATTGCTGATGCAAGGCGTGGTAGACAGCTGGATCCGATTGAGCGCGTCGTTGGCGGTTTGGGCATTCTGCCTCACCGTCACAGCCTGTGCGGGCGTGGAGCACAAGGACACATTGCCGATAGTGGCTTCGGTAGATCTCGCCCGCTACGCGGGAACGTGGTACGAGATCGCCCGGCTACCGATGTGGTTTCAGCGGCACTGCGTTGACTCGAAAGCCATTTATACCAGCCGTCCGGACGGCAGGATCGGAGTTCACAATGAGTGTCTCACCGACAGTGGCGGAGTTGATCAGGCGGAGGGTGTGGCGACGGTGATCGACCCTAAAACCAATGCTCGGCTCACCGTGGTCTTCGATAACTTCTTCGCGCGGCTCTTCGGTTCATCACGGGATGGGAACTATTGGATTCTTGCGCTTGATCCGGAATACCGAACCGCGTTGGTCGGCACACCTGATCGTCGGTTTCTCTGGATTCTCTCGCGAGCACCTCAGCTGGAAGAGGTTACCTATCAGCGCCTCGTCGAGCAGGCCAAGCGCCTCGGCTTTCCAACCGCAGATCTCATTCGCACTCGCCGACCGGCATCATGATCGCCTAAGCTTGCCGGCCGCCCTGAGGACCACGGCTGCAACGGGAAGGCTCGCTTCGCACTTGCCACACAGAGTCAGCTCTGCCTGCGTCCCTCGCGTAGGAGGGTTTCCAGCCGCTGCCGCAACGCGCCGATCTCCTTCGACTTGAACGAGCTGCGCGTACGCTCCATGACCTCGACGGCGTCCTGAATGGCCGCCTCATACCGATCCAACCTGGGGCACTGCATCAATGCACAGACGTCCGTGGGAGCTTGAGGCCTGCTCCCACGCGAAGCTTCCAACGTTTGCGCGACGAGTGCCGACAACTGGGCGATGTGTCCCATGGCCTGGGCCATATACTCATGGGCGCTCCATTCCACCTGTGGTTCTCCCCGCCCGAATTCTCTCATCGACTGGCCCAGTTGATCGAAAATTCCCGCCACCTTGGCCGTTTCGGTCATGGCATCCTTTACCGCACGCGCAAGGGTCCTTCGCCGAAGCCCGCGCTCCACCGCCCGCTTCAGATCGTCCACGCCGACCGGTTTGATCAGGTAGTCCACAATGGAGAGGCGAAACGATTCGACGGCAGTCCCGACCGTCGGATACCCCGTAATCACCACCACGGGAAGCTCGGGATGTCGCCTGGACACGTTCTCAAGAAACTCAAGGTGAGCATTCCCCGGCATCCGGACATCGGCCAGCAGCAAGTCGTAGCCGTTTTCCAGCAGACTCTCGGCCTCAGCCGAATCTCTGGCGACACTACACGCGTATCCTGCCTCAGCGAGAATTTCCGCCGTGGATTCCCGGAACGTCTCTTCGTCATCAGCAATGAGAATGCGTTGTGGCATAATCGTCATCTTTCTGCTCCTTGTCTGTATCCACTCCTGCCGCTCGCTCCCCCGACATATCCGGCTGTTCCAAGGGGCACACCACCGTGAACGTCGAACCCCGTTGCAATTCAGTCTGGACTTCGATCCTCCCCCCCATGGCTTGCACCAGCCCGCGCGACACAGATAACCCGAGTCCGAGTCCCTGCCAACCGGCGCCAGGCTTTGTCGTAAAGAATGGCTCGAACATACGGGGAAGTACGTCCGGAGCTATCCCCGTCCCGCGATCGGTCACGCTCCATCGCAGCAGCCCCTCGCGCTCGGACACGTTCAGCACCACTTCACTGCGGGGGGGAGAGGCATCGATGGCGTTCTGCACGAGATTGAGCAACACCTGAAACAGGTCGGAACGCGACACATGGACTACCTGAAGGGGGGTATCCACCTCTGTGTGTAACCGGAGTCGTTTCACGGCCATCTTATGCTCCAGCAACGTGGCCACGTCCTGGAGCAATTCGGCTATGTCGGTGGCCTGCCGCTCGGTCGCCGGGAGGCCTTGATACAGGGTGTACATCTTTTTCACGATCGCGGTAAGGCGTTGAATTTCGCGATCGATGAGATCCACGAATCGATAGTGTCGATGCTCGCTCCCGATTCCCTGCTTCACCAGGTGAAACGCATTGGTAATCCCTGCCAGGGGATTGTTGACTTCATGGGCGATATCAGCCGCGAGGTGGCCCAGCGCCGCGAGTTTTTCCGCCTGAGACCGCTGGGATTCAAGTTGCTGAATCCTCGCCGTTCGCTCACGCACGCGTTGCTCCAGCTGACTCTGCACCTCCAGCAAGGCCTGCTCCGCCCGACGGCGCTCGGTAATGTCATGAAAAGAGCCGACGACGGCGTAAGGTCGCGCGTCACCGGCTCTCAGGATCGCCTGCGTATTGATTGAGATCCATCGCTGTTCCCCGGTCGGTCGAGAGAGACCCATAATCACATTCGAGCACGGGCGACCGGTCCGAAGCGTGACCATCGGCGGGCGTTGATCAGGAGCAAAGTGGCTCCCATCCTCATGAATCGCCTGCCATCCCGGATCGACCGGCGTCCGCCCCATCAGCTGGTCGGCCGTGAGCCCAAGAATCCGCTCCGCGCTCGGATTACAAGCGATAATCCTCCCCTGCTCATCATGCAGGACGACACCTTCTGCCAGCGCAGTCACCACCCCGTGGTACCGCTCGGCCGTCTGGCCCAGCGCTTCTGCCAAGCATCGTGCTTCCGTGACATCGTCCACCACGTACGCATACCGCGACCGCCCGCTTGGTCCTATTCCAATCCAGCAGACGGTGGCGGAAAGGCGCAGTTCGACCCCGCTGCCTTTTTGCGGGTGGGCATATTCGAATCGCACCGGTTGTTTCGTCCGTTCGCTCTCTTCGTACGATCGGTGCCAAAGAGCGAGGATGTCCGGTGGGGCGCCAAGCTCTGACGCGAGTCGCCCCTGCATCAATTCCGGAGTTGTGCCGAAGAAGCTCGCCACACAGCGGTTGTCTGAGACATGCAGAATATCGCCGTCGAGCAGCTCCACAATCCCCATCATCATCGCGCCGCTATTGAAGAAACTTCTCAACGTGGACTCACTCTGGGTCAACGCGTCTTCGGCTCGTTTCCGCTCGGTAATATCCACGTGCGACCCGGTCATCCGGCGAGGTCGTCCGTCGGCATCTCGCTGCAACAGAGCAAAGGTCTGAATCCAGCGGTAGCTGCCGTTCTTGTGACGCAGGCGGTGCTCGAGTTCGTATGCGCCGATGCGCCCGGACAAATAGTCGTCCACAAGCGCAAACGCACGAGCTTTGTCATCGGGATGCAATCGGGACTCCCACTCCGTCGGTGAGTTGGAAATCTCGTGCTCCTGATATCCCAGGCTCGCCTTCCACAGCGGGCAGTAATACATGCGGTTGGTGTGCAGGTCCCAGTCCCAAATTCCAGTCTGTGTCGCGGCCACAACGAGATCGAAACGTTCCTGAGCCTCGCTTCGAGCGGCCTCTGCCTGCAATCGGGCGGTGATATCCGTGGCAATCCCGCCGATGGCCACAATCGATCCCTGCCCGTCACGCAACGGAAACCTGCAAACGATATTTAAGTGCAGGCCATCGCCCAGCGGCACGGTCTCTTCAAAATTCATGGCCGCACCGGCCTTGATGACCTGGGCATCATGTTCCCGATAGATAGCGACCAATTCAGGGGGGAAAATGTCCCGATCAGTTTTCCCGATCACCATCTCGGCCGAGAAGCCGGTCAGCGACAGAAACTGTTCACTCACCTCCAGGTATCGCCCCTGGAGGTCTTTGAGGAAGATACTTGTCTGGCTATGTGTGAGGATGGACTGCAACCGAACAGCGAGATCGTGGGAGCGACCGCGAACCGCCATGTTCCATTGCCAGACGATCCAGGCGGTCAGGAGGATGGCCATGGCGAGGCCAACGCGATTCGTCGCCCCGATCCATACGACACCACCCGGTGGAGACCAAAAGAATCCCAGGACGGTGAGTCCGATCGAAACAGCCGCCACGCGCCAAGGAAATCGTACCTCGCATACCATTCCGGCCACGACCACGGCGAGCAGATACCCCACCCCGGCCGCAATCCCCAATGGCGTGTACGCATCAATGGCCGCCGTGACCACGAGGATGACAGCACAGCAGGCATACCATTGCCTTTCGGTCATGCCTGAATACAGCGGTGACCGGACGGCGTGAAACCAGCGCACGGCTACACTCATCACAGAACGACTCCGTACGTTACTCAGGCGTAACGACACCGGATCATGAGGCGGGTAACAGCTGCAGCTTCGTGGTCGAGATCCCGGCGGCAGCGACGATCCTACCTGCCGGCCCTACAGCGATCCTCTCCCACGACAAGAACCATCCTCCATGAAGCCGCAAGAAGCTTTATATGTGAGATGGCTGTACTGTCTGGAAAGAATGTTCCCGACAAGGTTGAGCCAACGAATAACCGGGAGAAGTGTGGTGTCCCCAACGGGATTTGAACCCGTGTTACTGCCTTGAAAGGGCAATGTCCTAGGCCAGGCTAGACGATGGGGACGAAGAGAATTTCGTACGAGCGGGTTGATTCATACCATACTTGATCGAGAGGTGTCACTAGTCTGGAGCAAGATCCCGAAGAGTCCCACGATCGGAACCATTGCCGGCCGATTGACGATCTGCCCTCAACCACAGTACTCTGCACCTGTGGACCCCCTTGTCAATCATCGCGCCGGCGAACATCTCGATCCGGCTACGCCGGCAACGAGACTCACGGACGAGCGCCGGAGTCTGCTCACGGCGAACGACCTCTACCTCTTTAACGAAGGTTCTCATTTCCACCTGTACGATAAACTCGGCGCGCATCCCGCGACCTTGCAGGGTGTCGAGGGCACGTACTTTGCGGTGTGGGCGCCGGAAGCCGAGCAGGTCTCGGTCTTCGGGACGTTCAACCATTGGGACCCCACTCGCCACCCACTCCACCCCTGTCAATTTTCAGGCATTTGGGAAGGATTCGTCCCCGGTGTGGGAGTCGGCGCGCTGTACAAATTTCACATCCGGTCACGGCACCATGGCTCGGTACTCATCAAAACAGACCCGTTCGCACGACTGAACGAAATTCCGCCGAAATCCGCATCCGTGGTCTGGAACCTCGATTACACCTGGCAGGACAGCAACTGGATGCACACTCGTGCACGGCACAATGCGCTGGATGCTCCGATCAGCATTTACGAGGTCCATCTCGGCTCATGGATGCGGGTTCCCGGAGAAGGCAACCGCTCCCTCAGCTATCGCGAAGCTGCCCCGAAACTAATTGAGTATGTGCAGCGATTGGGCTTCACTCATGTGGAGTTTCTGCCCCTGATGGACCATCCCTTCTTTGGCTCCTGGGGCTATCAAACCACCGGGTACTTTGCCCCCTCCGGCAACTATGGGACGCCGCAGGACCTCATGTACCTGATCGACCAGCTCCACCAGCACGATATCGGAGTCATTCTGGATTGGGTGCCGTCCCATTTTCCGACCGATGAACACGGGCTCGGTCGATTCGACGGCAGCCACCTCTTCGAACATGCGGACCCCCGCCAGGGCCTCCATCCCGATTGGGGGACGGCGGTGTTCAACTACAGTCGTAACGAAGTCCGCAGCTTTCTGATCAGCAGCGCCCTCTTCTGGCTGGAGCAATACCATGCCGACGGGCTGCGAGTGGATGCCGTCGCGTCGATGCTGTATCTGGATTATTCCCGAAAAGAAGGCGAGTGGATTCCCAACCGGCATGGCGGCCGGGAAAACCTGGAGGCCATCACCTTCTTACGGCAACTCAACGAAGAAATCTATCGCCGCCATCCGGACGTGCAGACCTTTGCGGAAGAATCCACCTCCTGGCCGTCCGTGTCACGCCCGACGTATGCGGGCGGATTGGGCTTCGGCATGAAATGGGACATGGGATGGATGCATGACACGCTGGAGTACATGGCGCTGGACCCCGTGTACCGAAAGCATCATCACCGGAACCTCACTTTCCGCATGCTCTACGCGTTCCAAGAGAATTTTTTACTTCCCCTGTCCCATGACGAAGTCGTCCATGGCAAAGGCTCGCTCCTGGGCAAAATGCCCGGCGACGACTGGCAGAAATTCGCCAACCTCCGTGCGCTGTTCGGCTATATGTACGCCCAGGCTGCAAAAAAACTGATTTTCATGGGTGGTGAAATCGGCCAGTGGCGCGAATGGGCCCACGACGACAGCATCGATTGGAACCTGCTCCAGTACCAGCCCCATCAAGGGCTGCAACGGTGGGTCGCCGACCTGAATCACCTCTACCGGACAGAGCCGGCGCTGCATGAATTCGATTTCGACCCGCGAGGGTTCGAGTGGATCGACTGCCAGGACGTGGATGCCGGGGTCATCAGTCTCTTGCGACACGGCCGGACACCACAGCAACACATCGCCGTCGTCTGTAATTTTACGCCAGTCCCACGGCTGCAGTATCGCGTCGGTGTCCCACAAGGCGGCTATTGGAAAGAACTGTTGAACAGCGACGCGTCCATGTATGGCGGCACCGGCCTTGGAAATCTCGGCGGCCTCTCGGCTGAGCCCATTCCAGCCCATGATCGAACGCACTCGTTGGCCATGACGCTGCCCCCGCTCTCTGTGCTGTTCTTCAAGGCCCCCTCCTAGCGCCGTCCCTAGGCTCGCCTTTCCACGCCCAGCTACGGTAGGATCGCGACACGAGACGAAAAACATCGGACCTCAAACGTCCGATTTACCGAGGAGGCGACGATGGCGATTCGCTCACGTACAGCTTCGATGTGGCACGGGCTGGTATTGCTCACGGCCTGCCTCACCCTCGCGCACTGCTCCCACGACATCCACGAGAAACGGGCCGACACCGTTAAGGATCATGTCGAAGCCTTCTACGATCACTTGACACATGATCGCGTGGCAGCGGCCGTCCGGGAGAATGAAGCGATCGAACACCTCTCATCCCAGTTAGGCGACATCATCTCTCGGCGTGTCAATCGTCCAGGAACCAACCAGGTCGATCGCGAATGGACCGACCTTCGCACCGCTAATGAGACGGCCGCCCAGAACTGGCTGGCCTTGGGACAATATCTCTCGATCAAGAAGCAATATGCGCAATCCCGAGCAACCTACCAACGTGTCATTGATACCTACACCGGCACGACAGAGCGGACCTATCGGGAGCAGGCGGCGCGAGCCATTCGTGACTTAGACATCCTCACCCCGCCCCCTTCCTCCCACTAACCATGGAGTTCAGAATGCGTCGCCCCACACGGGGTCTCAAGTACCGACTCACAATCATGTTGCTTGGCACCTATCTGGTCGGGGCCGGGTGTGTGCATCATATTCACGTCACCTCACCATCGAGCGACAGGGCTGCGGCCCCGATCCCCGCGACGGTGCAGCTTGAGGTACCGTTTCTCGCCATAGAAGGGGCGGATCACATGCCAGGTATTCCCCTCCTCGAATGGCCGTCGAAAGACTTACAACAAACGATTGTCGAATATTTCACTCAGCGCCAGACCTTCACATCTATCGGAACAGAAGCCGGTGACATGCGCCTGGTTGTGAAAGCCTGGCTCATGCTTCGCGCGCCTGACCGCTACCTCTACCGGGTCCATTTGGAATCCGACCTTGCCTTTTCCGGAGAAGCGCCCCTCAAGACATACGCAGCCGAAGGTGAAGCCCTTGGCTCCTCAGTGAGATGGGTTACCGCATCGGATCAAGAGCCGATCGCCGAGGCCACCGCCCAAGCCCTGCACCAATTGGCCACTCAGATTGAACAAGATCGCGAGTTTGTCATCAAGGCTACTCACCGGTAAACTCTCCTGACATATCTGCTTCGAGCCACAGCCTCGACTCCACCTCGACTCGCGACTCACGCACACATGTCACATATGCACGTATGCTTTCGGATACGAATCCGTATCCCATTTGATACAGGTCTATCGTGAGATAGACCCTTATTTCCTCTCTTTCCTCAGGATTCAGCCTGAAAAGGCAGTGATTGAGTTGTTCACATGGCTATCGATCACCTGCATCGACACAATTCCAACTCACCCCGGCACCAACAATAATGGCATTAAGTTTGCTCTCCCATGGGCGAGCAATGCGGCTACAGCGCTGCTTGGGCCTGCTCTCTTCCTATCGAAGCAAGCGGATCACAAGAACAGCTCTAACCGCTTCTCGTGCGCCTAGGAGAAAGAAGTCGCGTGTCCAAACGATTGATTCTGTGCTTCGATGGCATGTGGGATTTACCTCCAGACCCTGGCAGGCAGTTGCCCTCATCGTGCACTCCCAACACACAAACCCTACATAACTCCCACCGTCATCTATCTCCGGCCACGAATGTACTGCGGCTCTACCATTCAATCCTCCCGCGGACGGAGGACGGACGTGCGCAACAGAAATGGTATGACTCCGGTGCCGACATTCCCTGGTTTTATCGGTTCCGGCCTGGCTCATTTGGGTATGGAGTGGATCAGACCATCCTTCACGCTTACGCCTACCTCGCCGCCACCTACGAGCCCGGTGATGAGCTGTTTGTCTATGGCTTCAGTCGAGGTGCGTATACCGCACGTTCTCTCGTCGGCCTGCTCACCACCGCCGGCCTCATTCCCGCCGGGCTTCTACATACCGATCTTGTCAAGCACGTGCGTGAGGTCGTCTCCCATCCGTCACCTTCGACTACAACATCCACTGCTCTTCGACAATGCCTACATGAGATGATTATTGAGCCCTCCCACCAGGCCCTCGACGATGCCTATCGCCTCTATCGTAAGGGTCACGGCGATATCCTTGCAGGAATGCCTACTTCCGCGAGACGGCGAGGAACACTGGAAGTTCCGATCACGCTACTCGGGTTGTGGGAAACCGTCGGCCCACTTGGAATTCCGACCAACGCCCTCAAATGGCTCAACGACCACCGCTATAATTTTCACGATACAGAACTGAGTTCGATCGTAAAACAGGCCTATCATGCACTCGCCATCGACGAACACCGCGCAGATCACAACGCGACACTGTGGACCTCACCGGCCTGCCCGGGGCAGACCATTGAACAACGCTGGTTCGCAGGGGCACACGGTGATCTCGGCGGGGCCTACCCGGAACGGGACTTGGCAGATGTCGCCTTGGCCTGGCTACAGCGGCACTCAATGGAAAAGGGATTGGCTATTGAAACCCGTTTGGTTCCGCTGCAGCCAAATGCGCTAAGTCCGATTCACGATTCGTTTAGCGAGTGTTTTGGAAGGATCCGGAAGTGGTTTCATTCACGATTCTATCGACCAGTCATGCAGACGGGAACGAATACCGAAGTGCTGGACAGCTCCGTCCATACACGCCTCATCCACACGCCCCATTATCGACCGAAAAACGAGGGATTGAAAAGCGTCTTACATTTTGAATGAGCCCTGTTGTATTCACCAAATCTACCAACCTCCCGCGACACGACGCCTTGAAAAGCAGGACGACACAGCCTTAGAACGCTACCTGACCGAACAACAATCCCCACCAAGCACTTCGATGCTCACCTCCACAGACACACCTACTGCCCGTTAATTCGTACTCTTCAATGGCCTATTTTCCTCAACCCTAGGACGCTCGCCACAGATCCTTAAGGCTCCGCGCCCCTGACGTGCCCCTCGTTAGAAGTACCCTCTTCGCAGACTATCTGATCCGTCATAGCCGAGATAGGTTCATCACCGGGGTTTCGTCGTGCTCGTTCGCCACACGCGGGAGGTTCGCATGACACGTTCATCGCATCGAAGATTCGTCGTTCACTGCATCCTTTCTGCTGCGGCCATGGGCTGCGCAGAAAAAGGGCGGATCATCGATTCCGGTCTCGTCGGGGCGCCGCACCCAACCTCACACAGCCTCATCGACGGAGACTACCTTGCGCTCAAACTGCAGGTTCCTGAAGATCGCCGACCGGTTTCGGTAGGTTTGGCGAGAGTCACCTGGGCACAAGGAAACCGATTCGGAGTGGAACTCCTCATGATGGATGCTGATGAACGGGCTCGATTGAATGGTTTCCTCGAAGAACACCTCCCCCTCGAACTGGAATTTCAAGACTCACACCAGGAACTCACGATTACAGCCGCGGAATAGCCCCACGTACAGACGGCAGGAATAGTTCTCTTGAAAAAGGTGGGCATGATGCCGAGTGGCTTCCATCTCCGCGCCTCCCGGCGAGCGAAGACTCGATGCACCTATCAATATTTGGCCACCAGTAAAAACATCCCACCTGGCGGTACCACCAAGGAGGTACTTCATTCAGGTCTGTCGGAGATGACCATCCGGTTCTACGCTTACACATAGGCACTGAACAATGAAGGAGGCCACTATGACGTGTTCTCGCTGCAACGGATGCATGGTTGAAGATTTCCTGCTGGATATGGAGGACTCGTCGGGGCCCATGTGGCTCCAAGCCAAACGATGCATGAACTGCGGAAATGTGGCCGAGAAGGTGTTGGAGCACAACCGACAGACTCAGGGCGCCGCACTGCACTCCTCCAAATCCGCTCCCACGATCCCAAACAGTGAGCATGCCCACTTCGGATCAGGAGGCATGGCACAGCTGGCTGCCTAGTCTCAATGCAAAGACCAGGATGTCAGGGAAATCACGGCCGGAGGCATCCTGGTCACGATTGTCTTGCAGTGAAATGTATGCAGATAACGAGCATCCCTCTTCGCTACTCACTCATGTCTAGACCGGTGGAATAAACAATGTCCATTGATGTAGAGCTCGCTCTCATTCTGGGGCTGTTCCTAATCGGCGCGGTCGTACTCGCAATTGATAACCTGGTGTATGCGATGTCTCGACGTTTGAGCCGTTGGCTGCGCAACCGAAAATCACTTTCTTCTCCCTCGCCTCTCAGTTCGACCCAGAAAAAAAGGCTATGACAGCATGTCGGCTCGCCCCGTCATTCAACCTCGCACCCGCAAGGAACAGGAGACCGGTTACTGTTGGTCTGTTCCTCCTCTGCATTCGTTTCCGATTGCACGTTCCGCCGAGATTCAAAAGGAGGCACAGGTGAAACGTCGCCCAGTCGAGAGCATGAAATGTGCGTCACTACCGAGCACTCGTTCTACCGGCATCTCTCAAACTCTTCTCTTTTTGATCATGAAGCAATTAGAAGTCAGTCGGCCAGGAGACGATCATCAACAGGGGAGGCTGCAGTGACCTCCACCGCCAAAACTGTGGTACGCGATGCCGCGATCGTTTACGGGCTGACATTTTCCGCGGGGCTGTGCATGGCTGCAGCCGGGATAACCCTTGAGAACAATTCTTCAACCGCATATCTCTGTAATCTGTTGTCAGGAGTGCTCGGCTTCACCCTGGTGGGCACTCGCCTCTCCGCCAACCGAGCGGAACACTTGGCATGGGTGGCGGCAACCCTCTGGACCTTCAACCTTACGAATATCGTACTGGGACTCCAAACCAGCTCAGCATGGATACACAGCGGCCTCACCATCCTGCTCATGGCCTCCTTAGGTGGAAGCCTCGCCATGATCCTCACCCTGACATCGGCAGCCGATCGTCGAACGTGAATGTCTTTCAGGCAACGGAAGCACAACCCGAAAAATCCGGGAGCGCTCAGGTTGAAGCGAGGTGAAGGGGATGCGGCTTAGCTTATGGGAGATCGACGAGAAAGCGGGCGAGCGAACAAGTATCAGGGCATAGCAACAGACTAGACCTACGCCTCAAGAGGCAACGTCACTATCGCGTTTCCTGTGTAGAGACCACCGGCAGAGCCTGAACCGGCGGCTGCCCTTCCGGGGTCCAGCCACCGCCAAGCGCCTTATATAATTGCACAATGGAGACGAGATGTAGCCGATGGGTTCCCATCAGCGCCAACTCAGCCTCAAAAAGATTGCGCTGCGCAATCAACACATCCAGGTAATTTGCCAGGCCACCCTTGTAACGAAGATTGGCAAGACTCAGCGCAGACCGCAACGCGTCGACCTGCTGCAATTGTGCCGTGCGCTGTTCACGAACCGTGCTGACTGCGACCAGCGAATCCTCCACCTCCTTGAACGCGACCAACACCGACTGCTCATATTGAGCCACGGCTTGTCGCGCTTGCGCCTCGGCAGCTTTCTGTTGGAAACCGAGGATCTGAGCATTCAACAATGGTCCGGCGAAGCCTGGCCCCGCGACACCGAACGCGGTTTCATTGGCCACTAAACGGGACAAATGCGGACTCGCCACACCCAGGATGCCGGTGATACTGAGCTTCGGAAAGCGATCAGCTTTCGCCATCCCGATGCGAGCCGTGGCGGCGGCAAGATCCTGCTCCGCCTGCAGAATGTCAGGACGCCGCTGCAACAATTCAGAAGGAAGGCCGGGGGGCACGTCCGGCGGCATCACTTGCTCCGTCAAGGAATGCCCGCGGGCAATCCGGCCTGGATTCCGTCCCAGCAGCACACTGAGTTGATTTTCCTTCTGTACCTTCTGACGTTCGAACTCCGCCGCCTTAGCCGCAGCATTAGCCCGTTCGGCCTCGAATTGATCGGCATCGAGCTTGGAAATCATTCCCTGCCGCAATCGCGCCTGAGCGATCCTGACGGACTCCTCCCAGGACTTGAGGGTACGCCGCGCAATGTCGAGTTGCATATCGAACTGCAACAGCTCAAAGTAGGCCTCCGCGACACCACTCACCAACTGCAACACAATCGCGCGCCGACTCTCCTCCCGTGACAACAGATCGCCACGCGCGGCCTCATTGGATCGACGAATACGTCCCCAGATGTCGATCTCCCAGGACAAATTTCCCTGGAGGTAGTAGTTGAAGGGATTGGGGAAGCCGGGAAACAAGAAATTGGTCTTCCGACCGAACAGCGGCGCATTCGACGTGACATTCATCTGCGGGGCAAAATCTGTTTTAGCGATAAACAGGCGGGCTTGGAACTCCTCCACCGCCGCCGCCGCGCGCTGGAGGTCCTTATTTTCTTCCAGTGCCGTACGAATCAGCTTTTGGAGCTCTTGATCCTTGAGCAGCTCCCACCAGGGTGTATTCGCGATTGATGCAGCATTCCCACCCGCCTCCGCCATGCGGAAGGCATCCGGAGTCGTCGCGTCAGGTTTGGTGAAGTCTGGGCCAACAGCACAAGCCGTCAGAAGGATCGAGGAAAGAACCAGGGCCAGTCTACGCATGTTGATAGTCGCGCTCCTTTTCGGGATCGTCCGGTGCATCCTGTGCCGGAGGAGTCGGCTTTTTCAAGCGGCGACTCAACGAGCGGATCAGCACAAAGAATAACGGCACGAAAAAGATAGCCAGAAAGGTGGCGGCCAGCATCCCGCCGAACACCCCGGTGCCGATGGAGTTTCGGCTGGCAGCGCCGGCGCCCGTGGCAATGACCAGAGGTACCACGCCGAGAATGAATGCCATCGACGTCATGACAATCGGACGAAACCGGAGCTTCGCCGCCTCGATCGTCGCTTCCAGCAACGGATGGCCTTCCTCGAACCGTTTGTTCGCAAATTCCACGATGAGAATCGCGTTTTTCGCCGAGAGTCCGATCAGTGTCACGAGTCCGATCTGGAAGTAGATATCGTTGGTCATGCCCTTGAGCCAAACGGCGCTGAGCGCGCCGAAGAGACCGATCGGCACCGCCAGAATCACCGCAAACGGCACCACCCAGCTTTCATACTGGGCAGCCAGCACCAGGAACACCATCAGCAACCCGAATGCGAATGCATAGAGCGACTGACTGCCGACCATACGCTCCTGATAGGAAATGCCGCTCCAATCGATCCCGTATCCCTGCGGAACCAGCACCTCTTTCGCCACTTGTTCGAGCGCATCCAGCACCTGGCCTGAACTGAATCCAGGGGCTGCCGCCCCCAACACCAGCGCGGTATTGTAGCCATTGAAGTGCGTCACAGGATCGGGACCGCTCGTGAACTCCGTGCTCACCACGGTGTCCAATGGAATCATGGTGGTACCCTGAGGGCCACTCGCCCGTACATAAATCTTCGAAATATCCTCCGGCGTGGATCGATACTGCGCATCGGCCTCGGTCTGCACCCGGAAGACGCGACCGAACTTGATGAAGTCGTTGATGTAGAAATTACCGAAATACGCCTGCATCGTATCGAACACTTCTGAGATCGGCACACCCAGCGCCTTCGCCCGCTCGCGATTCACCGTCGCAAGAATGCGCGGCGCACTGACGCGAAAGCTCGTGCCGATCGCGCCGATTGCCGGATTCTGCCGTGCCTTGCCGACGAACTCCTGGGCGGCGGCGGAGAACTTATTGAAATCCCCGCTGCTCGGATCCTGAAGCTGAAGAGTAAACCCACCCGTAGCGCCGAGCCCTCGAATAGAAGGCGCATTGAACGCCAGAATGAGCGCCTCGGGAATCTTGGCAAATTCTCCGTAGGCCGCGCCGATAATAGATTTCACATGGTGCTGCGGAGCCGTGCGCTCGTCCCAATGTTTCAACGGCACGAACATCGTGGCGGCATTCGGCCCCCGCGTATTGAAGACGAAGTTCTGACCGGACAGGGCATCGGTTGAATGGATGACCGGGCTGGCCAGGAAATAGCTCTCGATCTTGCTCAGTACTGCATCCGTCCGCTGCTTGGAGGCGCCATCGGGCAGCTGCACGATGGTGATGAAGTAGCCCTGGTCTTCCTCCGGCAGGAAACTGCTCGGAATGACCCTGAACAACATGAACACACCGATCAACAGGACTGCGAACACCGCCACCGACAAGACACGTCGAGTCAGCGCAAGGCCGACCGTCGAGATATACCGCAACTGCATCCACGAAAAGAATCGATTGAAGAGGCCAAAAATTCCATGGTGCTGCTCCTCACCGGGCTTCAGAACGAGAGCACAGAGCGCGGGACTGAGGGTCAACGCGACAAACCCGGAGATAATGACTGCGATCGAAATCGTAATCGCGAACTGCTTATACAACTCGCCGGTAATGCCACCCAAGAATCCGACCGGCACAAACACCGCGCACAACACCAACACAATCGCAATGACCGGCCCCGTCACCTCTTCCATCGCCCGCTTGGCGGCATTCTTCGCAGAAAGCCGCCCCTGCGTCATGTGCCGTTCGCAATTTTCCACGACGACAATCGCATCATCCACCACGATACCGATCGCCAGCACCATGCCGAACAGGGTCAAGGTATTGATCGAGAAACCCAAGGCCTGCATCCCGGCAAAGGTGCCGACGAGGGAGACCGGCACCGCCACGCCGGGAATCAAGGTCGCGCGCCAACTCTGGAGGAAGAGATAGACCACCAGAATGACGAGCACCATCGCTTCAGCCAGCGTCTTCACCACTTCTTTGATGGAGACATCGATGAAGCGTGTCGTGTCGTAAGGAATATCGTAGGACACGCCCGTGGGAAAACTCTTAGACACCTCGGCCAGTTCAGCCCGAACCCGCTTCACCGTTTCGAGCGCATTGGCACCGGGCGACAGGAACGTCAGCAAAAACACGTTCGGTTTGCCGTTCCAACGCCCTTCCAGCGTATAGGATTGTGCACCCAGTTCAACGCGGGCTACGTCCTTGAGGTGGATCATCGATCCATTCGGCATGGCACGGACGATCAGCTCCTCGAACTCCTTCACCTCCGTCAATCGGCCCTGCGTGATGACGGGAATGGTGAGCTC
This sequence comes from Nitrospira sp. ND1, assembly GCF_900170025.1. Classification (NCBI taxonomy): domain Bacteria; kingdom Pseudomonadati; phylum Nitrospirota; class Nitrospiria; order Nitrospirales; family Nitrospiraceae; genus Nitrospira; species Nitrospira sp. ND1. The sequence continues at coordinate 2,749,977 of NZ_FWEX01000006.1, read as the reverse complement.
GGTGCCCTTCAACGCCGGCTCACGGCCGATCGTTCCGGCCGGAAAATCCCGGTTCTGCTCACGCACAACGTTGGCGATGTCCGTCGGCGTCAAGCTGAGCTGGGCCATCCGGATGGGATCCAGAATCAGCCGCATCGAATAGTTCTGGGAGCCGAACACCACCGCATTGCCCACTCCGCGCAACCGTTTCACATTGTCGAGCACACGGAGAATCGCATAGTTCGACAAATACACCGTGTCATGCGTCGGATCGATGGAGCTTAGCGCCACCACTGCCAGTAAATCGGGAGAAACCTTATTGATGCTGATCCCCTGGCGCACGACCTCAGGCGGCAGCTGCGGTTCCGCGAGTTTCACCCGATTCTGCGTTTGCACTTGGGCGATGTCCACGTCAGTGCCGATCTCAAACGTCAGCTTGATCGACATGTGCCCGTCGTTGGTGCTGGTGGAGTCGTAGTACAGCAGATTATCGATGCCCGGAAGCTGAACCTCAATGGGACGCGCCACGGAGTCGGCCACGATCTCCGCGTTGGCACCCGGGTAATCGGCCTCGATCTGGACGACGGGAGGGGTGATTTCAGGAAATTGAGCGACCGGCAGCGCCTTCAGCGCTACCAGGCCGACCACCATGATCACGATGGACAGAACCGACGCAAAGATCGGACGGTCGATAAAAAAATGGGAGATCACGAGGCGCGCTCCGGCTGCGGCTTGGCGGCAGTCGGAACGGTCGTCGCGGCAGGAGCAGGAAGCGGCACAGGCTTCACCGGCGCGCCGGGCGCAATCTTATGCAGACCTTCCACGATGATGCGGTCCCCGACATGCAACCCTTGCTCGACAATCCATTGGTTGCCTTGCCAGCTGGTCGCCTGAACCTCCCGCATCTCAACCTTGTCCTCATTCCCGACGACAAACACGATGGACCCCTTGGCGCCTTGCTGCACAGCACGCTGCGGCACCAGAATCGCGCCGGTCTTGACCGTCCCCTTGAAGCGAACCCGCACGAACTGCCCGGGCAGCAGCACGCGATCATGATTGGGAAAGACTACCCGGGCCTGCCGCGATCCCGTATCGGTTTTGAGTCCGACATCCAAGAGGTCCAACACCCCCTCCTGCCCGTACGTGGTCCCGTCTGCAAAGGTCAGGACGCCGCGCAATTGATAGACGCCGGGGTGCTGAATCCGTTTGGCCGTACTGTCGCGCTGCCGCTTCAATAAAAAACTTTCCGGTGCGCTGACGATCACATACATGGGATCGACCTGCTGAATGATCGTCAGGAGATCGGTCTGGGCCGACACAAGTCGTCCTTCATATACACGCGTCCGCTCGATCATGCCGCTGATGGGCGCCACGATCAGCGTGTTGTCGAGATCGAACTTGGCTTTGACCAGTTCCGCCTTGGCGCCTTCGAGGTTCGCTTTCGCCGCCATCTCCTCGGCCACCGCATCATCGACATCTTTTGTACTCACGGCCTGCTCGGCCAACAAGGGCTTCACCCGGGCTAGATTCTGCTTGGCCTGCACCAGTCGCGCCTCTGCCTGAGCGACTTTCGCCTTCGCGCTCAACATTGCGGCATGAAAGGGCACCGGGTCGATCTGATAGAGGCGGTCGCCTTTCTTGACGTCACGGCCTTCCTTAAAGAACCATTCTTTGAGAATCCCTGTCACCTGCGATCTGATTTCTACCGGCCGCGATGACTCCGACTGTCCGATGAACTCCGGCTCATCGGGCACGTCCTGCGCCGTCGCCACGACAATGCCGACCTCTGGAACCGGAGGGGCCTGGGAAGAACCGACTTCCTGCTTACAGCTTGAGAGCAGCGCCAACGCCAGGCACCCGTATATCATCGGGGCTACAGTTGAAAATCGTGATCGCCTGGCCATGCTCGCTCCCTGATAAAATCTGATTACGCAGTTCATGGGATATTACTGGAAGCCTATCTTACTGGTTGGCTCCTGCGTAAGCAACGGAGCCTCGGCGCGCATCTGCGTGGCAGACACTCGTAAGCAATCAGGGCACAGTGCTCTTCCCTTAGTTCAAGAATGGACTGCACGAGACTTGAAGGTTGCGCCGAGCGGGGAGACGACACGTGGTTCGGTGGGGACGCCATCATGGGAAGGGGGCGCGAGATCCCAGTCTCCCACGCCTGGATTCGCCACCCTCTTCCCACTCATGTTCCCTGACTGAAGATGCTTAACTCTGACGTCCTAGGCTAGGTAAATTCCAACATCTTCCTCACTTGACCATGCCAGAGCGCGCAGCACGTATCAAAGGTGATTCAACTAGCCTCCGCCCGGCAGACCATGCTGCCATCATCCTCTACGACTGGCCCTACTTGATCGTCCGCAACGTCTCACGGAGTTCTTTCAACTCAGTGGCCAACAACTCAAGGTGTTGGTCTCGCTGAGGCTGATCATCTTTGAACTTCCACAGCCGTTTGAAAATCGCACTAAGTTCTTTCTTATGCGTCACCGCCAACGCATAGGCCGGTGTTTTGCTTTGTGCATCCGTCACACCGCAGAACGAATCACTCAAGGCATGGAACTGATTGTGGAGATCGTCGAAGGCCGTATCGACACCCTTCCCACCCTTGGCCTTGGACGCGGTCGCCTCCATCATGCTGGAGAGGTTCATCATGGTCTCGACACCGTTCGCCCCCTTCGCCTGCGTGGCGTAGTCGCCGGCTCGTGGGTAAAAGAGATAACTGCAGCCGCTCAGGCTTGTCAGAATGAGTGCCATCGCGAGGAATCCGATCGTCCGTTGCATAACGGCCTCCCTTCGAAGAATGGATGACTCACCGGCCACTGATGCGGCTATGCCCAGGGCACAGTGTTCATGCCTTCACACTGTCCACGCCGCTCGATGCTCTCACGTCACAGGGTTTAGGAGAGTGCACCTTACGGCTTCCTGGTATAAGTGATCTCCATCATCTTCGCTTCCTTGCCGTGCCCGTGGTTTCCATACATCTCGAACGTCTGCGTATTGCTGTCCACTAACTTCCAAACTGCGCGATGGTGCATCTGCCCGCCGCCCGGTTCGGGATGCGACCCCTTCAGCGTGATCGTCTTCCCGTCTGCACTCGCCGTTCCTTCCATGATGAAGATGCCGGTCCCCATGGTGTCCATCCAGGCGGTCACATATTTTTTGCGCACGTTGTCATAGGCATCGATCCCGATTCCGGAAAACGGCTGCCCCATCATCTGGCTGTTGAACTCCTGATAGAGAAAACGTCCGCCCAAGAGCATCTTCATGTCAGCCGTCCCACTCGCTTCCGTAGGAGGTTTCCCGGGTTCCATCCATTCCTTCGTCGTCGTCGTCCAGGTGCCGGCTAAGCCGGCAAACGCCTTGTGCGGCTCACCGGGTTGGGCCAGCTTCTGCCAGAGTTCCATCATCGCCTGCGGGTCCATTTGTTTGTCATGCTTCTTTTCTTTGGCCTCACCAAACGAGGCTGTCATGACCAACGCAAGCGCAACCAGTGTCACCGTGATGTATCGCATAATGGCCTCCTGAGTCTGACTGAGATGTGTTGAGTATCTTCTTCTAGAACTATGCTCGCGTCATACGATCAGATCAAGTCTGACAAGACCCCTGGCACTGTTATTTCCCGGCCAACGCCTTGAGGGAGGCCAGGCCATCCTCGAAATCCTTGTCGACCATCTTATCCATGCTGCAAAAGACCCCCATGACTGTCCTACTTCTTGCCGGCTGCTTGCGCCCGTAGCTGCTCTTCCCGCTCTCTAAGCTCAGGAGTCAACTCGGCTCCAAAATCGTCGGCCTCGAACAAGGGACGAATCTCGATTTCAGATTCTTCGCCTGGCATCGGACTGGGACAGCGTTTGACCCACTCGATGGCCTCTTCTTTGGATTTGCATTGCCATAACCAATAGCCGGCGACGATCTCGTTCGTCTCAACGAACGGTCCGTCGGTGACAATTCGCTTGCTACCCGAAAACTTCACGCGGACGCCCTTCGAACTCGGGTGAAGCCCCTCCCCTCCAAGCATCACTCCGGCCTGTACCAGCTCCTCGTTATATTTCATCATGGCGGCCAGCAACTCCTGGCTCGGCATCACACCCGCCTCTGAATTTTTGGTAGCTTTGACGAATACAATAAATCGCATGGGACGCGCTCCTTCCCTGGTGAAATGGTTGTGCGACGGCCTCGTTCCCGCACCGGCCGCCATCTACCCATTAGTCGCCCTCACAGGCGAAAATCGACAGGGCACGAGCCCGGATTATTTATAAATGCCGTCGCGAGGCGTTCGAGGCGGAAACCCGCCGAGGCTTCTCGCACATGAGGCCGACGCAGGCGTACCTACAGTCCGTCGAGCAGGCCGAACGAGAACAGTCTCGCCGGGCGACAGGATCGGACGACGGAGCAGGTATTCATGAATAATCCGGACTAGGTTCTCAATGGGAGCAACGATTTCAGTCGAGACTCGCGCAAGTACAGTCCCAACCAGACCAAGAGACCCAGCGCAATCTGAAACACCACCGGCTCACCGATTCGCAGATGGGTCACGATCGTACCGCCGACATAGCCGGTCAGGAGAATGGCGCCCATGACGGATGTGGCCGGAAAAACATAGACCAAGACACAGACCAATTCCAGCACCCCAAGAGGGACGCGCAGAGACTCGGGAAGTCCCATCCGGGCAAAGCCTTCGATCACCTCCCGGCCACCGACCAACTTCATCGCTGCGCTCATCGCCAGCAGACAAGCAAGCAGACCAGAAATGACCCGTCCACCCCAGATCAGGTGCCAACCCATGATTGCGCCTCCTTGGCCTGCTTGCCGTCATCGGCCCTCATGGGCCTGTTGAACGCGCTGCAGATCCGGCTTGGTCATACTGAGAATCGCCGCCATGACCCGCTCTGACCTCGCGGCATCCTTATCCCGCAACATCTCATCCCACTGCGGCACCACGATCTGCCACGAGAGGCCGTACTTGTCTTTGAGCCACCCGCATTGCCCCTCTTCTCCGCCTCGGGACAGGGCCTCCCACATGTGATCGATCTCTTCTTGCGTCTCGCACTTCACCATCAACGAAACCGCTTCAGTAAATTGAAAGATGGGACCGCCGTTCAAGGCCAGAAACTCCTGCCCATCGATTTCGAATGCCACGGTCATCACCGAACCCTTCGGTCTTCCCGAGACCGTCGCACCGGCCTCTCCATAGTAGGTGATGGGACCGAGCTTCGCCTTTTTGAACGTCGCCACATAAAACTTCGCCGCCTCTTCGGCCTGATCGTCGAACCACAAACATGGCGCTATCTTTTGCATGACAGTTCACTCCTTACCAGCTGATAACGGATCATCGGTACCAGAATTACCCTTATAACGGTTGGTGCAGGCTGTTCAAAATAGTCGTCCAGCAAGGCCGCAGCCGATGGAAGCGCCGGAGGCGTAGCCTCGGGGCTACGTTGAGGACGGTTCCGAGGTGAGAACGCCGCTGGCGGCTATTTTCAACAGCCCGCTTACCCGCCCGCCATCGCCCCTACGATCAATAACGGCTCGGTCCCAGATGCCACTGTGTCCGGGAGGGGGACATCAGCCGACTCGTGCGACAGATCCTGCTCGCAGGCAAAGAACCGAATGAACGGCCGCCGCTTGTGCGTGACATGGTCGCGAATGGTTCCCCGCAACATGGGGTACCGCGCCTCAAGCGCATCGAGCACCGCCCGCTGCGTTACCGGACTTGCCACATCCAGCGACACTTCCCCCGTCACACGCGCCAACGTCCGCAAATGTGCGGGTAATACGACACGAACCATGTATCCTCCCTCGTACATCGCTCGTAGGCGAAGCGAGCCGTCAATCCCCTCTCAACTCTCAACCGTCGTGGCAGTCACAGGGCTGTTTAACAGCCGTACCTGGCTTCTCTCTCCATAACGCTGCTCAAAATGGTCGTCCAGCAAGGCCGCAGGGAGCGACGCGAATGAGGCGTACCCTCGGGGTACGTCGCAGTGAGAGTCGCGACTGAGAACGCCGCTGGCGGCCATTTTCAGCAGACGTTAGAGCGCCTGGACCTCTACGGACAACACTCCCGGCAAATCCCGCACAATCGCCGTCCAACTGTCACCCCCGTCGCGGGACGCATAGACCTGCCCGCCGGTCGTCCCGAAATAGAGGCCGCAGGGCTCAAGCTGATCCACCGCCATCGCGTCGCGCAGAATGTTCACATAACAATCCTGCTGCGGCAGACCCTTTGTGAGTGCCTCCCATTCATTGCCGCCAGTCTTGCTGCGATACACCCGGAGTTTCCCCTCCGGCGGATAATGTTCTGAATCGCTCTTGATCGGCACCACATACACCGTATTCGGCTCATGGGCATGCACCGCGATCGGAAACCCGAAATCGCTCGGCAGGTTGCCGCTAACCTCGTGCCACGAGTCGCCGGCATCGTCGCTGCGAAGGACGTCCCAATGCTTCTGCATGAACAGCACGTTCGGACGTGACGGATGCATGGCAATGCGATGCACACAGTGGCCGACTTCGGCATCCGGATCCGGCAGCTCATATTGCGACTTGAGACCGCGGTTAATCGGCTTCCAGGTCTTGCCACCATCGTCGGTGCGGAATGCGCCCGCCGCAGAGATGGCGATGTACATGCGATCGGGCTGGCTCTGATCCAACAGAATGGTGTGCAGGCACATCCCCCCGGCGCCGGGCTGCCAGAGATGGCCCTTCGCACTACGCAGCCCCGGCAGCTCATTCCAGGTCTTTCCCCCATCCGACGATTTGAAGATCGCGGCGTCCTCCGCGCCGGCATAGACCGTGTCCGGATCGGTCAGCGAGGGTTCTAGGTGCCAGATGCGTTTGAATGCCCACGGCTTCTGCGTGCCATCATAATGCTGGTGGGTGGTCAACGGTTTGCCCGTTTCCGCCGACGCGTCATAGACGAACATGTTACTTGCGCCGTTGGGCATTCCGTCCGTCCCCATCAAATCTTCCGGTTTGGTACCCGGCGGGTTCCAGGTCTTGCCGCCATCGTCCGAACGTTGAATCACCTGCCCAAACCAGCTGCTGGTCTGCGAGGCATACAACCGATCCGGATCGGCAGGCGACGCTTTCAGATGGTACATTTCCCAGCCGCCGAAGTGGGGCCCCTGCACATCCCACTGTTTCCGCGTGCCATCCGATGTGAGAATGAACGCACCCTTCTTCGTCCCGACAAGTACCCGTACCCGGCTCATATCCGACTCCTTTCATAGGCGCTTATCTCTCGCGCCACACAAGAGCTTATGGCGTATAGCCAATAATGCCGCGATGCTGCTTGTTCGAGCTATATGCTATGCGCCATAGGCCATTAGCTCTCAGCACCTTGTTCACGGCAATCCAGTGATTTCCCTCACTTGTCGCACCTCAACCGTCCCAATGCGTGCGCCCGGCACTCGCCCTGCAATGGCCACCGCTTCATCACGATCCTTCGCCTCAATGAGAAAATAGCCCGCCATCTGTTCCCGTGTTTCGATGAAGGGCCCGTCGGTCACAATGGGCCTGCCTTCTCGAACCCGAACGATCGCCGCCGTCTCAGCCGGGTGAACCGGAGAGGCATGCACGTACTCCCCCTTCGCATCCAATTGATGGCAGAGCCCAATCGACTCCGCCAGTAGGCCCTTCTTTGTCTTCTCGCTCATCTTCTCGAATGCCGTTTCGTCGTGATGAACCAACAAGATGAATTTCATGCCGTGCCTCCATGAAAGCCCCTCAATCCGTTGCCTCGTCGACCGAACAGTCAGGCACAACCGCCCTCTTTAATCGGCCGCACTTCGATACTGCCGTACTGAGCTGCGGGAAACTTCGAGGCGATCCGTACGGCGTCGTTGAGGTCCCGGACATCGATCAACAGATACCCGCCCAACTGTTCCTTCGTTTCGGCAAAGGGCCCGTCGGTCGTGGAGACTTTCCCGGCCCGCACCCGCACCGTCGTCGCGGCTTCTACCGGATGGAGGGGTGACGCCCCAAGAAGTTGACCGTTTTTTTGCAACTCATCACAATACGCCATGGATTCGTCCGACAACGCGACCCGCTCATCCCGGGACATGGCATTCAACGTCTTTTCTTCGACATACACCAGGCAGAGATATTTCATGACCACTCCCTTCTCCATGCCTTCTGCGGCATTCTCACTTGGCGCGCTCGTTCATCTCCCATAGGGCAAAGGTATTGCTCTCCGTGTCCTGACAGATGGCGAAATACCCCATGCCGGGCACCGCCGTCTTGGCCTTGCAGATCGCCCCTCCGAGTTTCTCGACCTTTTTCATCGCCATCGTCACCGACGGCACGCCCACATAGTTGGTGATGGATTGCTCCGGATACATACGTGGCATCAAACCGCCGTCGGGCGTCGCATCTTTTCCGCCGGTATCGATGTGCCAGTAGTCGGAAATGGCCGCCGGAATCTTCGCGAAGGTCCAGCCGAACAACGAGCCATAAAATTTCTTCGCCCGGTCGAGATCGTCGGCGGGCACCTCAAACCAGACGATACTGGCCGCCGCCTGTGGCTTCTTCGCCGCCCGCTTCTTGGTCCTTGTCGGCATGAGTTTCTCCTTCCGAATGATTAATTCCTGCGGTTAGAAGATAGTCGTCAAAGCCGGAGAAAATCGACATCGACCTCTTTCCTGCGGCAATCACTCCCCCTCCGATTCCGGATTAACTAGCGCGTCATATAAAATAGTCGTCGGGGAAGGCCGAAATCGACATGAGTAATCACCAGGAGTCCAGCGGCAGTGTGGAGGATCGGCACAGACGGCTAAAGCGTCATGATTTCAGCAAATTGTGCCGTTTGAAAACTTAGGGGAAGGGAGTAAGATCCGACGCTAAGCGAGGCCTGAATAGATATGCCTGCCCAATCAATGGGTCATTGGATAAAGACTTCTTGGGTAACTCACCACCTTGTAAATGAACGGTGCGAGGGTTCATGAAAATAGCGAAAGGGCCAGAGTTCGTTCGTTTCTTTCTCCCCATCCTTTCGACTCTGCGGGAATCCGGTGCCGCCGGGACACCGGGCGAAATTGTAGACCGCTCAATTGAACTTGCAGGCATTTCAGAGCAAGAACAGCTAGTCGTGAACAAAAATGGCCAATCGCGAATTCGCAACCAAGTACACTGGGCACGACAGTACTTAGTGTGGGCCGGATATCTCGACTCATCGAGAAGGGGCATTTGGAGCCTTACCGAACTCGGAAGAACGATCGCCCTACCCACAGTTGATCCCTTGCACGTCTTCAAAACCGTTCAAAAAACGAGAGCCAAGACCGGAGGGGAAACAACACTCGCCAAGGACCTTCCGGATCAACCCGCACCAGAAGAAGAGGAACTGATTCCACATCGCATCCGCATCCTTGAACTTGTCCGAGCTCTCCCACCCGATGGATTTGAACGACTCAGCCAGAGACTTCTTAGGGAATCCGGCTTTCAACACGTGTCGATCACCGGTCGGTCCGGTGATGGTGGGATCGATGGAATCGGCACACTTCAAGTGAACCCCTTCGTCAGCTTCACTGTTCTATTTCAGTGTAAACGCTACAAAGGCGCAGTTACCCCATCACAAGTCCGCGACTTTAGAGGAGCCATGATGGGCCGGGCGGATAAGGGCATTATCATCACGACCGGAACATTTACACTTGAAGCCAAGAAAGAAGCTAGACGAGACGGTGTCCCCCCAATCGAACTTGTAGACGGCGAAACCCTTCTTGAGATGTTTGAAAAACTTGAACTGGGAGTTGTGCCGAAACATTCATTTGACGTAGACGAAAGATTCTTCGACGAATTTCAGAAATAGTCTACCCGGACACACTCAACAATCACCTTGGTGAAAAACTTACCGAGCCGTGATTTTTTGCTAGCGCAGCATAGGCTCGGCGCCGGTCAATCGAAGAAAGGAGCCGCATGAACGTCACCGACATCGCATTTACCTGTTATCCCGTCACAGACCTTCAGCGGGCGCGCCGGTTCTATGAGGGCGTGCTGGGGCTCAAAGAATCGCGGTTTTTCGGAGAGGGAGACAAGGGGTTCGTCGAATACGATATCGGGTCGAACACGCTCGGGATCGGGAACGGCGCACCGGATTGGAAACCGTCCCCGGGCGGCGGATCGGTCGGTCTCGAAGTGAAGGATTTCGCTGCCGCCATCGCGCGGCTCAAAGAAAACGGATGCCCATTCCGACTTGAACCGTTGGAGACGCCCGTTTGCCACATGGCGATCGTCTCCGATCCAGATGGGAATTCCATCATTATCCATCGACGAAAATCCTGATGAACGGGACGGCAACCGGTGGCGATCGGAACGTTTCTGCAAACCCGGGTCCTATGCCAGGGCTGAGATTACAACCCCTCGCGGTGAGGAAGCTGCCTGCATGAACTTGAACTTGAATGGTCTGACCGCTCTCGTGACCGCTTCAACCGGAGGCATCGGGCTTGAAATCGCCCGTTCCCTGGCCATCGAGGGGGCGCGAGTCATCGTCAACGGCCGCACGCAATCCAACGTCGAGAAAGCATTGACAGAACTCCGCCGGGACTTGTCCAGCGCTGACCTGGTCGGCCTGGCGGCTGATAACGGCACCGCCGGGGGATGCGCCACAACCCTCTCGACTTGGCCACAGGTCGATATCCTGGTGAACAATCTGGGCATCTACGAAGCAATCGGGTTTTTTGATGAAACGGATGGAGCCTGGCAGAAGATGTTCGAGATCAACATCATGAGCGGCGTGCGCCTGGCTCGACAGTATCTCCCTGGCTCGACAGTATCTCAAGGGGATGCTGGAACGCGGCCATGGGAGGATTGTATTCATTTCGAGCGAATCGGGGATTTCCCCCGCGCCGGAGATGGCTCACTACAGCGCCACCAAGACGATGCAATTGGGAATCGCCCGCTCTCTTGCTGAGCTCACCAGAGGCACGAAGGTCACGGTGAATTCAGTCCTGCCCGGCCCCACGCGCACGGATGGCGTTGAAAAATTCATCCAGGATGTCTTTCCTGGCCTTACTCAGGCGGAGGCTGAATGTCGATTCATTGCGGAGAACCGTCCGACGTCACTCATCGGTCGCCTCATCGACCCACGGGAAATCGGAGACATCGTCGCCTTCGTGTGCAGTGCGCGTGCTTCGGTCATCAACGGATCCTGCATCCGCGCCGAAGGCGGTCTTGTGCGCACCATATGCTGAGGTTATAGACAAGCCAGCGACCTGTACCCTATCTCGTCCCCACTGCCACAGAGGCTTTAACGAAAGGTGGTCAACATGAAGGGGTATGTCACGGACATCGAAGAGGCGACCCTGAAGAATTCACTCTACCGGCAAGTCCTGTTCACGGCCAAGAATAGTCAGTTAGTGCTGATGAGCTTGAAACCGGGAGAGGAGATCGGCGAAGAAGTCCATGAACTCGATCAATTCCTCCGGTTTGAAGCAGGGGACGGAACAGTCATACTGGATGGGCAGGACCACGCCGTGCGCGACGGGTTCGCCGTCGTCATCCCGTCCGGAACCAGACATAATGTCATCAATACGTCAGAAAGCGCCGACCTCAAGCTGTATAGTCTTTATAGTCCACCGGAGCACAAGGTCGGCACCGTCCACCGAACCAAGCAGGAAGCGGATGCCGATGCCGACCACCATTTTGACGGTCGGACATCCATAGACAGCAAATAAGCCCATCCGGCTGGCGAAGCCTGGGTCAACCTGTCCGATGACTTCGCCACGTTATCGACTTTCGGTCTGGACCTTCGCGGCCATCGACGCGACGCGCGCGACATCAGAACTCATGGCTACGTCGGGTGACGTCAACGTCTCGATTGCGAACCAATCCGCCTCCAAGGCATCGTCGGCCGCCTGTGGCACACTCGACATCCACTGGCATAACACGGCAATTCACACGTCGTGCGAGGAAGCGCCTTGCTCAGTCGGCCAACTCACTCAAGCGTCCCTTCAGAAATCTCCGTTCCGGTTCCTGCTGCGTGAGACTCAAAGCCTTCTCGTACGAGGCGCAGGCTTCTGCGGTTCGCCCCAGTCGCCGGCAGAGGTCGGCGCGGGCTGCATGCGCCAGGTGATAGTTCACGAGTTCACCGCGGGAGAGAATCGCATCGACCAAGACCAGCCCCACCTCCGGGCCGTCGCGCATCGCCACAGCCACCGCCCGGTTCAGCTCGACCACGGCTGACGACTCAGCCTGTACCAGCAAATCGTAGAGACCGACGATCTGTGCCCAGTCGGTCGATGCGGCATCGGGGGCCTCGGCATGCACGGCCGCAATCGCGGCCTGAATGGTATAGGGACCGACCTGACGCGATGCGAGCGCCCGCTCTACCAAGGCCGTTCCTTCGACAATCTGCGCCCGGCTCCACAACGAGCGGTCCTGCTGCTCCAGGAGAACCAGATCGCCGGTCGGCGAGGTGCGCGCCCCGCGACGCGAGTCGTGCAGCAACATCACCGCCAGGAGGCCCAGGGCTTCGGGCTCCGGCAGTAACCCGATCAACAGGCGCCCCAGGCGAATCGCCTCCCCGGACAGATCGTGCCGCGTGAGTGAGTCCCCCGACGAAGCGCTGTAGCCCTCATTAAAGACGAGGTACACGACCCGCAACACCGCATCCAGCCGGTCAGGCAAATCGGTCGCCGACGGCACCTCGTAGGGAATGCGGGCGTCACGGATCTTGCCTTTGGCCCGCACGATGCGTTGCGCGATGGTGGCAGGCTTGCTGAGAAATGCGCGCGCGATCTCATCGGTCGTGAGGCCGCAGACTTCGCGCAACGTCATCGCAACCTGCGTCTCGGGCGATAAGGCCGGATGGCAGCAGGTGAAGATCAGTCGCAGCCGGTCGTCCTCGACCGCCTCGTCGTTCCAGCCTTCGGGATCGCTCGTGCTGAGGTCCAGGTGTCTCGCGAGTTCCGTCAGGGATGCGTCGAAGCGGGCGCGCCGTCGCATCCCGTCGATGGCCTTGAAGCGGCCGGTCGAGACGAGCCAAGCCCTTGGATTGGCCGGCACCCCCTCCCGTGCCCACTGCTCCACAGCAACGGCAAAGGCATCGTGCAGGGCCTCTTCCGCCGTATCGAAGTCCCCGAGCAGACGAATCAAGGTGGCGAGCACCTGGCGGGAGTCCGATCGATACACCGACTCCACCAACTCGCGCACCTGCCTGGATTGCTCCTCACTCACGGTCCGGGTGCCTCTCAGCCAAGCAAACTTAAACAGTCTTTCGCGTCCACTCGCTCATCTTCACGTCCGGCCCAACTGCACCTTGGCAGACGGACTCATCATCTCCGGCTTCCAGGCGGGCTCCCACACGAGATCCACTTCCACTGAACGCGCCTCCGGCAACTCACGCAGAATCGCCGCATGCACCATCTCCATCAACAGCTCTTCCATCGGGCAGGCGGGCGTCGTCATCGTCATGGCCACATGAACCTGACCGTCCCGCACCTCGCTGCCGTATACCAATCCGAGATCCACGATGTTGATACCTAACTCGGGATCAACCACCTGCCGCAGGGCCTCTAGCACTCGTGGATCGGACGCTGCACCGTGATGCTCCGTCGTCATTCAACTGGTCCTTTCACCGGCGAAGCCGCCGTCTGCAGTTCGCACACATCACGCCCCCCGGCCTTGCGCTGTCCCTGCTCGCTCCGGGGGACTCTGTAGCGCCGACACTGTGTTGACGAGAAACAGGAGCAGCGTCACAGCATTGAGCAGGCCGCCGACCTGACGACCGGCGCTCCACCCTGCCGCATCACCGATGAGACGCACGGCCAGAGTGACTTGCAACAGGACCACATGCGCATAGAACAGCGGCCGATAGGTCATCCGTGCGCCGAGTACTGCCGGGAAAATAATCGGCGCATGGGCGAAGATCATCGCGAAGACAAACCCGAGAAAAAAGGCATGCAGCGTGGCGTCGTACTGCGGACCTACGGGAACACCGCCGAACCACATGGCAGACAACCCGCTGATGCCGAGCCAGACATACCCGGTGAGCAGACAGATCGCAATAAACCGCGTCAGCCCTGCTTGCTTGACGGTTCGCCTGGCAATGTCATGCCGCCCCAACCACAGGGCTAGACCGGCCAGCCCCAACCCGAACAGACGAACGCCCCCGTCAAACGACCAGCCCAGCAGCAACAGCCCCGTGAGCAGAATGCCGAGCAACAGCAGAAGCGTCGCCTGCGCGGCTCCGGTCACTTGCTGCAGCCGGGCCAGTTCCAGGCGCTCACCGGCGATGGTCACCACGAGAAACGCCGCCCACCAGAACACGACCAGAAAGACGGGCCACCCGAGACACCAGAGCAGATTGCCCAACGCCCAGACTAGCGATCCGCCCCCCATGGTGAACGTGTACAGCGCCGGGTGTCGGCGAATGATCGCCGCAAAAATCGCAACCAGCCCGAGGCTGCCGGCAAGCATCAACCATTGCGCCGCAAGAAGCGGGGCCCCGACGATCAAGCTCACACCGCCGAGTCCGGTCAGCAGCGGCGTGGCATAGGCCCAGGGCCGGCCCAGAGCCACCGCACGCTCCAAGCTGATCAGCGTACCCAGAAAGCCGGACACCATGAGCGGCCCATGCAAGGAGGAAAATCCAGGTCGCGGAAGCGGCACATCCCACCCGAGCCGCGCAAGCCCCGCCCAGAGTCCGGTGAGCAACGCGAGCATCCCCAAAGCCAGGAGCGGAAGACGTTGAGGATGTCGGACAACCATAGACGCGTACACTTTCCGTCAGGGTTCCCCGGCCGGAGTCACCGGCACATCTCTACCCATGTCCGCCTCCATGCGATAACCGGCCCGCTCCAATGTGCGGCGTAGCGTGGTCATCACCGCAGGGCTGTCGGAATGGGGCATCACGGCAACCGGCGGAGCGGCGCGCAGATCCTTCAGCAGTGACTCGGCTTCAAAGCCTGCCAGCTGATCGCAGAGATCGTAGACACCGCCCGGTCCCTCTTCCAACACATTGTGGTCCGTGAGCAGGCGCCGGATGGTCGCCAGGATCGCTGGGGTGGGAGTAGGCATGAGCAACGTGGCCAGCGCGCCGTGATCGAGACGTAGCTTGGCAGCGATCGGAAGCGGTGTGCCGCCTCGCCACCGTTGGACGGCAGGGAACAGAATCTTCTCCTCCAAGCCGATGTGCCGGAGCAGTCCGGCACGAAATTGATCGTAGACCTCGCGATTGACCTGGGCCGGTTGGGCCGCCGCCGACTGCAACAATGCGTCGAGCCGTCGATGGTCTTCGGCGAGGAATTGCGCGAGAGGGCCTGCCTGACTGTCCTCCTGGCTCATGCCCCGGCTCCCGTCATATCGCCCTCTTTCCCCCGGATCCGTGGGTCAGCCGCGCCCCGCCTTTCCGGGTTCTGCCGGAGCTTGGCCCGGCTGTTGCTGGGCCGTATCGAGCGGCGACCATCCGCCCCCCAGCGCTTTATACAATTGCACGACCGACACCAGCTGTAACCGGTGGGTGCTGGTTAACGCCAGTTCCGCCTCGAACAGATTGCGTTGCGCCACGAGGACGTCGAGATAGTTCGCGAGTCCTCCTTTATACCGCAGATTGGCCAGACGCAGAGCCGAACGCAACGCGTCCACCTGCTCAACCTGCGCATTCCGCTGCTCCCGCACCGTTCGCACGGCAACCAGCGAATCCTCCACTTCACGAAACGCCACCAGCAACGCCTGCTCATACCGTGCCAGCGCTTCACGGCTCTGCGCTTCAGCCGCGTCCTGCTGAAAACCGAGGATCTGAGCATTCAGCAAGGGACCGGCAAGCCCGGGACCTGCGGTACCGAACGCCGTCTCATTCGCCACCAAGCGGGACAACTGCGGGCTGGCGACACCGAGAATTCCCGTGATGCTGAGTTTCGGAAACCGGTCCGCCTTCGCCACACCGATTCGCGCCGTGGCCGCAGCCAATTCCTGTTCTGCCTGCACGAGATCCGGGCGGCGCTGCAGCAATTCCGAAGGAAGGCCGGCCGGCACCTCCGGCGGCATCACCTGGTCGGTGAGGGAACGTCCTCTCGGAATCTGACCCGGCACACGCCCCAGCAACACACTGAGCTGGTTTTCTTTCTGCACCATTTGCCGGCTCAACTCTGCCGCCCGTGCTGCGGCGTTGGCGCGTTCCGCCGCGAACTGGTCCGCATCGATTTTGGAGATCATGCCCTCCCGCAGCCGGGCCTCGGCAATCCTGACCGATTCGTCCCAGGATTTCAGCGTTCGCTGCGCGACGGCCAACTGCATGTCGAACTGCAGCATGTCGAAGTAGGCCTCCGCCACGCCGCTCACCAGTTGCAAGACAACCGCGCGGCGAGCCTCCTCCCGCGACAGGAGATCTCCCCTTGCCGCTTCATTCGATCGACGAATGCGGCCCCAGATATCGATCTCCCAGGAGAGATTCCCCTGGAGATAGTAGTTGAACGGATTGGGAAAGCCCGGAAACAGAAAGTTTGCCTTGCGGCCGAACAAGGGCGCGTTGGACGTGAGATCGGCCTTCGGCGCGAAATCCATTTTTGCGATCAACATGCGGGCCTGAAAATCTTCGACCGACGCAACCGCCCGTTTCAGATCTTTATTCTCAGCCAGCGCCACTCGAATAAGACGCCGCAGTTCTTCATCCTGCAACAGATCCCACCAGGGCAGGTTGGCAAACGACTCGGTTTCCTGCTGGGTCGCCGCCATGCGGAACCGGTCCGGCACAGCAAGGTCGGGACGGGAGTAGTCCGGCCCGATGGCACAGGCGCCTAGGAGAACAGAGCTTAGGAAGAGAGCTACAATGCGCATGCGATGATCGTCCTATGTCGTCTCACAGCGGACGGATGAGGCAGCCTGGCCGCCTCCCGCCCCGGTGATTTCTTGCACGATATGTCTGGTGCAGCACCCGTTCGCGACCAGGACAGCACCCTCCCGCCACATGCTGGTCAGCAGAGCCCTGCCCTCCTCGGCAATGAACGTGATTCCTGTCAGTTCCACCACGGGGGCAAACGTGCCGGATTGTTTGACCTGCTGCCACACCCGTTCGAGTTCAGTCACCCAGGGTCCGCTCAGACTCCCTTCCAAGGTCAGACGCGCGGAATCGGAAGTCTGCTCGGACGTAATCTTCAGCATCGTGCATGTCCTCCTGTTGCGCTCAACGAGCCGGGATCAGTTCATCCCTTTGCCGCCGCCAACTGCAACTCACCCTCTTCGGCCGCGTCCAGTTCTAGCGCCGGCTGATGTCGGGCCGCGATCAGCGAGTAAAACACCGGCACGACGAACAGCGTGAAGAGTGTTCCGACCGTCATCCCCGTGACCAACACCATGCCGATGCTGTTGCGGGCCGCGGCGCCGGGTCCCGAAACGAGCACCAGCGGGAGGTGCCCGAAGACCGTGGCGGCCGAGGTCATCAGGACCGGGCGCAATCGCGTCAGGGATGCTTCGCGCAGGGCGGCCGTCTTCGACAGCCCTCGTTCCTGCAGAGTATTCGCGAACTCCACGATCAAAATGCCGTTCTTCGCAATCAGCCCCACCAGTGTAATCAACCCGACCTGCGAATAGATGTTGATCGTCGTCAGGTCGAGGAAACTGAACACCAGCGCGCCTGAGATCGCCAGCGGCACGGAGCCCAGCAGGACGATCAGCGGGTCCCGAAAACTTTTGAACTGAGCCGCGAGCACGAGGTAAATCAGCACCACCGCAAAGCCCAGTGTCACCGTCAAGGCCGAACCTTCGTGGCGGATCTGGCGCGATTCTCCCGCAAAATCGAGCGCCACCCGTGGACCGACGGCCGAGGCCGCCGCAGTTTCCAGAACACGCAGCCCTTCCTCCTTCGTCACCCCGGGCTTCACCCCGCCGAAGATCCGCACCGCATTACGTTGTTGGAAACGGTTCAGCGTCCGCGGCGCAGTACTCGTCTCAATATGCGTAAACGTCGAGACCGGCACCAGCTGGCCGCTTGGTGTCTTGATCTTGAGATCGAGCAGCGGGTCCAACGTCGCGCGATCCTTGTCGCCGATTTGAGGAATGACCTTGTAACTGCGGTCGTAAAAATTGAACCGATTCACATAGGCCCCGCCGAGCAGCGTCCCCAGTTCCTGACCGACCCCGGCCAGATCGAAGCCCAGGTCGGCGAGTCGCTCGCGATCGAGCACGACCCGCGCTTCAGGCAAATCAATCTTCAGGTCGGTGTCGACATACAGGAACTTGCCGCTCTGCCAACCGGCACCCAGGACCGCGGCGGTCATTTCCAACAGCTGCTCGGCAGGCACTTCACTCGCCAGGAGCAGTTCCACATCATATTGCCCGGGCGTCGGCAATGGCGGATCAAGGCGCGGGAACACCCGCAGACCGGGGATCTGCGACACGGCTCCGAAGACTTCGCCGTACATCAACTCGGTCGAGCGCGTCCGTTCCCGCCAGTCCTTGGCCACCAGGCCGCCGAAGCCGCCCCACGACGAGGTCAACGACCACATGAAGCGGGCTTCCGGAAACGCCCGGATCGCTTCGACCACTTTCAGCGAGTCACTGTTGGTGGCGGCGACCGTCGAGTCCGGCGAGGCCTCCAAAAAAAGACTGATATGACTTTGATCCTCCACAGGCGCCAATTCCTGCCGTGAAAAGAGATACAGCGGAACGGCCGCCACCATGATCAGCAGCGATGCCGCAACGATCGCCCAGCGCATCTCCAACGCACCGTCGAGCAACCGCCCGTAGAACGCCCGGGTCACATCGAACCCGCGATTGACCAGACGGGTCAACTTGCCCTCCTTCCCCTCCGGGTGGACAAACCGCGAGCTCATGACCGGCGAGAGCGTGATCGCCACGACGCCGGACAGCACGACTGCGGCGGCCAGGGTGATGGCAAACTCCAGAAACAGCGAGCCGGTCAGACCTCCCTGAAAACCGATCGGAGCATAAACTGCGGCCAGGGTAATGGTCATGGCGATGATGGGCCCGACCAATTCGCGCGAGCCGATCAACGCCGCTTGAATCCGCGACTTTCCTTCGCGCACATGCCGTTCGACGTTCTCCACGACAACGATCGCATCGTCCACCACCAATCCCACCGACAACACGATCGCCAGAATCGTCAACAGATTCAGGCTGAAGCCAAACGCATACATGAAGATGGCGGCCCCGATCAGCGACACCGGCATGGCGACCAGCGGGACCAGTGCGGTCCTGATCGATCCCATGAACAGGAAAACCACCGTGGCCACGATCAGAATCGTTTCGCCCAGCGTCTTGGTAATCTCCGTCAAGGCGCTTTCCATGAACATGGTGCCGTCCCAGACCAACTGCATGTCGATATCTTTCGGCAGGGTCGGCCGGATACGATCCATTTCTTCCCGCAACCGGTGTGCCACTTCAATCTCGTTGGAGCCGACCAGCGGCCAGACCCCGAGGTACACCCCCTCCAGGCGGTTGTACTTCGCCACCATCTCCGCTTCTTCAGCGCCGTTTTCCACTCGCGCCACATCCCGGAGCCGCACGATGGCGCCGCCACGGTCCGCCACGATGAGTTCCTGAAACTCGTTCACGGAACGCAGGTCCGTATTGGCGAGCAGATTGACCTGCACAAGGTTGCCCTTGGTCCGGCCGACGGCGGCCAGGTAATTGTTGCGCCGCAACGCGGCCTGCACATCGCCGGGAGAGAGGTTGTAGGCCGCGAGACGATCGGGATCGATCCACACGCGCATGGCGATCTGCCGTCCACCTTCAATGGTGACCCGCTGCACCCCGGTCAAGGTGGCCAGTTGCGGCTGCAGGGTTCGCAACAGCCAATCCGTCAGCGCCGGCACGGTCCGCTCCGGAGACGTGAAACTGAGATAAAACGACGCATAGGGGCGGTCGGCACGCTGCACTTCCACCGCCGGAGGTTCCGCCTCAGCCGGCAGCTCCGACCGGACCTGTTGCAACCGCGCCGTCACTTCAGCGAGTGCCGCCGTGCTGTTGTGGTTCAGCTTCAAATGCACCGTCACGGTGCTGACGCCGGCGCGACTCGTGGATTCGAGATAATCCACCCCGCTGATCGCCGACACGACTCGCTCGATCGGCGTGGTGAGGAATCCCCGCACCGTCTCTGCCGCGGCTCCATAATAGACCGTCGTGATGATGATCGAGGAGCTCTCGATCTTCGGATACTGTTGCACCGGCAGCGTCGTCAGCGCCCGCCAGCCCACGAGGACGATCACGAGGTTCACGACCACGGCCAGCACGGGGTGCTTGATGAAGATGTCGGTAAATGAACGCATGGGCCTGCTCCCCTGACTTACTGTTGGCTGAGAAGGTGTTCCGGTTCCGGTGTACGCGCCGGCTCGCCGGCGGCGACGACGAGCACGCCGTCACGCAACTTGAACGCCCCAGACGCGGCCACCCGCTCGCCGGCGTTCAGACCGCTATAGATGACGATGTCGTCACCGAGCATCGTCCCGCTTTCGACCTGGCGCACATGCGCACGCTGTTTATTCTCGCGGTCCGGCTCGATGACAAATACCTGATCGCCACCCGGACCCTTTTTCAACGCATTCACCGGAACCGCCACAGCCTTGCGCGCCAATCCCACCGGCACCCTGATCCGCACGGCCGCTCCGGGAGCCGGCATGTTGGCGGAATGCTCGACCCTGGCACGTACCATGGTGTTGCGCGTGGCGGGGTCGATGCGGGCATCGATCGCCACAATCCTGGCGGCCACCGGGGAGGAGTCACCGGTGAAGACCTCGACGGTCGCCCCTTGCCGCAATCCGAGCGCGACGTGCTGCGGAACCGCAAAGTCCACATGGACCGCCTCATCGATGCCCTGCAACGTCGTCAGTTGCGTGCCTTCGTTGAGATATTGCCCGGGATGCACATCGGCCAATCCCGCACGGGCGCGGAACGGGGCACGGATCGTCTTGCGGGCGATCAAGGCCTTCGTGCGCGCCATCTGGGCATGCGCGACATCGAGGTCTGCGCGGGCCCGATCGACTTCCTCCTGAGCCGCGGCTTGGTCTTGGGTCAACGCCCGCCGACGATCCAGCACGGTCTTCGCCAGAACCGCCTGGGCCTGTTGGGCCCGCAAGTCCGCTTCTTCCACCGACACATCGAGCGCCACGAGCACGGCCCCGGCCTCGACCGTCTGGCCGGGCACAAACTTGACCTGGCTGACGGTGCCGGCCAGTTCGTTTCGCAGCGTGATCGAGCGCAACGCCAGCACGGTGCCGATAGAAGTGGCCGTCTGATGATGCTCGACATCCCTGGCGACAGAGACCGACACCGATTCCATCGGTTCGGGCTGGTTCGCCGAGGCCGCCGCATTCGCTTGGATGCTGCCGTACTTCCACGCAGCCAGGCCCACACCGGCCGCCGCCACGGTCAGGAGCAGCAACGAAGACCCGATCCAACTTCGACGATTCATGACAGTTGCCCTCCCGGCAGGTTGCAGATGGACATGAGACTCTCCCGTTCCATCACAAGAATTTGTTCCTCTGCAAATAGCAACGACTGTTCCTGTCTCGCCATCGGACGCATTCCAATCTAAGTGCGCATTCGAATGGGGAAAATATTCTCCCGTCCGCCCGTGCTTCGTTCATGGCTGAGGTGGATGACGAAGTCCGCCTGCCTGCCATTCGGCATCTGCCGAAATAACGGCAGCGTCCAACCGACTCACAAACTTGCAGACTGAGGGGTCGTCTGATGTCAGCGTACCTGCTCCGATTCACTCTCAGCCCTCGTGCGGAACGCCTCGATAGGCAGAATGTTGTATCGACGCCGTAGCTCCTCAACCTGTTCACCCATCACCGGCCAATAGTCCCAGCCATGGTTGAGATCCACATTCATCGCCGCGCCGCGACGCATGGCGATCAAGGCCCTCTCCGGATCGAAGAACCCGGTTCTGGCCGCAGTAATCGGCGTCATACGGATAC
The DNA here is from genome assembly GCF_900170025.1 of Nitrospira sp. ND1. NCBI lineage: Bacteria > Pseudomonadati > Nitrospirota > Nitrospiria > Nitrospirales > Nitrospiraceae > Nitrospira > Nitrospira sp. ND1. Next base: position 2,728,126 of record NZ_FWEX01000006.1, on the reverse strand, counting down.
CGACGTGAAACTGGAGCAACACAAAAAACACGAAGAGGAACGGATCACGCCGTTGAAAGCCTGCACTGAAGCAGGCCACTTGAACTTCCTCCTCGGGCGCCGTGCCGTAGCCGGACAAGATGTGGGCACAATCGTGAAACAGAATGGATTCGGGCGCGCCCCCTTTCTCTCCCGGGAACGCGAAGCCGTTCTTCCGGCAATATTCCCAGTAACTCCTCCCCAACGACCCGGCCGGATACTGCTCCAAGGCCTGGTAACGAGCTGCGACGGTCGCATCTTCATACTTGCCGATCATGCCGGCAGCGAATTTTGCGAGCCCCCGCAGTCCTTCCTGCTTCCAAATCTCGGCCACCTTTTCCCTGAGCCAGAAGCGCCGGGCTAGGTCGAGACGCAAATGAAACAACTCTCGCTTGACGACATGACGAAGATTCGTGACCTCGGGCGCCGTGACCTGGAGGGCCGCAGCAAATCGTTCGACCAGTTCGGCCTCCCGAGGACTGACCTCACGATCGATCAGCGACATCACGACCAGCCCGTTGACCAACTGACGTCTGATTTGCGGATCGGGAAGCGCCGCGGCCAACTCTTCCGGAGTAATCGGTTCCAGTTCTTCCGTCTGATGATGCGTGCCGAACACCCGCTGGACCGCTTCCATCACCTGCCGTTCGGAATCGTCGAGCGTGCCGTCGGCCAGGGCCACGGTTTTCATCGCGCGCAGTCCCCAATAGGCCTGTTCCGGGGTCGGTATTTTCAATTCCATCTTCACCTCCCTGAACCTGTTGTCAGCCTGTCATTCCACCGGTCAGGCTGCAACAGTCTGGCGTTCAAGAGCCCTCTCCGTAACTGCGTTCTGAGTCACAGTTGCCCGCCAGGCCTCGATGCCACCGGCCAGCGGCCACACGCGAGTGAACCCCTTCTTCTGTAAAAGGAGCGCACCTTGAGCGCTGGCCACATCCGCCGGACACCCGCAGTAGACGACCACGTCGCGATGGCGCGGGAATTCCTGATAACGCCGGGCCAATTCATCCAACGACATCAGCACCGCCGTGGGAATGCCCGGTTCCGCCTCCGCCCTCGCGCGCGGTCGGACATCGATCAGCACCGGCGGTTCAGCCGCCGTCAGCTTCTCCGCGAGCTCTGCCACCGTCATGCGCGGCACCAGGCGAAGCTGCCGGTGCCGATGCCAGGCTTTAAGGGATACGAAGCCGGCCAGCAGAAACACCATTGTGAGCAGCAAGGCAGGCATCACCTGCTCCGAATAGGCGAAGGCCTGCTCGATCTGACCGCTGAACGCATAGCCAAACTCCAATCCAGATCCCGCCCATAACAACGCACCAAGGGTGTCATAGAGCAGGAACAGGGGCACACTCAGCCCGACGATGCCGGCGAGCGGAGGGGCGATCGTACTCAACCCGGGAATGAATTTCGCCACGATCAACGACTTCGGTCCGTGACGCAGAAAAAAGTCCTCCGTGCGCCGGACGCAGGCATCCGGTTCCAACGCGATCCGGCAGAGCAGACTGAGGACGGGACGTCCGCGCCATTGTCCCGCCAGATACCAGATCGCGTCCGCCATCAGCGTGGCGAGGATCGCCGCGCCGAGCGCACTGCTCCAGGCCAGATGGCCGGTGCCGACCAACACCCCTCCCGCCACCAGGAGCGGCAGCGCCGGGAAGGGCAGTCCGACTTGCTCGGCAAACACAACGGCGAACAAGACGAGTGCTCCGTGCTGAGCCAACATGTTCGTTAAGGATTCCATCACGTCACCCCAATCTCCCTCTCTCGACAACCGTGCTTCTCGTTATGACCATACCCGCGGCTTACCTCCAGACCGGCAAGGCAGCAAGCCGCCTGGTTTGGACCCGGGGAACAACGGCATGGCGAATTGGATAGGGCCGAGCCGTCCCATCCCGCGAGAGGAGATGAAGTTCCTCAATGAGGTTGCCGCAAGCGGCGCAAGTCCAAGCGGTGATTGCCAGTGATCCACTGTCGTCGACCACGGTGCGAACCGGTCCCGCGACTCGATCGGCCTGTCCGTGGCGGCAGTTCGCCCGACTCGACGTTGCAGCAGTAGCCATGGAGACGAACCGTCGGTTCTTTATGGATGACATGGGACGCTCCTCTCATCGCATTGAAATGAAGACTGCGGTCATGCTCGGATATCAGTCGGAGAAAGCATGGACCGTTCCAGCGATGTGGAACTCGTGACTTGCAGAGAGACTGCTTGCAGGACGGGGAGTTACGCAGTGAGGAGCGACGGTGTCGAAGACAATGAGAATGCGGTGCCGAAGGAGTGACTGCCGAGATGTCGGCAGCTGTCGAAAGATCGGCGCTACCGTGGGCGCGTGATACCGAGCTTCTGCATTTTGGACTGGAGGGTGGTTCGCTTCATCCCCAAGCGGGCCGCAGCCCCGGCGTCGCCGCCGATGACCCAGTTCGTCTCTCTCAGCGCCTTGAGAATGTGCTCGCGCTCGGCGTCCTCCAGCGTCGTGGCTGATCCGTTCCCCACCGGGGCAGCGCGTTTCAGTTCAGCGGTGGAGACGAACAGCTCCGAGCCGGAGGACAGGATCACCGCCCGTTCGATGTAATTTTCCAGCTCCCGCACATTGCCGGGCCAGGAATAGGCCTGGAGCGCTTTCATGGCCTCAGCCGGAACGGTTTCGATCCGCCGCTTCATGCGTGCGGCGAACTTCTGGACGAAATGGCGAACCAGCAAGGGCACATCCTCCGCCCGTTCGCGCAACGGCGGCACGGTCATCGGGAACACTTTCAGCCGATAGTAGAGATCGCTGCGAAACTTCTGCTCCTCCACCATCTGGCCAAGATCCCGATTCGTCGCGGCGATCACCCGGACGTTGACACGAATGGTTCTGGTGCTGCCCAACCGCTCGAACTCCTGCTCCTGCAACACCCGCAGCAACTTGACCTGGAGTTCCAACGGTATCTCCCCCACTTCATCCAGGAAAATGGTCCCGCCGTCGGCCAACTCGAACCGCCCGATCTTCGTCGCGATGGCCCCGGTAAAGGCTCCCTTTTCGTGCCCGAACAGCTCGCTCTCCAGCAGCCCGGTAGGAATCGCGGCACAATTGAGTTTCACGAAGGTCCGTTCCCTTCGATCGCTGAGATTGTGCAAGGCCCTCGCGATCAACTCCTTCCCGCTGCCCGTTTCACCGAGTATCAGCACGGTGGAATCGGTGGTCGCGACGGTCTGAACCTGTTTGAGCACCTGCTTCAGGGCGCGACTGTCCCCGACGATCTCCTCGAAGTTGTACGCCGTCTGAATTTCTTCCTCGAGATAGACCTTTTCTTTGGCGAGCTTATCCTTGAGCGCGGCAATCTCCCGGAACGCGAGCGCGTTCTCCACCGCAATCGCAACTTGCTGCGCGACTTGGGCCAGGAGCTGCACGTCCTCCTGGCTGAAGCCTCCCTCACCGCGCCGACAGACGTTCAAGGCTCCGAGGGTGCGATTGTGCGACAGGAGCGGTAAGGAGCAGAACGACTTGGCGCCAAAGTCCAGGAGCTCCTGTGCGATGGGTGAAGACTCTGCCATCTCCCTGAGCTCGTCTTCACCGAACACGGCCGCCTGGCCGGTCGTGATCGCCTGGCACGAGGGAGAGCGTGGGCTCTCTTCGATCCGTCCTTCTTCGATGAAGCTTTCGTTTCGGTCGAAATCCAGAACGTGGATGCGCCATTGCCCTGTCTCGTCATTGCAGAGGAGCAGGCTGGAACCATCGTGTTGAATCACCCGACGCAGACAGGCGCTGACCGCTGGAAACAGTTGATCCAGGTCCAGGTGAGAGACCACCGCATTATTGACCTCGAGCAACAGGCGCTGGCGATCGCGTTCCCGCGTCAACTGCCCCTGATAAGTCAAGGCCGTCTCGCCGTTGAGCGCATTGTCCAGGGCCACCGCCACCTGCTTGGCCACCTGCTGCATGAGGGCGATCTCACGTTTCTCATAGACCCGCGGCTGGAGACTGCCGAACCCCATGGCGCCCAACCGGCGATGCGCCGTCGTGAGCGGCACGACACAAAACGCCCGTACCCCGTTCTCGCGAAACAGCGTCATCAATCCGGGAAAGCGATCTTCCTGCGCAACGTCATGAACCGTCAGCGGTTGCTGGGTTTTCCACACCAAGCCGCCGGGCGATTCCTCGATGGGAGTCTCGAGCCCGGGGCGAAGGGTCGAGGGCTCCGAGGTCACCAGCAGCCACAAGCGCATCTTGTCTGTCGCGGGATCATGGAGCACCGCGTTGATGAAATCGAACGGCACGAGTTGGGGCAATCGTCCGGCCAAGTCCTCAAGCAGTCGGGTGAGGTCACGATGGGAGGCGATCGATTCTGTCACGTCCAGCAGCAGTTGCAGCCGATCGCGCTCGTCGCTCAAGGCCTGGTGATGCAGCACATTGTCCACGGCGACGGCGACCAGTTTGGCGACCTGGTTGAGAAACTCCACATCGGCGTCACCGAACGCGGAGGTTCTCAGACTGCCGAATCCGATCGCGCCGAGACGCCGCATCGCCGTGGTGAGGGGGCAGAAACAGAGCGATTGCACGCCGATGCTCCGGAGCGCGCCGAGCCCGGGCTTGTACCGCGTTTCATCGGCCAGCGACGGGATCATCAACGGCTGCTGATGCGACCAGACCCAGCCGCTGGCGGACTCCTCCATCGGGATTTCCATGCCGTCCAGCCGGTTCGTTACCCCCCGCGCCTCAACCGTTTCAAGCACATGCACCTTCATGACCTGCTTCGCCGGATCGTGCAGCACCAGGCCGATGAAATCGAACGGGGCGACAGCGGGCAGCCGTTGTGCGAGATCTCGAAACAGGGCCGGGAGATCCCTGTGCAGAGAAATCGCCTCGGCAACCTGCAGGAGGGCCTTGCGCGGATCGCCGGCACTCGTTTCGAGTTCGGTCGGAAGGGTGTCTCGCATGGGGAATAGTATGGAGAGTCTGGATGTCCGGACGCAACTGGAGAATGGAGGCCTCACCTGGTGAAGCCCGATTCCCCGGCTGTCGGAAAACCGGAAGCAGGTAGCAGGGCGCTATTTCGACCGGGTCTTCACGACCACAGCGGCCACTTGGTCGAGCCGCAGAGTGGCATCGAAGAATTCCATTCCGCCCAGCTCACTGAGCACCACCGCCTGCGTTCCAACCCTGGCCACCTTCCCATCGAGATCCTGCCCGGAGAGCAGCTTGATCTTCACCCGTTTGCCCCTCTGCTGTTCGAGAACCTGCCGTAGGACCTCCGGACTATTGAGTTCCACTGCCGTCTCCTCAGCCAACACGGCAGGGAGCGTGCCGAAAGACCCGCCCAGTAAACAGAGGAGCAGCACAATCCTACCCGGCCCGACTCGTTCCCCACGACGCAGCATACATACCTCCTTGAATCGCCCACATCCCGGCTAATGGATCGAAGACCATTGCCCCGAAGCAGTTCATGCCGCGGGGAGGATACCCGGGGTTCTGGAGAAAGTCACGCGCGGCCGACCGAGCCCGCAGACCTACCTATAGCGCAGGAACCCCGGGCGCCTCGGTCTGTGGCTAGGCAAGGAACCCGCGTCGGCTTTACAGATTTCGAGGGGCAGGCTATCATCGACCAAGCTTCATACGTACCTTCACCCAAATCCGCAAGGAGACACCGATGGGCTGGATCGTCGTCGTCGCGCTGGTGCTGCTCGTGATGATCGTCATCGGCATGTATAACTCGCTCGTCCGTCTCCGTGCCGCTTGCGACAGCGCCTGGGCCGATATCGACGTGCAGCTCAAGCGCCGGTACGATCTGATCCCCAACCTCGTGGAGACCGTCAAGGCCTATGCCGCTCACGAAAAGGGAGCGCTGGAAGCTGTGATCAACGCCCGGGCGAAAGCCATGTCGGCTCAGGGGCCGGAGGCGAAAGGCACCGCAGAAACTCAACTCACTCAATCCCTGAAATCGCTGTTCGCGCTTGCCGAAGCCTACCCGCAATTGCGGGCGGTGGAGGCCTTCAATCAACTCCAGGGCAGCCTCAATCAGATCGAAGACGCCGTGCAGAACGCCAGGCGCTACTACAACGCCGTGGTCCGCGACTACAATGCGAAGACCCAGGAGATCCCCACCAACCTCATTGCCGGCTGGTTCAATTTCGTCGGCCGCCAGTTCTTCGAACTCACGGACACCACCCAGCGCGAGCCACCCAAGGTGCAGTTTTAACGTGGGCCGACCCGCCGGTCCACATGTGAGCGCCGGGCGAAGTCCAAGGCTTGCGCCGCGCCTGCTCATCGTCCCCCTGCTCTGCTTCCTCACCTTCAGCCAACTCCTCCCTGCGGCAGCCCGTTCGTTCGTGCTCAGCCGGTTCGACGTTGAGCTTCAAGTCCTGTCCGGCGGCGACCTGCTGGTCACCGAGACCGTCAGCCCCCGCTTCGAAGGGGCATGGAACGGAATCGAGCGGCTGATTCCCGTCGAATATCGAACCCCGCAAGGCTTCAATTACAGCCTCCTGCTGGATCGAGTCACCGTCACGGACGAACAGGGCACTCCCCTCACATTCGAAAGCAGCCGGGAGCGGCACTACCGGAATTTGAAGATCTGGATTCCCGGCGCGACCGATGCGACCCGCACGTTCGTCTTGAAGTATCGCGTGAGAAACGGGCTGAAATTTTTCGAGGATCACGACGAACTCTATTGGAACGTCACCGGCGACGAATGGGATGTGCCCATCGAGCAGGCTTCCGTGCGGATCATTCTCCCGCCGCATACCACAGGCATCCGTGCCCAAGCCTTCACGGGAGCCTATGGCGCGCGCGAGGCCGCGGCGACGGTTGAGATCGTCGGAGCCGGCGTGGAGATGACCATGACACGCGCCCTCGGTATTCGCGAGGGCCTCACCGCCGTCGTCGGCTGGGACAAGGGCATCGTCGCCGCTCCGACCGCGTTGGATCAGACACACACGTTCCTCGTGAGCAACTGGGCATTGGGGATTCCCCTACTCGTCTTCATCGTGATGTATCGGCTGTGGGCCACGCGAGGCAGAGACCCGCGACTCCGGCCCATCACAGTACTCTACGAACCACCGGATCGACTGACCCCGGCCGAAGCCGGCACGCTCGTGGACGATAGTCCCGATACTCGCGATCTCACCGCCACCGTGGTCGATCTCGCCGTGCGAGGATACCTTCGAATTGCCGAACAGAAGGCCGAGCACTTGTTCGGCCTCTGGTCGAGTACCGACTATCGATTTCATCGCACCAAGCCCTCCCAGGAGTGGACGACCCTACCAATCTACGAGCGGCTCCTGCTGGAAGCCCTGTTCAAAGACAGCACCACCGATGACGTCTCGCTGAGCTCGCTCGAAAATCGCTTCTACAGATCCCTCCCCCCCATTCAGGACGCGATCTTTGAGTCGCTCCAAAAGCGGAAGTACTATACGCAGCGGCCCGATCGGGTGAAGCAGGGGTATCTGATCGGCGGGATCGTGTTGGGGATGCTCTTGACCTTCGCCCTCTCCGCACTCGCCGACCGATGGGGCATGGCGCCGCTGACATTCCTCGGGGCCGGCGCTCTGTCTGGCCTGATTGTGGTCGGGTTCGGACGCATCATGCCGGCCCGCACCCTGCAAGGCAGCAGGGCCCTTGAGGGCGTCTTGGGATTCGAAGAATTTCTGACCCGCGTGGAAGTCGACCGTTTCGATCGAGTCATCAAGACTCCGGAACTGTTCGAGAAATTTCTCCCCTACGCGATGGCGCTCGGGGTGGAGAAAAATTGGGCAGGGGCCTTCGAGTCGATCGTGATGACCCCGCCGGCCTGGTACCAGGGAACCGAGATGGCGCAGTTCAACACCCGCGGCTTCACCAGCCGCATGGGCGATATGGCCACGCGCACCGGTACCACCATGACATCGGCCCCACGTAGTTCCGGCGGGTCTGGGTTCGGAGGGGGCGGATCGTCAGGCGGCGGATTCGGCGGCGGTGGTGGACGGGGATTCTGAACGCAGAAGACTCAAGTGAATGGCCGATGGCCGACAGCCGACTCAAGGGCGCAGCGGCTTCTGCACGACGGCGAGCTCGGTGCCGGGCGGAAACGCCGAACCCAACTGAATTTTTCGCACAGGCCCGCGTAGCGTCACCCGCATCTTCTGCCCGTCCCATTGCCACGTAATGGAGCCGCCGGGAAGGGCGAGGTTGGACACCGCCATCGGTTGTGGAAGCCAAGCCTGGGTAATACCGGCGCCCAGCACCACCGTGGGCTCCGCCGCCGCCTCATCGAGATAGGCCAGCATGTCCTGTTGCAATAAAAGCAGCAACGCCGCCGTTTCATAGTCCGGCGAGACGGCGGTTTCATTGTGCCAGCCCCGCGCATATTGCCAGCCATCCGCCACTTCATCCTGCGTCGGCCGCAGCGCGTCCCAGGTATACAGGCCCGGCGAGGCCTGGTGACTCCAGAGCTGATGAAGCGTCGCCCAGACTGCTTCCGGTCGGCCAAGCCGCAATGCCCGATGTGCCTGAGTCAGTTGGGTTGCCGCCGTCGGGGACACCGCAGGGGGACGATACGTCGTCATCGGTTGTCCCAACTGGGTGCGGCGGGTGGCAGACCCGGCCAATGCACGCAAACTGACGGGGTACGTGACGCTGTCCGGCGACCCGGTGGGAAACTGGCGCTGCCAACTCGCCTCCAACCCGCGGGCATGCTGTCGCCAACGAGCCGCCTGTTGACGTTTCCCCAGTCGTTCGGCGAAGTCAGCGGCAGCGAGCAACCCGCGATAACTGACGGCATTCACATAGAGCAACGGCCAGTCCTCTCCGACGCGGCCGACGATCAGGCCGTCACGCGCCGGTTGGGCCAACAGCGCCGTCCTGGTCTGCCGACTGTGATTGAAGTCGTGGGGCGAGGGAATCCAATAGGGTTCCACAAGCGGCGCCCGGGCCGTCAACATGCCTTCGATCCGTTGGGCTTTCCGGAGGATATGCGGCCAGAGCCACTGATCGTGGACTGGATCGGCGATATACGCAGCCGACTCGACCAACGCCCAGATGGCCAGCCCGGGGGCATCGGCTTCGGGGCCGGAGCCACCGGCAAAATCATGCGAGGCCAGAAATTGTGAAAGGACCCGGCTGACATGAGGATCGCCGGCCCGCGCCAGCGCCGCCGTAATGTATGAACCCTGTCGATGCCAGGCACGGTAGTAAAACGTGGGATCGCCGGGGCGGGTTTCATCGTCGACGAGACTCATCATGAGATGCGTGATTTGCGCATCCATGGAGGCCTGCAGACGTGGCTCGGGTAGCGCGAGACGAGCCCGCTTCGAGGGATGTGTGTAGTGCGTCTGGATTTCGACGGGCGGCTGCAAATCGGCAAGCACCACACGAACTTCATCGTCCTTCCTCGTTGAGGCCGACGCAAACTTCATGCGCGCGTACCCCCAGCCGGACGCGCCGCTCCAGGACTTGACCGATGACTGCGCGGTCATCCAATCGGGCGTATTCTCATCCCCCAAGGTAATCGCGCCGGGAGCAGGCGTCGCCTTCACCGCCCAACGATGGTTGATCCCGATCTCCTCCCCGTCCCAGTCCAACGCGGTCACGGGCCCGCCGGCCGGGCCCACGCTGCGAATGAGAATCGCGGGAGCATGGTTCGTGTAATTTTTGAACCGCAGTTCCCAATGCGTGGCATCCAGACGCGACCAGGTCGCCTGATAGTAGGGTGTCTTCGTGACAATGGCCGGAATGTTCGGATGCGTAGAGGGTGCGAACCGCTGCTGGATATCGCTGAGCGGTACCGTCTGGCTGGTGACGACCGGAAGCCCGTTGGCATCGCAGAGCCAGATTGAGACGCCGAAGCTCGGAACATGCGGACTGAAATCCCCGCCCGGCTCGTGATAGGCCGTGCCGCCCTCGGGAGTTCCAGGCAGCGCCAGCGGCACATGCCCCACCGAGCGGGGCCAGGGTCGATCCGGATCCTGCTGCATCATCGTCGTCATGAGCTCACGCTGCGGCGTGAACTGCGTCGCCGAACGCGTGGCCTCCTGAAACTGATGCCAGTTGTTCAGCCCGGCACAGAGCGCGAGCAACGCGGCCAGGGACACGACGACCCGACGGCCGGGACTGATGGCCCCCAAGGCGGCAACGGCGAGGAGAAGCGGAAGAAAATTCAGACTGTAGACGAAGGTTTCTTCTCCATAGAGGAGGTGCAGCAGAGTCTCAAACCCCAGCAGGCTGGCCAGGACGAGGCGGAACCGAAGATGGTGATCGAGGGTGACCAGCCGCCACAATCCATTCAACAGCAACGCCGACCAGAGTCCGACGGCCAGTAGCCCCAGCGGACCGGCCGATCCCGGGCGGGAAAATTGAAACGACAGACGTTCGGACAGGCGAAACGAATCGGACTTGGCCTGGGTGTACGCATCGTCTTTCATGAACCGGACATCCGGGGCAACCACCGTGTGGAAGACCAGGGACGACAGGACGTTGGCGGCACCCCCGGATTGGGGATGATTGATGAACTCCGCCTCTTCGCGATGGCCGATAAAAAATTCGGCCGTGGGAAAGATGAGCTTCTGCACGCCCCAGAGCAAAACCACCACACACAACGCATTGACGGAGAGTTGCACCGCCTGCTTCCAGGGCCATCGAACCAGCGTTACCAGCAGACCCGCCATCCAGTTCGTCACGGTAAAGCTGAGCGTCAGTGCACTCGCGATCACATAGGCCGTAGCTCCGAACGTCCGTTGCTCGGCGAACAACAGCAGCACGAGGGCCAGCATGATCGAGAGCGATCCCCAGGAATAGGAGTTGGGCACCGGAAGCCAGAACAGGGCCGAGGCGCTACACAGGCCGAGCAGCGTGAAGACCGAGGCATCCAGTCTGCGACAACCAAGCAAGCGGAACAGCAGGTACAACGTCCCGGCCCACAAGCCGCCCACCACGCCGGTGATGAGCAACACCGCTCGAAGCGGGCTGGTGGTCAACGCATGCTTCGCAATATAGACAGGGATGAAGGTGATCAACGAAAACAACGGATGCACGGACGTCCGATAGTGGTCGTCGTGCACCCGGCTCATGTTCGAGATTTCGCGCAGCGTGTCGGCCTCGAACCAGAAATCCATCGACTGGAACAGGAACGAGGGCATGGATCGCGCGATCAGCAGGCACAGGATCGCCACGGACAGTGCGAGCAACCCGGCAAAGACCCAGTCGACCCGGTCTATGGAGACCGGGTGAGGGGGCGGCTTGAAGGACAACCTGGGGAACTCAAGGCAATCCGCCTGTGCCTCAGCTTCACGCCGTGGCAGCAGCTGAAGGGAATGACCGGTTCTGACAAGGCCCATAGTGGTTTCAACGTCCCGCAAAAAATAGTCCGCCACGCGTCTCACACAGCCGCGCGGGGAACGGTCGATTGTAATGGAACGACTCGAACCCGCTGATGGGCTCGACGTGAGGAAAGGACGCTCAGTTGGGGAAAAACGATGAGCTTCCTGCCAGATGCCGCACTCTAGTATTCGTAGCAGACCGACCCGGCCAGATCAACCTCGGCCGGCGAAGAGTTGCTCGCATGGTGGGATTTTCATGATCTTGCGCACGAAACTGTCGCGCCGCTGCGACAATGCTTCACTTTGGAACAGGCCGATTTGCGATCGTTCCGAGAATGAGAGGCATGAATTGTCCCTCGCGTCACCCGACTCGCCAGGCATTCTGCAGGATGAGCAGGGCCAGGCAGAACAGCAAGACCGCCAGTGCACCGAGAACCGACACCGCAATAGAAAACGCCCCGTAGTGCCTGAACCGCTCACGGCGCATGTGGGGAAATCGCATCAGGCAATACGTCGTCACAGCCGCTCCCAGCCCGACGATCGCGATCAAGACCTGCGCCACGTCCATTGTTTCCACTTAAGTAGAAGGCCAACGAAACCCTACTCGTGAATCGGAAATGCGTCAAGAAACGGAGGAAAAGTGTGCGGGACTGCGTTCCGGGCGGATGCGTATGATGCTGATCGAGAAGGGATCAGTGCCCTTCTTTGTCGACAATGTGAGTGGGAATACCGTCCAGACTCAGCTGATTCTTTTCTTCCCGGTACCGCCTCAACCCTTCGTCGCCTTTCTTCTCAGCCCAGGCGCTCAGCGACTCCCGGTCGCCGAGGTACGACAAATAGGGCACTGCCATGCCGCAGGACGTTTGCACGAGGTCGAGAGTCACGTCGAAAATCTGACGGGCACCGGGCAACGGCGGGAACAGACCAAAAAACTCCTGCCATTCGGAGTCGCCCCTGTGCACCACCTTCGCCCTGCCATAGAGGCGCAGGACCAGCGGCTGGCCCTCGAAGGCGCAGAACATGATCGTCATACGCGGGTCATGCTGCACATGGGCCGAGGATTCGTTACCGCTCCCGGTGACGTTGAGCCATGCCACGCGAGCGGGGCCGAGCACCCGAAACGAGTCCATGCCTTTCGGCGACACATTTACCCGGCTCTCCGCCGTGGCCGTTCCGACAAAGAACAACTTCTGTGTGGTGATGAATTCGATATGAGTCTTTGAAAGTTCCTTGTATCGTTGAGCCACCGCAATTTCCCCTCTCATCTGTTCGGGACCGAAATCATCGCCCAGAGGGGCGTACCACTCAGGCGCTTCTTTCCTCAACATCTGCAGAGCCACCCCGTGCGGGGACAGCAAGCCGGCCTTCATTCATATCGATGAGATCGAGCAGGCTCACGAGGGCACAATCGATTTGGGCGGCCAGTTCAGGCACGGTCGATTGCAGGTAAAGAAGGACACGGCCAGTCGGCCGATAGCCCTCAACCTCGGCGGCCCACCGCTGTTTCTCGTCGGCGGAATGTCGTGTCGCATGTTGGGCAACCCATTGCGCCACCGGCTCATCCGTCTCGCAGGAGAGAATGACCGCCCGCAAGGCCTCCCCTTCCAGCCCGGTAAAAGCAAGGAAGCGCCCGTCAAGCGTGCCCCCGCGATGCAGCAGATTCCTCTGGTACGCTGCCGGAAGCTCGCCTCGTGCCTGTGCGCGCACCTTGTCGATTAAGCGCGGGAGGATGATGTACCCATCCAACGTCTCCCGCGGAGAGCGTAGCGCAGTGAGTGGATTAAACGCCGCCATGATCATCTGCCCCTCTCCGTTGCGACCTGTCGATATTCCGGAAGCAAGATCAAAGCACTTCTCTGTCCTGTTTCGACGAGCGGGATTCTGGCGGGATGAAGAAACACTGTCAATGGACAGGCTCCGATGACGTGCATCAAGGTCGATGCCGGACGCGGCAGTTGTTTTAGGCGGAATACTATGTTGTGATCACCGTGATGGATGCCTGTCCGACACTCCATACTGAACGGCTGATTCTCCGGCAATTCCAGCCCTCCGATGCCGATACCGTGCAGCGCCTGGCAGGGGCAAAAGAAGTCGCCGCAGGCACGTTGCTCCCTCACCCCTTTGAGGTCGAAGCCGCCGCACAATTGATCGCTCAACAACAGGAGCAGTTCGCCGCAGGCACCGCCATCACGATTGCCATTGTCCTCGCTGAAGAGGAACAACTCATCGGTTCGATCGGGATGGACATCGCCAGCGAGCACCAGCTTGCACGCCTGAGTTACTGGCTCGGCACCGACTACTGGAACCGGGGCTACTGCACCGAAGCGGTTCGTGCCGTGATCGACTATGGCTTCACACGCCTGTCGCTCCACCGCATCTATGCCCCGCACTTTCACAACAACCCGGCCTCTGGGCGTGTCTTACGAAAAATCGGGATGACCTACGAAGGCCGCATGCGCGAGCATTACATCCGCTTCGGCCGATTTGTGGATGTGGAGATTTATGGAATATTAAGGGAGGAGTTTCTGAATGACAGCGCACACTCACGGGAAGCAGTCGTACGTAATGACGAATGACTTCCCGCACTGCTTGAACAGACGCTCTGCCGACCGGGCATCGATCCTCGTCCTATTCTGTGTCATAACCACGATGTTCAGCACGCTGTCCCCTGTCGCAGAAGCCGCGCCTCCTGAGTTGCCCTTCTCCCTGGAGTTCGAAACCGGGGCGGTCTGGCAGTCGCGTAATCAGATTCAGATTCCCGACAGCAGCGCAGGGACGAGGTTCGCGCTGACCGATATCCAAGGCCATGGTCCGGAAGCCCAGCGCCGCGTCGAGTTGACCTGGAACATGACGCATCGGCATTCACTCCGCTTCGTGTACGCCCCGCTCGGATTTTCCGGGACCGGAGCGTTTGGACAGCCGGTTCGCTTCGCAGGCAGCACCTTTACCCCCGGTAGCCCGATAGACTCCGAGTACAAGTTCGACTCCTACCGCCTCACCTATCGATACCTGGTCCACGAAACGGAACGCTGGCGTTGGCGTATCGGTGCCACCGCCTTTATTCGCGATGCGCGGGTGGAACTCCGCCAGCAGGGCGTGCTGGCCTCAGACAGCAATGTGGGATTCGTGCCCCTGCTCAGCAGCAGCCTGGAATTCGACATCGCCCCGCGCTGGACGGCGCTCCTGGACTTCGACGGTCTCGTCAGCACGCAGGGTCGCGCCATCGACGCGGCAGTGAAGGTCCGGTACGATCTCACCGACCACTGGTTCATGTCCGCAGGGTACCGTGTGTTCGAAGGCGGAGTGGATAACGACTTGTATGCCTTCGGTTGGTACAACTTCGCCCTAGTCTCACTAGGCGTTCGATTCTAAGCGGTGCGGAAGCCTCAGCCTCCGCCGCAGCTCTCACATCGCTTTCACCAGTATTCCTGCGACAGCCTTCACCGGAGCGAAGAGCGGAGCACCGAGACTTTGGTTCAACGAAGGCAAACCAGCCACATACGTAGGGCTAGGATTTGGATTGTAACTGTGCGGCAATGACGAAAGGCTGGCCTTGGCGCGTCAACCAGGATGCCTGCCGGCCGGTGCTGTGAGTCAACACCGTGGCCGTGAACCAGGCCTGTGTCCGATCCGGGCTGACGGCAAAGACGAGGGTGCCGGGTCGTTCGGGAGGCGTACCGAGTGTCGGCCCGGTCGCATCGGGCACACAGTGGATCACATAGGAAAGCGCCTGACCTTGTCGAGCAAACAGAGACGAGGCGGAGAGCGTTGCGGATCTGTCACAGACAAATTCTCCCTGTTCCCGGGCGAGTTGAGTCGCTGAACCGGCGAACGCGCTCAACCTTTGCAGCGCGCTGAACGACGCCCGCTCCACCGGTGTTCCATGTGGCCAGCGTTCCATATTTGGAAAGACCACAGCAAAGATCATCACCGCCGCTGGCACGAGAACCCACCTCCAGCTCCCATTAGCCCGCCACAGTCGATGGCAGCCGAACAGTCCGATGCAGCCCGCACCAGCGAACATGAATGCGTGGGCAAGGTGCTTCTCACCCTGAACCGAGAACATCGACGGATCATGAGCCTGCACTTCCCATAGGACCGATGCCACCCCCACCGCGATGAGTACGAGGGGAACGAATCCAAACAGAATGGAAGCGATTCGTCTGACGAGCAACATAGGCTGCTGCCAGCATATCGCGTTTTGGAATGTCCGCCAGGAAATAGGGAGATAGGACGGAGCGAGCCACGTGGCCACTGCGATGCGAATGGTCATGGACAGATCGCGAGAGCAAATTAAGGAAGAACTACGCAAGCGAGGGGGATGGCACTGGGTATGCTCCGCACCTTCACAACAATCCTGGTTCCGGGCTGCTGAGAAGGCAGGTTATGACCTCACAAAGCACCCTCAAGGCGTCGCAGCCACAAGGTCTCCAGTTGATCGAACGCCTGTGTGTCTGCGGCCCGAAGAGCATCCAAGTACTGCCTCCGCGCGTGCGGGTCTGAGGGAGCGGTTTCGACGTGAGGCAGGGCGAGCTTGTAGAGTAGTGCGGCGAGCAACACGCGGCCGATGCGGCCATTGAAATCCTTGAAGGGGTGAATCCACTGGAAGCGCCAGTCGGCCCAGGCCAGGAGCCCTGCGCATCCACCAAGCGTTGCCCCCGGCTCATGGCGCAACCGTTCGGCCAGATCGTCACAGAACTGCCGCATGTGGATCGGGACTTCATAGAACGGCGGCGGCGTATGAACGCCGACTTGCACATTCACATCCCGGAAGCGCCCGGCCCAATCCGGAAACAAATGACTAGCCAGCCGTTGATGACGCACACACAGCCATTCCGGCGAGATGACGATCTGATCGGGCTTGGTTTGCAGAATTTCGTCGTAGATCGCAACGAGCGGCACGGCAAGACGTTCGGAGAGTTCCGAATAGGAGAGGCGGCCTTCGGCTGTATCGAAATGACGCGTCGAGCCTAACTCGCTTTGGCGTTCGGAATCCCCATCAGGGTCTTGAGGCGCTCCGTACTGACCGGCTGGTTCTCGAACGCCATGGATTGGCTCACCCGCTCCAGCAGGACTTTCCGGTGAGCCCCCGCCACTTTCGCCGGAGTATTGTGCTGCGCCCGCCACTGTTGCAGACGCTCCTCGGCCTGTACCAGGTCGATCGGTTGGTTCGACTTCTGATTCATGGCCGTCATTCTCCTGCACTTTGGATGAAGATGCAACCGAGGCCGATTCCACGATCTTGATCTCTTCTTCCGTTAAGCCGTAGAGGTCATAGACTAGCCGGTCGATCTCCTGATCCGCCGCGTCGATCTGACGCTGCAGCCGGCCCTTGTCCGTAGGTGTCTTGGCGTCGTAGAGGCGCTGATGAAGTTCCAGCATGCGCTGGACGAGCGCGACTAGATAATCATGTGAAGCTTTGTCGTTCGAGTCCTTAAAATCTATAGGCCGAATCGGAATAGGCTCAATGTACTGACGGTTAAAGGAGTAATATCCGCCTCCAAATCGTGAGTTTGCCACCTTCGCGAACCAATCCCCTAGTTTGCTGTTGAGAGCTCCAAGAATGTAGAGGAGTGAATAGCCCGTGTGCGATTTGGCAACGAGCCCGTAAGAACCGCCTCCTCCACCACCGCTTCCCACAAAATGAAAATGTCCTTTCGAATCAAGTGCCGCTGACAGGCGCCTTCCTATGGACGGAACGAATATGCGCGCCACACCGTCACGAAGGTCGTAGTTCCGCCTCCTGAACGCATACCACTCACTTTTCCCTCTTCCCTTCAAGCGGGTTGAATTTTCATTCAAGTACTTCCAGGCAAGGGGGAAACCTTTTGCAAACGATGCGGGCTCAATAAGTACAGGCCTCTCTTCCTTCCAACTATAAGGGAAAACCAGCGCTCGCCCTTCATCCTCAATAATGTATCGTCGTATGTCTGCTGAGCCTTTTACCAATGCGCGAACCATTGCCTTTTCGATACTGAATGGTCGAGTGGTTGCCTTCGATGTTACGAGCAAGCAGTCCTTGGCTTCATCGCAGGAAGAGACTTGCAGGAAGAAAACCTCATCACATCCGGTTTCTAGCCCCCTCTCGATCTCACACAACTCATCAAGCGAAGGAAACGCCTTGAACCTTTCTAAAAGCTTTGATGAGGACGAAGTTAAGAATGACCAGGAATCTTCACCGAGTTTTGCTTGATCAACTACAACGCCTCCGACCTCTCCATTTTCTGAAGCAAGGGAGCCAGCTTGGGCAGTCAAATACCTAACAGAGCCATGTGATTCTCGCCCAAGGAATAGGAGACACGTATAGGTTGAAGCACCTGCAAACACCTGAGAATCCCCAAAGTCAACCACAGTCTCAAGAGCTTTTCGGGAGGCGAGAAATGCCCGGAGACTTTTCCCATAATCCGCAGTGAAAAACTTATTTGGCAAAATAAATCCTAGCCGGCCCTTGGCAGACAGCAGTTCATAGGCCTTCAGAACAAAGACAATGTAGATATCAAATCGGTGCGCAACTTCGTACTTCTTGTAAAGGTAGGGGAGTAGAAGTTTGTCAATATTGCCAACACGCACATACGGCGGATTCCCAATCACGGCATCGAATCCGCCGACCTTCATGATCGATGAAAACTCGGCTTTCCAGTCGAACGGATTCACGCGCCGCATTTCTTCATCGTCCGGCATGAGCTGGCCCGCGAAATAATCCGGCCCGATGAGGCTGTTGCCGCACTTGATGTTCTGCCCCAGGTCCGGCAACGCACGATCGTGGACGAAGGATAGCTGCCGTTTCAGTGTCTCGTCGCTTTCACCTTCCAACACCTTCAGCGACAAACTGAGTTTCGTCACTTCCACGGCCTGACTGTCGATGTCCACGCCGTAGATGTTGTTCAGGAGAATCCGCTTCTTTTCCTGCGTGGTCAGCCGCCACTCACCGCTGGACGCCTGAAAGAGTTCTTTGCGGTGCTTCTCCGGGCCGTCTTTCACATACCAATCACGGTGATAATTGAGCAGAAACCGATAGGCACCGAGCAGGAACGATCCCGAACCGCAGGCCGGATCGAGGACGGTGAGTTTGGCGATCTGCTTGGGCGTCTTGCCGTCGCACAACACTCCGACCGTCTGCTTCACGATGTAGTCGACAATGTACGCGGGCGTGTAGTAGACGCCGCCGGCCTTCTTGACCTCGGGCTTCTCTTCGATCTTGGCCTGATGCCCGGACGTGAGACGAATGACCTTCCCTAGAAACTGCTCATAGACCTGGCCCAGGATTTCGGTGGGGAACACGGAGAATTCATAGGGACTGTTGGGATAGTAGAGCCGCCCGATGATGTCTTTGAGGGTTTTGTCGTCGATCTTCAGGCTGGGAGTCAGCTTGTCTGGCGCTTCGGCCCGGCCTTTCTCGGACTGGAAGTGAAAGAGGCCGGAGTTGTACCGATCGTCGGCCTGCTCATAGAGGTAGCGTAGCCGTCCGTAGATGTCCTGGCCGTTGAGCAAAGCCTGGAGTTGGGCATAGGGTTCGATGCCTCGGTCTTCGGCGATACGGAGGAAGATGAGCCGATCGATGGTGCGCTGCACCGAAAAATTCAGCTCGTACACGGAGAGCGTCGGATTGCGGAGCGCGAGGTTCTTGGCGAGCGCCTCCCGCCAGGTCTCGATCTCCTTCAGAAACTCGGCATCGACGGTGGCAGTGCCCCGTTTGCGATCAGTGACGGCATATTTGTCGAAGGAGCCTTTAAGGACGGCCTCCTTACTGAAGATTGAAGCGATCGCATCCCACTTGGTCAGGTAGTCCCGATAGGTAAGGTACAGAATGCGTCCCGCACTGGGCTTGTCGGACGGATTGGGGCGTGTGCGGCAATCGTAGACGGCGAATTCTTCGAAATCGGTCAGGATCGAGAGCGGCAGTTTGGCCGACCAGGCGTAGCGCCTGATCTGATAGGCCGGAGGAATTTCCTCTTTGACATTCACGGCCGGTTTTTTAGCTTCCAGGAAAAACTTACGCGCGCCGCCGATGCGGAAGCAGTAGTCGGGCGCTTTGGTGTTGCCGCCGATCTTGATGGCATCTTCATGGATGACATCTTTGTAGGCCTCGGCATGACCCTGCTTGTTGGCGACATCCCAGCCCAGCGCTTCGAACAATGGGTCGAGAAATTCTCGACGCACTTGGGTTTCGTTGTAGCTCTGGCTCTTGTAGGACTCGCGATTCTGGTCGAACCGGTCGATGAGGGTGGCAATGATGAGAGGCGCCTGGCTCATAGAGAGGGATTCACGCTGTGTGATGGATAAAAAGTTGTCGAAGAATACCCGTTTCCTCGTGGGAAATCATCCAATCTTCAGGCCCGATCTTTTCTACCCGGCAAAAGAGACAGGCCATGCCTCGCCGATATGTCGAGCCTATGGGAGACGACAAAACCCTCCCCTTCTGCCGCCAACTTATCAAAGCCCCTCCTTGCGGAATCCCGATCTGATGCTGTGTTATCCTGAATTCGTAACTAGACGGGGGATCACCATGTCTCTCTCCCACAGTGGGCTGACACTGTCGGTTCTCTTTCTTCTCGGGGTCTCCACCCACGTCATTACCGCACCAGACAGCCGGGCCTCGATTTATACCTACACCGACGAGGCCGGTGTTCAAACCTTTACGAACCAACTCGAGTCCGTCCCCGAACAATATCGAAACAGGCTGACATCACAGGAGCTCGACAGGCCTCCAGCCGCTTCCTCTGCTCCGCCTCGCGCCGTTGCCGAATCACCGACGCGCTCCGCCGATTCCCGCATCGTCACAGCCAGCGGCGAATATCGCTTGGGCGATCACGACACCCGCACGGATGGCGCGCGTCTGGCGGTCGAAGCCGCCAAGAGAGACGCGCTCGAACAGGTGGCCACGTATCTGGAACGTGTCACGGAAGTGCGCGACATGAACCTCACACGTGATGACATCCGGAGTTACACGGCAGGCATCGTCACGGTGTTGGAGGAAACCATCACGACCAGGGTCGAGAACGAGAGTATCGTGATCCGCGCTGAGTTGACGGCAGAGATCGACCCGCATGAAGTCGCACAGGCCATTGCGGCCTTGCGGGAAAACGACAGCGCCATGTTGGAACTCACGGTCCTCCGGGCCGAAACCGACCGACTACAGGAACAGCTCGATGCCACCAACCGCGCCCTCGCCGCCGCCCCATCGGCGGAGGAAGTCCAGCAACTCAGCCGCCAACGTGACGACATGCTGAACGACCTGCAGGCCAATGCCCTTGTCTCACAGGCCTGGACCAGCTGGGCATACCCAACACTCGGCTTCTATTCCTATCCCTGGATCGCAGGACCTGGGATCAACGGCTTACTACTCCAGGCACAGCGCCTCTCTCCCCGGCATCGCCACCTCGCGCAGGCACAACAGACCATTGCGGCGCAAAACGGCGCGCTCGTACCGGCCCCGGCTCACGCCTTCAATCCCACGCTGCGCCGCTCGTTGCTCGTGCCATCACCATCGATGCAGAGTCGTCACGCGCCACCGTTGCTCAACCAGCAGGGCCTACCAGCCAAAGTGGGAGACATCGTGACCATTCCCACACCGCGCTCCATTCCACCGGTGATGCACCGGTCTGCACCGCAGCCGCAGCCCTACCAGTTGCACCCGTCCCATTTCTGGCGCCCCAGCCCTTCGAACATTCATACCGCGCCTTCGATCCCGCAACAGAGTCCATCGGTGAGCTCACGCCCTTCCGGCAAATACCCTGGACCTGGCAGCGGATACTCCCACAGTGGCGGGGGGCACCGCAGCCGATAAACAGAGTGTCCCTGTCAGTGCCCATGTCCATTCCCGTGGTGGCAGCCCGGACGTTCGCCATCTTCCGTCGGCCCATCTTTATCCGGACAGGGCAAGTCGTTTTTGTCCTGTATCTCGAACATGGCCATCATGGCATGGTCTTCATGCAAGACGTTATGGCAGTGGATGGGGTACTGCCCTACAAAATCACGGAACCGCATCAGCAATTCGACCTCGCCCCCCGGATCCAACCGCACGACATCTTTCCGCCCCGCTTCGATATCCGCCACGGGCAGCCCGTTTCGTTTCAGCAACAGAAACTCGTTGTGGTGAACATGGATCGGATGATCCCACCCGCCTCCGCCGTTCTTGAAGGTCCAGATTTCGGCAGAGTTGCGCTGCACATGTGCGACCACTTGCCCGTCCTTGTAGGGACGCCCGTTGACCGTCCACATGCTATTCCCGCGATTAAAGATGAACTCC
Source organism: Nitrospira sp. ND1 (assembly GCF_900170025.1). NCBI lineage: Bacteria > Pseudomonadati > Nitrospirota > Nitrospiria > Nitrospirales > Nitrospiraceae > Nitrospira > Nitrospira sp. ND1. Next base: position 2,706,593 of record NZ_FWEX01000006.1, on the reverse strand, counting down.
CGCTTGCCCTGGCAACGCAGCACTTCGTGCGACACATCCGGCCGTTTGCGCAACACCTCGGGCACACGGCTGGGGTCTGGAGCATCGCGCACCACGTCGAAGCGCAGCAACGGTACGCCATTGCTTTCGACATCAGCCGGCTTCGCCCCATTGATGTGGCGCAATCGATTCTCAAGACAAATCTGGTCGCCCATCTTAGCTTTGGAAAAATCGATGATGACATCGATCCGTTCGGCCGCCCCCAAGCGTGTCGGCGTCTGCCGTTCGACCGGACGCTCCAACAAATTCCCGTCATTGGAAATCTGCGTGAAGGTCATGCCGTGACTGAGAAAGAGCTGGTAAAACCGTGAGGGACCGGCGTTGAGGAACCGGAACCGATATTTGCGCCTGGCAACCTGGAAATAGGGCTGAATCACGCCGTTCACCAACACCTTGTCGCCTACGACGCCGGCCGTATTGGTGGTGTCGAGGTAGAGCAGGCCGTCGGCCGGATCGAACACTTTGTCCGTCAGCAGAATTGGCACATCATATTCCCCACTCGGCAACCGTAGCGCCATAGGACTCGGGTCAAGTTCGTTGCCGGAATCCAGTTCGTCGAATAGGAGGAACATACCCGTGAGGCCCTTATACACATTGGCCGCCGTCGCATCGTGCATATGGTCGTGATACCACAGGGTCCCTAACGCCTCGCTGGGATCGCCCGCGGCAGAGAAGCCGTCGCGGACACGCGGGTCCAGATCGTAGCCCGCATACTGGTTCGCGTAACACTGGTCGTAGAACGACCTGTTCTTCCAAAAGTTGCGCGGATTCCCGTCGCTCTCGGGTGCGGTGTGGCCGTTGTGCAGATGGGTCGAGACGAAATGGCAGCCGAACTCATGCGCCTTCGCCTTTGCGGGGTCTTTGGGGGCCTTGTCCGACACTTCCGGAAGCAGATTCCAATTCCGCAGGATGACCGGCCGGCCGTAGCGTGCGTGGTAGGCAGGACCCGGCGAATGACCGTTGAAACCCCAGACCGGTTGCAACGGGAGGTCCGGATGGAAGGAATGGAGAAACTCCTGCTGGCGAACCTCATACATGGTCACCGGTCGCTGAGGGTCTTGAAAAAGGGCTTCGAATTGCTGGTGCGAGAGCGTTCGGCCCTCCCGAGGATCGGAACTCGGATCTTTGGCCGGGCTGGGATTCAAGATTGCCACCGGCTCCTGAACGGGCGGAACCGGCATCGGAACTGCAAAGGGTCTAGTGCAGGGACTCTTAAAATCGCCCAGAATCCGATCTGCAATCTCCCTGGCTTCATCCGAAATCGGGCAGCTGGAACTCGGATGGCTCCAGGCACGGCCGCCTGCTCCCGGCACCCACAACCCGGCGGCCGTCAGCACGCTCCACTTCATCAAATCACGTCGCGAGAGTGCCATTAGGATTTCCCTCCTTTTCCGGCGCTGAGCTGCAACTCTTCTTCAAAGGACTTCAAGCACCCGAGTTTCGTCCGTCCACCCTTCCCGACCGCGGGCAATTCCCGCGTCATCTCCCGGTACGTCCCATCGCTGTTTCGGCTGTAGCCGTCGGAAATCGTCAACGAAGGATGGTCGAACGGCGCCTGTTCGCACCGTACCCGCTCATCGGTCAAACTCTTCAGAAACGCAACCAAGGCATTCTTGTCCGCTTCGTTGAGCCACAGCGGTTCGATCTCCGGCGCCTGCTCCGCGTTCAGAAAATCGCCACCCCGATCATAGAATTCCACGACCTGCCTCAACGTGCTCATTCCACCGGTGTGCATATACGGCCCCGTCAATTCGACGTTGCGAAGGCTCGGCGTTTTAAACGACCCGTCGACGGCCGCTCGCACGAGGTCGGGACGTTCGATCGGCTCACACGGCTGAATCGAAAACCCGCAGGGATCGACGGTGAACACATCCACGGTCCCTTGCCCGGTCTTGAGGTGCGGCAGATATTGCTTGGTGAACGACAGCGGATGACCGAAGGGATCACTGAAGCCAATGCCGAGATCCTCTGCCGTCGGACGCACGCCGAGGTTGTAGAACCCGCTGTCGTACATGGCCGTCTCACCCTGCTGCGTCTCGTGCACCCGCATTAATTCGACCTGCTCGCGATGCTCTCGATCGGCCTTGAAGGACTCGAGTCCTGACGCCGTGAGCTCAGGACCACGATGGCAATCCACGCACTTGCCGCGATCCATGAAGACCGAGAACCCGAACGCGGCCAACCCCTCGAGCGGCTTGCCGCCGGGTTTGTTCTTGAGAGCGGCGATGTGCTTGTCGAAGGGGCTTTGATCCGAGATCAATGTGGCCTCGTAGAGCATGACCGCAATCCCGAAGAACATCGAAAAATTATTTTCAATCAAGGAGAACTCGCCCGATTTGAGCGCCTTCGGATCACGGGGATCACGCCACCAGTGATCACGAAACACGCGTTGAATCAACTCGCGGTAATTGACTCTGAGCCCGTCCGTCGGATGACGAAACTCACCGAGTACGCTGTCACGCCGGTCCACATGTTGTGCGTAGAGCGGCCGCGGGATCCGCGAGATCATCTTGCGCCCCAACTCCGGCCAGCTCTGGCAACTCATCTCAACGGAGTTCACAGGGGGGCCAACGGCCTGGGACGCCAGCGCCGCAGAGGGCAGATCCAACGACACCGTCCGCAACGTGACAGTGGGTGGGCCTGTTTTCCCGTTCTTTTCGGTGGAGACCCGCATCAGCTGATGCCGTGGCCGGACCGTTCCGTCCGGATTCGACTCGGGGTCTGCATTCGGATCGGTGTGCTCGCGCCGGCCGAATGGATTGACCCCGTTGAAATGATTGTTGGCGCGGCCATCCCAAAAGGATCGAAACTGAAAGACGGCATTGATCACCGTCGGGGCGTTCCGCCCGGTTGTCGCGCGCGGGTGGCCTACGTTCAGGCACGCCGTTCCCTGTGATCCAACCACGTCGTTCGTATCGAAGAGGAGCTCCGAATCCGTCCGCGTCGGATCTTTCACGACATGGAACGGAAAATCCCCCGCCTTGAGCACATAGCCAGGTCCACCAAGGCCGCCGCTTCTCGTCGGGTCCAGCGATCCAGGCTTCGAGCCATTACCGCCTCCCCCGTTTAATTGTCCTCGCGCGCGGGTATCGGAACCCGCATGAAAATGACAACTCGCACAGGCCTGACCGTCGGAACCCAGTTGGCGATCCCAGAATAGTGCCTTGCCGAGCGCGATCGCTGTCTGTCGTTGCCCGGGCTTCAGGAGGTCCGCAAGTTGCCTGTCAGTCGGTTGAACCTGGGGCAACTGTTTGCGGACCTCTGCAAAATCCATTTGCCTCGCGAGATCAAGAATCTCCATCGCGGTAGGCGGCAGTTCCTCCTCATGCACCGTAGGCACAACCCGCGTCAGGGCAGCTGCGGGCGCGCGCTCCAAACGCAGGCCGGTCACAGCGAGTAGCACCGCTCCCAGGAGTACACCCACGCTGATGGTCGTTCGCGATGCCATATCTTTCCTCCTTCTCCAGGCAGCACTGCTGTTCCACCTTAGAATAACAACTGACAATCACTTGCCCGTCGCACTAGCAGGATCCTTGCCAGTCATGGTCAAGAGTCAGCGCGCATGAGCATCGGGTGAATTGGTTGCATTTCGTGACCAATAATCGACGCGCCTTTTCGTCGTCGAACGTCATGCGATCGGATATCGCCGTCTTGGGTTCGGTGCCAGGACACAATGGTTGTTCGGATGTGTGTCACGACTCGACCGTATCAAAACCGATACGTGTCCTAGCGAATCAGATACACGTGACTACGCAGTTATTCGCAGCGCCCGTTTGACACGCGCTGATTTCGAATTTCTCAGAAGCAGCGCGAAGCAGACGCAATAGTTGGTTGGATGTAACAGGAGGAGGGGCGTCCGCGGGAGATACCTCGCGGACGACGAGAGACGAGCTACGACAAGCCGTGCTGGGCGCGGCCGATCCCCCCGTCGTAGCGATTGGTGGATTTGAAGAGTTCGTATCGGCCATCCATGGCGTACTGCGCGACTCTGGTGCGCAGGCCATCCATCTCGGCGACGGTCATAGGCGTAAAGCGGCGCGCGATGTCGAGGTTCTGCTTGAGAACTTGCGGCGAATCGATACCGCTGACGAGCGAAGCAATCGGCAGGCTCAACACATACCGGATCGCTTCCTCCGGTGTCACGATCCCTTGTTTGATCGGCTCCGCGTTCCCGCTCAGGCTCTTCATGCCGAGGGCGGCGATCCCGCGTTGGTTCAGAATCGGCAGCACCTCCCGCTCAAAACTCCGATATGTGCCGTCGAAGACATTCAGCGGCATCTGGCAGGCATCGAACGGAAAGTCGTGTCCCAACATTTTGAGATGGATCTGCGGATGTTTGTGGCCGGTGAAGCCGATGAATCGCACCTTCCCCTGCTGTTTGGCTTCGAGCAAAGCCTCAGTGGCCCCGTTCGGCGCGAAGTGCAGATCGGGATCGTCTTCGTAGACGACTTCGTGAATCTGCCAGAGATCCAGATAGTCGGTCTTCAACCGGCGCAATGACTCGTCAAGTTGCTGCAGGGCCACCTTCTTATCGCGACCGTGCGAGCAGACCTTGGTCATGAGCACAACCTGTTGCCGCTTTCCCTGCAACGCCTTGCCCATGAGTTCTTCCGATCGCCCGCCGTGATACTCCCAAGCGTTGTCGAGAAAATTGACGCCTGCGTCGATGGCCTCGTGGATGATGCGGAAGGCCTCTGATTCGTCCTTGAGTCGGCCCCAATGGGCTCCGCCGAAACAGAGCGCCGACACCTGCACGCCGGTTTTGCCCAACGCGCGGCGGGGGATATCGCCCGTCGAGGTACCCGAGGACGGAGTGTCTGCGGCCAGTAGCTCAGCCAAGCGACCGGGCCCGCCAAGCGCCATGACCGATCCCGCCACGCCGAGCCCTTTCAACAGCTGGCGACGATCGAGGGAAGTGGACCAGATCGATGTGTCAGGTTTCTTGGGCGTCATCGATGACCTGCCCTGTTGGAGGTAGAGTCTGTAGGCTACGACCAGCCCCTGGCATTGTCAATCCTGCCGCCACGCGCCGGCATCACCGATGGCCTGCGGCGGGGAAGAGTCGCGACTGATCGATCGTCAACAGATCGCCGATGCAGTCGATGCTGAGATCGGGCGACGGAAATGTCCGTAGCGCATCAGGATCATTGGCATAGTGCCCCTGACGCGGAAACACCGTGGTGACACGCGCCCCCCACTGGGCTTTCACCGCGCTCAGGATGCGTAACTTGTCGTCGATCAGCACATAGTGGTCGGCAGGGTAACGCTGCCTGACGTCCTCCAGCTCCTGTTCCTTATGCACATAGACGAGCACCTGTTCTTCGACGACGGACAGGATGCCCGATTGTTCGATCTTGCGCGGCTGAAAGACCGCGTCGCCGTCGGTGAGGATCACCGTTCGGCCCCATTGCCTGGCGTGCCGCACGACGTCCAACGCCTGCGGAAACAGCCGGTCGGCAAACGGATAATTCACCAGAAAATGCGACACCGCCAGGAGGTGCGAGTCGTGCGGATAGGCCAGGCGATACCGCTGCAATGCACCGAGATAGTCCGCATACCCCAACTCTTCACGCAAGTCGTCGAAGATGCGCCAATATTCCCGCTCGTGCGCCGGGCCGACTTCCCGGTCCAAATACTGCGTGAGGTCGGCCGTGATCCGATCGTTGTCCAGCAGCGTATTGTCGACATCGAACAGCACGACCATCGTAGGAAAAGACATGGCTTACCGCTTCCCGCTCCACTTCCAGTTTCTGATCTCCGGCATATCGGTTCCATAGGCCTCGATGTACTGCTTGTGCTGCATGCGTTTGTCGCGCATCTCCTGTTTGAGATAGGCAGCACGCGCCCCGAGCTGCGGCACGCGGTCCACCACATCGGACACCAGGTGGAACCGGTCCAGATCGTTCAACACGACCATGTCGAACGGCGTGGTCGTCGTGCCTTCCTCTTTGTAACCACGCACGTGCAGGTTGTCATGGTTGGTCCGGCGGTAGGTGAGCCGGTGGATCAGCCACGGATACCCGTGGAAAGCAAAGATGATCGGTTTGTCGGTCGTAAACAACGCATCGAATTCCTTGTCGGACATCCCGTGCGGATGTTCGCTCACAGGCTGCAGCTTCATGAGATCGACCACATTGACCACGCGCACCTTCAAATTGGGCTGGGCGATGCGCAGAATTTCCACCGCGGCCAGCGTCTCCATGGTCGGCACATCGCCGCAACAGGCCATCACGACGTCGGGCTCGCTGCCGCGGTCGTTGCTCGCCCATTCCCAAATCCCGATCCCGGCGGTGCAGTGCAGCACGGCGGCGTCCATATCCAGCCATTGCGGAGCCGGCTGTTTTCCCGCCACCACCACGTTCACATAGTCGCGGCTGCGCAAACAATGGTCCGTGACCGACAGGAGCGTGTTCGCATCGGGCGGCAGATAGACACGGATTACCTGCGCATTCTTATTCACCACATGATCGATGAAGCCGGGATCCTGATGACTGAAACCATTGTGGTCCTGGCGCCACACGTGCGACGTCAGCAGATAATTGAGCGAGGCGATCGGCCGCCGCCAGGGAATCTCGCGCGAGGTCTTGAGCCACTTCGCGTGCTGATTGAACATGGAATCGACGATGTGAATGAACGCTTCATAACAATTCAGAAACCCATGCCGTCCCGTCAGCAGGTACCCTTCAAGCCAACCCTGGCACAGGTGCTCGCTCAAGATTTCCATGACACGCCCGTCGTGCGCCACATGTTCGTCGGTCGGGAGGATTTGCTCGGTCGAGCAGCGATCGGTCACTTCGAACACCCCACCCCAACGGTTTGAGGCCGTCTCATCCGGCCCGAACAGCCGGAAGTTATGCGGGTTCATCTTGAGGATATCGCGCAGAAACAGTCCCTGCACCCGGGTCGCTTCGGCATCCTCGACGCCGGGCTTCACCACCGGCACCGCGTACTGTCGGAAATCGGGCATTTGAAGATCGCGGAGAAGGCCGCCCCCGTTCGCGCAGGCAATGGCGCCCATGCGCCGCTCCCCGGTCGGCGCCAGTTCGGCCAGCTCCGGCATCAACTTCCCCGCTTCATCGAACAACTCCTCCGGCCGATAACTCTTCAGCCATGCTTCCAGCAACTCGACATGCCCGGGCTTGTCCATCTCGCCCATCGGCACCTGATGGGAACGGAACGTGCCCTCCGTCGGTTTGCCGTCCACTTCCTTCGGCCCGGTCCAGCCCTTCGGGGTACGCAAGACGATCATGGGCCAGCGCGGACGGCCGGTAAATCCCTTGGACCGGGCCTCCTGCTGAATGCCCCGGATCGTCGTGACAATTTCGTCCAGCGTGGACGCCATCAGCTGATGCATCGTCGCAGGATCATCACCTTCGACGAAAAACGGCTGATGACCATACCCGACCAGCAGAGATTCAAGCTCGTCCGGCGGCATACGTGCCAGCACGGTCGGGCCGGCGATCTTGTACCCGTTCAAATGCAGAATCGGCAGCACCGCCCCGTCCCGCACGGGATTCAAAAACTTGTTCCCATGCCAACTCCCCGCGAGCGGACCGGTTTCTGCTTCTCCGTCCCCGATCACACAAGCCACCAGCAATTCGGGGTGGTCGAAGGCCGCCCCATAGGCATGGGCCAGGGAATAGCCCAGTTCACCGCCCTCGTGGATAGAACCGGGCGTTTCCGGCGCGACATGGCTCGGGATACCTCCGGGGAAAGAAAACTGTTTGAACAGGCGCTGTAAGCCTGCTTCGTCCTGCGAGATGTTCGGATAGACCTCGCTGTAGGTTCCTTCGAGGTACACGTTGGCAACCAGGCCGGGGCCGCCGTGTCCGGGACCTGCGATGTACAGCACCGGGAGATCATGGGCTTTGATGATGCGATTGAGATGGGCATAGATAAAATTCAACCCCGGCGTCGTCCCCCAATGGCCGAGCAGGCGCGGCTTGACATGCTCCCGTTTCAACGGCTGCTTCAGCAGCGGATTGTCGAACAAATAAATCTGCCCGACCGAGAGATAGTTTGCCGCTCGCCAGTAGGCATGGATCCGTTGTGCCATCTCGGGGCTCAGCGACTGATTCGCCTGCGTCGTCTGATTCATGGGTTCCCTTTCTCAGGTGTCGATTGTCCGTGACATCGCGCCCACAACCGGGGCGGGCGACCGTCCTGCATCGTCAACGGACTTCGTTCAATGCCAGCAACCGGCAGACCGATTGAGCAATCTGACTTTCTTCGTCGGTGCGGATCACCCGCACGGTCACGCGACTCTCCGGGCTGGAAATCACGGCGACATTGGCCTCGTTCTGCTCCCGATCCAGATGGATGCCGAGAAACTCCAGGCCCTCGCACATACGCGCCCGCACGACCGCCGCATGTTCACCGATCCCGCCACTGAAGACCAACTGTTCCAGCCCGCCCAGCGCGGCCGCATAGGCACCGATCCACTTCTTCCCCTGGTAGCAGAACAGGGCCACCGCCTCAGCGGCGCGGGCATCGCGGCCCTCCTGCGCCAACAGATCGCGAAGGTCCGGGCTGATCTCCGACAGGCCCAGCAAACCGGATTGCGCATTGACCATGTGGTGAAACTGTTCCGTCGTCATGCCTTCGGTCCTCGCCAGATAGGACACCAGGCCCGGGTCCAGATCGCCGGACCTGGTGCTCATCGGCAGGCCGGAAGCCGGAGTAAAGCCCATGCTCGTATCGATACTGACGCCGTCCCGCACCGCTGCCAGACTGGCCCCATTTCCAAGATGGGCGAGAATCACCTTACCGCGCGCGGCGTCACGGCCGGCCACCCGTTCCAATTCCTCCATCAGGTAAGCGTAGGACAGGCCATGAAACCCGTACCGTCTGATGCCCAGCGTTTCATAGCGACGGGGGATGGCCAGGAGACGCGCCACCGGCGGCAGATGTTGATGGAACCCGGTATCAAAGCAGGCCACCTGCGGCACTTGCGGATATTCGGTGCCGAATGCTTCGATGAACGTAATTTCGGCCGGAAGATGTTCCGGATCGTAGGGACTCAGCCGCCGCAACTCCTCCATGACCTCAGCGGAGACCACCTGCGGGTCTGCGTAACGGCTGCCTCCGTGCACGACTCGATGACCGATGGCCTGAACGGACAATCCCTTCCCGCTGTAGGCGAGCTGGTCGATGAGCAACCGCACCGAGGCCGCATGATCCGGCACCTGCTCGATTCGCCGCTCGTTGTGCCCTGTGGCAACATCCGTAACGGTGACGATCCCATCCCGAAGTCCGATCCGTTCGATCTTTCCGGTCGCCGTGCGGACCGGAAGCGAATCCATGCGGAACAAGGCCCACTTTACGCTCGACGATCCAGCGTTGAGGGTGAGGACTGCAGGTGATCCGTTTCCGCTTTCAGACATCCCTGGCCTTTCTTCTACGCTTCAAGATAGTGCGGCTAGGGAATCAGCGCAACCGTAAAATCCTCAGTATCCCTCACCGGCGTCCTAGCCGGGATTATTCATGAATGCCGTCGCGAGGCATTTGAGACTGAAGCCCACCGGGGTTTCTCGCCCGTAAGGCCGACGCAGGCGCACTGGTAGTCCGACGAGGAGGCCGAACGAGAATAATCCCGCCGGGCGAGAGGATCGGACGCCGGAGCAGGGATGCATGAATAGTCCGGGCAAGCCCGCCGACCGAAGGCTCGTCACAGCAGCGGATCGACGGTTGCAGTAGAATCGCTCATGAATAATGTGGGCTAGGTCTTCTGTCCATGCACGCCAGGGAAGAGTGCTAGTTCCGAACAGGCATTGGCATCGGCTATCATAGGGCATGGGCCTGCACATCCTGGCCATACTCATGCTGCTTCTCAGTTCTCCGGTCGTTTCCGGTTTCGCCGCCGCTCCGACGACGGAGGTCGCCCTACTGGGCGGCACGATTCTTTCGATCGATCAGGACACCCTGACCCTCACCATCCGAATGCCATCCGGGGAATCACAGGTCCTCCCGGTCATCAACCGTCGTCTTCTGCAAGGCCTCAGCATCGGCGAACACGTGAGCTTCGAACTGGATGAGGAGAACCGGTTGATCAAGATCACCAAATTGCCGGTCGACCCGGCCAACTGACCGGATACAGCCCCTGCGGCCTCTCAACGTGAAATGCCCCTCAAGTATCCCCCGCCCTGCCTCGGTTCCTCAGCTAGAAGATTCTTGTATAATGCCGCACATTCTCTCATCGTACAAAGCACCTTCACCCTCATCTGAAACGGAGGCCGAATGAACCCGGGCACCGATCGCCTTCTCCTTTCCCTCCTCTTCGCACTCACCGCTTCCAACCAGCACCTGCCCCTCGTCGCCTGGTCGGCTGAACCGACCGGCGAACCAGTCAGCAGGCAAGTTCTGGAACAGATGATCGAGCAGTATATTCGGAGCCATCCGGAAGTCATCGAACAATCGTTGCAGTCACTGGAGAACAAGCGGGCAGCGGAGGAGCAGCAACGGCAGAGGGCTGCCCTCGCAGTACATCAGCAGGAGCTGCTCAACGATCCGGACTCCCCGGTAAGCGGGAATCCAGCCGGCGACGTGACCGTGGTCGAGTTCTTTGACTATCGCTGCGGGTATTGCAAGCGCGCGGCCCCGGCCCTGACCCAACTGCAACAGAGCGACGCCCGAGTGCGTGTTGTGTACAAAGACTTTCCGATCCTTGGAGAGACATCAGAATTGGCGGCCAAGGCGGCACTCGCCTCAAACCTGCAGGGCAAACACCGGGCATTTCATGAGGCCCTGCTGGCGACGAAAGACGATCTCACCAAAGAGCAACTCTTCCACATTGCGCAAGATACCGGATTGGATGTGACGCGGCTCGATCGGGACTTGAGCAGGCCAGAGTGGCAATCGACCATCGAGCGCAACCGTATCCTGGCAAAAACCCTCGGCATCAGCGGCACACCGGCGTTCATCGTCGGCAACGATCTCGTGCCGGGCGCCGTGGATCTCAAAACGCTCCAGGAATTGGTCGCACACACGCGCGTGAAGTAGCGCTTTCCGCTCGGCTGAACGGAGCCAGACCGGATCCTCCTGCCGTGCCTCCCCACACGCAACTGCGGGAAAACATCCGGGCCCTCCCGTAGGCTTGCGGACATGGAGTTCGTCCAGCTTCGTCACAACTAGCCGGAACCGGTGCAAGAATCGCCTTCGCTGGCCCTGGTGGAACGGAGGGGAACAGAGCCCCGCCAATCCTCCTACCGAGGGCGTTCGGCCAATCCAAACAAGTCGCACAGGAACAGGCACAGGAGCCTACGGCTGCGCCGATGGGATCAGGCGCGGGTGGTTTCCTCCGGCGTCGCCGGCAATCGTGACGGCAGAGCGGCCGCCCGGGCTCGTACCCATCGAAGCCTCAGGCGATCGAGGAAGAGGTAGACGACGGGAGTCGTATAGAGGGTGAGGACCTGGCTCACGAGCAGGCCGCCGACGATCGCAATGCCGAGCGGCCGCCGCAACTCCGATCCCACCCCCATGCCCACCGCCAGCGGAAGCGCGCCCAACAAGGCCGCCGCCGTGGTCATCATGATCGGACGGAACCGCAACAGACAGGCTTCGTAGATCGCTTCCTGCGGAGTCTTCCCTTCCGCCATCCGTTCGCTGTGCAACGCGAAGTCGATCATCATGATGGCGTTTTTTTTCACGATGCCGATCAGCAACATGATCCCGATCAACGCGATCATGCTCAGCTCCGTCTTGAACAGGAGCAGGGCCAGCAACGCGCCGACGCCGGCTGAAGGCAGCGTCGAGAGAATCGTGATCGGGTGGATGTAGCTTTCATAGAGAATCCCCAGCACGATATACACCGTGACCAATGCCGCCAGGATCAGCCAGGGCTGATTCTCGACGGACGACTGAAAGGCCTTCGCCGTGCCTTGAAAGGTGCCGCGCACAGTCGCGGGCAGGCCGATGTCATGCATCGCCTGATCGACAGCGAACACAGCCTGCCCGAGCGATGCGCCCGGCGCCATATTGAACGACAACGTCACGGCAGGAAACTGCCCCTGGTGATTCACCGAGAGGATGGTGTTGGCCGGCTCGTATCGCGTCACGGCACTCAACGGCACTTGCGCGCCGTTCGGCGAGCGGACGTAAATATCGTGGAGCGCAGAGGGGTTCTGCCAATATTGCGGCGCCACCTCCATCACCACATGGTACTGATTGAGCGGCGTATACATAATCGAGACCTGCCGCTGGCCGAAGGCATCGTACAGCGTGTCGTCGATCAATTGAGGACTCAAGCCGAGCCGTGACGCCGTGACGCGATCGAACACCACCAGCGATTGCTGTCCCCGATCCTGCTGATCGCTGTTCACATCCACGATCTCCTGGATAGTGCGCAACTTGGCCTCGACCTTCGGAGCCCAGGCGTTGAGTTCGGCCAGATCCACACTCTGCAGGGTATATTGATATTGTGCGCTGCTCGCCCGACCGCCGATGCGCAAATCCTGAATCGCCTGTAAATAGGTCGGCGCGCCCGGCACCTTGGCCAGCTTGGGGCGCAACCGGGCAATCACCTCGTCCGAACTGAGGCCCCGTTCTTCCTGCGGCTTCAGCGCAATGAACATCCGGCCCGTATTGGTGGTACCCGCATGGCCGCCTCCTCCGGTAAACCCGGTGATACTCGCGACGGCCGGATCGCTCTTGATGATCTCCACCACATCGGTGAGTTTCTGACGCATCGCCTGAAACGAGATGTCCTGCGCGGCCTGAATATTTCCGAAGAGTCGTCCCGTATCTTGCTGAGGGAAAAAGCCTTTCGGCACGAGGATGTACAGATACACCGTGAGCGCCATGGTGCCCAATGTCACCACCAACATTGTGCGCGGGTGGCGGAGAACCCAGCGTAGGCTGGTCGCGTATCCGCCGGCCAACAGGCCGAACCCCCGCTCACTGGTGCAATACCACCAGCCATGGGCCTCCGCCGGTTCTGATTTCAACACACGCGCGCAGAGCATCGGGATGGTCGTGAGCGACACCACCAACGACACCAGAATGGCGGTCGAGAGCGTCACCGCAAATTCACGAAACAGCCGGCCGAGCATGCCGCCCATCAAAAAGATCGGAATGAACACCGCCACCAACGAGAGAGTCATCGACACGACCGTAAACGCAATCTCCTTGGCGCCGCGGAGGGCCGCATCCATCGGCGACAGCCCCTGCTCACGATACCGCGTGATGTTTTCCAGCACCACGATGGCATCGTCCACCACAAAGCCGGTGGCGATGGTAAGCGCCATCAGGGAAAGATTGTCGAGGCTATACCCGAACAGGTACATCACCCCGAACGTGGAGATCAGCGACACGGGCACCGCCACCGCCGGGATCAAGGTGGCGCGCAGATTCCGGAGAAACACAAACACCACCAGAATCACCAGCCCGACGGAAATGGCGAGCGTTCGTTCGACGTCGTGCAACGACGCGCGGATGACGGGCGTCCGGTCCATCACGATCGACAGTGACATACTGCCGGGCAGCGAGGCTTCCAATTGGGGCAAGCGCGCACGAAGCCGGTCGACCGTTTCAATGATGTTGGCCCCGGCCTGCCGATAAATGATCACCAGGACTGCCGGGGTCCCGTTTGCCACCCCCATGGTCCGGAGATCTTCGACGGACGTTTCCACCGAGGCCACATCGGACAGCTGCACGGCCCGCCCGTTTCGATAGGCCACGATCAAGGGCAAGTACTCCTCCGCCTGTTGGAGTTGATCGTTGGTACGGATTTCCCAGGTGCGGTCGTCGCCGGTCAGTTGCCCTTTCGGACGATTCACATTCGTACTGGTCAGGACCTGGCGCACGTCTCCCAGTCCAATGCCGTACTTATTCAAGGCAGTCGGGTTGAGATCCACCCGGATCGCCGGCAGGGACCCGCCTCCCACGACGACCTGACCGACGCCTTCGACCTGCGAGAGCTTCTGTTGCAGGATGCTCGACGCCGCATCGTACATCTGCCCGCGACTCACGAGTTCGGAGGTCAAGGCGAGGATGAGAATGGGCCCGTCGGCCGGATTCACCTTGCCGTATCGTGGAACGGTCGGCAGATTCGGCGGCAGATCGGCACGAGCCGCGTTGATCGCCGCCTGCACGTCCCGCGCGGCACCGTCGATATCCCGGTTGAGCTCGAACTGCAGCGTCACGTTCGTGCCGCCGATCGTGCTGGAGGAGGTCATCTCCGTGACGCCGGCGATGCGGGTAAACTGACGTTCCAACGGCGCGGCGACGGACGAGGCCATCGTCTCGGGGCTCGCCCCCGGCAACGAGGCCGAGACGTTGATCGTGGGAAATTCGACTTGCGGGAGAGAAGCCACAGGCAGGAATTGAAACGCCACGATCCCCACCAGCGTCGCACCGATGGTGAGCAACGTCGTGGCGACCGGCCGCCGCACGAAGGGCGCTGACAGATTCATCGCTGACCTACCGGAACCGCCTCAGGCACCGGCTCCTGCCCAAGGTCGCGTCGAAACCGAGCGGCCAATCGATCCAGGGCAAGATACACGACCGGGGTCGTGTAGAGAGTCAGCAACTGGCTCACCACCAGTCCACCGACAATGGCGATCCCGAGGGGGCGCCGCAACTCCGATCCGACCCCTGAGCCCATCGCCAGGGGCAATGCCCCGAAAAGAGCCGCCATGGTCGTCATCATGATCGGGCGAAAACGCAGGAGTCCGGCTTCGTAAATGGCCTGCTCCGGCGGCTTGCCCTCGTTGCGTTCTGCCTCCAGGGCGAAATCGATCATCATGATGGCGTTCTTCTTCACGATGCCGATCAGGAGAATGATGCCGATCAGCGCGATGATGCTGAACTCCATACGGAACAACATCAGGGCCAGCAGCGCGCCGACTCCCGCAGAGGGCAAGGTGGACAGGATCGTGAGCGGATGAATGTAACTCTCATACAAAATCCCGAGCACGATATAGACTGTGATCAGGGCGGCCAGGATCAGCAGGGGTTCATGTTCCAAGGAGCTTTGAAAGGCTTGGGCGGCGCCCTGGAAACTCCCGCGGATGCTCGGGGGCAGGCCGAGCTCATGCGTCACCTGCCGGATCGCCGTCACCGCTTCACCGAGGGACCCTCCCGGCGCAAGGTTGAACGAGATCGTCACAGCAGGAAACTGGCCCTGTCGGCTGATGACCAACGGCACCATGGTTTCGGTGACCCTCGTGAAGACGTTTAACGGCACCGACCCGCCGCTCCCGCGCACTTCCAACTGCTGCAGCGCCTCCGGCCCCTTCTGAAATTCCGGCATCACCTCAAGAATGACGCGGTACTGGTTCAGTTGCGTGAACATGGTGGAGACCTGCCGCTGACCGAAAGCATCGTAGAGTGTATCGGTGATGAGTTGCGGCGTGATACCCATACGGGAGGCGGTATTGCGGTCGATCTCCACCAGCGACGCCAGCCCCTGATTCAGTTGATCGCTGCTGACATCCCGAAGCTCCGGCCGTACCTGCAGGCTCTCCAGCAGTTTCGGAGCCCAGCGATTCAGTTCCTCAGGATCGGCGTCTTCCAGCGTATATTGAAACTGGGTGCGGCTGACCCGATCTTCCACGGTGAGATCCTGCACCGGCTGCAAGTGCAAGGTGATCCCATCCACCTCCGCCACGCGTGCCTCGATCCGCCGAATGATCTCGCCCGCCCCGGCCATCCGTTCTCCCAGCGGCTTCAGATTGATATACATCCGCCCGCTGTTGAGGGTGCTGTTCGTCCCATCGACCCCGATGAAGGAGGACAGGCTTTCCACGGCCGGCTCTTCGAGAATCACACGCGCCAACGCCTGTTGCCGCTCTCCCATGGTGCCGAAAGACACCGCTTGCGGTCCTTCCGTGATCCCCAGAATGACACCGGTGTCCTGAAGCGGAAAGAAGCCCTTGGGAATAAGCAGGAAGAGCAGCAGGGTAAGCGCCAGAGTGCCGCCCGTCACGACCAACGTGGCGCGCTGACGACGGAGCACCCACTGCAAACTTCGCCCATACCCGGCAATGATGCGATCCAACACCCGTTGCGACGCCTGCGAAAACCGGCCCGGCTGTTCGTTCCGCCGCTCGCGCAACAGCCGGGCGCACATCATCGGCGTCAGAGTCAAAGACACGACCGCGGAGATGAGGATGGTGATGCTCAGCGTGACGGCAAATTCACGGAACAGGCGCCCGACCACATCGCCCATGAACAACAAGGGAATGAGCACGGCGATCAGAGACACCGTCAACGACAGGATCGTAAAGGCAATCTGTTTCGATCCTTTGAGCGCCGCCTGAAGCGGCGACTCCCCCTGTTCGATGTACCGCGCGATGTTCTCGATCATCACGATGGCATCGTCCACCACGAAGCCCGTCGAAATCGTCAACGCCATCAGCGTCAGGTTGTTCAAGCTGAAACCCATCAGGTACATGACACCGAACGTGCCGATCAGCGACAGGGGCACCGCCACCGCCGGAATCACCGTGGCGGGTAACGTCCGGAGAAACAGAAAGATCACGAGAATGACGAGCGCCACCGCAAGCACCAGCTCGAACTGCACATCGCGGACGGTCGCGCGGATCGAGGTGGTGCGGTCGGTCAACACCGAGACCTGCACGGAGGAAGGCAAGGTCCCTTGCAATTGCGGCAACAGTCGCTTAACCCGATCGACGACTTCGATGACATTCGTCCCCGGCTGGCGCTGGATGTTGACGATCACGGCCGGCGTCTCATTCATCCATGCCGCCTGCTTGGTATTCTCGACATCGTCGATCACCTCGGCGACCTCGGATAACCGGACCGGAGCTCCGTTGCGATAGGCGACGATCAACGCTTTGTAATCTTTGCCGGCAAACAGTTGGTCGGTGGCATTGATGATCGAGGCGCGCCGGGGTCCGTCGAATCCGCCTTTGGCTTGATTGACGTTCGCGGCGGCCACGACGGTTCGAAGATCCTCCAACGTCAATCCATAGGCAGCCAAGGCGCGGGGATTGGCTTGAATGCGCACGGCGGGCCGCTGTCCGCCGCTAATACTGACCAGGCCGACGCCGGACAATTGTGAAATTTTTTGCGCGAACCGGGTTTCCGCAAAATCACGCACCTGAGGAAGGGGCAGCGTGGCCGAGGTCAATGCCAGGGTGAGGATCGGCGCATCGGCCGGGTTGACCTTGCTGTAGACCGGAGGAGCCGGCAGATCGCGCGGCAGGAAAGTCGCCGCCGCATTCATCGCCGCCTGCACTTCCTGCTCGGCCACATCCAGATCGATATCGAGGCTGAATTGCAGGGTGACGACCGAACTGCCGCCTGAGCTCGTGGAGGTCATCTGGTTCAGCCCGGGCATTTGCCCGAACTGCCGTTCCAGCGGCGCGGTGATCGACGAGGTCATGACATCCGGTCCGGCGCCGGGATAAAACGTCATCACCTGAATGGTCGGGTAATCGACTTGCGGAAGGGCGGAGACAGGCAACTGGCGGTAGGCCAGCGCCCCGGCCAGAAGAATGGCGATCATCGTCAGGACCGTCGCCACAGGCCGGACGATGAACAGCCGCGACGGGTTCACGTCCGCTTCCCTCGTGTGCGCCCCTCACCGCCGGGCGCCGGCGCCTCCTGACTGGCCGGGACCGCTCCGGCTGCCGGACGCAGCTCGACCTTGCTGCCTTCGCGCAACTTTTCGGTCCCGTCCACGACCACCACCTCGCCTGAGGTCAAACCCGTGTCGATGGCGGCTTCTTCTCCCTGCGCGACGCCCACCGTCACGGCTCGCACGCTGACCGTTTGCTCCGCCTCGTTCACCACATAGACGAACGTGCCCTTCGGCCCGCGCTGAACGGCCGCGGACGGCACCACCGTCACACCCTGCTTGATATCCAGGAGCAACCGGGCATTCACAAACTGATTGGGAAACAGCGAGCTGTCATCGTTCGGAAACACCGCTTTCAGGCGGACGGTGCCGGTGGTCGGATCGATCTGATTATCGACGGTGAGCAGCGTTCCCGTGGCCAACTTCCGTTTTTGCTCCCGGTCGAAGGCCTCCACGACCAGCTGCTTCCCGGCCTTGAGCCGCTCGAAGACAGCCGGCAGATGGTCCTCCGCCAGGGCGAACACGACCGTGATAGGCTGCAATTGCGTAATCACCAACAACCCGTTGGGATCGTTGGCATGGACGATATTGCCGGCATCCACCAGGCGCAACCCCACCCGCCCGTTGATCGGCGCGGCAATGCTGGAATAGGTCAATTGCAGCTTGGCATTATCGATCTGGCCCTGATCGGCCTTGACGATGCCCTCGTACTGCCGCACCAGCGCTTCCTGCGTGTCGAGCTGCTGCTTGGGAATGAAGTTTTGTTTGTAGAGATCCCGGTAGCGCTCCAGATCCAGCTGCGCATTTTTCATTTGCGCCTGATCGCGAGCCATTTGTCCTTCGGCCTGAATCAGCTGCACCTCGAACGGCCGCCGATCGATCTGCGCCAGTAATTCGCCGCTATGCACGAGCTGCCCTTCCTTGAAGAGCACCCGCATCAACTGGCCGTCCACCCGGCTCTTCACCGTGACGGTGTTCATCGGGATTACCGAACCCAGACCGTTCAGGTAGATATTGATTTCGCTGGTTTTGGCTGCCACCGCCACGACCGGCGTGCTCCGGGCCCCCATGGCTGGCCGCTTCTCCGCCTGGCGTGGCTGGGCTTCACCGGATCGGGTCATCAACACATAGACCCCCACCGCCAGCAGGCAGGCCGCACACAGCCCGATCATCCATCGCTTCACCAGGGTTGCAAATCGCACGGATTCAGCCATCGCCGCTATTCCTTCCGTCCCTTGGTCACCTGCGCCTGCTGCGTCACCTGCTCACCGCCCACGCTCGCGAACAGCCAGGTCGTCGTTCCATCGTCGCGCACAGACATGAGCCCTTCTCATGTGAGACGTTTCATGCCGGCTGATTTCCCCCTGCTATCATACCCTATCTGACCGCGGGACCACAGATATTGCGCCTCGACGCCCATGCCGGCAAGACCCGGGGGCCACGTGTCCACGCACATGAACAGGTGATACAGGCACATGGTAGGCAGTCCGTATCGGGAGGCTGATTCCAGGCGGCCTGAAGCCGACTCCCCGCCGACTATGACAAGGCCCGCGAGTCAGAGGAACCGGCGAACGCCATCATGACCGCCAATGCTCACCCACGACAGCCCGCACCTGATCGGTCAGCGCCTTGGCCGCCCCGCTTCTGTAGCCTCCCCTTTTCCATAAGAGCCCAATGCCTCGACGAGGTGTGGGGTTCTTCAGCGTAATGGCTCGGAGCGTCCGGTTACGCGCCAGCCCGAGAGACAAGCGCGGCAAGACCGTGGAGAGGTTGCTCCTGCGAACGGTCGCCAGAATCCCCTCGATGGAATTCATTTCCACGATAATCTTGGGCTGGACACCAGCCTGCTCGAAACACTCATCCAACAAGCGTCGGGTGCAGAACATATTCGGCAGCAGAATCAACGACTCCTGCCCCAGGGCCGACAGGGACAGGTGCCGGCGCCCGGCAAGCCGGTGCCTGGGGGAGGCGATCAACACAAGGTCTTCTTCAAACAGCGGCTGGCTCTCGATGCGGTCCGACACCACCGGCACGAACCCGATAGCGACACCCAGCGACCCGTTCTTGACGCCGGCCTCAATGTCCGGACCGGACAGTTCGTCGAGCTTGAGCGATACCAGCGGATGCAGGGTCGAGAAGCGGCCGACGATTTCGGGAATCAGATAGGCGTTCACGGTTTGAACGACACCGACCGTGAGGGTCCCCCGCTGGAGCCCCTCTTCCTCGGCAATCGCCACTTGCGCCAGTTCCATCTCCCGCAAGGCCCGCCGGGCATGCTCGCGAAAAATCGATCCGGCCCGCGTCAATTGAACCGATCGCCCCACGCGATCGAACAGCGGCACCCCCACTTCCTGCTCCAGCTGCTTGATCTGCGCGGACAACGCCGGCTGGGAAACCGGCAGCCTTTCGGCGGCCTTGGTGAAATGCAGCGCATCGGCCACGGCGAGAAAATACCGGAGATGGCGAAATTCCATGCCGCGTTTTATCATAAATGGAAGTGATGATACTAATCAGAACAAACGCTTTGACGCCTTCTCGTCCCGGGCACTAGGTTGACTGCGGCCGGGAAAAGCGGAAAACTCGTGGCGGAAGGGACGGGGCTGTGCAAAACACAAGCGGGCTCATACGATCGATCCAGGTGGGGCTCCCGTCCAGTGAGCACAGCGACTGTGCGGACGATCCGGACTCAACGCCCTGGACAACCGGGATGTTCAAGCGCTCTACCCCGGGCCAGATCCGACTTGGCCGGCACAATCTGGCAGGAGATGGACAGGCGGATCTCGTCCATCACGGAGGCGTCGACAAGGCGGTCTGTGCCTATCCGTCGGAGCACTGGTTGTATTGGCGCGGGATCCTGCCGCCCCATCGTCTCACCGGCGGCGCGTTCGGCGAAAATTTCACACTGGAAGGGCTCACGGAAGCCGATGTCTGCATCGGCGACGTCTTTTCAGCGGGTACGGCCGTCGTGCAGATTTCTCAACCCAGACAGCCCTGCTGGAAACTCGCCCGTCGCTGGCAGATCAAAGATTTGGCGGTACAAATGGAACGCACCGGCTTCACAGGCTGGTATTTCCGGGTCATCCAGGAAGGTACGGTCGAACCGGGCGCGCCCCTGCAGCTCATGGAACGCCCCTGCCCAGAATGGACGGTCGCGACCGCCAATCGGATCATGCACCATGAACGGAACAATCTGGCCGCGGCCGAACACCTGAGCCTCTGCCCGTTACTTTCCGCAAGCTGGCAACAGACCTTGCGGCAGCGATGCCACAATCAGGCAGGGCCTGACCCGCAGCATCGACGATTCGGCACGACTCATTCTTCGTCATCATCATTCTGAGGAGGTTTCCATGAAGCGATTGGTTCTCTCCGCCTGTGCACTGACCATCGGCGCCACCCTCGCCCTGAATTCCTGGTGTGCCGCTGAAAATACGACTACCATCAATATCCTCTCCCCGCGCAATGGCGAGAAGGTCTCGGAGACCTTCGACATCAAGTATGAAATCCTGAACGCGCCGGCAGGCAATCACGCGCACGTCTACCTCGACGGCGCGTATCAGAAGGGCTTCAAGGGCACGTTTACCAGCGTGGCCAAGGGGGAGCATACGATTACGGTGAAGATCGCCGACCACGATCATAAGGACGCCGGGACCGCTACGGATAGCATTACCGTGAAGGTGGGAGAGTAGGACCGGGGCGCGTCACGAGAGAAGCGATCGGGGAGGCCGCAATGCCGCCTCCCCGCCAATAGCCTACCTGTCTACTGCCCACCCTGGGTCGATGCACGCGTCGAACTACCCTGCAGGTCCATATCCAGCAATACAGGACCATTCGGATTCTTTGCGTCGAGCCGGATCGGCATCCGGTCTGCCACCAGCTTGACCAGCGGCACAGCCACGATATGGGGCGCCTTTTCCGACGGATTGGAATGGAGCGCGATACGAACATTCTTCGGGCGTTGGCTCGGCGCCACCTGGGTCATCAGTTCCGCGCCCATGAATCCGACCAACATTCCACTCCCGTCGGCAAGCTTGTGAATCTCGTAGGCATTTTCCGCGGGCGCCACGCGAGCGACGGCGAGATCCGGGCTCTGCGTCACTAAGGCCAGGCCTAGGAGCTTCGGCACAATGAATCCAAACGTCCCAGTCGGCGCTTGCGAAAACATCACTTGCGCGGTCGAAGCCCCGAGTTCAGCCACCCCGTTCTTGGCGCGCATCTGGCGTCGCAACTCCGCTTCATTACCGAGCCCCTCAATGATCACCGCCGCCGGCGCGGCTTTTTGCACCGGCAACACCTCGGTCTTGCCTCCACCACGGGCGGCATTGAGGGGGGACGGAGCCAGACCGATGAACAGCAGGCCGACCAGGCTTGCAGCCATGAGGTGACGGAGCGGGATGTGAGGAGACGATCGGACGATGAAGTGAAACATGGATGCTGGTCCTCCTGATCAAGCGATGTGTGTGCGCACGGAGGATTCTAAGAAGCTGCCGGTGGAAAATCAAACAGGAAGGACGTGAACCGAACAGACCTGGCGAGACGCGACGGGGTTCGCTCCTTCTCCAGACCGCACCTCACGGATAAAAACTGATCCGTCGTCCGGCTATAGCCTGCGCCACAGACGCGAGAATCTGCTCCCGTTCCGCCGGTTTCTCCAAACACTCCACCACACCTTGCTTGCGTAGCGAACTGGCCAACTGCTCATCGTGATACCCCGTCAACACGATGACCGGGAGGGAAGGATATTGGGCGCGGAAATAGGCAATGGCCTCGACCCCGTTGATACGCGGCATCCGGATATCGCAAATGATGACATCGACCATCAACGGATTGTCGCCACTGTTCAAGACCTCAACCGCCCTCCCGCCGTCCTCCGCCTCCTCGACGTCGTACCCCGCCTGAGCCAGCGTCATGCGTAGCAGGCTGCGAATGGAATCTTCATCGTCCACCACCAGTACCCGCCCTAGACAGACCTTCTCGTCTGCAACCAATCCGAACGGCCATGCCATTCCCATGGTGACCTCCCCTCGCCCTTCACAACGGGTTTTCTCACACCATTCAATCGTGCAAAGAATGCAAGGAGGACGCCTGCAGCGTGGGGTGAACAGGGTCACGCCAAATCGCCTGGTTCGCCTTGGATGGATAGCCGGACATCCGGGGATCGATGAAATCGGGTGGTGGAACCCCACCACCAGCGGTGCAAAAGCACCATCATTCCCCGCGGAGATGAGGTTGAGGGCGCCGCAAAGAGGTTGTCCTCACGATCCGTCGTTCGTGAAACGTCGCTGGTCTCTCGTCCGCAGAGGTACGTTTCACCTTTCACGTTTTACTTTTTGCGCTTCACGGGGCCACACTCGACTCACGTTCAAGTAACATCCGTTTGCGCTCAATACCCCAGCGATAGCCCGAGAGGCCACCATCGTTGCGCACGACTCGATGACAGGGAATGGCGACCGCCAACGGATTCGCCCCGCAAGCCCGCCCAACCGCTCGCACGGACTTGGGCGAACCGATGCGAGTCGCGATCTCGGTATACGTCGCCGTCGAACCCACGGGAATTCGTTGCAAGGCCTTCCACACTAGTTGCTGAAACGCCGTGCCCCGAATATCGAGCGGAAGCTTCAACCCTCGCCCCGGAGCTTCCACGAAGCCGACCACGGTTGAGACCAGCCGCTCAAACGCGGCATCCCCACCGGTGAGGTTCGCCCGGGGAAACCGGTCCTGAAGATCCCGCGTCAACGCATCCGGATCATCGCCCAGCAGAATGGCGCAGACCCCACGCTCACTTTGAGCCACCAGGATCGCCCCCAATGAACACTGTCCCACAGCAAACCGGATCTTGGTCTGTGCACCCCCGGCCCGATAGCGTGACGGGGTCATACCCAGGAGGGCATTCGAGGCTTCATAGAATCGCCCGGACGAATTGAATCCGGCCTGGTAAAGCGCCTCCGTCACTGGACGATCACGCCCCAATTCAAACCGTACCCGTGTCGCGCGGTGCGCAACGGCATACCCTCGCGGCGTCAGGCCCGTGACGGAGGTAAAGACCCGATGAAAATGGGACGGACTCATTTTCGCGCGGTGCGCCAACTCACCGAGAGACGGCAGCCGCTCGGCCTGCTCAATGTACCGGCAGATGGCGACCACCATTGCCGCCTGCCGATCAACCGACGAGGGCTGCTCGGGCCGACAGCGCTTGCACGGGCGGAACCCGGCCTGCTCGGCATCCGCGCAGGTCGCATGAAACCGGACATTCTCCCGCAGAGGCTGCCGCGCCGCACAGGAAGGACGGCAATACACGCCTGTCGTCCTGACGGAATAATAGAAGGTGCCGTCCGCGGCAGGATCGCGGGCCAGGATGGCCACCCAACGCGGGTCCTGCCTGATGGTCCGGTTGATCTGCCGTGTAGTCGAGGTCGAGGATGTCATAGGCACTCCGTTCACCTTGGCATGAGTCACTACAAGGTAGCAGACAGAAGCCCACGCGACACTCCGGATCCTGCTGTCGAATTCGAGAAGAGCCCGGCTCCGCCTATTTGGTTTCGACGGCCGTGCCGTACACCTGCGTGCAGGCTCGCGAGAACAGAATGAAATACTGGAAATAGCCGTCGACCGTCACTTCGACCAGCGCATCCGCCAAGGGTTTCGTGCGAAGCGCATCCTCGACCGCATTTCTCATCTCATTGCCACCCGTCACCGGAATGAGGCCCAGCAGGTGATAGACACAATCCTGCCCGCGCACCTTGCCCAGTTCGGTATAGCCGCCAGGAGCCAGCGGCTTGGTCGAAGGCGCGATGCCGCCTGGATGATGCATGCAGCCGGTGGTGAACGTCGCCGCCAACAGCACCGCACAAGTCCAGCCCCGGACCTGCCATTGCTTCGAAAGTCGTCTCGTCATCACGTGTCATTCCTTTCGTGTGCGCGGCCGCCACTGGCCACGCAATGTGATACCCACGTTGGGAGCACCATGGTTGTGATGTCTCTGAGGATCGGTACTGGGAGTTACCGGGCAGAGCAAACTATAAGAACGTGAATCGACATCTTGCACGTCTGCCGGAGCATCCTCAACCCTAAAACGCACGCGGCAAGTGGATGACTGAATGTGCGACAGACAGCGAGCAGTCCAGGTGAAACGGCGAACGCAAAGATGGACTGCCGAATCAGCGGAACTCACGTCGGAGAAAAAGCAGCGGGCTAATGAATTCAGGAGCACTAGCGGGGATTACAGGAATGCCGAATTTGAATGGTGAGTCGGCTGGGATTCGAACCCAGGACCCTCGCCTTAAAAGGGCCCCAGGCGATAAGTAAAATCAAGACCTTATGGGCTGCACCTTTGCAATCTCATACACGGTTTTACAATGGCTTACAAATAGGGTGTCCGATATAGGACACCCTATTGAAAAGCAGTCGCAAGCTGGCGTGTGAGTGCATTTCTATAGGGTAATTAGTGTCCCCTAACGAGGTTTGAGGGGAGCCTGACGAAGATCGGAAGGTTTTCCGCATCTCTCACGTGCTAACCGAGAGTACTATCGCAAGGCATACAAGAAATCGAACGCATGTACTCGCAAAAGAAAGCGGATGATTACTCTTCAAAACCCCTGATTTGCAAACTTAGCCGAAAGATTGATTGAGCTGCCCAATGCCCAGAATCTTCAGCCTTGGTCCTGCAAGCATTCGTCGTAGGGAGGTGTCGGCTCTGTGACAACCGTAACAAACTGTACGAAAAGCAGTCGCATTGTCCGACCAGCTCTCTTCAAAGTAGGTTGCTGCCGCAATGGTGTTCGCGGCCAACAGTAACATTAATGTGAAGGGCTCGGTTCATCACATTTCCACCTAGATTTATAATCCGTGCGTGGTGGTGGGGCCAGAATTCCCCAGCCTGGCGGCAGCCCCTCCGCAGTGAGACGAGAACTCTGTCAATGACCGAACAAGAGCAACATAACATCTGAGTACGGCCGGGATTCTATCAGAGAGGTAGCCAGCCCAATTTGTCGATCCGGCTAACACTGGACTAGCATCTCAGCCTGAGGGGCGGGGTGGTTCGAATCCTCGCATAGACGCGAAGCCACGGTTGGAGGTATCGGAGAGCACATACTTTCAAGTCTGACGATGCTCTGTGACGCGGCCAAGTACGACCGCTTGTAGTGTGTTTCCGTCCCGCACCTAAGAAGGTCGATTTCAGAACAGCCAAGATCATATGTGAGGCACTCGAAGATCAGGCCTGCTTGTTAAAAACGAGTATGCCGTGGCCGGTCAGGAAGTTCCGAAAGATATTCAAGTAGAGTCCGGTGAATAAACATATAGCCACCACCCACCTTCTTCAGGATTATAAGTTTCGCGCAGTGGTCGAGGAACGAAATGAACCGTAAGGGCGTGGCGCCGGTTGTCCAAAGAATCAATCGTAGTGAATAATGTTTCAGCACCGCTGAACCGCCACGACTGAGTCCGATGCCGAGTCCGAATACCAGCCCGATAACCGCTGCTTGTCTCGGTTCGTTGGCCAAACTGAAGAGCAGTCCGAAGAGTAGCCAGCTGACTGATAGTGCAACCAGCCCATTTTTGAGGGACAACCTAATTCCTTGATTCGGAGAGACTTTGTCAACCCTGACCGAATCGCTCAGCCCCCCGAAAACCGCGCCGAACAACCCACCGAAGAACCCAAAGCTCCAGAATTTGTCCCCGCCGAACGCATCCGAGTGCTCCGTTAGCAAGAAGTTCATTACGTCGAGCAACCCGGCGAGCAGCAGCCCAATTGCCGATCCTGAAACCATCGGTCTCCAGAACTGCGTTGATTGCCACCTCATGATTTCAATGAGACGTATTTCATTCAGCGAGCCAATAATGCCGCCGAGCAGGCCAATGAGAAGCATCCTTATCGTCAAGATAGTGACAGCCAACGCATCAGGTAGCCGTCCAACTATTCTGTTCGCCGCCCCACCGAGCAGCTCGCCGAGCAGTCCGACGAGCAACCCGAAGACCAGCCCACTGACTGCGATATTTTTCACCGTCGATGGCGACCGACAACCCAGGAGGATGCTCAATCCGATTATCGAGCCGTATTTCAGGCAATCGAGCAACAATTCGGTTAGCCCTCCGAGCAGCACGGCACTCGCCTCGCCGGCAAGTGTAACGATCAGCCCGACACTCAATGCCGTCACGGCTTCATAGGCTAGCCGTTGGCCAGTCGAGTCCAACCAACGGGGTTGGAGCTCCTCCACCATGAACACAGACTGAGCCTGTTTCTTCATCTGTCGAGCCAGCCACGACAACCAGTCCATGATCTGATCCTGAGAAAATGGACACGTGATAGATACTTTCCGCTCAAACATACGTTTGACGTAGAGTCGGAAAATGTGGTCTCGACGCACCTTTGGTGAATCGGCTCTATGTCTGGTCAGAGCTTCACCCTCGGCTCCCTCATAGGCAAGGCTCATGATGCTGAGCATCAGCGGTGTCTGAGACAGTTCCTGTAAAACAGGATCGGTGCCCAGGGCCTGTTGCAGCCCAGCCAATTGTGAACCGCCAGCCGCCAGGAAATTGTGCACGTCTTGAGCACTCAACGGTTCGATGCAGACTGCGCCGTTCAGTCTTAGGCGTTCGGGGAGCCACTGATACTCCGCCAGGCGACAACACACGACCAGTCCAGACGGCTTGTTGTTCTCGATGAATGCATTGATGGCCGCCACGCAATCGGGCTGTATCGCAGTGTGGACTTCATCCAGCCCATCTAACAGCGGCACGAGATAGTCTTGCGTCAACCAAGTCCTTGCGATCGTCATCGGAACGCGATACTTCGCTGACAGCTCGACCGCCATCCACTCTTCGAGGGACTGTTTCGTTTCCCAACTGGACAGATTCAACACGATGGGCACTCGTTCCTTCGGATCATTTTTCGCTTTTTGAATAAGGGAGGCAGCAAGTTCCAGCAGGCTAGTAGTCTTTCCTGCCCCCGGCTCTCCCAAGATGAGAAGCAGGCCCGTCGCATCAAAGATGGTGTTGATGTTGCGATCTTGCAGGAGAAGGAGGCGACGGTCAGCCGGTAATGCGATGACGTGCTTCCACGGCGGTTCAACGGTCTCGTCCATCGCGTGCTTGCCCAGAGAAATCAGGACTTCATGGTGAAGGGAATGTTTAAGCACCCCATCCACCCAATACTCCTGCACGCGATCCAAAAGAATCAGAAGTTGCGCGCGCTGTTCCTGGGGGGGAGGGATGGCAATTGCGGGGTACAGCCGCGCGTCCGAGATAGACAATCCATTGAGCCGTCCTGCCTTGCTCGCAGAATACAGCTTGTCCGCATCTTCTTGTTTGAGTTCCAGATACAATCGAATACTGCCCGCCACAACTTTGGTTACTTTGACCTCGCCGATTTTGAGAAGGGCACTGAGTGACTGCATCAACGTTAGCTGCTGTTCCGGTGAGAACTCCTCCACGTTTCCTGGCAGGCGAAGCTCAATGGTTTGTGTCGCTTTTGAAGGAAGCAGGTCTTTCCCATTGGCTTCACGTGGAATCTGAAGGTCGTTTGAGGGTGAGTCATTGGTTTCTTGATGATCAGGTTTCTTCCCGGTGATTCCCCAGATAAGGTGCTTTAGCGGGTCTGAGTCAATGTTTCGAAAATCCACCCAGTGCAGACTCTTGAGCAAGATGGGCAGCTTCGGTGTTTCCGCTGCTGACGGCAAGATCACTGGAATAACAGGACAGGCTCGTTCGACAAATTCACTGATGAAGGCCCGCATTTCCATATTCTGCCAGGGGCCTAACCCGCTCTTTCCAACAAAGACCGCGGCTGCTTCTATGGTTTCGATCTGGTTTTCAAGGATCGCTTGCCATGGTTTTCCAGGCTGCATTTCCCGTTCGTCCAGCCATGGCTTGAGTCCTCTGCGAGACAGATCATCTGCGATCTTGCGTATCTCCGATTTATCCTCGGTGTTGTGACACAAGAAGACATCAAATTTTTCGGCGTTGAAGTTGGAATCGCTCACGTTTAACCAGGTTTATGCAGAAAGTGATCAAGGCCCCAGGTAGATCGGTCGCCGCGCATTTCTTCTCAGTCCTACGCTTAAGACGCAAGAAGCTGAGGGGGCCGATAGTAGGTTAAATTTCCCTATTGCTTCAGGAATAAACATGGAAAACTGAGACGTTCTAAGCTAACACCAGTTTCCTGTTGGGGCAGGGCGGGTAGTTCCTACGCCGAATTAGAAGTAAAATCAACAGTGCATTTTGTCGTCGACTTGAGTGAACACTGACCTATGATCGCTGCATGGAATGGCACTACAGTGAATTATAGATGCCTAGAGCGCCTTGACGTGCGAAGGAGTCCTTTGTGCCGAAGATCCGATCCATTGAGTGCTTTTTCTCAGTCAGCATATCTGTTGGGGCTCAAGGGTTTTCACATCTCGCTCCCAGGGAGGAGAGAATTTCATCCCTGAAATGCGCAGAGATCTCAACTTAACCATCGCTGTGGCCGTTAGTACCTACGGATGCCTAGTCATGTGCCACGGGTTTAAATCCCCAACGGGATTGGAGGGTGTTTGCACTGCGAGGCCCAGTTCGTGGGGAGTTCCATTCAAATGGGCGCTGACCATTCTCAGAGCTAATCGCTGTTTACAACGCCTTCGGCCTCTCGCCGGTGACACCCCAAATCAATTGCTCCAGTGGCTCAGGTTCCCTTTTCCCGAAATCGACCAGGGTATTGATATCCAGGAAGATGGGCAACTCCAACTTCTGTGGCGCGCCTTCCAATAACACTGGGATAACCGGACATCGTAGTTGAGTGAACTTCTGAAGCAATACCCAGATTTCTTGACTTTGCCAAGGCCCGATTCCACTGGCTCCAACGAACACTGCCGCCGATTTAATACTTTCGATTTGCTCTTCGAATTGCTGCATCCATGGAAGCCCTGGCCGCAATCGCTCTTCATCAAGCCAGGGCAGAATCCCCTTTTCCTTCAGCTGGCTGGCGATCGCGTTGACGACCGGCTTGTCCGAACTGTTGTGGCACAGAAATACGTCAAAATTGCCCGAAGCTTCCTTAGCTTGTACCCTCGTTCGGCCCATTTCACGTTCACGTTGCAGTTCCGCAGCCGCGTCAATTTCGCAGGTCACTGACGGATACTCAGGAGCAGCCTCCGGACTGTCCGAGAGGGAAATAACAGCGTCACACACGGGGCAGTTGATAGTGTGTGACCCTCTCTCTTTCCGGCGCATGATCTGTTCATCGGTGAACACTTGCCCGCATTCGGGAGTAGTGCAGGAAACTATGCGTCTTCTTTCAACACTACCTGGGAGCGCTTTCCGAGACAAATGGGTTTCTACATATTCCTCGAACTGCAGCCGGGTCTCCCGTGTGGCTGTTTGATCGAAGAACACCCTCAGCTCACCACGGCCTTCTCCAGTTTCATGACATACGATTCCGCAGACACCGAGGCTTCGGGTAGAGAACGTTACAGCGTTCTTCCACATCGTCTTTTTTCTAAAAATGTTGCTGTGGGACAGTCGAACCACCAGGGTAGCATATATATTCTGAACCGCTCCTTCGAATCTATAAACCACCGCCTCTCCCTGCAACTCAGGCAAATCCGGATTCTCTCGAGTAAGCTGAGACGGGAAAATCAGCAGTGTTCCATCAGCACTGCTCTCACGGAGCGCGATTTCATGGCGCAAGAGCTCTTCAATGGTCGCGAGTATTAATAATTGTTCCTGATAGCGGTCCTTAATCCGCTCATCGCTGGCAAGAGGCAGCTCTCCGGACTTGAGGCGCTCTTCATTGATACCACCCAAGCCATCCGGCTCATCCTTCGCGGCATTGGCCATAGCGGAAGCGTAAGCATCCCGTAGCTCTGGCTGGAGGAGAATAAAGTTTCCAAAGCTCAGCCGTTTGATCAACCCTTGTGATTCGATGCGGCCGATACAAATATTGAAGTCTCCTCGGAGTTGATCGGTGGCTTCCGCTCCATTCGAGAGCTGATAGGATCGATAGAGATCATCAAACGTGGAGAGAAGTCTGCCGGATTCCTTTTCCGCCACCAGGAAACTCTTGATGCTCTGAAATAGCTCAGTCGAAGTGACTTGTGGTAGCGTCTCCCAGTCGATTCCTTGACGAATCGCTTCCGCTAACTCAGTAATGTGCCACCCTTCCTTTGCGCTCGTTTTGAAATATTGACTGAATCCGCATTCCTGCCTCAGATTGTCGATGCGGTCCGTGCTGACGCCGATCGCTCCAACGTCCATTCGTGCGGCGATGAGAAATTTGGTGATCGGGCGGACCGTGTCGCCCAGTACTCGAGCCGCTTGTCGGATCGCCCTATCCCAGTACCGCACGCCTGCAAATGGGTCGGTCTGGCTCCTCGAATCAAAGACGATCAGGGCGAGTGCGACTTCGTTCAGATTGAGTTGATGAATCAATCGATAATCCGGTTGACCGGCCAGATCCCACAGCAGCGTCTCTCGGGTTTCCGTCCGTCCTCGATCATCGACG
This sequence comes from Nitrospira sp. ND1, assembly GCF_900170025.1. Lineage (NCBI taxonomy): Bacteria > Pseudomonadati > Nitrospirota > Nitrospiria > Nitrospirales > Nitrospiraceae > Nitrospira > Nitrospira sp. ND1. The sequence continues at coordinate 2,675,544 of NZ_FWEX01000006.1, read as the reverse complement.
ATTTTAGTATTCTCGAAAACCCAAACTCGCCGGCCATGGGTTGATCCCGTCTCTTTCCACTTTTCCCCAGTCAGCACCAGTGCCAGACCCGACTTTCCAACGCCGGTGTCCCCGACCACTACTACTTTGGCATTTCGATACAAATGCTGGTCCGTTCGAAAAGACTTCGCCGCCAATCGTTCCGCATCGAGTTTCCACAACCGAACTGCCGTGTCCTTGTTACCCAAAGTTGCCAGCAAACCCGATTGAGGATTGAAGGCAATACCAGAGGTTGGGACCAGCACGTTGGCGGCTTCTTCTCGCAAGATCCCTACTGCCTGATAGGTGTCGGCGCGCCAAAGCCGAATCGTATTGTCAAATGACTTTGAGGCAAGAAAAAGGCCGTCTGGTGAGAAGGACACACTGGTAATCCCCTGGGCGTGCCCTTCCATAATGTTCAGACAGAGACGAGTCTGTGCATCCCACATGCGGATCGTCCCATCGCCTGAGCCTGACGCGATCCGTCCGCCATCGGGAGACCAGGCAAGACTCATGACCGGCTCTGTGTGACCGGAGAGGATGGAAGATTGTTGATTCTCCGCATTCCATAGCCGAATAGTTAAATCTTCTGAACCGGATGCGAACCGCTGCCCGTCTGGTGACCATTCCAAACTATGAACTGCGCCAGAATGGCCGGTGAGGGTTCCGATTTCTTTCCAATCGACCGAACTCCAAAGTCTAATAGTGTTGTCATTGGACCCAGAGGCCAGAACGTTACTGTGAGGAGACCAAGCTAAGCTGAGAATCCATGATCCGTGTCCCTTGAGCTCACACAACTTTTCCCTGGTCTTTGTGTCCCATACTTTGACACGTTTGTCATTGGAACCCGACGCGATCAGAGAACCATCGGAGGACAGCCAAGTCACACAACTTGTCCAATACGGAGCATGACCTTCGCATTCCCAATACGGGCTGTTCGAGTCTAGCGCCCAAAACCAGATGGACCCCCCTTGAGTGGGGCAGGCCAATTTCGATCCATCCGGAGCCCAAACAATTCGAGTGATTTGTCCGCCGTAGTCGGGCTTCAGCGAACTTTGGAGGGAAAATCCTTGAGGCGGTTCTTTTTGAGGAGGTTTCTTTGCTCGTGACATTAGACCTCGCCTATCTTCAAGACAGCGGAGAACGATTCAGCACTGATACCGATGCCTAGGATGACGCTGCGCGGACGCTGGACAGGAGCGATAGGCTACCTCTGGGGACTACTAGTGTCAACACACCCGAGTAGGAATACAACCATTTGCAGGACGTGTTGCTGGACCGTAGCTCCTAACGGGAGGGTGGTTTGCTGCGGCCTTTTTTAACTAAGGGATGCGGAGGTGTGCAACTGGCCTGCTCCCCTAAGCAAGTGATGTTTCATTGCCTGGCCTAAAGGCGTCAGGCGCGATGATCATCTGTTGCGTGTCCCGTACTATCTCGTTGACGCCAATCAGCGGCATGGAAGCCATCGAGGAAGCGTGATCGGACGGTCAAGAATGAATCCTGCCCGACGTTGGCTCCGCGCAGGGCCATGTCCTCGATGGCTTCCTTATCATCAAGCTTGATCTCACTGGGGGATTGTTGATTCACACGCAAATGGCGGGCGCGGCTTAAGAAGCCATCTGCCAGCAAAGATGCTGCGTGTTCCTGCGCTGCAAAGAACAGACTAGCGCTCGTCGGTGCCCATCCAGCCTTACCCTTACCGAGTGACTCAGTAAAGTCGATCTCGCTCCCGATCGTCCCAACACTCAAAACATCAACCCTGTCTAGCGGGATATTCATATGCCGCATGGCTTCGGCGATCGCCGGTAAAACTGGGTTGTTCGCCCAAATTCCCCCGTCGAGGTAACTCGCTGCAGCAACCGGACTTTCTATAACCGCTTCATCGAAGTATGTCGGAGCAGCAGAAGATGCCAGGGCTGCGTCCACCGCAGAGATTTCCGAGAATCCTGTGCGGTCCAAGCTGTGGGGTGTCACGATAGATTCGGCCTCTCCGTGTATCGCCCGCACAGTTGGAATAACAAGCCGACAGCAGGAATGCCGTAGCAGTTTGTTTCCGAACACCTCTGCGAGTGTGGCACGCAATGTCGATGACTCGTGTTTGGATCTCAGCCAATGGCGAAGGCCGCGGTCTTTTGGAAAGATCTGTGGCCCCTTGGTACGGTAAAAATCAAGAATCTGCAATGGGGATAGCCCTAGCCCAAGTCCAATGGCCAGAATGGCCCCGGTCGAGGTGCCAGCCACTAAATCAAAATGTTTGACGATTTCATTGCCTCCACCACTTTTGATCATGTCGTCCCACTTGGCAAGAACGGCAGCAGTAAAGGTTCCACGAAGCCCGCCTCCATCTAAGGCTAGAATTCGAAATAAGCGGCCGCCCTGGACAGTTTCACGAATCAGTGGCAAAAGCTGAATTTGAGAGATGATTTTATTGACCAAGTAAGTGATATCACTACTGGCAGAGATTGCGCGATTCTCGTCGATGGTGAGTCCATTCCGTAGTCGGTAAAAGATCGTATTGTTATCTTGGAGGTATCCAGCAATGGCTCCCCCGAACGCCCCAAGGACAAATCCGGGTTTCCCCCGAGCGAGAGTCTCCTCCAGCTCTTCCGGAACCCCCGCCAAGGCCTTATTTACATCCCAATGTCGTCCGCCAATCGCCACGACCACATCGCAATGCTCTGCCATCCACTCCCGAATAGGAACCAGGCTTTGGTTTATGTCTCCGACGACCGCAGGCACAATTTGAACTGTGGAATATTGACGCTGTGCCTCTATCTCATGGAACTGCTCGCTCGTAGTGGCAAACTTTTGAGCGCGGACTAGAATTAGTGCATCCCTCGAACCGCCGGCAGCAACGAACCGACCGCCAGCAGCCTTCAGGGGCATATCAAAGCTTGGATGACTACCATGCATGAGCGTCCCGCCATCTCTCAGCACTGCCAAGGCAAACCTTTCGACGAATGAAGATATCGACTTAACTTGCTCATCGGTCGCATCCTCTGGAATTGAACCCGAAAGGTGTACCCGTATTCCCAGCAAAGGTGATCGCATGTCTTATCCGCCTTAGGTGCAGCCAACTTACCGATGCACTTGCGCGAGACAGGTACTCACTACTTATCAGCAAGTATCCAATATGTGACGTAACTTGGAGCTTGGCTAAGAGTAAGTGGCACCGATAGGAGAGGTTGATCCCGGAACCTGCCACTACTTGTATGAAAATTGTTATAACCAGTCAAACCGCGGAGCATAATGGCGGCAACCTAAATTCCCACGGCGCCCCGGCAACACATCCTGATTGCTCTATCGGTACTGGGCTGCGGTAATTGCGCTAGAGACCCAGATGGCGAGATTTCCTGAGATCCCGTTGTAGGCATCGTGGCCAGGGTCGTAGCATGGGATCACACTGGATAGGCGCTGCCCTCCATTGTTAATCGTGAAGCCGTCGAACGGGTTGACACCTTGACTGCATCGCCCGACGCGCGGACACTTGAGATTATGGATATAGATTCCAAATAATCCCTTACTCAAACTATACGCCCGCTCAATCTCATGCCTAACCCACCGTCGAGTCGATGTCTCCGACCCGACCAAGACAATGACGCATCGCTTGTATTTCATGCTTTCCTCGATCCAACGCTCGACCGCTTGGTCGCCCCGCCGCTTGATTTGCTCCCAGTCATTCGGCGATACAGGTTCATCCCCCTCAACGACTCCCATATTTCGGATCTGCTGGGTACGAAATACGTCGTTGTCGTAGTGGAAACTGTAGAACACCGGATCCCTAGCCATTCGTTCTCCTTATCCCTGAGTAGGTACATAAGCTCGATATGTTACAACCAGTAAGTACGGCAGGTACGCGCCTGACTGCGCGAGTCGTAGAGATATCGGTTTCTGAAAAGGCTTCGCCAGGCGAGAGGCTCCATGCGTATCTTGTATCTTGGCTAGTTTGCATGATCCTGATTGGCAACCGCTCAGCGCGTTCAGACAGGTTGCACAGACAAACTGGAAAGCAACTTTATCTCAAATACTCGGAAAGTTCTAGTTGCGAGAGAGCCTTACAGAGACAAAATACAAGTACTAGTACTAGCCCTGCTATAGAGCCTTTTAGGCTGCATGAGTTCAGAATTACCTTACCGTCTCCAGTAATGGATGGCAGAGAAAGCCTCCCGGGAGGTTCTATGCCATAGTTAGGATTGGGTTGTTCCCAGGAACTCGTTCAGACGCTGACTCACCGCCTTTCGTCGTTCGACCAGGAACTTCTTGTAACTATCAACTCCTAACAACGAAAGGTCTGTGGGTATACACTGAAGCTCCAAGGCCGCAGTCCCTGATTTTTGAATAATCGGTGGGAAATACTCACTCGGGGGCTTGTCACTGATAGCCCAATTGGTTTTTCCCGTGATGAATGACAGGTTAGCAATGTCGTCTGCTTCGCGGGATGTATACGCGTCCTTAAGCACAGCCTTGGGAAAATGTCGTGGAACTGCAGCCGGTGATGGGCCCCCTTATGGCCCAACGCGATAGCTGGATTGGAACGCCAATCCTGAGCGCCAGCAGCACGGAACGCCAAAAACATTGTCTTGAATATGCTGTGCGCGAGCAGGATGACCTTTGCCTCCTTCCAATGGCTCCACTTACGTCACCGGTAGAGTTGCTGGCCAAGGAAACGGTCGAGCGCAACGGCTGACTCGCGATTGCTGCGCCGCCAGTCGTAGGGGAATTCAAAAAAGTTCTCGCGGTCGTGAGGGTCATGGATCGACCCCGCCTTCACCTCGAAATTCTCGGTGACGAGCCTAGCCATCGTGTCGTAGCCGTCTATCTTCCAGAAACCAAAGACGCCGTGGAAGTCGTGGATCACCCGCGTAGCACGGATTCCATCGTCAGGAACGTTTTTCCCGGGGCCGTGTTCAGAGAGCCGAAGGTTCGCGATCCGCTCGCGGCGGTCACGCAACGCGGCCCACAGCGCCTGCCCCGAGATGGCCCATAGATCCTCGCCGTCCTTCTGCAGCACGCTACCCGTGATGCCCGGAAGCAGCACCACTAGGTCGTGCATCTTGTCCTTGGCCATGTTCCCCTCCATCACCTCAGCGAGAACGACCTGCAATGGCGCAAGACGGTGGCCCCCGGGGACCTGAGCTTAAGTCGAAATTCAACGCCTCGAGTCTATACTCCTGCCAAAATCAGGCTAATTCATGGGCACTAGAGAGCATTCCGTGCTCTAAGACAGCCCATACGTGGGATCCCACTGATGAGTCACTAACGAAATCCCGCGACATACCAAAACCTATTCGGAGAGAAGCAGCTGAAAGTTAGAAGGATAAAAGCAATCATAGCAACCAGAAGGTCATTGTCAGCCAGACCCACAAAAATTTGCATAATCATAAACGTATTGAGTTTTGGTGGATTGGTTTTTACTGACCCATTTCAACTGCCTTAACTTGGCAAATATATCCCACGCCTTAATAAGGACGGAATTTTCTACGCGATCTTCGCCTCTATCGAGGTCATGCTGAAATGATAACTCGACTAGGATAGGAACCAGAGACTCGCTTTTTTTAACGTACCAAAGCGAGATCGCAAACATTGCTCGGCGGTTTCCTAAATCAACCGTGGGGCCTTCGTACAATTTTTCATGAATCATCAGATCAGATACGACATGCAGCTCCCCTCCGTTGGGCAGTTCGGAATGTGTTAAAAAAGGGTACACCTCATAAATATCTTTCAGGTTCTGCATCGGTGTGTTTTTATCAACAGTTCGTTTAGTTGAGCTTCCAAACGAACTTCTGGATATCTCGTGACTGTTTTCGGACAGTATTACATCTTCCTCTAACTTTGTTCTTGCGATATCAGCTCTTGCTGCCAATAAAAAATCATGGCTTCTAAATTTCAAAACAAGTTCATTTGAACTTTCTGAATCCTTACGTTCTCGTAAGATGTACCCGTTTCCCTTAAGTTGGCATGAGGTGGTATCAAAGAATCGAACTGAACGGTCTTTTTTAGCGAAAAAGCTTCCTTTAACCGCTATTGGCTTATGTAATGCGCTCATTAGCGGTTTGAGTTGCGTTTCCAAATATACTTCTGCAGCTTTGTCCGTATCCTTAGAGAACCTCGACGCATCCAGTAGCATTTTGTATTCGCGGGATTCATATTCGGTTTCAATTGTATCCTTTCTTGCGTGCGCTTCTCTTACCGGGGAAAACGATGCCAATATGGCGATGAAGTAAATGCAATACACAGAGCTCAACTTATAATCTTTCAGGAATTGAATTACAGAACTTCCGTTTTGTTTCTTTTGCATTGTCCGAGCCACTTCGCAGGAAATAATATTAGGTATTTACATTCTTGAATCGTGAGCAGTAAGCCTTAATAGGCCTATAGATCAACGAACGTGCTGTGACACATACCAACCAATGGGAGCCAGGAAACATCTCGGAACAAATCCACATGCATTCAGCTGATGCGCCCCTGGTTGATTCGCTCGCTCAGTCTACAAACTATTGCCATGGGTATAGGAGTTCCTGACACGAACCAAAAGAACACGGTATACCGTCAACCTACTATAGCTACCACGGTGTCACAGATCGGCTATACATCCCAGGATCCCTTCAAGAACTAGGAAGGCTCCGCGATATCAAACCGCAAGCCGCTCGAACCTTCCCCTCGCCCTGTCGCTCGCTCCGTTCGGCGCCAAACGAACGTTTCGCCGTTAAACCATCGGGCCATGACATAGCGCTGGCACAATCGTACGCCTTCTCGGGGCACCTCTTCCTCGAAAATCTCACCACCCTTCGCTGGTAGAAGACGTCCGCGCGGACCTTCAGAAAATTGATCGAAAGGGACAAGTTTCATCATACGAGGCTGACCCGGCACGTCGGCGATCGGAAACCAGTTAGCCGGTACACCAGTTTGCAAGGTGTAGGTCAATGGACCATTTGCGAGTGCCTCAGGAGGTGCGTCGGTTTCTCTCTGCAGGGCCTGCGCACGGTCTAAGGGTCGACCATCTTCACCCTCCACCTTACGCTCGACCCCCCAAACCAAGTTGGCCATTTCATCCCGTAGCAACGTCGCCTCTTCTAGAACCACGCCAAACTGCGCATGGTCGGCAACCGGAGGAACGAATAACAAATTGCCAGGCATACCAGCTGTCTCTGAAATGGCCAGGAAAGACCAGGCACTCCGATCAAGCGTCTGTCTCCGCATCGCGGGCAGAATCGCAGTTGTTTGCCCGAACGTGTCCGCAACCTTTAGGCTAACAATCCGACTGAATGCGCCCACCGGCAGGGCCACTGGGATTAGAAATGCGTCATTGCCATAGGCGAAAGCGAATTGCAGTATCGCCATTCTGGCCAGATCGGTCGATGAGGCCTCAACCGATCCGAGGTCGATGTTGGCGTTCTCGAAAGTCCAGTAGCGAGGTTCTGGCATACCTCCGAACCGGATCGGTGTCGGTACGCGGGTAACCGTTTGGCGATTCGGTTGGACAGTTGCCTGATTACCAGCCTGGATTTGCTCGAAACCATACCAATCCATTCGCAGTCCTCGATGCTCCAATACTCGGAACTCGTCTGACAGACTTGCGCAACGCACCGAGAAGCTATAATCCAACCGAGACTTGTCCCAGACCGGTGGAATTCCTTTGGCTCCGCCAAGAGGAGGTGAGGGTGGTTCACAAAATTGGGATGATAGGTCCACGAGCCAGTCGGATAGGATTTGCGCCGGATCTCCCTGCTGGCCAAGGATGGGAAGATGTCCGAGCTCACGAGCTTTCTTATAAATGGATTCGCCATCGGGTACTCGGCCAACGGCCAATGCCTGGAGGCCAGCCGCACGCGGTTCACGCTTTACCTGATCAGCGTTCATCTCTCGCAAGGGATATATCTGGAGAAGTTCGCTCACCAAGCTGGTGAAGCCTGCCGAACGCAGAGCTCTCACCAGAGTTTGGCCAGCCTCCACCCGTTGGCGCAAGGCCCAATCAGATGCACTGTAAATCCGATCGCCTTCGATCATGGCATCGAGGGGTACAGCCTTTGGGTCAAAAGGGATCTCTTGGCCTTCCCAGCTCGCATGTGTCACGGCATGATGGTCCACCTCCAGAATGGCACTGACGGGCGTACCAGCATCCTCGCCGTCCAACTCACCCAGCACCCATTGACGGGCGAGCATCCATGCCGGGTCCCACAGTCGTGCGGCGATGCCCGGCTCCAAGCTGTCGGATCGAGTGCGGGGTTCTATTCTCGCGAATACATCACGCATGACCTTTTCCTCTCAGTCTGCCACCGAAAGACGCTGCAAGAGACTCCCCGGCATCATTCGGTCGCGTAACAGCAGAGCCGGTAACAGCTGACCTACCGCACCCAGCAGGTCCGGATCGACCGCACGCATCTGCGCCAAGTGGAAAGCCTCGTTTACTGCTGCTACCAGATCGGGAAGCCGCCAGCCTTCCAACGGCGGAGTGCAAAGCAGGATAGCATTGGGAGCTGCCGTTGATGGCGCGTTGTAATGAAATGCGGCGGCACCCTGCACGCTGTCCGCAGGTATGACCTCGTTCCATTCGTCCACAAACAAGCCTGAGATGCTTTCACCCTTGCCAATCTCACTGCCCGTGGAAAGAGATACAGCAACGATGCCAGTTCGGCCAACGGGCGCATGACCTTTCAGTCCGACCCAACGCTCGCCTTCAGTCCAGGGTGTTTGTGCGACAGCCAACGAGAATGACTCCTTGTTGCCTGTGACCATCTCACAGGAAGAAAGCGCAGCCTCCAAGTCCGCCACCTTTCCCCGTACTCTTGAGGCACGCTGCAGGAACCTGCGCAGGTCTCCCGGAGTCGTGCCTAGCGCAGTTTCAAGCGCACTCCTCACACTTTCCGATGCAACACTTAGCACTGGCACCGCTGGCTGGCTTGCACCCAATAGGATTTTCATGCACTCCCGCCAGCCTTTACCGGCTGTGTTTGTGTTCAGTCGAGCTTCAAGCTCGGCATGAACCGCTTGAACTTGAGCGTTCAGATCAAGCACTCTCCCAGCGGATGCGCCCACCAGCTCAGCGCGACGCAGGGCAGCAAGCTGGACGATAGCCGACACGTCCTTCAAATTGGTGACAACGTCGTTCACATCGTTACGAGCCTTATCAAGTCGATCCACCTGATCGGCGCCGTCGACTGCGCCGTCGACCGGCAGATCGGTAGGGAGAAGCGGCCGACATCCACACAGCCATGCACGCAGAGGCACGGCGAGTGCTAATAATTCGCGTAAGCTCAACGCTTCGATCGGCCAATCCGAAGACCGATCGAAGTCGATTTGGATTGGAGCGTTAGGCTGGTCCTTAGGCCGCATGAGCTCAGCCAAGGCGAAGAAGCGTTGTTCTAGCTGTCCCGATGGGTCCGGTACAATGTCCTGTGCGAATAGGAGCACGTCGAGTGGACTCAACGCGAGCTCAGTCCGTCGTGATTGTGGATCGCGCGCGTTTTGCAGCATTTCAGCCAGATTTGTCTCGTGCGTCTGGGGAGGGGTTCCAATCTTAACCAGAAACCGAATGGCGCTCGGAGCCGGCAGCAGGCTCGCGACCCATGCGTTTGCGGCGGGGTCGGCCACGGCCCGCGGAGTCTGGTCCCAGCCGGGCTTAACAGTCGTGCTGTCGAGGAGAGTAATTATCCGATGCTGAACCGCGTCTCCCCGTAAGGGTGTGCGCGCCACCTCAATATCGCCCGGCGGCACCGGGGCGCCACTCATGGCGTTGGCGGCTGCCCTCGCTCGCGCACTGCTCCCGCGCACTAATTGAAACACCCCTTCCGACAAGAGAAGATCACTCATCGCATTCACGCCATCGGCAGCACCCACAAGCGCTGCCTGCAATGCGTCTCTTTCCATAGCGGTTAGGTTGGTGAGGCTGTCATCACCTTTGCTTATGAACGCATTCTTGAGCGTCACCACGTCGGGAACTATAGCTTCTTCCCGAGTTGCAAGTGCCAGCAACACCAGGCCGTCAACCACATTATTCGCAGCCACGTCCTCCATTGGTTCTGCACCCTGGGTCAGGCGATGTGCCACGAGAGGCGCCACCGCTCGAAGCGGAGCGATCAGTGATGGGGCTGTTCCTTGCGCTTCCACCAGGCTCCGTTCGATCCGGTACCCCAACAGCGCTGCCAAGGGCTGGCCGTTGGCGACACCATCAAGCAGGTCCAGCGCCACTCGAATGCGACTCGACGACAGATCCGTTGCATAACTGGATCCGCGTCGGGACACCCAATCTGCAAGGTCGGCGGAGAGCAACACCCCAGCGGCTGCCGCATGATTTAGGCCGGGTGCCAACACGTGACCGGCCGAAACGGTATTCCCACGTTCGATGCGACAGACCAGCCCGTATGCGCCGATCCCAAGTCCGGCTGGATAGCCTTCGCCTAAGAACGGAACTAAGCGACCATCATTCCGGATTGCGCCAATCTGTTCAGCAGCGGCAAGACTGAGCCAACTATCCAGCCGGTGCGTGAGCGGCCCCAATGCCTCGCCCAGCGCCGCCTCCAACTCACTCTGGTCGGCCTGGCGCAGGCGACCAAGCAGTTGATGTATTAATACCGAGCGCGATGCGTCGGGAACTGGCGCATATAGGAGAGAATGTGGCCCCTGACGGGGTACTCTCAACAAATTCATTTCTGTCGAGATCGTCGCCCAGTGTTGGCCGTCAGCATCGAACTTTTCGGGGTTATTGGCCACATCTACCGCCAGTGGGGAAGTGGGATTCGCGTACCGTTCCAGCATATCCGCATGGGCAGCCATCAGAACGGCCTGTCGGCACAGGTGAAACAGTATTGACTTAGGCACCTTCCCATCTGTTCGCCCAACGGGAAGTGGAGGGTAGTTCTCGTTCAGAATGTCATCGAGGCTCAACTCTTCGTGCAGCCAGGCGAGATAGGTTTGCGGTTGGTCTCGTTCTTCGGCGTCAGCTGGCGCCACCAAGTGTATGCGAGAGAGTGGTGCCGGATCGATATAGATCATGTCGAGTCCCGGTGCACGTGCTGGATCAGCCATGCCCATCTTCGTGAGGAGGTCTATCGTTCCGAGTCGGGCAGTATTGAGTGTGTTGCGCTCGGCTTGCGGCAGCCGCGTAGCTGCGGTTTCAGCCAGAGTTCCCGAGAGGGCCAGGCGGACCTTGATCTGTCGGATATGGGCATCAGTCCTGAGAATGTCGAGCAGAACTTGCAACGCAGGTTGACCCTGGAGGTTCCCGACTCGGGGCACCTTGGCGACGGCAGGCGCAAACACTTCACGTCGTAGTGTTGACAACACCCGGTCAAAGCCCTGAGGAGGTGTGGATGATTGGACCAAGATGGGCAGGACGCCATACGGCTGCTCGCCGATCATCAGATTCGGGAGGGGCTCGAGCTGGTTGGCTGCCTCATAGCGACTGAGGACCGAGCCAAGTGCATCATTCGACACCTGATCACCTAGTGCGGTGCGCATGGCTGGCTCTACCAGCATCCGGATCACTCGCCGCAGATCGACGGCAGGCCCACGCTTGTCATCGCGAACCGCCGCGCCATGTTCTACATAGCCCAATGCCTGGGGTGGCAACCCGAGAGCAAAGCTCAGTCGATAGCTTGCAGTGCGCCGATCAATCCCGGGGGAAGGCGAGGTTGGTTCCATGTGTTGGTATTTGCGCATCGGGCGTCGGGGCGGTGCCAAGGAGCCAACTAGTTGGTCATCAAAGAGCTGCTCGAGCGAAGGGGTGCTCGTGTAGAGTGGCCGCTCACCCGGCAGAGCGTTCGTTGCAGAGCCTGGGGGGCAGATATCGAGTCCGTTGGTGAGTTCATGCGCGCGCAGGAGAGCAGCAAACTCGTCTGCCTGTGCTTGGCCCGCGACACTAGCACGGACACCGACTACGACGAGACGATGGACAATTGCATCAGGGCTCCCTAAATTCACGTCAATGCCCATGCCTGCCACAAGTGCCGCCTTGAAGTCATGCATCCAGGCTGCAGCGCTGCCGAGCAGGCTTGTGTCTGCGGTGTCCCTCCATGGATCTGGGCCCAGGAACAGAGGCTCGGTTACCAGATTGAGCGCCGGAATGATGAGATCGGGCCGTCTATATTCCAGCGAGTCGGGTTCACTTAGCCAGATGTGCGCAATGAAACGGTCCGGAAGGCAGGAAGCTTTGGGAGAGGTACACCAGGCCAGCGGACGCCTGCCGACTCTCTTGGCATCGTCCAGGGTTGCCAGATAGAGCGCCCTTCGTAACCCTACCTCCGCCACCAGCTGCCGCCAGAGATCAAGTGCGGTGTGGCGATCGGAGGTGGTGGGAGCCCGCAATCTGTTCCAATAGCTTCCCCAGGCGGCAGACTCCTTTGCTGTCAAGGGTTGTTCGTGACCATCAACGTGGATATCGTCCGGGTAGATGCGGATCAAGAGACGGTGCACATTTCTAGTATTATCATCAAAGTAGCGAGTTTCGAGTCTCAACGGCAGGAGAGCCACAGGCAATCTCTGGTCCAACAGGTCGGCTCCCGAGCCATGAGCTCCGTCATCGACTATGTGCCCGCGCAATGCACGAAGTTTCGATTCCTCTGCCGCAATATCCTGCGCCAACTGATTTACCTGCGATACTAGTTGGGTATCCTTGGGAGTTGCGGCTAGTCTGGTGCGGAGGGCCGGCATTTTGAGACGAAGCGCAGCTAACTGAGCTCGCACTGTCGCTACTGCTTCTCTATCTTGTATGCGTTCCGCGCGGGTTGGCATGGTTTATCTTTATGGTGGTGGCGGCGACGCCAGAAACTTGGATGCATGGAAGTAGAGCCGCACGGGACGGAGATGGCTCGCCGTCGCAAGGGCAACAGAGTCTCCTTGCACCTGCAAATAGCTGTTGGCGGCATAGCTAAGCAAACTGTTCAATGGCAGATTTGGAGGTGGGCCAAACCGTAGCGCCTTGGGTTCCTCTTGGAACGCTAAGAAATATCCATGCGGGTGTACGGGGTCATGACCATCGCCACGCAGGGCTGCAGCGTTTCGCGGGAATCCGAGCAGGCGCATATCCTGATCGATAAGCTGACTAAACGAAGGCATGATAGCGGCGACATCGGGATCAGGTGACGGTAGACCTCCACTTAACTTCGCCTCCTGCAAAAAGACCGTGGCTGCCGGAAAGCGACGCACGATCTCGCCTCGCATTAAAACCACCGTCAGATCGATACGCTGGGAAGCTAGATGGCTTCCTAGAGCACCCTTCCATTGATGCATTGGATGCATTGCCGGAATGATTCGATCATCAACCTGCCAAAAACTATCAAATACCGTGCCTCGTTGGTCCGTCGGAAAGCCACGCCAGAGCAGCTCGCGGCCCATTTCGTGATTAATGCCAACGAGGAACGCTTCGATGAATGATCGGTTGGGATTGAAAAAACTGAGACTCTCAGGATCCAGGTGCCCAATGCCAGGGAGCAACCAGTCTTGACCGATCTGTAACAAGAACTTTGAGGTGGCAATTGGTAGGCGGGGGGCCACCATGATCGGTTCCAACCCTTTGCTCACGGCATTGAAGCTCTCCGTCTTCGGTATGGAAAGACGACGGCGCACTCGGTTGGGGATGGTCACCTTGGGATCAAGAGCCACAAACAATTTTTGCGCGAGGGCATCGGGCAAGGGTATACATGGTAGGCGGGCATTGCGACGGTCCAGATCTAAAAGGTCGTTGAGGAGAGTGTCAAGTGGATCTCGTGAATGCAGTGGGCGAAGTTGGGGCAAACGATCTGGCACTCTGGTCACGCGCGTATTTGAGAGTGGCAACCGTGGTCGAAGCATCAGTCTCGACGCTTGAGCTATTCGGGCCCCCGAGGGTGGATGTGGCGGTTGATCTGGCAGGCCATCGGCAGCCAAGATTCGATAAATTTCGCCTATCGAGAAGATGGGGCCGAGCTGCATCCCTTCACTGAGTTGAATCATTTCATCTCTAGGGATTAGTTGGTCCTTGACTCGGCGTCTGGCGATCTTGCGCTGGATAGGCCCGTTCGGCCGCAGCAGCTTCTGAAACGCACCCGAGAGCGCTAGCAGCGAGAGGCAACTGTCCTTCAGTAGCCCACGAAATGTCTTGGGCGGCTCAAAGGTGATGCGAGATAGCGCGGGAGCCGCGAAGGCCAGCAGGGCCAAGCCACCGCTGCCGGTCGCCAGCGGATGCAATCGATGTGTATGGAGACTAACACTGGCCGCCCGTGCGAGCTCACTCAATCGCAATTCCTGATTAGCGCGCAGAATCTCACCGGCTTGATCCCATGCCGCAGCCATGAATTCTTCCTGATGGCGTTGGACCACCGCAGTGCCTAGTGCGGCAGCCACCCGGCGCGTCGCATTCAGATTGAGGTCCTCAAGCCAGTTGCGAGGGCGGGCTGCCGAACCCACGGGAGACGCCGCATGCCAACGGCCATAACTCGGCGGACACAATACGCCAGGCTGATTAAGCTTTGCGGCAATGGCTTCGCTGAGCCCCTCGTTGACCTTGTCGAGTTTTTGTCCGTCAGGTACCAGACAGCCGTCTTGTTGTAGGATTACCGGTTTAGGGTCAGAGGTAGGTTCTGGAATGCCATCCCCAGGCCGGGAGGCATCCAATGGGCGGCGACCCAGTTCACTCACGTCGGTTTGACTCTTTAGCCGTCGCACGAGATCCTCGAAACCGCCGGCCTCTCCGGTGGTAAAACGCCAGTGTACATAGACCGGGAGGATGAACGGGAGTGATGTTTTCTCTGTCCATGCCCAATATTTGTCATCGCTGAGACTTATATCCCCATCCTTGTTGAGCGATTTACCCAGTCCCGTCAGCACACCGGCCTTGAACACAGGGACGACACAGGCGAGATAGCGTGTCCTCTCCCGCAGCTTTCGCGGGCAGATAAGCCGTGAGCGCGTCGATTGGGGATCGCGACGGAAGTTCGATTCGATTTCTTCTTCCCTCGACGGCGTCGGCACCTGGGCATGTGCCCACGTGTGCGACTGTTTAAGATCTGGCAAGTTTGCAGTGAGATTGAACGGCTCACTCAAGGTAAGTTGCCAGTTCGGGATCGCCGGCTCAAGGCTGATCCCGTCTTGCTCGGCGAGAACGATCAGGCACAACCACGGCGTGAGTCGTGTTTTCTTGTCAGGGTTGGCAGGCTCGTCAGATGGCCCGACTGGACCGAATGGTGTAAACAGCCAGGGAAAGTCCGCGCGATCGAAGTCAATCCAGGCGAACTCATTCTCTGCTGCTAACAATGAGTCAGGTGTCGGCGAACGAACAATGATCCGCTCTGGATTCAAGGAAATCACGTCGCCGGGGCCGAGCACATGGAATGGTGGCGACTGTACTTGGCGAGTGGCCATGCCATTCGATGTAAGTGCAGTCGTGATCGAAAGCGCAGGTCGTAGCTGAGCGGCTGCCCCAGGCTGCTGATCAGTGGTGGCGGCTAGGCCATCACGCAAGAAGGACAGTAGCTTCTGGGTCATGCGGCCACCTCAATTTCGCTTACCGCGATAACCACATGATCGCTTGCACGCAAACCATGGATCGCCTTAAGCACATCGTGGGCCTGGGCAGCACTTGTGGCCTGCACGAGATGTGTGTCCTTTAGGGTATCGCCGTTCGCGATCACATACCGTTCAGGATCGACGCGGATGCCAGGCATGCTCGACTTTAAGCCCGTATCACGTCCGGACTCGTTCGGGAAGTCCAGTATGATGTCCTCTGCATAGCCCTCGGAGATATCCGCCCGCCCAGCATCGGGCGCTATGCGAAACGCCGTGAATGTCGCCGTGCCACCGGCCTGCATCGATTCGAACGCCGATCGGCTGATCTGTTCATCTTGGGACAGATCGTCGAACTGGCCTGGCGCAAAATCGACATAGACCGGAGCCGGCTGCGCGCCAAAGCCGTTGACGCTTAACGACGTCAAACCGAAGCTCACCGGCCCGGAGTCGGGCTGGGCTGAACCGAATCGGGTCAACGTCTTGTCGAATGGCACGAGGCGTTGGAGTAATGTCACGCCGCCCAGCGGATGAAGAAGGATGCCTTCCTCCGGTGCAGAATCTCGCAGGGTCGCAATGGCTCCCCCTTGAGCGGCTGGCACAGTGGCCCATGATTCGGTCCGCGCTAATTCCGCAACCAACAATTCTTCCAGGTTCACCATCTGTGGCGGCAAGTTTTCTGCTTCGCCCACTGTCAGCTCGAAGCCGACACGGAACTTCACGATCACCTGGAACTCGACGAAGCCAGCCGCATGCCACGGCTTGGGCCCGGCAAGACTGGCCTGTAGCTCGCCAGAAAAGATGACGGCTCCCTGGTATTGAATATCCAATCTAGCACGCAGCTGCGCGATGAAGTGGAACGGCTCGAATTGGATCAATGCATCGAACGATGCCAGGCCCGTCACCGCGAACGCTCCAGCGGCTGCATATAGGTCGACCGCCGCTCCAAACTGAACCGTGTTGGAGGTTACGGCAAAGTAAGACTCAAGCCGGAGGCGCGGGTTGTCGCCAGAAGACATGGCAATGCCCAGCCGACGCAATCGCGGAGGCATGCCAACCGGTGTTGGAAATCCTGGGAAGAAACCGCCCATTGAGAGAGCAAACGACTTGGTGGCTCCCCATGACAGAATCATCGCCATGTCGCCTGTGATGACGAAACCGGCCAAGCGCGAATTCACCAGGGAGGCGCTAACCGTGGCTACCTGTCGGTCGAAATCCAGAATCCCGGCCACATCCAAGCGGATATCGGCCAAAGCCTCTTTCTCCGTGGGCAAAACGAGGCGCATCCGTCCCAGAATCGCGAGCCGCAGCGGTGACGGAAGGTCCAGAATGACCGCCAATTCCAAGGTCAACAGCGCGCTGGGGCCCCACGTCAGCTTCACCATGGGGCCGAAGACGAAGCGTCCTTCTTGGATCGGGAATATGGTGCTTAGATCTGCGATGACAGCCTGCATGCGGCCGACTGGATCTTTTGGGAATAGGATCGAGGCCAACGTTCCTTGAGACACCTTGTCACTTAGTGCCTGAGTCTCCATGCGCCGGTGGATGCCGATCAAGCCCCCTACACCGTTCAGCGCGAACCCGAATGAAAGCGGAATCGAGGGAAACTCAGCCGCAATGATGATCAAGAAGCTGTAGCCTTGCCGTCCGTCCGGCAGCATCGTGTTGATTACCCCAATGGCCGACAGATTGATCTCCTTTACTGAAAGCTGTAGCGCCCCTGCATACTGGCCGATTTCCGGTTCAAGTGAGAGGAACCCACCGCCCCTCACCGGACCAGCCTCGATTTTGATAGCGATGCCAGTGGGTGGCTTGAAACCAAAAGTGAAATCCTGATCACCGAGAACTCCAGGAGGGTCACCGGCTGCAACTGGCATAGTCCTGATGGCAAGGCCTATTCGATCAATAGACACAGCTAACGGACCTATCCTGAGTCCGATGGTCGCGCCTGCGCTCACCGTCAGTGCCGACGCTGCAGTCAGGATGCCGACTGTGACCGTGCGGATCTCAAGTGGGCCGAATGTCTTGTTGATAGGGACGCTGGTCTGCATGCCCGTGCCACCAAGCTGAATTCCACGCTTTGAGGACCAGATGACTGAAACGCCGAATTCGATTACTCCTGTCTTAATAGGTAGTATCTTCTGAAGAAAACCGTCTCCATCACCTTCGTCGATGACGAGTCTAGCTTGCTCCCAACCAAGCTCAATCTCGACTTCTGGATCGACTCGCGATCCTTTCAGCCGTAACGCAGCACTCCACGCGACGATCTCGAGTCGCGATGAATAAGGAGAACCAACCAGTAGCATCGACGGCGGCGCCGTAATGAGCTTAATTCCAGAGCCCAGATCCAACGACCTTCCCGATAAAGTCGGAATGGAGACGCCACTTGACGAAATCCTGAATTGCAGGCCTTCTGTCAGTAGATCGCCAGTGAACTCTACATTGAACGGTGGTGGAACGAAGGCGGGAAGCGTGGCAGTGGCGGTGGGTACGAGGTCAAGGAAAAGCGCACTAGGTGATGCGCCTGGATCGCTATCAGGGATTGGTAATAGCCCCAGCACGACCTTCAACGTATTGCTCGCATTGTCAACTGCATCAACCAACGTGATACGAAGTTCCCGAACGAGCGGCCTGAATGGGTTCATTAACGAGAAAAAGCTATTGAGGAGAATGGCATCTGGCTGCGCCACCGCCGTGTCTAGGCCAAAGAGCTTTAATGCCCTCGCGAGCACACGCGTCGCTCTATCGTAGCGGAATGCTGTCGGAGAGTTCCAAGCATACAACTCGTCGAAGAGTGCGCGTGTATCAGAAAAGACCCGTGGCAATCGTTCCCACTTCATGGTTCGACGAGTGTAGTCAATTCTTCCAGTCTCTCCGCCAGCCGGAATATCCTCTTCGTCCACAACACCAACGACAAGCAGAGCGGAGTAAAGAGTTGGGTAGGACGATTCAAGGTACTCACCGATAAGCGCGTGCAGTAATTGTTCAGCGAGCGCCTGCCAAGCGGCGGCAGTGACACCTGCGGGTGAGGGAACATTCCGGAGGTCGCGGAGTTTTCCGATGAGAGAAGTGAGCGTATCGATGAGGTTGGTGATAACCTCAGGTGGAGGTATGTTTTCAGCAGTTGCAATCGCGATCGCGTCCTCGGTTATGGCAATCACGTCATCTGAGATATTAAACGCCTCCCGTATGACCACGATCTGCAGTGCTGCTGGCTCGACGACGTATCCCTGCTTCGCCAGTAGTGCAGTGAATGCCGCTTCGCTCTCAAGTGCCCGCTCGACAGGCCGGACGAGACGGCGAAGTTCTTCGGCAAAACTTATCAGCAGGTCGATGGCCATAGGCTATGGCTCAGGAGAATCGTATGAGGAACCGTAGCGTTGCTCTGCATGCTTCCGAAGTGTTGCGATATGCCCGGTGAAACTGGTGTGCGGGACTTCTCCGCCAAGCATTTTTTTTGCGACGGGTGACGCGGGCACATACCATACCAGGTCAGGTTTGTAGGTAATCGTGAAGTACGTGTCGAGGGTGAGGTCCCAGGTCTTAGAAATCGCCACTGGCCACGTCGACCCTGTACATCCGGTGACGCCTGGCACGATCCACGGGTTGACGATGTTGAAGTCTCCGTTCTGTCCGAAATTCCGCCGAAGTAGTTTCATCTCCGTTGTCGGCACCGATGGGATATACCAGGGGACCGTTTGAACGAGGCCTAAAGCCAGTTTCGTTCTGGTTGCTGTGGCGCCCTCATCCCCCAGATCACTGAGCAGACGTGTCAACTCAGATGTTACCGCGTCTTCGTACATGTAAAATGTACCCTTCTCCAAGGCTTCTATCGCACGTATGCCGAGATTAGCACCAAGATGATTCGAAACTAAGTCCTCCGGCGAGAACGCCGAGTTATGACCCCCCGGCACATCCGGGTCGATGTACCAATACGTCACAATTTCATGGCACACGGACTCGAGATAAGCAAGACGAGCCGCCACGTGCAGCAATTTATCCCGCGGGATGTCCTTCACGATCTTGCCGTTGTGGCCTAGAATTTTGTAGTGGTGCACACTAGAGAAAGTCTCATCTTTCTTCCCGGCTTTGCGTTTGAGCTGATGGTGGTAGTAGCGAGTAAGATCGCACACGTCTCGCATGTGCGCGATATCAATGAAGCCTCCATTACAGGTGTAGATAATGCCCGAAACTTCTTTTTTATTTCCGCCAGAGGGAGAGTGCTCTTTTGGTGAGTCTTTTGTGAAAATTGGCTCGGCAAGCAGGCAGCAGAAACGGAAGGCCGGGGCCTCAGGCCGGGCAGCCGGTATGATTACGGGCGACTTGTCCATGCGGGCTTCCTTGCAACGCAGTAGAAGTGGCCAGTTCTGGCATTCGATACGTTGTCGTTGCGGTTGAGCCTTGGGAAGTAGCAACCGCATGACAGCTGGTCAGTCACATTCATTTTGTCCAGCCAGAATTTGGTCGCCTCGTTAGCGACATCGCCAATGGGCAATCCGTTGGGAATATGCAGCCGTTTCTCGAATCTCGTCTTCCCGAGGACCTACATCTGTTCTGGCCCAAGTCATCCTGCAGCGAGATAGGTCACAATCACCTCAATATCTTGCAGAGAGTTCATCATTGTATGTTGATCTAGGGTTACTGGTGCGCCGACGATGCCCTAGAAGTAATTTTCAGTCAAGTGCAAAGTTGCGAGAAATGACTTTGCGGCCATTTCACCTATGCGAGTCCAAGCAATTACACGTATTTATTGGACTTGCATTCTTTGAGTAGTCCACGGCTGCGGATGCATTCATTATGCGGGAGCATTGTTGAATACTTCTATTCCCTTTTTCGCTCAAATCAGACATCAAGATGGAATACATATTTTCAATCTGGAACGTTGCAGCGACGTGGTATATAAAGTTATGCAGATACACCACTCTCGCTCTTCGTATGCGGGACACACAACATGCCGCCGTGAGACAGGCCTTCCTCGAAAAAGAACGCCCTCGCCTTCAGCGGCATTTTAGATTATTGGAATAAAGCGGGCAGAGTCGGCATCACACGTCTGCTGCCAAATGAAGTGTGCGAAGATTTCTCATTGCTGAAGCCTGGGCTCATCTTTTTCACGAGAACTGGTGGAGGAAACGGCCATATGGGTTGGGTCGAGGACTTTCGTGACGACCGGCTCATCACGATCGAAGGCAACACAAACCTGCAGGAGACCGCGAGGGGGTTGGCGTATTCCGACGAACTGGACGAAAAGTTTCAGAAATTAACAAAGGGTTTATTAGTTACGATACGTAGCATACTCATGGAGGATTCCCACCCTCGGCCCTATCACTCCCAGTGCGCAATACAGGAGAAGGTGCTAGGTTCACGATGCATTCAGATAATGAGGTTTGCAGCATTAATCGGTGGTTGCTGCGAATACTCAGCTTGACTCAACTGGAATCGGCACCTTCTTCCGTGCCCCCAGGCTATCCGCCTTGTCTGCTTGGCCGTAATTACACAACGCCTTTTTCATCTAAAGCTATCCGCCACGCCTTACCGCTGGCCCTGCAGTATCGTTTTTTGACCATCCCGGCCATTTTTTGCTCCGCATCCTGGAGACAACCCTTCCGCCGGTTTCCTTGATATCAGTTCGGGTACATTCGATACGCTCTCCTTCTCGCATCTTCTTTGCACTAGGCCTGACCGCCTTCGTTGCCCCGACATCAGGCTTGCCGACGGAGGAAATGCCTGCTAGGGCCATCCGGCCCTAGCCAATGTTTTTTGGCCCTATCGACGTTTTTCAAAGGAATAGGCTGTCGAGCAGCTTGGAGTGGTGGCTGGAGAGCATGACGGTTCATATCTGATTTCCTTTCGACTGTGCTCGACGAAAATACCGAATGTCTTCAAATCACTGCGTCTGGAGCGGATGTAATGAGTGTCGCGTTGCAGGGCGTTGAATCTGACAGAACTCTACCCGCACTTGGCAGTTCGCAAGATAATTCGGAACAGATAGCAAACCTGCCTGAAACTGCTGTCCCTTACTGACCCCTCCTGTCCCCTCATGACCCCTACAGGGTTCTTTCATCACCGACGAACGTATCGGTATGGTCGGCACCATGCGCAGCGCGGACAATATGAGAGGAGATCCATGAAAAGGTCCTGGTTAACCGCGGTTGAATTAGCTGCCGTCCTCAAAGTGAGCGTGAAGTCGATCCGCCGAGCCTACCGCAAGGGCGAGATTCCCGTGGAGCGGTTCTGCCGGTTTGTACGATTCGACCTGGAACGAGTGAAAGAGGCCATGCAGGCAAATGGGCATGGCCCGTCGCTTGTTGCTTCCAAGAGAAGACAAGGACAGCGCAGCGCGACCGGCGGCGCCAGCCGGCGGCGCGCGCAGCGGACCGGCCCCCGACTGGGTAAGACGGGGGCGTCTATCGCACAGAAGCCAAGGGGGAAGAAATGAACGGTTCCGGAGGGTTCACGCAGACCATCGATTGGCTCGCCTTCACGCTGCCCAAGGCAGAAGTCGCCGACGTGATTGCGATGATTGGGGGCGACTGGTTTCAGAGTGAGAGCGGCTTTCGCGGCTATCCCGTGGCTCAGCTGATGACGGAAGGCAAAACGGGAGTCGGGAAACTGGGGACGGGTGCTCCTCGCAATCCGAAGGAAGTGCATGTCGATTTGTCTGCCGGGATTGTCTCCCAGTGGGATGAAACCAAGTTGAAGACGGTATTGGCCTGGATCTTCGCGCAGAAAGGCCATGTCACGCGCATCGATGTGGCGCTGGACGACCGGGAGGCGTCTGTCGCAGTGGAGACCGTCCGCCTCGCCGTGGAGGCCGGACAGGTAGTGAGTCGATCCAAGCAGTTCAAAGTCATCCAAGCGTCGAATCATCGGGAGGGCGTTCGAACCGGCGAGACACTCTACTTCGGGAGTCGAGAGAGTCAAACCATGCTGCGGGTCTATGACAAACGGCTGGAACTTCAATCCAAAGGACGGGAAGACGCGGCCTTATACGGCGTCCGATGGGAGCTGGAATTCAAACAGGATCGGGCCCAAGCCTGTGCGAAAGCACTCCTCACCCTCGATCCGGAAGATTGGCGGGCGTTTCTGGTTGGCGTGCTGCGTTCCTATGTCGATTTTCGCGAGACGACACGAGAGGCGGAATCCTATGAGAAGTATCGGGCCCCGTTGGTGGGATGGTGGAAAGCCCTCACCGAAGGCTTCATGCGATGCCGACTCGTCGTCGAACGGATTCAGCAGCGATTGGATGACGTGGCGGCCTGGTTGGCGAACGCCATCAGTCCCATGCTCGCGGTGGTCGTCGCCTGTCGTGGCGATCAGTTCCTCATGGAGATGATCTATGCGGGTACCAAACGATGGACACAGAAGCACTATGCCCTGCTGAAGCAACGCAAGCGAGGGACCCCCTATGTCCTTAGAGTTTCATAACGGGTCGTGGCGACGCATGTGTCCAGGATGTGGCACCAGAGGCTGTCGGTGCAAGTGGCTACAGGGCGCTCTGTATCTGAGCTGTACGGCATGCGATTCGGAATTCTGTTTGAAGCCAAAAGCCCGGTCCGAAGGCCGGGGCGTGTGGGTCAGGCGCTTGGCTGACTCGAAATTCACTCACTATTCAGGAGGTCTCGACGATGCAAGTCAAAGCCGATGGGTCCGTGCAGGGCTATGTGGAGCGGAGGAGCCGGGAAGGGAAGGTCTACAGATCGGTGGATTTTTATGTGAAGGGCAAGGATCCGGGGGTGCTGCGCTTGGGGATTCCGGAGGATCAGATGCCGTTGATCGAGGTCTGCAAGCAGGCCGAAGGGAAACAGGCCCGCGCATCGATCGAAGTGCGGAAGTTCGAACAGACCGGTCGTGTGTTCTTCGATTTGTCTGGATTGGAAGTCCTGAAGTAACGGCAGGAGGAGGAAGGCCAGTGGATCTCACCATTATTCTCGTGGCGGTCCTGTTGCTGGCCTTCCTCGCCGGCCTTGGAGTCGGACGGTTGTGAAAGTCCTGTCTCTCATGACGTATCTCGGGTTTGTCTGGGCCCTTCTCGTCTCACTCTGTGTCGCGCCGGGCGAATCGTTAGGCCAGACCACGACGCAGTATTCGCGGGTGGTGGCGCAGGCCGAACGCATTGCCTATCTGGCGGCTCAACGGTCGGCGCTAGCCTCCCAAGTCGCCACAGCCGCTCTGGCACCTTCGGCTGCATCGATGGCCGTGCGCATGGTGGCAGGTCCGGTGGGATGGGCTGCGCTCGGAGTGAGCGCCGGTTTGGTCCTGGCTCAGATGTATTACTCACAGAGCGATCTTTCAGGTGTGAAAACCGCCGCATCCACGCCGGGCGGGTGGCAAGTCGCCAGCACCAATGCGGGCGTCCAGACATTCCCCGGTTTTGGCACCAATACACCAGGCAATCCGGCCTATCCCAATGCGACCATTCAATTCAGCGCGACCAATGTGCCGCTCTGTGCGGTCGATAGCGAGTATTTGCATGATTGGGTCGTCGGGCCGTTCCAGAGCCTGAGCACGGCCGTCTTCTTCACCGGCAATTTCTTTGTAAATGGCCCTTCGGTCGGCGGCTACAGCCTGTATGTCTGCCATCGCATGGGGATTCCCGGTTCAATTTCACCGATTCAAGATGCGTTGATTCCGCCGACCCAACAACAGGTGGCCAATTTTGTCGGTGGGCTCCCGGCCAGCGATCCGAAGTCTGTCGAAGCTCATACGAATCCTGTTGGCACGAATGGCACGACGCAACCGGCTGACACCACCATTTCCCAGGCGGTGACACCAACCGAAATGCCAACAACCGTCAAGCCGAAGCCAGTGCCTGCCGGCGATATCGTCGTGGTGGACACGGTCCCGCCTCCGGTGAGTACCCCGCAGCAAAACACGCAACAGCAGACGACGACCACGACGCAAAATCCCGACGGTTCAACGACGCAGCACGAAGAGACTCAAGCGACCACGTCGTGTGCCGTGGGATCGCACGAGAGCCGCACCTTCGGCACGGTCCTGCAAGCGCATCAAACCATCTGGGCCACGAGTGGCTTGCTGGGGACACTGAACCTCCTCAAATCGCTCACGTGGCCTTCGACGTTGCCAGTGATTGCCTTGCCCTCGGCGTTCTTTGGCAGCCAGCAGGTGGACTTCAATCAATGGGCCTGGTTCTTCACCGTGCTCCGAACGCTGGTGATCGCCACAGCCTCCATTGCCGCGTACCGCATCATCTTTGTGGGAGGAGGCCAGACGACATGACGGCCATTCTCACCCTCATCTATTGCTGGCTACAGGAGTTCTTCTTCTCGCTCACGGATTGGGGACTCGGCATCTGGGATTCTGTGCTCTCCGTGGCAGACAGCACGCTCGCCACCATTGGCACGGCGGGCCTCACCCTGCCGGTGATTCCCGATCAATACGCGTGGGTGCTGGGCGCGACGGGCATGAGTCAGGCGCTGGCCATTGTGGCGAGCGCCATGGGCACGCGGTTCATCCTGCAAACGATTCCATTTGTGCGGTGGGGATCATGAACCAACTCGTGATGGGCTGGGCCTATGCCTGGACGATGATTTTAGCCCTCTGGGTCTGGGTGTATCTCCGGAGTCTTCGATGATTGAACTGTATGAAGGGGTACCAGGCTCGGGCAAGTCCTATCACGCGATCTGCGAGAAGTTCTTGCCGTGGGTGAAACAAGGCCGACGACTCTATATCGCGGTCGATGGGATTTATCTAGATCGGTTATCCCTCTTTACCGGGATCGAGCTTGGAACCCTCGAACAACAGATCACGCTGTGGAAAGACTCGGTCGAAGTCCTCCAGGCCTTTCCCCATGTCGAACCAGGCTCAGCCGTGATTATCGACGAAGCCCAGACCGTCTTCCGGTCCATGCAGAAAGTGGAACCCGGTCTGCTGCGTTGGCTCGAAACCCATCGGCATTACGGCGTGGATATTCTGCTCATGAGCCAGGATTTCCGCCAGATGTCGCAAGGCGTCACCCGATTGATCGAAGCCACGGTGAAGTTCAGAAAGCTGGCATTTGTGGGCCTGTCGAAAAAGTATCAAGGCAAGGTGCGCGGAAACCCCGAAGATAATGAGGTCATTCGGGCCTTCGTCGGCACCTATTCGCCGGCGGTCTACGCCTACTATTCCAGTTATGCCTCGGCGGCAATCCGGGAAGAAAAACGGAGCCATACCGTCTTCAAGTCGGCACGGGTGGCGATTGGCATTGCGGCGGGACTCTTTGCCATTGGTCTTATGGTCTGGCGGCCCTGGTCCTCGCTGAGCGCGAGCAAGCCAACCCCTGCCGCTGGATCAACTGCTATCCCTACCACCACCATCGGCGCCCCAGTCTCCGGTTCGGCCAGTCTGATGAACCCATTAGGCATGTCTCCTTCAGCGCCAACTCCTCCGCCTGTACCGAAGCGACCTGTTCGCATCCTCGGAGGCGCGGGCATGACTCAGAACCGCCAAGGTTGGCATTACCTGCTGGACAGCGGCGAGATCCTGACGGCGGCGCAGATTACCGGCCGATATGGGTTGTCCGTCTCAGAAGTCTATGAAGACGGTTCGATGCGGCTGATTGGCGAAGGAGTGTTCTATGGACCTGCCGGCGATTGAGACGATGACCTACTTCACAGCGATCTTCTGGCTCGGCGGCTTTGCGGTCGGCCTCATCATTAAGTTGATTCTGCCTCAGACTCACTGAGGCGCTCGTCCGCCGGCGAGTCATCCGGCGGCGTGGGTGGACGGACCCACCATCAGCACAAGGAGGTGCCGTATGAAGGGATGGGGTTGGGTGAAAGGGCTTGGAGGGCTGCTCATGGCGTTCGTGTTCGCCTTGGGTGTCCCGGCGCTGTCGCAGGCGCAGTTGTTTCCGGTCTCGGCGGATGTGGCCACGGTGCGGGCCGATCTGCTGTTATGGGCCACGGCCTTGATTGGCGTGGCGTTGGCGATCTACGCCTTTAAGCGCGTGCGCGCGATTGTGGGCTGAGCGAGCCCATGGAGGCAGGCTGGCAGCAGCCTGCCTCTTTTTTCGCAATCAAGGACGTTAAGGAAATGACAAAGGAGTTCCCACATGACGGCGCAACAGATTCAAACCATTGGCAATGCGCTGGCTGTCGATCTGGTCGCCTGGGGGACGGCGGCGATTGGACTCGCCCTGGTGGCCGCCGGCGCGGCCTGGGTGTTGCGGCTGCTCCGCTAAGCGCCGGGCCAGCCTTGGTCAGCGAAGCTGTAGTAGCGCTCTTCGGCCAGAATCAGATGATCGAGGAGGGTGATGCCGAACAGTTCACCGACCTCGCGGAGCCGCTTGGTCAGGATGCGGTCTTCGGGACTCGGCGTGATGTCACTGGAGGGGTGATTGTGGGCACAAATCCAGGCGCCGGCATTCATGAGGATCAGCGGCTTGAAGACTTCACGGGGATGGACAATGGTCAAGTTAAGAGAGCCAGTGGACACAATATTGATTCCGATGAGCTTGTGCTTGGCGTCCAGCCCACAGATGAGGAACTGTTCCCGGTCCAGACCCGCAAACAACGGCCGGAGAATCGCCGCTGCACCCTCCGACGTATGGACCGATTCCGTAGCTGGAAGGGCACGGCCCTCGCGGACCAGCGTGACACGGTACCGAGGGACCGCGTATTTCCGAACCGGGCTCAGTGGCCGTCCACCGTTCGAGGAACCGAGAGAGCTATCAACGGACATGTCCGCCTCCTTCTGAAATTATGTTCTAGCCCCACCCTTCACCAACCAAGGGTGGGGCGTAACGAAGGAGGCGGCACGGGGCTCTCGCAGCGGGCAGGCCTGGAGGGGGGATACACGGAAGGACTGTCCCGGTGCTCCCCGGCCCCGAGTCGTACCCACTGGGGGCTCACTCTTCGACCCAAGCCGGACAGGGCAGAGGCGTTTCAGTGAGAGCGGGAAAAGAATGAATCAGGAACGGCAAGCCAGCGCGACGCTGGAAATCATGACCCTGGCCGAAGCGGCAGTCTATTTGCGCGTGTCAAAATCCACTCTGTATCAGCGGAAGGATATTCCGAGGCATCGCATGCCGGGATCGCGAGAAGTCAGATTTCTCAAAGACGAGCTGATCGCCTGGTTGAAAAGTGGTGATGGGGAAGCACAGTCGGCGGATTCTAGCGAGCTGGTTTTCCCACTAGACACGGCTCATACCACTGTTTACCATCGGAACCCAAAGTATCGGGGATGACCATGGCGTATACGATTACCAAGCGACGCACGACCAAAGGGATTGCCTTTGACCTTTATTTCCGTTGGAAGGGGCAACGGTATCG
Organism: Nitrospira sp. ND1; assembly: GCF_900170025.1. NCBI lineage: Bacteria > Pseudomonadati > Nitrospirota > Nitrospiria > Nitrospirales > Nitrospiraceae > Nitrospira > Nitrospira sp. ND1. The sequence continues at coordinate 2,647,777 of NZ_FWEX01000006.1, read as the reverse complement.
TCCCCTACTCGGCTACGACCTCTCGCCCCATCAAGCACAACAGTGTGCCATCGACCTGATTCACAAGATTCAAAACGAAGAACATGAGAAACCGCGTTCGCTCATGACCCTTCGCGATGTCCTGCCGCTGTATTGGCAGGCCTTCGAAGTAAAAAAGCGCATCGATCGCACGCGACCAAAAGGAATTCTGGAGAATCACATCTTGTCCTGCCAATCCTGCGTCAGAAACGACTTATCCTGCAGTCATCGTTTTGGACACCAGCCACTTGCTTCGCTCAAACCGGAGGATGGGCTCCGATATGTGAAGGCCCGGCTGGACGAAGGGGCGACGGCCGGCACCGTCCGCCGTGAATGGCAGGTCCTCAATCGGATTCTCAATGTGGCCGTGCGCTACGAGAAATTGGACAGAAACCCGTTGAAACATGTCGAACTACCGGACGCGGAGAAGCGAACCAGAATCGCAGAGCCAGGAGAGCTCTCACTCATCAGCAAGATGCGGGAAAACGACCCCACCAAGCTTGAATGCCGGCAGGAGCTCTGGCGCATTATTCAGGTGGCGGTCTCGGTCGGCCTGCGAGAAGGGAAAATTCTGGAGATCGAACGTTCGTGGGTGAAGAAGCGTGAGGATGGGTATTGGCTGTGTCTGCCGCCGGCTGCGAGTCGTATCAAAGGAACTCCGCAAGAAGTGCCGTTGAACCGCACCGCGATGCTTGCCTTAGGCGCTGAGGTTCCTTCTCTTGCCGATGGTCGCGTATTCCGCCGTTGGACTCATCAGCGAGCATTCAAGGAATATTGGAGTGAAACCTGTCGCCGGGTCGGGATTCACGACCTCCACTTTCACGACCTGCGGCATACGTTTGCGACGAGACTGCAACGTATCGGTGTGGATTACGAAGTCCGGCAGGCGCTCCTGGGTCATCGCATGCCCGGCATGACGGCGAACTATTCTCATGGGGGTCCGGAGTGGGATCAAAAGCTGAGATCCGCCGTGGAAGGACTCGAAAAAGCCTATCCGTTGTCCTATGGATTGTCCTATGAGACTAAGGCGGCAGTGGGGATAACTGCAGAAGTCATTGATTTGAATGGTGAGTCGGCTGGGATTCGAACCCAGGACCCTCGCCTTAAAAGGGCGATGCTCTACCAGCTGAGCTACCGACTCTCCCAAACACAACGACGGCACATCGTCACGCGTGGCGCGGGACGGAGGGGGATCATACCACCGACACGTGATGGTTCGCTACGGCTGGGGCTGCGTTCCACGGACAATCCGGCCCCTACCGTGACCGTTGCGGACGCACACGGCGACCGGCCTTGAGCGGATTGTTCAGAATGATGGTTTCATCCCGGCGTGAACCGGTCGAAATCATATCGATCCGGCACTCAGCGAGTTCCTCGATCCTGGTGAGGTACCGCTTCGCTTCCGCAGGCAAATTCTTGTAGGTCGTGACACCGGTGGTCGGAGCACTCCAGCCACGCACCCGCTCATACACCGGCTCACAATTGGTCAACGCCAGCAGATCGGACGGCATCTCACGGTGGATTTTGCCGTTCACGCGATACCCCGTACAGACTTTCAGTTCTTTGCAGCCGTCCAGCACGTCCAACTTCGTCACGGCTAACGACGAGAGCCCGTTCACTCGCGTGGCATGACGGACCACCACACTGTCGAACCACCCGCAGCGGCGAGCCCGCCCGGTGGTCGCGCCGAATTCTTTCCCACGCTCCTGCAACCAGCCACCCACTTCGTCGGTCAATTCAGTCGGGAACGGTCCACTGCCGACTCGCGTGGTATAGGCCTTGGTGATGCCCATCACGGAGTCGATTTTCGTCGGCCCCACTCCGGTGCCGGTACAGGCGCCGCCGGCCGATGAACTCGAGGAGGTCACATAGGGATAGGTGCCGAAATCGACGTCTAAGTGCGTGCCCTGCGCACCCTCGAACAGCACGGTCTTGCCGGCATCGACGGCTTTATTCACGACGAGGGCCGTATCGATGATGTAGCTTTTCAAACGATCGGCATACCCCATGTACTGCTGGTAGACCTTTTCCAATTCGAAACAGTCGACTTTGTGCAGCTGCTCGAGCAGCCAATTGATATCGACCAGATTTTCTTCCAGCTTCTGTTTGAAGAGCGGGGGATTGAGCAAATCGCCCATGCGAATGCCGATCCGCGCCATCTTGTCGCCATACGACGGCCCGATCCCGCGCCCCGTGGTGCCGATCCGACGAACGCCCTTCGACTGTTCAGACGCCTTATCGATGGCCTTATGGTAAGGCAGGATCAGATGGGCCCGGTCGCTGACCGCAAAATTCTTCCCGATCTTCACGCCCTGCCCCTGCAGATGATCCATTTCTTCAATCAACGCCCCGGGATCGACCACGACGCCGTTGCCGATCAGGCAGCGGGTGCCGCGATACAGAATGCCGGAGGGGATGAGATGGAAAATGAACGTATCCCGCTTATTGATGACCGTATGGCCGGCATTGGACCCACCCTGATACCGCACGACCATATCGGCATCCTTCGCGAGGATATCGACTATCTTCCCTTTGCCTTCGTCGCCCCATTGGGAGCCGATGATGACGAGATTCGCCATTGTTCGCTGCCTACGCTCCTTCTGCCCTTGCTGAACTCGAAAAAAAAGCCCTGACCTCGTACTGATCAGAGCCGGAAGGGCATCATGGTAGGATTCGCCTCGCGGTTTGTCAAGCAAGCTTTTCAGCGAGGATCTGCTATCCGTCGGCAGAAACGAGGTGCTCGCCCTCCTTTTCGTGCCCCCATCCCAACGGAGTTTTTGCAGCCGCCCGGCGCACGAGCAAAAAAATGAGGACAGGCCAGGGCCTCACTCCAATGCTTTTCTTGACTGACAAAAACCGCCCATGCTAGATTGCAGAGTTACGTCTGCACGTTGATTCTTTTTCTCGTGCCTGTGCACATGTACAGACAAGCTTGCGTGGGGCTGTGGCGCAGTTGGGAGCGCGCGTGAATGGCATTCACGAGGTCGCCGGTTCAATCCCGGCCAGCTCCACCAAATAAAGCTTGTCCGACCAACGCTTCGAATGTGTGCGGGGATATCCGAACTCTACGAGTCATACGCTTGGCCGGCCGCCGGTGCACACACGGACGCTGACACTCCGCCGCGGGTACCTCACCGAACGTTTCACCCCTTACACCGAGTCTTACTGATCCATGCTGCAGCTTGAATCTGTCCATAAACAATTTGCTACCAAAGTGCTGCTCGAAGGTGCCACGGCACACCTGCGTCCCGGTGCCCGTGTCGGCCTCGTGGGCCCGAACGGCGCTGGAAAAACGACGCTCTTCCGGATGATTCTGGGCGAGGAGTCTCCCGATAAAGGCACCATCCGCAAACGCCCGCGCCTCCGTGTCGGCTACCTTCCGCAGGAACTCGAAACCATTGTCGGAAAAACCGTCCTGGATGCCACACACCGCGACCTGTATCCAGAACATGAAGCCGAACGGATTCTCGCCGGCCTGGGCTTCTCGGAAGCCGATTTTTCGCGACCGATTGAGAATCTTTCCGGCGGATACCGCATGCGCGTCGCGCTCGCGCACTTGCTGCTGTCGAACCCCGACGTGCTCATGCTGGACGAGCCGACGAACCACTTGGACAAGCCGACCCAGCGGTGGTTCGAGCGATTTCTCCTCGACTCGAATCTCACGCTCCTCGTCATCTCGCACGACACCAAATTCCTCGACGGCATCGCCACGCATATCTGGGAACTCCGCGATCGCACCATTCAGGAATTCCGCGGCAACTATACGAAGTTCCAGGAACTCCGGGCGGCGCGGGACGCCCAGATCGAATCGGCCGCCAACCGGCAGAGCAAAGAAGTGGCTCGCGTCCAGAACTTCATCGATCGTTTTCGCTATCAGGCCAACAAAGCCAAGCAGGTGCAGTCGCGCATCAAGCAGTTGGATAAGGTCAAGTTAATCGAGCGGCAACGCGACACCAAACGCGTGCGCTTCAAATTCCCCCTTCCCTCGGCCAGCGGTCGGCACGTGCTGGAACTTAAAGGCGTCGCGAAGAGCTACGGCGAAAAGGTGATTTACCGGTCGCTGGATTTCACCGTGGAACGAGGGCAGCGGATCGCGCTGGTGGGTGAGAATGGCGCCGGGAAAAGCACACTGTTGAAAATATTGGCCGGGGTGCTGCCGTTCGAAAAGGGCACGCGCCAGGTCGGGCACGGAGTCACGCTTCACTATTTTGCCCAACATCAGGCGGAGTCATTGGACCCGGACGACACGATTCTGGAGTCGCTGGCCGAGGTCTCTGCGCAGGCCGAAACGAACTTTCTCCGCGGTATTGCCGGTGCCTTCCTGTTTTCCGGTGACGACCAGAAAAAGCCGATCAAAGCCCTCAGCGGCGGCGAGCGCAATCGCGTGGCCTTGGCCCGCATGCTGGTGGAGCCGGCAAACACGTTGCTGCTCGACGAACCGACCAACCACCTGGACCCGGCCTCGGTGGACATGCTGACCGACGCTCTGACGGACTTTCCGGGAACGATCATCTTCATTTCCCACGATCCGACGTTTCTGACGCGCGTCGCCACGCTGATCGTTGAAGTGGATGAAGGCCAGGCGAAGAATTATCTCGGCGACTATGAGTACTTTTTGTGGAAGAAGGCGCAGGAGTTCGAATCGATCAAGGAAAGCAGCGCGGAGCTCGCCGCCGCCCAAGCGGGCAAATCAGACGGCCCCACCAAGGCCATGGCCTCGCAGGTGCAACAAAAATCTCAGGGCGGGGAACGACGGGATCTGAACAAAACGCAGGCGCGCCTTGAAAAGCAGGTGTCGCGGGCGGAGTCCGAGATCGCCTCGATGGAAACCAAAGTGAAAGCGCGAGAGCTTGAGCTGGCCGACCCGGCCCTCTATCAGGAACTTGGCCGATGGAGCGAATTGCAGCGAGAGCAGGAAGGTTGGAAAAAAGAACTGGAGCGACTCACTGCGCGTTGGGAATCGTTGTCCGATGAATTGCAGGGCGTGCGGGAAAAACTGACGGCAATCGGTTAATCGGTCGACTTCAGCGTCTCTTCAAGATAGTAGTACAACCAGCGGTTCTTCTCTTTCGTCACCAGATCATCCCACACCACCCCCAGCAATATTCCCTTCTCCCACGGTTTGGCCCAAGCCACGGTGGCGTTTAGTTTCTCCTGTTGCTCCACGCGATCCGGATCCAGGAAGGCCAGCGACACGGTAATCTTTGCGCCGATGGGCAGGGTCTCTTTGGAATGAAGGCCGGCGCCGATTTTATTCACGTTATTCAGCACCGCCGTAAAACCCTTGGCTCCGCTTTGCGGCGACACCAGGGCCGACCCGACGAGCGTGGCCCGGACATACTTCCGGCGCTCGCTCACACTCTCCGCTGAACTGGATTGACGTGCCATGATGACCTCGGCCCTAAGTATAACCGTCTGTCCAGGTTTGTCCAGCCCCTTTCTTCATCGAATTAGGGGGTTCTGGGGCGGTAATACCGTGTGCCACGAAGCGGCTCCGGGAGGTGATTCTGATCGGTTTTGGCGGCTGGATCGTCATGCACATACCGATACCCCTTCCCGTACCCGATGTCTTTCATGAGAGACGTCACGGCATTGCGCAGGTGCAACGGCACGCCGAGATTGCCATGTTGGCGCGCATCCCGCACCGCCTCCTGCAGGCCCACATAGGAGGCATTATCCTTAGGCCGCGAGGCCAGGTACGTCGTCCCGTGCGCCAGGTTGATTTGAGCCTCCGGCAGCCCGACGAACTCCACCGCCTGCGCTACCGCGTTGGCCATCACCAGGGCCATCGGATCGGCATTGCCGATATCTTCTGACGCAAAAATCACCATCCGTCGAGCAATGAATCGAGGATTCTCCCCACCTTCCAACATACGGGCCAGCCAATAGAGGGCGCCGTCCGGGTCGGAGTCGCGCAGGCTCTTGATATACGCCGACACCAGGTTGTAGTGCTCCTCGCCCGACTTGTCGTAACGAAGCGCCTTTTTGAGCAGCGCAGCCTCCAGCACCCGTTCATCGATGATCCGTGATCCATCCGGCCCGACAGGCGCCTGGCCGACCACAAACTCCACTGTCGTCAACAGGCTTCTGGCATCACCGTTGCCGAAGGCAATCAGCCGCTCGCGGGCAGCGGGGTGCAACGTGATCCGGAGCGACCCGAGTCCCCGTTCCGAATCGGCCACTGCCCGGTCCAGAATGGAACCGAGCGACTCCTCTGTCAGCGGCTTCAACAGCACCACGATGGAGCGAGAGAGTAAGGGCGCGATCAGTTCGAAGGAAGGATTTTCTGTGGTCGCCCCGATGAGCACCACCGTCCCCCGTTCGACATGCGGCAAAAAGGCATCCTGCTGGGCTTTATTGAACCGGTGAATTTCGTCGACGAACAGCGTGGTCGCACGACCCATCGCCCGACGATGCTCCGCAGCCTTAATAATCTCGCGCAACTCGGGAATGCCGCCGGTGACGGCTGAAAACGGCACGAACTGGGATTCGGTGTGCTGCGCGACCAGCCCGGCCAGGGTTGTTTTCCCGCAACCCGGCGGTCCCCAGAAAATAACGGAGGAGAGTTGATCCCGCTCAATGGCATTTCTGAGCGGGCGTCCCGGCCCCACCACCTCATCCTGCCCGACGAGGTCATCGAAGCTTCGCGGACGCATCCGCTCGGCCAGCGGAACTTTTCCCGGACGGGTGGCCCTCTGAGCCGGCGCGAAGAGATCGCCTGTGGAATCATGAGAGGACATGGTCGTGCTCTACCTGAATACTGCCCTGCATTCTAGCTGTCGCAAGGGAATCATCGCAAACGACTCTCGTCCCCACCTGCCGATCCTCCCCTTGATTCCCGCGCGCGGCAATGCTACCACCCATCCATCGGCTTTTCACAAAGGATGGACTCATGTTTTGCGACACGAAGGGCATTCGGTTGGCCTACGATGAGCAGGGCACAGGACTTCCTCTCGTCTTTCTCCACGCCTTCCCGCTGAATCGTTCGATGTGGACGCCACAGACAACCGCGCTGTCCAGACAATTCAGGACCATCGCCGTGGATCTGCGCGGGCATGGTGAGTCGGATGCCCCGCTGTGGGCATTTTCACTCGAAGACTACGCCGATGATGTCTGCGCACTGCTTGACCACTTGGCTATTCCCCAGGCTGTGTTGGTGGGATTATCGATGGGCGGCTATGTCGGCTTTGCGTTTTCCAGAAAATACGGGAACCGCCTGAAGGGATTGGTGCTGGCTGATACTCGAGCGCAGGCGGATAGTCCGGAGGGGAGAACAGGACGCTTCAATCTGGCCCAGACTGCCTACGGGAAAGGGGCCGACGCCGTGGCGGACATCATGCTCCCGAAACTACTGGGCGCAACATCACTGCAACAGAAACCTGAACTCGTTGATTACGTCCGGCGCACAATCCGGGACACACCGGTGAGCGGCATCCTCGTCGATCTGATGGCCATGGCGAACCGCCCCGATTCCGTCGCCCATCTCCGCGCGCTCACCTGCCCAACTCTGGTGGTAGTCGGCCAGGAAGACCACACCACGCCCCTCGCCGACGCGCAAGTGATGGCGACAGAGATACCCGGTGCCCGGCTGGCCGTGATCCCTGCGGCCGGGCACTTGAGTAATCTTGAACAACCTGAGGTCTTTAACGATCTGGTGAGAAACTTCGTCGAGGAACTACGGGCGGCGGGCGATTAGTTTCCGTCCCTGACGCTACTGCCTCGAATCAACTTCAAGAACTCTTCGCGGGTCTGTTGTTGCGTGCGGAACACGCCCAGCATGGAACTGCTCACGGCCACGGTGTTCTGTTTTTCGACGCCCCGCATCATCATGCAGAGATGTCGCGCTTCCATCACCACCGCCACACCATGCGCATTCAGCTTTTTCTTCAGCGTTTCGGCGATCTGAAGCGTCAATCGTTCCTGAACCTGCAGGCGTCGGCTGAACGCATCTACCACCCGAGGAATCTTGCTGAGCCCCACGACTTTCTTGTTCGGCAAGTACCCCACATGGCACTTCCCAAAAAACGGCAGTAAATGGTGCTCGCACATGCTAAAAAAATCGATGTCTTTCACGATCACCATTTCGTCGTACTCGATCGGGAACAAAGCCCCGTTGAGCAGATGATCGATATCCTGCCGATATCCTTGAGTCATAAAGCGCATGGCCTTCGCGACCCGCTTCGGCGTATTGAGGAGGCCGTTACGGTCAGGGTCCTCTCCCAATTCCAGCAAAAGATTCGTCATCAGCCCTTCAATCGGGTCCTCGTCGGTCGGTGCCGCAGAGACACGCGACCGTCTGGCTCGGGCCCCAGAAACCACTTTAGCCATGCCTCACTCCCTCTTCTCTCCGCTTGCTCTCCACGGAGCCGGAATACTCGAAGTAGTTATCCCGTGTTTCAATCACACCGACCTTTACTAGCCGTCCCGCAGGAAGCTTATCCACCAACAAATCCCAAATGAGCAGCACCAGATTCTCTCCGGTCGTAGTCTGGGTCGCGAACTCCGGATCCAGGTTCAAATCCTGATGATCGAAACGTTGCACCACGATTCGCTCGACCACGGCATCAAGCCGTGACACATCGAGCACCTGATGCGTGACCGGATCGATATCGCCCTTCACAGACACAAACACCACATAGTTGTGACCGTGCCCGTTGGGATTATTGCACTTCCCGAAAGTGGCCCAATTCTCCTCAGCCGACAGCTGATCGGTATGCAGCCGATGGGCAGCGCAGAAACGATAGCGCCGGGTGATGGTGGCCTGAGACATCGAGACAACTCTCCAGAAAGATCGGCAGAACGAACAAGCCGGGAGGGCCCCCCGCTAGAGAGGGAGCCACTCCCGGCTTGCTGCTACTCAACGGACCATTCGCAATCCGGTTGGGGGTCAACCGGAAGGCTCTTACGCACTGAAAGAACTGCCGCACCCGCAGGTCGTCTTGGCTTGCGGATTCTTGATCGAGAATCCGGACCCCTGCAAGCTGTCGACATAATCGACTTCCGCGCCCTGAAGCAGCGGTGCGCTTTGAGAGTCCATGATGACCTTCACGTCGCCTTTTTCAATGACCGTATCATCGTCGGCCATTTTGGATTCGAAGGCCATGCCGTACTGATAGCCGTGGCATCCTCCGCCGCGAACATAAATCCGCAGACCGACCACATCTTTTTCCTCGGTCATGAGTTCTTTTATTTTCTGCTCGGCCAATTGCGTAATCGTTACCATCGTTGGTCCTCCTTCTGGTCTACCTGTTCAGCACGTTACGATACTCTACCATCTCACGGGAGCTTACGGAAGTCCTGTGCCTCTTTTTCCAACTTCGCCTGATGAGGCTGATGTGGGTTGCACCCATTTGGTTTCCGGCACACGCACCACTACATCCCCTAACACTCTTGCCTGGCAACCCAGCCGATGCCAAGGCTCCGACAAGGCTTCACGGTCCAACAGGTCCTGTTCGTCGAAATCAATCTCCGACAGATTGTCCCCACCCATCTGCACTTCAACGCGGCACGTGGTACAGGAGGCATTGCCGCCGCAATCGTGATTCAGTTCAAACCCCAGCGTCTTGGCGGCCTCCAACAGGGTGAGATTTGATTCAACCTCACCGCTCCGACCCTGTGGATGAAGAAAACTTACACGCGGCATCCGACCATTCCTCTAGGCGCTCGCACCGGCCCCTGTGCGGACCGGCTGAAAGGGACAGCGTTGCAAACGAATATGCTCTTCGAATTCATGCTGGAACAATCGCAAACTGCTCTGCACCAGGACTGCGGCACCGGTGATAAGGGTGCAATACCCGGTGCCCTTCACAAATCCACACAGTTGCAGCAACGAATCGAGGTCCTTCTGGCTCCCTTCCCCGCGCTCGATCTTGTCCATCAACGTCGCCAGATTGATCGTGCCCATCCGGCACGGAGGACATTGGCCGCAACTTTCATTCTTGAAGAAATTGGAGTACTTGAGGGTCGCCGCCACCATGCATGTGGCATCATCGATCACAATCGTCCCGGCGGAACCGAGTCCGGTCCCGGCCTTCTTCAGCGAATCGAAATCCATCGGCAGATCCAGCTGATCCGCCGTGACCATTGAGAACGCAGGCCCGCCTGGAAATACTGCCTTGATCTTGCGCCCGTTCGGGACACCCCCGCCGCACGTCTCGATGAGGTCCCTGATCGTCACGCCCATCGGCATTTCATACACTCCGGGCCGATTCACCGATCCGCTAAGAGAGAAGAGCATGGTCCCGGGACACTTCTCCGTCCCCACCTGAGTGAACCATGCGGCGCCGTTTTTAAGAATCAGGGGAATGTTGCACAACGTTTCAACGTTGTTCACCAGGGTCGGCTTCCCATACAGTCCGAAATCGGTGGGGTAAAACGGCGGCTTCTGACGCGGCATGGCCGGACGTCCCTGCATGGACTCCAACATGGCCGTCTCTTCACCCGCTACGTAACTGCCATGACCGGAGTAGACTTCAAGGTCGAGGTCCACGCCAGTTCCGAGGATATTCTTCCCCAATAGGCCACGTTCCCGGGCTTGGGCGATGGCTTTCCTGAGATTCGCCTCTTCTTCCGCATACTCATGGTTGACGTAAATATAGGAGGCTTTGGCATTCACGGTTCGAGAGGCAATGAGACAGCCCTCGATCAGTTGATGCGGGATATGTTTCAGGAGATGACGGTCTTTGAAGGTACCCGGCTCATGTTCCCCGGCATTGCAGACAAAGTAACGCTCCTGAACTCGATGGTTGAGGACCTTGTCCCACTTCGTACCGGTCGGAAAGCCGGCGCCGCCACGCCCGCGCAATCCGGCTTTCTTAATTTCGCCGACGATGTCGTTGGGGGTCAGCTCTTTCAGACACTTCCGCCAAGCTTCATACCCGCCGGTCTTGAGGTAGGGGTCGATTTCCCAGGGAGCCCCTTCAAGCTTCTGCAATACCCTTGGTTGAGGTAGGGTCACGTTATTCCCTTTCGGGGGTAGCACCCCCAGGTTAGCAGGAATGTACTATACGGCTGCTCTTTGGGGGCCGTCAAGCCAAGTTCGCCTGATTAGGCCTGAATCTCAATCATTTAGGCCTGATAGGCCTACCGCGAATCAGTCCAAAGACTCGCCGACATTCGATTACGGTACCCGGCATCGATCGGCCCAAGAAAAAGGGGACTGGCCACCCTCATCGGATGACCAATCCCCGTGATTCTGCTCACCCGACGGTCTACTTCAAATGGCTCCCCGCTCCCATGAAGAACAACATGGGAATAGACAGCAAGAAGTTGATACGGGATGCGATCAAGGCCGTTTTTCCCCACTGAGCCATCTCCGGCGGAGCGGGCGTGCCCTGGGCAGCCGCAGCCACCGCTGCAATGACTTTCTTCTGATTGGGCCAAATAATTCCGTGCACATTCCCCATCATGATGATACCGAGCAAACCACCGATCCCCAGCGCAAGCGCCCCCGTTCCACCTTTTGAATAGAGGTAGCCGTAGAGCACGATCCCCGCGAGGACGGTGACCGTGGCGCCATGGCGGAACCAATTCAGCGCGGCAGGCATCAGCTTGGGAATGACGATGTTCTTCGTCGGCCCATCCAGGCTCTTGAGAAAGCCGGCATTGATGAGGTTAAAGAAGTACAACAGCCCGATCCAGGTAATGCCGGCCAGGAAATGGATCCAGCGCACGATCAAACCGAACCAGTCGGCATCGCCCGCCCCCACTCCCGCCATACCCAGATAGACGACTATCAATCCGACAGCGAGCGCAAATCCTGCGCCCAATGTCTGATATGGATCTTCCAAAAATTTCATACGCCCCCCAACTGTAACGGTTTAGTGCCAGCCCCGTTCTCTACTGCAGGCTGCTGAGCCTTGTCAAGCAACCTGCCTCCACACACCCTAGTCAGCCGGCTAGGCAGTCAGCAGGCGGTCGACCACCGCACATAGGTCCCGCACCGCGTCCGCAGACGCCTGCAGTGCGGTGCGTTCCTCAGCGGTCAGCTCATATTCAACGATGGATTCTCCTCCGCTGCGCCCCAAGGTCACGGGCACACCGACGATGACATCCTTCAGCCCGTATTCCCCCTCGCAGAACATGGCGCAGGGCATCACGCGCTTCTGGTCGTTCATGATCGCTTCGACCATATCCACCGCAGAGGCGGACGGCGCATAAAACGCGCTGCCGGTTTTGAGGAGCCCCACGATTTCGGCCCCGCCGTCCTGCGTGCGCTTAATCAAGGCTGCCAGCCGCACCGGAGACAATCGATCCGTAATCGCCTTTCCGGCCACCGTCGTTTGCCGAACCAGCGGCACCATCGTATCCCCGTGCCCTCCCAACACCATCGCTTGCACCTCCGTGCCCGGCACATTCAATTCTTCGGCTACGAACGACCGCAAGCGCGCCGTATCCAGGACACCCGCCATCCCGAGGACTCGTGATTTCGGCAGTCCGCTGACCTGTCGCGCCACATGCACCATGGCATCCAACGGATTCGTCACCAAAATAAGGATGATGTTCGGCGAACGCGATACCAGTTCCCGCACCACGGTTTTCACGATTTTGGCGTTCGTCGCCAGGAGTTCGTCCCGGCTCATGCCCGGTTTCCTGGGAATTCCCGACGTGATGACGGCAATGGAGGACCCGGCGGTCTCGTCATACCCATTCGTCCCGACGACGCGGGTGCTGTACCCGCACACCGGCCCGGCCTGTGTGATATCCAAGGCCTTGCCCTGCGGGATGCCCGGCACAATGTCGACCAGTACGACATCGTACGCATTTTTCTCCGCCAGCCGCTGCGCGACCGTTCCGCCGACATTCCCCGCGCCCACTACCGTAATCTTTGGTCGTCCCATCATCCCACCTCGTGAAGCGTGAAACGTGAAGCGTCAAGTGCAAGAGGTCCCTTACACTCACCGTTTACCCTTCACGCGTGTTCGTGACCCGTCCAGCCGCCGACCTTAAAATTGATCGTGCAGACAAAATTATCGCCGTCATAAAAATTCACTTTGATTTTCTTCTTCCCGTAGTGTGCCGCGAGAAACTCTTCGGGCGCATCCACCAATCCCTGGTACCCGCCGGCGGGATACTCGCCCAGTTCGTGGAATACCACGATCATGCCGGCTTTGACTTCCTGCAATATCTTCGCGGTACAACGCGGATAAATCTCCCAAAACTTGGCGTCGATCTCCTCCCGCGTCGGTTCCGGCCGTTCCTCTCCCGGCTTGGTATCACGATTCGCAAATTTGGCCTGCCGTCTCACATAGGGATATTGATGGCCGGTAAATAACTTGTAAAGCCACGGTGGCACAGTCGGTCGTGTCGGCTGCTCAATCATCGTTCGTATGCTCCAGTGCTGAAAAGGCCTCGCGCACGACCATTCAGGCCGTCAGCCGATGGTAAATCCTCGGAAGCTTCTCCGGCAACCCCTCCACCCGATCAATCACCACATAACGCACATCCCCGTACATTTGACGCAGATAAGGATCCGCCTGCTTGTCGATCGTAATGCAGACCGGGTCAATACCGCTGGCACGGGCTTCCCGTAGCGCCATGCGTGTATCTTCCAGGGAATAGTCATCCTTGTAGCCGTCGTCCAATGGGCGGCCGTCGCTGATGACCACCAGAATCCGCGTCTTCGCCTGACGGGCGAGCAACTTGCTCGTCGCATGCCGGATGGCCGCGCCGTCGCGATTCTGTTGCAGGGGCACAATCCCCCCCAACTTAGCTCCCGCACGCCCGGTCACGAGTTCGTCGAACCCCTTCACGACTACAAAATCCACCTGGTTCCGACCCTGCCCTGAATAGCCGTACACGGCGAATTGATCGCCGATCGCCGTCAGCGCTTCGCACAGGAGCACGAGCCCCTGCTTTTCAATGTCAATAATCCGCCGCCCCTGCTCGACCTGACGACTGGTCGATCCGCTGAGATCCACCAAAAATGCAGCGGCGACCTCGCGTTCCCGCTTTTCACGCCGCACATAAATCCGCTCCGACGGCTCGATGCCCGCCGACAGATCAGCCATCCGACCGATCACGGCATCCATGTCCAGATCTTCTCCATCCAACTGACCGGGAATGCGCCGGAGCCCGGGTGGGCGCAGACTCTCGAAATAGCGACGCAACAGCGTGACCGTTCCCCGTTGGGCCGCGAGGGTCTCCTCCACAAAGTCCGATGTCCCTTCAATCGCCTCGCGCTCAACCACCCGGCACCAATTCATTCGGTAGTCCTGAATGGCAGCATCCCACTCACGGTAACGAACCGCCTTGACCGCGCCGACCGTTTCATCCTCAGGACGAGCCCCCTCGCCTTCAACCGCCAGAACCTCCTCCACGAGCGAGGGCTGTCGGCGGCCGGGGACAAGCACATCTTGCGACATCTGCTGCGAACGCGCGGTGCCCGCGCCTGACGAACCTCCGGCATCACCGGCCAAACCCGCGCCGCCTTCGCTATCACCCTGGCCGGATGCCGCACTCGGTTCGGGAGACGATTCCGTTCGGTCGCGCACCAGATTGGGATCCATCGCGCCGCGATAGTCCCAATTATCCATCGGCCGGTACGTATCGGACAGGTCTTCCGACGACTTGGGCGCCGGGATGGATTGTTCCGGAGCCTCCGCTTCGTCCTGGCTGGGAATGGCCTCGCGACGAACGGCTAATAACTCGTCCATCCGCGCATAGAGGCGGTCCGCCAGGCGCACCGCATCCTCGGCGGTGGCCCGAGGATGGTAGATCGTCCGGCAAAGCGACCAGAGCTGATCGACTTCGCTTTTGACGGCGTCCGGAACGATGACCGATCCGCCATCCGTCGTGGTGAACAGCAGGAGTTGATCGACCACTAATTCGCGCACCGTCATGCCATGCGCAAGACTTCGAACGTTCACCGCGTCTTTGGCAACGGATGCCAGGTCACGGCTCAAGCCGGGATACTCGGCGCGCAACAGGTACTCAACCCTGGCATCCTCCACCAGAGCCCAGAGGTCGCGGATCAGGCCGGGCTGCGGATACCGCGTAAACACATTCCCCAAAGTCCGGGCTTCATTCGGCACAGCCCGCCCATAACGCTGCGCAAGGTCCTCAACCAGGTCCTGCAACCTGACAATAGGCAAGTCGAACGTGCCGAACTCGAGGTGTCCGGCCTCATGCGCCGCCATGACCATATAGAGACGCACGTTTTCATCGTAGGTCGGATACCGCCTGACGAGGGACGGCAGGCCGATGCTCTGCCCGTCTTCACTCACCGTGGCACGAGCCATCGGCTGGGTCGATTCGAGAGAGTCGGGGAGATCGTGAATGCGCACATCGCGACCACAGAGCGCCTGCGCGAACAATTTGACGCGCCGGGCGATCTGCCGCAGCGGCACGCCGCTCATGGCCTGAGACACGGCGCCCAAGGCCTTCTCCGTTTCCATCGCGAAGTAGGCCCGCCCCCCCTCCAGGCTGTACTCCAGCACTTCCATGCCGGAAGCAAACCAGGACTGGAACTTCTCCTGCGCTCCCTCACCGGATCCGATCAAGGCGATCAATTCAGGGCAGCGTCGAAGATAGGCCAGCGCCGTCTCAGCGTCACGCTCGGCGACCAGCAGCCCGTAACGGAGCACCTGAGTCCGCCATTCCTCCGAAAGAAGACGGCGGAGCATCGCAGGCGCCTCCGCCAATACCGCAATACCCGATGCCGGCGAACGCTCGGCCATCTGCGCTCCGATGCCGATCACCTGATTGCGGTGTGACGGCCCGGGGATATCTTCCAATATGGCCGGACTCGTTCTGAAGAATTCCAAGACTCCCAGGTAGTCCGGCTTGCCGAGACTATTCTCGACGATGAGCTTCATGCCGAACCGCACCCAGGCACGAACGGCGTCGAGTGACAACACGCGTGCAATCGAGGGAATCTGCCGGATATATTCCACCGCCAGGGCAAAATCGGTTTCCGTGAGTTCACAGGCCAGGTCCATCCACACGGGCCAATCCGCCGGAGATAAGACACCGACCGCTTCCGGAGCAATCCGGATAAATTCCACCGCCACATTGGCCTGACGGTCTGCGAGTTCTAACCCGGCAGCCAGCACAATCGCTCTGCTGGAGGGCTCGAGGAGACCGAGCAGCAGCGGACTCTCCTTAAAAAATCTCAGGGCCAACGCACCGGAATCTGCCGCGATGGCCACCCCGAGATCGACCCATGGCAGCACATCCGCCAGCAGGCCGCGACGCTGCATATCGGCCAACGCATCGATCGCAGCCTTGGCCGCTTTCGGCGCCTCTTCCGTGAGCTCGTCCAACAACACCAGGACACCATCAAGGGCATCCGGCCTGGCAGCCGAGTCGGCAATAGCCTTCACCACGGCAGCAGCCGCGTCAGGCCCGAGTTGTTCGGCCAGCAGGTCACACAGTTGTTCAGAGGAGCGCCCAGACGCCATAGTGCCAGAATCCGTTTTGGGGGAAGTTGTGGATTGTAAAGGACACAATTTCGCTTGTAAACTGTGTCTTCGCGGCGGGCAGGGACCGATGGCGCACAGGCAACGATTCACCGGGCAGTGGTAACGCGGGGGACAGGATGGCTGAACCGAGCAAAGAAAGCCTCGACAAGATGTGGAAGTATGTAAAGGGCTTCGCCGAGAAGAGCGGGACCGCCATGCACCCGAATGAAGCCGTCACCAACGCAGTGGTCCTCGGTCTCGCCGCCCACGTCGACGAGTTGGGGAAGCCGTTATGCCCCTGCAACTTCTACCCCGACAAGCAGGCCGAAGCCAAGCTGCGGCGCTGGATGTGCGCCTGTGACGAAATGCAGATGTACAAATACTGCCACTGCCTGCTCTTCGTCCGTGAAGACGGCATGCCGATCACCGAATATCTGCCGGAAGACCACGAAGGCCGCCAGTGTTACGGGCTCATCACCGATCCGACTCCGGAGAAAGGCCGCGCGCTCCGGCACAAGGCACTGCCGATGGCGCCGAAAGAAACCACTCCACCGACCACCCCGGAATCCGCCCCGCAACCGTGATCGAGTCTATGCCTCCCGGCCGGAATCCTGCCGTTGCCCTCATGCTCTCCGCCCTGTCTCTCCTGCTCGGCCTGACTACTACCGGATGCCTCCGTACGATGGAGGCGATCGACCCGAGGAGCTTGCCGATTACCTCGACCTCCGGCCAACGCTTGCAGCACCACGTGTCGTTTCTCGCAAGCCCCGAGCTGTCAGGACGGCAGCCGGGCTCACCCGGGAATCGCCAGGCTGCCCGCTATATCGAGGACCAGTTTCGAGCCGTCGGACTCGAACCCCTGCCGTCACTCGGCGGCTACCGGCAAGCCATCTCGCCCACGATCGGCGACAATCTCCTCGGCTTCATCCCGCCGACCGCCGGCTCCGCCCCCGCGCAATGGATGGTGATCGGCGCCCACTACGATCATCTTGGTTATCCATTCCTGGGTGCGGACGATAATGCTTCCTCGGTCGCCATCCTCATTGAAACCGCACGACACATGGCAGGACTCCCCCAGCACGGCATCCTATTTGTGGCCTTCAACAGCGAGGAATCCCCGTATTTCGGTAAGGCTGAGATGGGGTCGCAGTTCTTGTTTCACCACCTGCCGCCGGAAATCGGCCGTGCCGAGAATCTCCAAGCCGTCGTGATCATGGACCTCATGGGTGGCGTACAGTGGCCCCCTATCAAGGATGCGATTTTTGCCGCCGGCGCGGAAAAAAGTCCGGCGTTGTACCAGCGCGTCAAACAAGCCTCGGCACCATCGCTGACGGTCTTCCCTGTGGGGATGCACCTGGTCGAAGAGATTCCCGAAATCGGCCACAAAGCCTTCAGCGACTACGACGTCTTCCGCAACCATGGACTGCCGTTTCTGTTTCTCTCCGCCGGACGCACCCCGCGGTACCACACGGCCGGAGACGTCACCAGCACCCTGCATTACGACCGCATGGCCGCCACCGTCGAATGGCTGCGACACTTGATTGCCCTGATCGGTCAGGATGAGGCGCCCTACGGATTTCAGGCCGATCGTGTGGAGTGGGCCGATGAAGTGGTGTCGTTCCGAGAGATCGTCAACCGGGCGGTTCAAGACGAGACGCGGATTCCAGGCACGTCGCGATGGTCGTTGCGTAAATTGAGGCAGGATGCGGAGTGGCTGCGGGATGCCGATCGTTCAGCGCCGACGCCGCAGGACCGTGATCGACTGGAGCGGATCTCGATCCGTGTGCAATGCCTGATGGCCGACTACTCCGGCTGTTTCACCTTTTGATCGATCCGGCCTGTGCACGCGCAGAACATCAGATGCATCGCTATTGCCAGCCGGTCGTCTCATATCCTTTTTCTTTGAGACAACGTTCAACGAAGGCCGCATAGTCCGGCTGCGGTTGCAGTGGTTTGTAGGTCCCGGCAAGGAAACCCAACACCCCCCCGACGGACGCTCCCACCGCCGCCCCGCCGACAATCCCCAACGTGGCGCCGGCGCCGGCGTTTCCGCTCCGATTGGTCCCGTGCTGCAAACCGGCGCGTTCCGCTTTCTCTCCGCACACCGCCGCGTCACGTGCCGCCTGGTCTTTGCCATACAGCTGTACTCGAGTGTTGGATTTCAGGATGGGCTCTGGCCCGGCACAGGCCACGAGACCGATCGTGACCAGGAAAATCAGGCAGAATGACGATCGCGACGCCTTCACATCCGCACCTCTCTGCGTGCCGAACAACCGGTTTGTACCCGCCCAATTGAACCTGTCTGCCCTGTCCTAGTCATCGGATTACCTCGGATGCTTTTCCCCGGGCGACGCCTCCGGACAGCAAGGCTCGCGATCTACCCGCCGCTCATGTCATTCCAGGTGGAGTTGTGCGCGCACCTGTTCTACCGATCGCCCCTTGACCAAGACGCGTTTCTGGCGACTTCCCGCGCCGCTCAGGATGTGAACCGCGCTTAACGGCACATCGCAGAGACGGGCGAGAAATCGGCACAATTCGTCGTTCGCCGCGCCGTCAGCCGGCGGCGCGGCGATGCGAATCTTCACCGCGTGCCCATGCAGACCTGCACATTCACTGCGGGAGGCTTTCGGCTGAACATGGACTGAAATGGTCACGCCCTCGGATGTGGCGCGAACGGCCTGTTCGCGTTCAGTGGCCTGACGCTCTCGCATGGGGGTGCGGCTGGTCGCCGAGCTCCTGCAACCACCGCCTCACCGCGTCGCAGTGGGCGGATGCCTCAGAATATCGCCTTCACGACTTCGATGATGCTGCGCAACATGTCCGGATCATCGGTAATAGGACGGGCAATGGCGACATCGCAGGCTTGATCGGCCGGTACGCCCTGCCTGATCAATGTGGCCGCATAAATCAGCAGTCTGGTGCTCACGCCCTCTTCCAGTCCGTGATTCTTGAGATTGCGAACTTTCTCCGCAATCTTGACGAGACGCTGCGCAACCTCGAGGCTCACGCCGGCTTCATGCGCCACCACCCGGCTCTCGACATCGGGCAAGGGGTAGTCGAACTCGATCGCCATGAACCGTTGCTTGGTGCTCTGTTTGAGATCTTTCAGAATACTTTGGTAGCCGGGGTTATAGGAAATCACGAGCATGAAGTCATCGACCGCTTCAATGACCTGCCCCTTCTTCTCGATCGGCAGCAGGCGCCGGTCGTCACTCAAGGGATGGATAATGACAGTGGTGTCTTTCCTGGCTTCGACGATCTCGTCCAGGTACACGATGGCCCCCTGCTTGACGCCGAGGGTCAGCGGGCCGTCCATCCAGACCGTTTCCTGCCCCTTCAACAGATACCGGCCGACGAGATCGGAAGCCGTGAGATCTTCATGGCAGGCCACGGTAATGAGCGGGCGCCCCAGGCGATAGGCCATGTGCTGGACGAACCGCGTCTTCCCGCATCCCGTCGGCCCCTTCAGCATCACCGGCATGCGACTCTGGGCTGCAATCGTGAACAACCCGACCTCGCCCCGCACTTCGGCATAAAACGGCTCGCGCGCGATCCGATACCGATCGATCTCCTGTTCCTGCCCTTTCGGCACCGATGCCGTTCGCCCTTCGCTCATTCCGACACTCCTACATTGAATTGAATAACCTGCATGGTGCGCCACGATAAACGGAAACGAGCGGGAAGTTCAAGCAGCCGACTGAAGACAGGGAAAGCCCCGCGCTCTTGCGCGGTACGGTCAGGCGACTTTCGATCCATCGAGCACTTCTCGAACCTTTTGCGCCAGGGTCGTGGGTGTGAAGGGCTTCTGCAGGAAGGAATGCTCGGTATCGATCCCTCCCTTGGAAAAGGCCGGGTGATCCGGATAACCGGACATGTACAGCACTTTCACCTCCGGACGAACCGTCGCGAGTTTTTCGGCGACTTCCGGTCCGCTCATCTGCGGCATGACCACATCCGTGAGCAGCAAATGAATCGGACCGGCATGTTTCGCGCCGGTGAGCAACGCTTCAATCCCGTGCCGGGCCTCGAGCACCGTATATCCATGCAAGCGCAGCGTTTCATTGACCAACCGTCGGACACCCGGCTCGTCCTCCACCAACAACACCGTCTCGCGCCCTCTGACCGAGTCCCCTCCGACCGCGACGGATTCGGTCTCCGTTGTGGCCGATTCCACACGCGGGAAGTAAATCTTAAAGGTCGCCCCACGTCCCGGCTTGCTCTCGACCTCGATACAGCCGCCACTTTGCTTGACGATGCCATAGACCGTCGAAAGACCGAGCCCCGTGCCCTTGCCCTTCTCTTTGGTCGTAAAAAACGGCTCGAAGACGTGCGACTGCGTATCCTCGTCCATGCCATGGCCGGTATCGCGCACGATCAACGCCACATAGGAACCGGGCTCGGCGCCCATCGGCGGACGGTTCCTGCGTTGCCCGAACTGCACATTGCTGGTTTCCACCGTGAGGCGGCCACCGTTCGGCATGGCATCGCGGGCATTCACCGCAAGATTCATGATGACCTGCTCCACCTGACCGGGATCCGCCTTCAGCTGCCCCAACCCCGGATCCAGCACCGTGCAGAGCTCGACGATGTCCTCGCCGAGCAACCGTCGCAACATGCCTTCCATATTGTGGATCACCGAATTCAAATCCAGCACTTTCGGCGCAATGAATTGGCGGCGACTGAACGCCAACAGCTGTCCGGTGAGACCGGAGGCGCGATCCGCCGCCTTCTTCACTTCCTCCAGTTCCTTCCGGAATCCATCCGTGGGCGCCAGGCGGCTCAACACCAGTTCGCTGTATCCACGAATCACCGTCAGCATGTTGTTGAAGTCGTGCGCCACGCCGCCGGCCAGCCGTCCGACGGCTTCCATTTTTTGCGACTGCTGGAGCTGCGCTTCCGTGCGCCGCAACGCATCCTCGGCCCGCGCGCGTTCACCGAACTGGCCGATTTTCAGTCCGACATCGGCCACCATCTTCAATAGCTGCTCGTCCGGCTGCTTGATCTCGCGTCGGAACAACTCGATCACACCCTCCACTTCGGTGCCGACCCGAACGGGAAATCCGAAGGCCCCGTGTAACCCCACTCTGGCAGCGGCACCACCGCGAGGGAAATTGGCCTCCTGCACCACGTCTTTGATCCACGTCGGTTCCCCGGCCTGCCAAATCCGTCCGGGGAGTCCCTTGCCGATCGTAAAGGTATGTCGCCAGGTGTCCAACACAAACTCTTCGGCGTTTAATGCGGGCGACTGCCAGACATCCAGACAACGCAGCACACTTCCCTGCCGATCGAGCCGCCAGAATACTCCCAACTCCCATTCGAGACTTTCGCAGATGGCCTGCAGGATCTTCGGCCCCGCTTCTTCCAGCGTCCGCGATTCCGCCAAGACGCGCGTGACCGCGTACTGAGACGCGAGTTGGCGCTCGGTACGTTTCCGAGCCGTAATATCCCGGATGAACGCGCTGAAAATATAGGCATCGCCCAGCCGGGCAGGAGAAATGGTGATTTCGACGGGAAACTCATGGCCGTCGCGGTGGGATCCCATCATCTCAATCCGTCGATTGAGGAGTGCGCCCTGCCCGGTATCCAGGAAATGGCGCAGTCCGCGCTCATGCTCGTCCCGATCGCGCACAGGAATCACCGTCTCGGACACGCGGCGGCCGAGCGCTTCCTCCCGCTCCCACCCGAAAATATTGACCGCCTGCGCATTCCAATCCGTAATGATGCCGCCCGCATCCATAGAAATGACGGCGTCCAGCGCCGTATCGACGATGACCCGGTTGCGTTCCTGACTCTGCAGCAACGCGGCCTCCGCCGCACGCGCCCATTCACTTTCCTGCTGCGCCTGACGATGCTGTTCACGCAATCGACCGGTGGCCCAGAGCAACAGGCCGACCATCGGAAGCCAGACGACGACACCGGCCATGCCCAGTTTCCACATCATGGCGCGAATCGGCAGAAGAATGAGGTCACGATCCATCCGCAGCAGGATCGTCCACTGCAATCCGGAATAGTCGCTATACCCCTTGGTTTGAGAATAACCCGTGACGACCGGGACGTGACGGCGAACATGCATCTCTTCGACGTAGCCCGCCTTGCCGGACCGGCTCAACAGCACCGATGGTAACCCGAGTTCTGTGAGATTCACCCGATCGATACCGGAGGAAGCTGAGTCCACAAACACGACACCGGCTTTCGTCAGGAATTGATACTCGAAGGGGCCGGCGGAGCCATCGGTTTGTTGAATTTCACGGACCGTTTCAATGAGGACATCCTCCAGCATCGGCAGCCCGATGCGGGTCGTCACGGCACCGAGAAACTGGCCGCCGACACTCAGAATGGGGGCCGTAAAGGCCACGGACTCGATCTTATGATTCGATTCATGGATCTCGACTTCATCCACCTGCACGGTTCCGGTCTGCCGCACCCGGTCGAACCAGCCGCTTCGACTATAGTCCTGGCCGATCACGGAGGAGTCCGTCGCCGCCACCATACGCCCATGGGCGTCCGTCACGCCCAGCCAGAGATAGACCGGCGCATAGGTTTCCTTCATCCACTGCAGATATTCGTTGATGTATTTTTTATCGAGGGCGCGATCGGAAAAGGCTCGAGCCATCATGCGAACATCCGCATGACGTTCGAACAACAACCGATCGAGTTTGTCCGCGATTTCAGCGGAGGCCAGCGTCAGATTTTCTCCGGTCGCCTCGACCATTCGCACTTCAATGGAGCGGAGCATCACCACGCCGATCACAAGCGCCACAATGGTCACGCCGACGATCAGGACCGGCAACCAGGGATAGGACCGACGCGGGGAACCGGCTGGAAGCGAGGCGGCCATACTCAGGACTCCGTCACAATGTAGTTTGGTAACAATCGTGCGGGATGATACCACTGCTTGGAACGGGCCAGACTCGGCAGGCCGGAATCATCCATCGTGTTGATCCAACATGCCCCTTTCGCGCGAGCTTGGCGACAGAATTCACGAAACACAAACGGCCCGAGCCCCACAATATCCCGATC
Source organism: Nitrospira sp. ND1 (assembly GCF_900170025.1). Taxonomy (NCBI): domain Bacteria; kingdom Pseudomonadati; phylum Nitrospirota; class Nitrospiria; order Nitrospirales; family Nitrospiraceae; genus Nitrospira; species Nitrospira sp. ND1. The sequence goes on along the minus strand of NZ_FWEX01000006.1, from coordinate 2,624,339 downwards.
GGCGACTTCCAGCAACACACAAAACACCGACGGGTTGAGCCACAGGCCCATCGTATAGGCCCGAATACGGCCTCCAACCCGAACCACTGCGCCGATCAGCCCGAGTTCGGCAGCGTCAGACAATGCCGTCTCATGCGCGCCGGCGGCATCCTCCAACAGCGCACAGGCCCAGTCATCAGAACCGGCCTGCTGCTTCTGTTCCCGCCATTCATGAAACAAGCTGACACAGGCTCTTTCGTCCCGCGGCTCATAGGGCTCAAGCATCCCGCCCCGTTCCCTGATAAATCGATTGCACGCGGCCCGCGGGGATTTAAACGACTCGCCGGACAAGTCGGACAGAGCTGACGCGTCGTAGAGATAGTCGGGCTCTTTCGCAGTCGCACGGTAGCCCAGTGCGCGAACCTCATCGACACAGGCCTCCGGCACATTCTCGACCCGCGTGACCCGGGAATCGCCGTTCCGCTCACGCATGAACCGCAAGGCCTCGGCCAACGGCTGCGCGAGAGGACCAGGCCCAAGCGGGGGCAGGGCCATGAACAGGCCATCGGGACAGTCGGCGAACAAACAGAGATGGTCGTGGAGAACAGCCCAGGAATAGGTCACGCGATGTCGCCAGATGTAATGGTAGGCGAAGGAAGCGGCTGCGAGCGGCGTTCCCTGAACACCGGCGCTGACGGCGAGCGCCGCGTCCATGCGCCCCCGATCCCCGAGCGTGAAGGCCTGCGTCCTCACCCGCATTCGCCCCTGCTGCAGCCGTTCGGTCACGCGTTCGAGCGGCCGCAACACGATCACGTCCTCCTGGAATCGCCCAATGAGCCTGGGATACCGCACAAGCGTCTCCACCCTGGCATCCTGCTCGATCCATCCGGCAATTTCGTCGGCAGCCTGAGCCACGAGCGGTGAAGACTGGTCCCTCATATACGGACACTTCGTGTCCCATCCCAACAGCACCTGCTCATGCCTGGCATCCCACATCAAGGCAAACGGGTAGAGTCGGCAATCGAGGGGACGGACCTCATAGATGCGACACCGCGAGGTTGCGCAATCGAAGGCCGGACAGACGTACCCGTCCCCTTCCGGATTCGGCACCAGATCGATTTGTGAGCCATCGGGGTTTGGGAACAACGCAGGGGCAAGCCCGGCCGCGATTGCGGTCCCGATTTCGTCAGCGGTAAAGAAGGGCCGCAGGAAACTGTCCCGCTCCGGGAACCGGCAACAGACATCGCAACTGAGGCAGGCGGAACTCGGCACGATCTGCAGGAGAGCATCACCCCCGGGACGAGAAGGATTTGTCGGGACAATTGGCACGAATGAACTCGTCATGAGCTGTGGGCGCATTGTAGCACTAACAAGTGGAGCGTCCTACTATTCGAAACGTTTCACCCCCGCGTTGCCGCGCTCTCACGGGGCGGTAACGAGTCGTTCTTCGAACAGCTCCGGCGCTCCGCCGACTTGTACCGGTGTCAGAGGCCATGGTACGATTTGCTCACCTCGAATCCAAACGCGAGTGCGAGGCATGCGACTGCGCTGCGAGTCTCGAGGATATTGCATTGGCACTGGCACAACATTCACGTGAGCCATTGAACTCCGACGAAGCCCGCCGACGTTGTCTCGCAATTCGTGATGTTCTCGTTCGCGCCGGGGTCTACGGCCCGGCCGAAACCGGCGACGGCGCGGCAACGACCGACTCCTCAATTCCGACGCCACGGTTCCGCCTGGCGCCAACGCCATTTCCGCTCTCCTCCTCGGACGTCACGTTTTTTCAGGAACTGGGACAGGACCTCCTCTCCTTCTATCGGGCTCTGAACCGTCTGTATCAGGACAGCACCCGCGGAACTCAGCCCGCCTGGGTGGCGGCCTATCTCGACCAGGGCAAGCCGGAATCGCTGATCACCTATAGCCGGATGAACCGTTTCCGCAACCTCATTCCCGGCATCATCCGCCCCGACGTGATTCCGACCACCGATGGGATGGTGATCACAGAGCTCGATTCGGTACCGGGGGGGATCGGCCTGACCGGTTGCCTGACTCGCGCCTATGATGATCAGTTCACCATCGAGCGCCAGTCCCCCGGTCTGCCGCCTGAGCGTTCTCCTCTGATCGCGGGGCGTGACGGGATGTTACAAGGATTCGCCGCCATGCTGCGCGCCCAGCAAGGCGACCAGGAAGGGTGCCTCGCGATTGTCGTTTCCGATGAGGCCAAGGAATACCGGGCAGAGATGGAATGGATGGCCCAACGATTGCGTGAGATCGGGTACCAGGCCTTCTGTGTCGAACCACGGGCGGTTCATTTCTCGGAAGAGGGCCTGTTTCTTCAGGAAGAAACCGGACCACGGCCGATCGGTTTGCTGTACCGCTTTTTCGAACTGTTCGACTTGAAGAACATCCCCAAGGCTGAACTCGTGATGTATGCCGCCAAGAAGGGGCAGGTGACGGTCACGCCACCCTACAAACCCGCGCTTGAAGAAAAGCTGGCGTTCGGCCTGTTTCACCATCCGGAACTGGCTCCGTTTTGGGAACAGGCATTACGTCCCGAAACCGCCATCAACTTGCGACGATTGCTGCCGAGAACCTGGATCCTCGACCCACAACCGGTGCCTCCTTCCGCGGTCATCCCGCACCTCACGATCAGCGGTCGCGCGGTGTCGGACTTCAGGCGCTTAGCCCAGACCACCCAAAAGGAACGCCAGTTAGTGCTCAAACCATCAGGATTCTCTGAGCTGGCCTGGGGCAGCCGTGGCGTGTCCATCGGGCACGACCTGCCGCAGGTCGAGTGGGCCACGGCATTGGAGCAGGCGCTCCAGGCATTCCCGACGACGCCCTATGTCCTTCAGGAATTCCACAAGGGCCGCCTGTTCGAGTTGTCCTATTTCGACGAGCGGAGCGACACGGTGGTCCCGATGTCCGGGAGAGTCCGCCTGTCACCCTATTATTTCGTCGTCGGCGATAAGGCCGAACTCGGCGGGATTCTCGCGACCCTCTGCCCTGCCAACAAGAAAATCATCCACGGTATGGTCGACGCGATCATGGCGCCCTGTGCCATCGCGCCAAACCTCGCGTCATAAGGTGACCTGATGATCGCTGCAGCAGAACCGGTTCATTTGCAGATATCTACTCAACCTTTTTCCCCATAGGTACTCATGGCCCTGACGCTCTATCATGTCCAATGGTGCCCGGATTGTGCGGTCGTTCGGGACCGTCTGGACGAACTGAAACTCTCTTACGAAGACGTGGTGGTTCCGGACTTTCGTCCGATGCGCACACAAGTCTTCGAGGTGTCGGGCCAATACTATGTCCCGGTCCTGAAAGACGGAGACACCGTTCTGACGGAAACCCACGACATTCTTGCTCACCTGCACACACAGTACGACAAGGCACGCCCGTGAGGATCTCGCCCGGATCTCCAGCGCGAGCGCCGATCACGGACCGACCCCGATCCCTCGGGCAGGCGCCGGCCTGCACGGCTCGGCCACTTAGCAATTTTTTGACAAACAGTCGTCGCCCATGTGCTTTTCAGAGCCGGCTGCGATCACGTATTTCCATACGCATCACCTACAGGCCGTTCCAAAAGGCCGCCCAGCAAGGCCGCAGCGAGCGAAACGGCGAATCGTACTCGTGCCGTACGGTGAGCCGCTGTGCGGTGCGAGAACGCCGCTGGCGGACTTTTTCAACAGCCTGTTAGAAAGGATAGAGACGTGGAGGACTGGAGACGCATCCTGGCTCAGAGCGTGGTCAAGCCGAAGGATTTGGCGGATCGGCTCGGTGTCGATCCGAAGGAAATCGAGGACATCGTGGGGGACTACCCCATGCGGATTACGCCGACCGTGCTGGCCACCATCAAGGAAAAGGGCGATGCGATCTGGAAACAAGTCGTGCCCGATCGCGCGGAGATGGCCGATGCGGATGCGGAAGACGATCCGCTCGAAGAAGATCTGATGAGCCCCGTGCCCCACCTGGTTCACCGGTACCCCGACCGCGTCCTCTTGATGGTCACAAATCAGTGTCCGATTTATTGCCGGTTTTGCACGCGCAAACGGCTGGTGGGCAAACCGGGCTTCCTCAAGAAAGGGGAGCTGGACCGGGCGATCGCCTATCTGCGCGACCATCAGGAAGTGCGGGATGTGATTTTGTCAGGAGGCGACCCGCTCCTGCTGCCCGATCACCTGCTGGAACGGATTCTCAAATCCCTCCGGACCATTCCCCACTTGGAACTAATCCGGATCGGCACACGCGTACCGGGCAGCCTGCCGGAGCGCATCACACCGAAGCTCTGCGAGATCATCAAGAAATATCATCCATTCTATATGAACCTGCACTTCAACCACCCGGACGAACTGACCCCGGAGGTGAAACGCGCCTGCGGGATGCTGGCCGATGCCGGGGTTCCCCTCGGTGCTCAGACTGTGTTACTGAAGGGGGTCAACGACGACCCCGAGATCATGAAACGTCTGATGCATCAATTGCTACTGGCACGCGTGAAGCCCTATTACCTGTATCAAGCCGACCTGACGAAGGGGACGAATCATTTCCGGACGTCGGTGGAAACCGGCCTCAAGATCATCAAGTCCCTGCAGGGCCACACCAGCGGCATGGGCGTCCCCCACTTTGTAATCGATGCTCCCGGCGGCGGAGGCAAAATTCCACTGTTGCCCGCGGACTACCTGGTCAACCTGGACGAAGACAGCGCCGTGTTGAGAAATTACGAAAACAGGACCTTCCACTACCCCCAGCCCAGCTCCACTCCAGGACGTGAACTGCCGATGGTCGGCGCCCATCCCTCCTGGGCCTCCACAGGAAACGGCTGCGACGGAGGGGGGGAACACCTGTGACCCGTGCCGCTTCTTCAAAAGGGATTCTGCCGTATCAGCACATCACGCAGCTGATTGCCCGTGAGTCCATCACATCGGACCATCCGATCGAAGACCGGCAAATCCAGCCGGCCAGTCTGGACTTGCGGCTCGGAAAGAAAGCGTACCGGCTGATCAGCAGCTTCCTGCCGGAATTGTCGGCTATCAGCAGCCGCCTCAATGCGCTCGACTTTTATCAGTCCGACCTCGTGATGTATGAGATGGACCTCACGCAGGGTGCCATCCTCGAGAAGGGACATGTGTATCTGGTTCCGCTCCTCGAACAACTGGACCTGCCGGCCACGCTCCGGGCACGCGCCAATCCCAAAAGCACCACCGGACGGCTGGATGTCTTCACCCGCGTCGTCACCGACCTGAATGCCGGCTTCGATGAAATCCGGGCCGGCTACCGGGGCCCGCTCTATCTGGAAGTGGTGCCACGCTCCTTCGCCATCAAGGTGCGCACGGGTGACTCCCTGAATCAGATTCGTTTCGTGCGCGGCGATGCCACGGTCTCCGACAGCGCCCTGCAGAAGCTGCATGGGACCGATCCGCTGCTCTTTCGTAATGCCTCACCCCCGAAGCCGCTGCCGCAGAAGGAGTTCCGTACGGAGCGCGGCCTCTTCCTGCGGATCGACCTCACCGGAAGTGCGCGGGAAGATGCGGTCATCGGCTACCGGGCCAAGAAGAACAGCCATGTCATCGATCTGGCCAAAATCGGACATTATGCGGCCCTGGACTTCTGGGAACCGCTGAAACGGCACCGGCAAGACAGCCTCCTCCTGGAACCGGAGGAGTTTTATATCCTGGCGTCGAAAGAACGCATTCGGGTCCCGCCTGGGTATGCCGCCGAAATGGTCGCCTACGAAGCGGCCTGCGGCGAACTGCGCACCCACTATGCCGGCTTCTTCGACCCGGGCTTCGGGTACGGAGACGGCAAGATGCGGGGCACTCAGGTCGTCCTGGAAGTCCGCCCACACGATGTGCCGTTCCTCATTCATGACGGGCAAACCTTCTTCAAAGTAGTGTATGATCGAATGCTCACGGTGCCGACACAGGTATATGGAACGGCACTCGGCTCGTCATATCAACGACAAGCCCTCACCCTCAGCAAGCATTTTAAGGCCTAGACATGGCACCACCCAGCGACCTTCCAGATCCTTCGACCCGTCCGTCCAGGCCCCCGTTGCACCGCCCGGACGACGAAAGCAATGTAGACCGCCAGACGCATGTCGTCGGGATGATGGTCGGCACGGCCTTGATGTTCATCGGCTTTTTGGACGTGTTCCTCTCTATCAGCGGTGGATTCGAGATCAACGTCGTGCCCCTGCTGATCTACTTCAGCGGCATCGCGGTCTGGGCCAATGCCGTGGTCGAAAATCCGACGATCCGGTACTCCTTGATGGCGGGATCGGTTCTGATCAGCCTGGCATTTTTTCACTATGGCGAAGTGCTGTTCTGGCATAAGCAGGTGGTGTTCTGGTCCACCGTCGTCGTGGTCATGTATTTCATGTTCAACGAGCCGAAACAGGCAACCTGAAGACTCCGTGCCCTGCCCATCTTGAGATCGGGCCGGTGAATTCATCGCTCTTCCTCCCGCACCGATGACCATTGCCGTCATCATCCCGGTTCTCAACGAAGCCTGCGGTATCGGGCAGACCCTCTCACACACGGCCACGCTCGGATTCGACGAGCTCATCGTCGTGGACGGCGGCAGTTCGGATCAGACCTGCGCCGTTGTGGAGTCGTGTGCCGGCCGCCTTCAGAACAGGCCTTGCTCAGGCCCCGCACCAGCCTCGCCGACTATCCGTCTTCTGAAGGCGGCCGCGGGGCGCGCGCGCCAGCTCAACGCCGGTGTAGCCGGCAGCCGCTGCGAGGTGCTCCTGTTCCTTCACGCCGATACGTACCTCCCCACCGACGCCCGGCAGGCCATCTCCACCGCGCTGTCCGACGAGGCTTGCGTCGGCGGACGCTTCGACGTCCGCTTCGACTCCCCTCGTCCGATAGCCCGACTCGTCGGACACATGATGAATCTGCGCTCCCGCTGGAGCGGCATTGCCACAGGCGACCAGGCCCTCTTCGTCAGACGGGATGTCTTCGAGCGGACCGGACGGTTTGCGGAGATTCCGCTGATGGAAGACATCGAGTTCTCCCGTCGCCTCAAACGAGCAGGACGCCTTGCTCCATTGCGTAGTCAGGTCGTCACCGCCTTCCGTCGATGGGAACGGAACGGCCCCGTCCGAACAATTCTGTTGATGTGGACCCTCCGCTTCCTGTACTGGATCGGAGTCAGCCCCTATCGACTCCAACATTTTTATAGCATTGTGAGATAAACCCATGAGTGCTCTCCCGTCGGACCGCAAACAGCCCGCATCGGCCGCCCTGGTGATCTTCGCCAAAGCCCCGATCCCGGGACAGGTCAAAACACGCCTCTGCCCGGGCCTGACCGAAGACGAAGCCGCCACACTTCACGGCAGCTTCGTCCTCGACACCCTCGAACGCACCAAGGCGGCGGTGCATAAGTTCAAGCTTCCTGTCGATCGCTTTCTGGCCTGTGCGCCCTCAAGCACCCATGTCTTTTTCAGAATCATGGAAGCGCGCCACGGCGTCACGCTCCTCGATCAACAAGGCGACAACCTGGGGGACAGGATGGCGCAGGCGTTCAGCACGCTCTTTGCCCGTGGGTACCGGCACGTTTTCCTGGTGGGAACCGACGTACCCTCTCTGCCCCTGACACATTATCGCGATGCCGTGCAGTCACTCACCCGGCACGATCTGATCCTCGGTCCGGCAAAAGACGGCGGCTACTATCTGATCGGCATGACGGCCCCACACCCAGACCTGTTCTCGGATATTCCCTGGTCGACGGACCAGGTCATGGGACTCACGCAGCAGAAAGCTGCGGCCGCGGGATTGAAGACCGCCCTCCTACCGGCCTGGAGCGACGTGGACACCCTCGACGACCTTCACGCCTTGATCGATGATTGTGCAGCGGACAAAAAACGCCCCAAACAGGAACGAGTGTATTCGCAACGAACGGCCGGCACGCTGGAGTTGCTCGCGAAACGCCTGCGCACGCGTGAGGCCTAATAGTTTGTCGACAAACTAAATAACGACCCCGAAAATGGAGTTGTGCCCCTCATGCACAGACAGAACCGGAATACCCCGCAGGCTGTTCAGAAAGGCCGTCCAGCAAGGCCGCAGCAAGCGAAGAGGCGAATCGTACTCGTGCCGTACGGTGAGCCTCGGCGCGATGCGAGAACGCCGCTGGCGGACTTTCTCAACAGCCTGCTCACGGAGTCCCTATGACGAATAAAGTTGCCCTCATCACCGGCGGCGCCAAGGGAATCGGCCGCGCCATCGCGCTCGATCTCGCCGCGCAACAATGGTCCGTGGCGATCTGCTACCGCACCAGCAACGCAGCCGCGGATGAAACCAGCGCGGCCATCAGGGCACGCGGCGGGCAAGCCCTGGCCGTGCAGTGCGACGTCTCAGACCCGAAGGCCGCCGGCGACGTGGTCTCACAGGTCGAAAGCCGGTGGGGAAGAATCGACGCACTGATCAACGGCGCCGGCCCCTATCACCGCGTCAATCTCTTCGACGAGACGCCGGCGGGCTGGCGTGAAATGTTCGAGGGAAACTTACACCCGATTTTTTATCTTGGGCAGGCGGTCGCACCCGGGATGAAGGCACGGAAGCAGGGACGCATCATCAACTTCAGCATGGCCAACGCGGACCAGATGGTAGCCCAGCCGGAGGTGACGGGGCACTATATCGCCAAAGCCGGCGTGTTAATTCTCACCAGGACACTGGCAAAACTGCTCGCCCCCTACGGCATTACCGTCAACGCCATCTCCCCCGGATTCATCGATTCGGGCAGCGCGCCGCCCGATGAACTGGCCGGTGTGGTCAAACGAATTCCCGCCGGATACATCGGGAGCGTGGGGGATACAGTCGCGGCCGTGCGATACCTGCTCAGCGAGGAGGCGCGCTACGTTAACGGCGCCAACCTGCACCTCAGCGGCGGATGGGGCATCTGACTCGACGGTTTACCTGGCAAAGAAGAGAATGGCTCCGATGATCGCCGCCATGAGATAACTTTTTGAATCCTTGACCGCGAACACCACCGGATCGTCGTCCATTCGATTCCGGTAGGCCAGCATCCAGACCCGACTGATCCAGTAGAGCATCACCGGACAGACCAGCCATAATACGTCCGCATGCGTGTACAGCAGCAGCACTTCTTTACTACTGATGTAGAGTGCCAACACCAACACCGCCAGCAATCCGCTCGCCGTGCCGATACTCGACACATGTTCCAGATCCGTCACCCAATACCCTCGCCCGTGCAGTTCCTTGCCTTCGGCCTCACCGGTGAGCCGCAGTTCGGTAAACCGCTTCACCAAAGCAAGGCTCAGGAAGAGAAACAACGAGAACGTCAGCAGCCAATGGGAGGGAGCCACCCCCGTCGCAGCCCCGCCTCCGTATACCCGCACGGTGTAGAGTTGGGCCAACACAATCACATCCAGCAGCACGAACTGTTTCAGATAGAACGAATACCCCGTCGTCAGAACCAGGTAGCCGGCCAGCACGAGCAGAAATGGCGAGGGCAGTGCCAGCGCCAGCAAAATACCCCCCACAAGACACCCGGCAGCCAAGAGGAGCCCGAACGGAATCGAGAGGCTGCCGGAAGCAAAGGGACGGTATTTTTTCCGGGGATGCCGGCGGTCGGACGCGAGGTCGAGACAGTCATTGACGATATAGACGGCAGACGCTGAGAAACTGAATGACAGGAATGCCAGGGTGGCCTGCAGCATCAGGGCTCGGTTGGTGATTTGATGCGAGGCGACCACCGGGATAAACACCAGCACATTCTTCGCCCACTGATGTACGCGCAAGGCCTTGGCCACCTGCTTCAGCCATTTCACCGGCTCGCTGAACACACGACTCACCGGGGTCAGCGTTTGCGCGCGGCTCACCAATCCGGCAGAGGCATTCACGATGATCGCTTCGTTAGCCTCGGCCCACACGGGCAAATCGGCGGTCGAATTTCCCGCATAGGCAAAGCGGCGAGCCCCGTATCGCTCAACCAGGAGGGCAACCTTGCGTGCGCCTTTGAGATTGGTCGAAGCATCGCTCCCGAACACCCGCTCATCGAACAACCCGAGATGAGCCGCTACGGCACGGGCAAAACTCTCATGACTGGCTGTGGCCAGCACCAGCTCACGCCCAGCCCGGCGTTCGTTGGAGAGAAACTCGACCAGAGCCTGGTCGTAGGGGAGCGCGCTGGCATCGAGCGTCACACGGCGGGCAATTTCATGCTTGAAAGAGGCTTTGCCTTTCAGCAACCAGAAGGGAAGCTGAAAGACCGAGAGCGGACTCTGCTTCAGCAGCGCCAGCAGCGATTCCCACAGCAGATCGGTCCTGATGAGCGTGCCATCAAGATCGACACACAAGGGACTTTTGGGGTGGAGATCCTCACTCATGGGACGCAGGAGGGATTCTATCGGCAAGGGGGAATCTGGGCAAGCACATACGACGAACTTCGAGGGAGTGAAGATCTGGTATGCCGGACGGGGATCGAACCGACTGCCCCTGAAAGCCGGCTACGGATTGGAGAGAGGAGTGGACGACGGCTCAGCGCGCTTATTCAGCTCCGAACGCCTTCTTCAGCAACGGCACCACTTCGCCCTTGGCTTCCATGGGGTCCAGAATATCCGTGTCGCCGTAAAACTGTCCGTCGATGAACACCTTCGGCAAAGTCGGCCAGTTCGTCAGCTTCGTCAACGCCTCGCGTTTGGCGGGCTGGGACAACACGTCGATAAGCTCGTAGGGATACCCGTATTTTTCGAAAAAGTGCATGGTCTCCCTCGTAAACCCGCACATCGGCATGGCTTTGGTGCCCTTGCCGTAAATCAAAATCTTGTTCGCCTTGATTTCTTGCTGAATCTCTTCTTCGATCGGGTCAGCCATCTGTCCCTCCTCTACTATTACTATGTGTTCACTTCTTCCGGTGTCTTGGCGGTAATCTCCAAGGCATGGATACGTCCGTCTTTCATCGGAGCGGCCAAGGCCTGGTATACCATCCGATGTCGGTCCAGAAGATTCTTGCCGAGAAACCCGCCTGAAGTCACCCGTACAATCAAATGGTCCTGCGTGCCGGTCTTGTCGATCACGGTCACGGCAGCATCAGGAAACACCTGACGAATGAATGCGGTCACAGCCTCTGCGGTAATCATCTTTCTGGAGAATAACGCATACGGGAAGCCGAAGGCAATCTGAACCACCGACGATTTCATTGCTGAGCAGGACAACCTGGGTGTCGAACGCATGGATATTTGATGGACAGCCCGCTACACTGCGCTATTGCGCAAACATATCCGGACCTCGCACTCATCCAGGATGAAAGGAGAAGACTCATGGCCCAGCCACATTCACGTCGCCCCCGCCGCCTGACACGGATCACTCTGTGCGCCGTACTGCTTGTCCTCGGATGCCAGTCGACCCTGTCCGTGCGAACAGCCGCAGCCGCAGGTTCCGGGTCGGAAGCCATTCAAGGATTGGGAAGTTACTTCCTGACACTGCCCTATGGCGGCATCAAAATGGCCGTCGCCGTGCTCGGCGCGGTCGCCGGAGGAATGGGGTTTATCTTCACCGGCGGGGACAAAGTGACGGCTGAAAAAATCTGGAGCCCGGCCCTGGGCGGAGAATATGTCGTCACCCCTGCACATCTCCGGGGCGAGAAAGACTTACATTTCTTCGGCAACACCCCGGCTAAATAGCGCCTCTTTATCGGAACCGGTCTCGACCGGTCCGCTCCACAGCCACGGCCTGCTGAATCGTTCCAGTTCCAAATCTGATCGACAAGCCGGTGGTGCATTTCACCCGGCCTGGTGGTTCTCAACCACCAGGCCGGAACCCCTCCTCACTTACTTTTCCTAACATACTGAAATCACGATCTTCTTCAGGCTTCCTTCATTGGCATGTGTGTTGCTGTTACTCAGCAGCAAGTACGGCAGATGCAAACAACAAACGACACAACCATCAAGGAGGGGATCATGGGAGAATTTAAATCGGGTTTCTTCATGAGTGAGTCCGCCTGCAACGGTCGAGTGCTCGTCGTCGATGATGAACCGGACATTCGCAAAGTCGTCCGAATGACCTTGCAGAAGGCCGGGTATGAGGTCATCGAGGCGGAGAACGGGGAAAAAGCCATCGAGGCCATCAACACCGGAGAAAACCGGCTGCTGCTGGACGTCCTCATCTGCGACATCCGCATGCCGAAGATCAACGGGGTTGAGGCCATTGCCTACTTCCAGCAGGAATGGCCGCGTGTGCCGATCATTGTCCTGACCGGCTTCCCCGACACCGATATGGCAACCTCGTTCTTACGAAGCGGCGTCGTCGACTACCTCGTGAAACCGGTCGAAGGAGAAAAGCTACGCACGGCCGTGGCCAGAGCCATGGAACAGCGGGAGCTTGCCCAGCTCTAGTGACGCCCATGCCGACAGACGGCGGCACACCCTCCACGTCGGGGAGGCATATCAGGCCTCCCCGACGGCAAGGTGCGAGTGGGTGAGGCTCGCCTCGGACCGGACCTCTTGACACATCACGGGAAGCGACTATGAAACTTTGTGCGACGAGAATTGCCATCATCGGCGCCGGAAAAGGCGGAACCGCGATCCTGGATCTCCTTCATCAAATCCCGGACGTGGAGATCATCGGCATTGCGGACAAGGATCCGACGGCTCCCGGACTCAAGCGGGCGCGAGATCTGAATGTGCTGGTCGCGGAACGGGTGCAGGATCTCATCCAGAATCATGGCGTCAATCTGATCATGGATGTGACCGGCGACCCATCCATGGAACCGCTCATCCACACCATGAAGCGTCCCGGCTCCGAGGTCCTCGGCGGAGCCGCCACCAGACTGCTCTGGAAACTCGTTCAACACCAGTCGAAATTGGAAGCTGAATTGTTCCAGGCCGACAAACTGGCCGGACTGGGCTCTTTTGCGGCCGGTATCGCGCACGACATCAACAATCCGCTGCAGTTGATTCTCGGACTGGCCGAAAATCTGGAAGAGGAGCAGGACCTCGCGGTCGTCCATGAACAGGCCCGCGACATCACCGAGGCCGTCAAACGCACCAGCGCCATCTGTCGCGACCTGACCCGATACGCAAGACGCAACGGCTCCAGGGAAGAGGTCATGGTCAACCTCAACACCAAGCTGGACGAAGCGCTGAGAATCGCCCGTTATGCGGTGACGCTCCAGGACGTGACCGTCGTCAAACGGTATGCGGAAGAAGCGAGCGTGATGGGCAATCCCGACGAACTCCTTCATGTCTTCGTCAATTTGATCACGAACGCGGTCCAAGCCATCAAGGATCACGGCACATTGACGCTCCAAACCGCTGTCGGGCCGGACGGACTGGTCAGCGCTTCGGTCAGCGATACGGGGTGCGGCATCCCCAAGGAAGCCTTCTCGAAAATCTTTGAACCACTCTACACCACCAAACCTCCCGGGAAAGGCACGGGGTTGGGGTTGTACAATGTGATGTCGGTGATCTCGAAAATGGACGGTCACATTTGCGTCGAAAGCGACGTGGGCGTGGGCACGACCTTCCGCATCGAATTTCCACAGGTGCAGCCGACCATATCATGCGCGCCTCTATGACAAGTACATCGCGCTCCTTCTCGAAGGCCCTCGGGTGGGGCCTGAAACGTAAGCTCATCGTCTCCATGCTGATGGTCGGCGTGGTTCCCCTCCTGCTCGGCCTCAGCCTGGCCTTCCTCCAAGGATCGAAAGAAATCCAGGTCGTCAGCGGGGAAAGCTTTCAGGCGCTGGCCACGGAGGCGGCCCGCAAATTAGACCTCCTCGTGGCGGAGGAGGTGGCCAGGACCTCCCGCATCGCGGTCCACCCGGATATCGTGCGTGCGCTGGAACACCGTCGCGACGCGCTCCACGCCTCCGATCAGAACGCTACGTTGCCGACTCTCGTGCAACAACGGGCCCGCTGGGCGGCAAGAGACCCGGCTGCGATCAAAGCGATCACGGGAAATTCCACCGCCCTTCTCTTGCAAGGTTTTTACGCCGGCTCGCAGAGCGAACCGGACCAACTCCTGCCGCAGGTCGTGCGCGCCGCCACCAAGAAGCTGTTCATCACGGATGTGCAGGGAAACCTCTTTGCCGCCCTGACGACCAAACCCGGCTTCTCCCATGCCGACAGTCCCTGGTGGAAAGGCTCGTTCAACAGAGGAGTCGGCCAGCTCTACATCGAAGATCTTCACTTCGACGAACAGGCCAATGCCTATGTCTTCAGCATTTCCCTGCCGGTCATGGACAGCCTTCGGTATGAAGTGGTGGGCGTGCTCCACCGGGTCATCGATGCCAAGGAGTTCTTCTCTCCCTCGACCCACCCCATCCGGTTCGGCAAGACCGGCCATGTGATGCTCATCGATAGCCGAGGCATGGTCCTCAGCTGCCCGATCCTGCCGACCGGCGTTCAGCTCTCAGGCGCATCGCTGATTCCCCAGGTGACGGTCCGTCAACCGGGCTGGGTCACGGCCGACAGTGACGGGCACGGCGGCCAGGGCACCGCCATCATCGGATTCGCTCCCCTCCCCGAAACCAGTCGGGCCACAAACGGGGCACTGGAAAACGGCGCCTGGCATACCTTTGTCTGGCAATCCTCCGATGAGCTGTTCGCCCCGATCCGGCACCTCATGATGTGGATGATGATTCTCGCCGGGATCGCGCTCGGCTTGCTCGCCACATTAGGGTATTTCGCGGCCAGCCGGATTGTGACGCCCGTCAGACGACTGCAGGAGGCCGCGCGCCTCATCGGGCGAGGAGAATTGCAGGAGCCGATCCAGATTCACACGGGAGATGAACTGGAAGAGCTGGCGGTCGAATTCAACCGCATGAACACGCAACTCGAAGCCGCCTTTGCCGGATTGAGCACCCAGGTGGAAGAAAAAACACAGGAGGTGCAGTACCTCCAAAAATCGACGGATCAGGTGCTCGACGCCGTCCCGACCCCGATCATCATGATCGACCAGCAAGGCTTCGTCCAATACATGAACCGCGCGTCCCGGGATGCCATTCAGCCACAGGAACAAAGCTGGTCGGGCCGTCTGCTCTTTGATCTTCTCCCTCTGGACGACGATCACCTTCAGGCCTTGCGGCGAGACCTACGACTCGTTGAAGAGAATAAGTCGACCGCGCCCTTCCGCCAGGACCAGGAGCCCGTCCTGAAAGAGGCGCGCGACCCGCTCAATCAAACCCTCAGCCAGGCGTCCCCCTCAGCCAGACGGGAATTACGGATCGACGCGCACCTGTACCACTATGAATGGTTTCCGCTGGAAAGTCGCAGCGGGGCAGGCAAGCGCTTCGGCCTCGTGCTGCGCGATACCACCGACGAAAGCCGGCTGCAGGACCAGCTGATCCAAGCTGAAAAATCAGGCAGCCTCGATGTGCTGACCGCCGGCATCGGCCACGAACTCAACAACCCGCTGTTTGGAATTCTGGGCCTCGGGGAGGCGATCCAGGAGGAAGCGGACCTGGCTCGCGCCAAGGGTTATGCGCAAGACATCGTCGGGCACGGCCGAAAGATGGCGGCCATCATTCGGGACTTCACCGGAGTGGCCGCCCGTGAATCGAAAAGCCAACGTGTGCCGGTGGATGTGACCGCCCAGTTGGAACAGGCCCTGGCCATTGTACAGACCTCGCACGACTGCCTCGGCCTGAACGTCCAGAAACACTATGTGGCGGTGTCGCCGGTGACGGCGCTGCCCGACCAGCTTCGCCTGGCATTTATCAACGTCCTCACCAATGCCATTCAGGCCATGAGCGGGCGGGGCGACCTGTGGCTGACCACCGAAGAACAGGACGACCTGATTACGATCACGATACGGGACAACGGTCCCGGCATTTCCAAACACCATCTCGGCAAAGTCTTCGACCCGTTCTACACCACCAAGGGACAGGGAGAAGGATCGGGACTCGGCCTCACCGTCGCGCAACGGCTGATCAAGAAATTCGGCGGCGAGATTCGGCTGGAGAGTCCGGAAGGCCAGGGCACGACCTGCGTCATCACCCTGCCGGCGGACAAGGCCGGGGTTCGAAAGGAGGAGCCATGCGTCTCACCCTGACAGTCATTCGGGCACGGCCGCTGTGGCTCGCACTGGCGCTGGCCTGCGTCTCGAGCTATTCGTTGCAGGCCAAAGATGTCGCGCCGCCGCCTGGCATTCATCCGGAAAAGGTCGCGGACTTCGTGCACGCGGTTCTGGATGCCGATCGAACCATCTACACGAACCAGGTCGTCAACCGGATGCAGGCCAAAGGCATCGTGTCTGCCGCGGAACATTGGGAACACGAAAATGCCCTGCCGCTGCCTGCCCAGTTCCTTCAACATTCGGGCAAACTCGTGGCCGAGTCCGGACGAGGCATTCGCTATCGTCTCATCAGCCTCTGGCCCATCTACCAGCGGAATGCCCCCGCCACCGACTTGGAACGCCGGGCGCTGGAGAGTTTTTCGCAGACCCCCGACCGGCCCTTTACGGGCATCGTGACCAGCGGCCGCAAACAATACTTTCAGGCCATCTATTCCGATCGGGCCATCTCAGCCGCCTGCGTGAAGTGTCACAACAGCCACCCGCTGAGCCCCAAACGTGACTTTGCGTTGAATGACGTGATGGGGGGCATGACGATTACCATTCCCCTCGACTGACAGACCGGCGGTTGAGCGGCTGATTACGATGCGGCCGGCGGGGCCGGAAGGTGCTGCTGGTAGTCGTCCCGGTAGATCTGCAGGGCGGTCAAGAACAGTCCGACGAGAATCGGTCCCAGGAACAATCCGAGGATCCCGTAGACCGCCAGACCTCCGAGCACACTGAAGGTCAGGAGCAACACGGGAATCTCCGCGCCCTGCCCGATGAACAGCGGCTTGAGGATCTGATCGATCGTAGACACGACCCCGATTCCCCAGGCCAGCATGACCAGTCCCTTCCCCACCGTACCGGCCCAGAGGAGATACAAGGCCACAGGCCCCCAGATGAGCGCCGTTCCGCCGAACGGGAGCGGAGCCAGGAGAATCGTCAGGGCCATCAACACCATGGGAAACGGCACGCCCAGTACCGCATAGGCCGCTCCGGCGAGTAGCCCCTGCGCAATGGCCGTCAGCACAATCCCTTTCACCACGGCGCGAATGGTCTGATCCAGGCGAGCCAGGATCTTGTCCTTGTGCGAGGCTTCCAGGGGGATCAACGCATACAGCGACGCCAGCCAGTGGCGGCCATCTTTGAAGAAGAAAAACAGCGTAAACATCATGACGAGAAAGTCGGCGACCAACATAAAGACGTCCCGCACAAGGTCGCTCAACTCGCCCACGATGAATCTACTGAAGGTCTTCGCGCTTGAGAGCACGAATTGTTCGAGATCACTTTCCCTGCCGGTGAACCGCTCCAGCCACTCCCTCACCACAGGGCCTCCCGGTAGCCCGGACAACCGATCGGGCAACTGCTGAACGCCTCCTGAGGCAATCCATTCCCGCACCGCGCGGTCAGCGGATCCGGCCTCCTTCACCAGCATTACACTCAGCACCACCAGCGGCACCACGACCAGGGCCAGCGCAGCCAATGTCAGGAGCACAGCCGAATGCAACTCCCGTCCTCCCAACCAGGCGGTGAGCCGGATGTGCAGGGGGAAACACAGATGCGCAAGAATCACCGCCCAGAGGACCGGAAACACGAAGGGGCGAAACATCAGCCCCATCTGATACAGCAGCGCCAGCAGCACGCCGAAAAAGCAGAGCGCAAAAATCTGTTGTCGATTCATAGTCGTGAAGAGTACCTGCGATTGCAGCCGTTGATAGCAGAACCTGTCCAGGATGTCACGCGTCGGTCTGACGCGCTGTGCCTGAACAGAGGACTGCCGCCAGGCTGAGAGGAGACCCTACGATGCCATAGGGCGCACGGGGTGCGCAGCGTGAGGGCGGGAACGCGAGCCGTCAGGCGTTTTCACCGAGCATGGCGACGGCCTTGGGACGCTGCGAGGAAATATCCCGAACATTGCCGGGGAGTTTCTGGGCTTCGTCACCCCAGGAGGCAACGCCCATATCCGACATCCCTTGAAACTTCGCCCCGTCTTCCATGGAGAAGGCGGGCGCGTGGACTTCGCCGACGAGCAGACCGGTCTTGAGTAATTGGAGCCGTTCCGTCGCCCGCACCGTCGCCTTGATCTTTCCACTGCTGATGATGATCCCGGCTGTGATGGTTCCCTGCACGATGCCGTCTTCGCCGATCACGACGGTCCCCGTGGTGTGAAGATCGCCTTCCAACCGCCCGTCGATGCGGACTGTGCCTTCAACGCGAATCTCGCCTCTGAGCAAGACACCTTTGGCCAACAGGGTGATATTGTCGTTTTCCACAAAGCCGGACTTCTTCATCATCACGCGCTCCTTCTCCCAGGCAATGTCCGATGAACTTGAACTGGAGGACCATCCCAACATGAGCCGAGCCTACACCAGCTTGTGCATCGTACCTAGGAAAAACCAAAACTGCGCTTGACCCGTTCCCAGAAGCCGCTGCCGTGTACTTCGCAGTAGATCGAAGGCTCCGTACCTTCGATAAACAACTCCGCCGACCGCTGCGGACACTTCGAAGTCGCCAACTGAGCCGACTGGGGATCGATGTCGCGCGTGACCACGGCAGGCGGCAACGCAAACTCGCGCGTCGCAGCCGGCGAGATCCGGCGCACGAACTCCACCCACATCGGTAGCGCCGCCTGTGCTCCGGTCAGATGCAGCGCCTCCTCGTCGTCGAATCCCACCCACACACCGACCACCACATCCGGCGTGTACCCGACGAACCAGGCGTCGCGATACCCATCCGTCGTCCCGGTTTTTCCCGCCACAGTCCCGCGCAGGCCCATCGCCTTCGCCTTGGCCGCCGTGCCGCGCTCGACGACACCCCTGAGCAACGAGGTCATGACATAGGCCGCTTGCGGGGACACCGCTTGATGCCGCACTGGCGTACGATGCCAGGCGGGATCCCCTTCCGGAGTCATCACGGCCTGCAACGCCGAGGGAGCCACATAGAGCCCCCCTTGTGCCAGGGCTCCGTAGGCCGAGGTGATCTCCAACAGCGAGACGCCGGAAGTCCCCAAGGCAATGGACAGATTATCGGCCAGCGGGCTGCGAATCCCCAGCTTCTCTGCCATCTGGAGAATTCGCTTCGTCCCCACGGCCTGTGCGATCTTCACGGCGGGAATATTCAGCGATTGTTCGATCGCCGTCCGCACGGACACCGTGCCGTGGAACCGATGGTCGTAATTCTGCGGTGCCCACACCCCGGCTGCCGACTCAAACGTCACCGGTTCATCGACGATCGAGGTGGCTGCAGTAATCGGTTGCCCACCAGTCAATTCACGGCGGGCTTCCAATGCCGCGAGATACACCAACGGCTTAAACAACGAGCCGGGCTGGCGTTTCGACTGCACGGCCCGGTTGAACTGACTGGTGCGATAATCACGACTGCCCACCATCGCAAGAATGCCGCCCGTTGCGGGATCGAGCGCCACCAGCGCGGCTTGCACCGGACTGCTGTGGCCGGTCAGCGCCGGATAGGCCGCTTCCAGTTTACCCAGTTCACTCTCCAGCGTCTGAGTGGCCAGCCGTTGCAACACAGGGTCGAGCGTCGTGTAGGCCCTGACACCGTCCGGCAAGGGCGCCCCGGTCGTCTCTTCCACCTGTCTCAACAGATGGTCGACAAAAAACGGCGCATCGGCCAAGGTGTCCTGCGGCGGCATGACCCGGACGGGCGTCATCACCGCCTGCTTCCACGCGTCGTCGCTCACGAGCCCCTGTTCGTGCAACCGGCCCAGTACCACATCGCGACGCTGCTTGGCCAGCGCCGGATTCCTCAGGGGTGAATAGGTATTCGGCCCCTTGATCATCCCGACCAGCAGCGCGGTCTCCTCCAAGCTCAATGCATCCACGCGTTTGCCGAAATACCGGTGCGCGGCCTCCCCGACTCCATAAATCGACACAGACCCGACCTGCCCGAGATAAATCTCGTTCGCATAACTTTCGAGGATCGCCTGTTTGCGGTATTTCGCCTCCAGGACCAACGCGGCAATCGACTCCTTGAGCTTCCGCCCGAACGTGCGTTGCGGAGAATAAAACAGGTTCTTCGCCAACTGCTGCGTGATCGTACTGCCGCCCTGGATGACCGTGCCCCGGGTCACATTCGTCCAGACCGCGCGGCCCACGGCAATGGGATCGATGCCGGGATGGCTGAAGAATCGCCGGTCTTCGATCGCCAGCAACACATCGAGAAACCGCGCCGGCAGATCGTCGTACGACACCCATTCCCGCACCTGCCGCGAGGCGCCGCGCAACCCGCTGATCAATTGTGGTTCCAGATAGGCGGGGAATAATTCGTCGCCCCCCGGAATCGACAGGACCTTCGTCACTCGCCCCTGGTCGAGCGCCAAACGGGCCGGAACCGGTCGCAGGTGAAAATCGGCAAACTCGTGCAAGTAAATATCGATCTCTGCAGGAGTGACACGATACTCGCCGGGGGTGCGCACGGCCGTCTCGACCGAGCGATAACCGAGCCGGTTGAGGCGCTCGATCAGATGAGCGGAGGCAATATCCAGATCGGGCTTCAACAGAAACGGGGCGCCGTAGATCAGGCGGGGGGGATGCTCGTCGCCGGCCGGCAACGCCAGACTGGCCGAGAGGTAGAGCCCGTAGGCCACCGCACTTCCTGCGGCAAGGACCGCGACGCCGGCCAATACCAGAAGCCCCCGCACGATCCAGCGTCTGACGAATATCACCACCACGTCCCCATCTGCCGAGCATACGCGATCCAGCGAACGAAATCACATGCGTGCACACCGCTTTAGGAAGATCCTCCGGGGCACCCAAGCTTGACAAAGCACCGTGCCTTCTCTTAGATGAGCGCCACATTGCCGAATTTCTACGCCCTTGCACCCATCGGGACGTCCGAAATACGCGTCGGCTCTGCGCGTCACACCCGTACAACGTTACTCGCAAACGCCACGCGCCCGGACAGGCTGATTGCGTTACTGACAGACTCATCCACACGAGGAATATGACCGTGAGTACTCTACGCTTTCTTGATGCCGGTGATTCACAGGAACCCTGCGTGCCCGCGACACGGCCGTCGCACCACGAGAGAACCCGACGGCAGCGCCGGTGGAAGCGACACGATGACGCCTTCCCCCGGCTGCTCATCGCCTGTTGCGCGCTGATTGCCATGACCGCGTTCCTCCCACCGGCAGCCCGGGCGGGAAGTTTTCGCATCTACGATCACAGTGCCTCGGCAACCGGCCAGGCGTCGGCATTCACGGCGCAAGCCGACGATGCTTCCGCCGGGTACTATAATCCGGCCGGCATGACACAACTCCGCGGGGTTCAGTTCTCAGCCGGCACCACTCTTATCGCCGGCGGCTTCTCGTTTCAGAATGGCGCGGGCACCCAGGCCAACGGCGATCTTCGCGGGAGTGTGGCGGTTCCGCCTCCGTCGAACGTCTACATGACGGCCAATCTCAAGGACCTCGGCATCGGCTCCTCCGACAGCACCACTATCGGCTTGGCCGTCTTCAGCCCGTTCGGCACCTTGACGCGCTGGCCGGACAACAGTCCCTTTTCCACGGCGACCACGAAAGCCGCGTTCGAATTGATCGACATTCGCCCCTCCATCGCCTTCCGGCCGCTGCCGGATCTGGCAATCGGGTTGGGAGCGGATATCTACACCTTTTCCGGAGCCTTCGGAGAAGGGCAGGTTGAGCGACAATTTCGCTGGCCCGGCGGGCTCGGCATCCCGGCCGGCACCGGCATGGAATTAAATGGGCGCGACACAGCCGCGGGCTTCAATGCCAGCCTGCTCTACACGCCGCTGCGTAATGGGGACGGGCGTCCGCTCGTCAACATCGGCCTCATCTACCGCAGTCAGGCGACGCTGCATCTCGACGGGCAATTGCTCGCCGGCGGCACGCGTGTGGCAGACGCCCGCACGACCTTTGTGGTTCCGCAGGTTCTCACCGGCGGCATCGCGCTCTGGCCCGTCCGGGATAACGAGCGGGAATGGAAGCTGGAATTGGACGTGGATTACACCGGCTGGAAATCAGTCCGCAATCTGGATACGACCCTGTCGAACGGTCTCACCATCGCCACCCCCACCAACTGGACCAGCGGCTACACCGTCATGGTCGGCACCGAATACAAGTGGCTCAACCCCGCACCGCTGCCCGATTGGGACGTCGCCCTACGCGCCGGCTACTGGCATTCCCAGAAGGCGATTCCCGATCAGACCTTCAACCCTGCCATTCCCGACGGCGACAACCATGCCGTCTCCACCGGCTTCGGGTTCATGTGCCGGGAACACGGCAAGTTTCTCGGGGTCATCCCCTGCGGAGGATCCGACAAAGCCCTCAGCCCCAAAGGCCTCGGAATCGATCTGGCCTACCAGGCCATTCTGTACGAAGGCAGAACCGTCGCCGGGAACGTGAATCCCACCGTCAACGGAACGTATCGCACGACCTTGCATGTGGGCTCCATCAATCTCCGTGTGAATTTTTGATGCCCGGCCTTCCAACGATCATGGTAGAGTAGGCTTACTTACGAGACACGCGCACATCGTGATGCTGCCATCGGTGCTCTGTGCGCGGTGAACCTGCTTCAGAGCGAGGCCTTCGTATGGATCGCCCATCCCACACCGATCCGGCCCCGGATCTGCACACCCTACAAGTTCAGGTCTTGTACCGCAATATGCCTACCGGCGTGTTGGCGAGCGCCATCAATGCCGCCGTTCTCGCGGCGGTGGAATGGTCCGTCGTTCCGCATACGCCCCTGCTCCTCTGGGTCGTCGGTCTGTGGATGGTCGCCGCCGCGCGGGCACTCCTGATCGTCAATTATCGGCGAGCGCTGCCGGTCTGCTGGAGCAGCGCAGACTGGCACCGCTGGATGCTGGTGACCACCAGCATGGCGGGATTCGGATGGGGCAGCAGCGTGTATTTTCTGACGCTGGACATTCCCCTCCCCTATGAATTGGTCCAACTGTTCGTGCTCGGCGGCATGACGGCCGGCGCGGTGTCCGTGCTCTCTGTCTCGTTTCCCCTGTTTCTGTGGTACGCGGTTCCGTTGACACTTCCAATCCTCGGACACCTCTTTCTCAGCGGACACGAGTTCCATCTGATCATGGGAGGCATGGGCGTCCTGTTTCTCCTGGCCACCATCCATTCGGCCTGGAACTTCAACCGCGTGCTGCTCTCCTCGATGCGCCTGCAACTGGAGAAGGTGGCCCTGGCACGGTCGCTGACGACCCGCACCGAAGCGGTGGAACGGCTGAATCAGGACATCACCAAAGAGATCCACGACCGGCGCGTCATCGAAGAGCAACTACGCACCGCGCAGACCGATCTGGAACAGCGCATCACCGAACGCACGGCCGACCTGGCCCAAGCCAACGCGCGGCTGCAGAATGAGGTCCGGGAACACCGGCGGACGGAAGGCGCGCGACTTTCGAGCGAAAAGCGATTCAACTATCTCACCGACAATCTCAACCAGGGCGTGTGGTTTGCGCAGGCGAATCCGCCGCAGGTCCTGTACGTCAATCCGGCCTTCGAGCGGATCTGGGGATTGCCTGCCGCGCGATTCTATGAAAATCCGAAGCTCTGGCGGGACTTTATCCACCCGGACCACCAACAGGTCGTCAGCGAGGTCTACGATGCGGAGATTGCGAATCCCACCGGACGCGACCTGCACCTGCTGTATCGGATCGTACGTCCGGACGGGCAGGTCCGATGGATTCACGACCGGATGGTCATCCACCATACCGCGACGGGGGAAGTCGATAGTCTGAGCGGGATCACTGAAGACATTACGGAAGCCCGCGAACTGGAAGACCAGTTGCGACAGGCTCAAAAAATGGAGGCCGTCGGGCGATTGGCGGGAGGCGTGGCGCACGACTTCAACAATGTGATGACCGTCATCCTCGGCTATAGCGCGGTGCTGCTCCAGGAACTGAGCCAGAACTCTTCGGCCCGCTACTTTGTTCAGGAAATTCAACGCGCGGGGGAACGCTGTGCGGCACTGACCGGCCAGTTACTGGCCTTCAGCAGGAAACAAATGCTCCACCCGGTCTCGCTGGACCTTCACCGGGTGATTCGTGACCTCATGGCGCTGCTGAAGAGCCTGATCGGGGAGCACATCTCGATCGTCCTGCAACTCGACCCTCTTCCGCTCTGGGTCAAAGCCGACGCCGTCCAACTCGAACAGGTCCTGCTCAACCTGGCCGTGAATGCCCGCGACGCCATGCCGCATGGAGGCACGCTGACCATCGATACGCGCCAGGTTTCCCGGGAAGCGGTCTGGGGATCGGATCATGACACGCGCACCGCCCGCACCTATGTGCGTCTGCGGGTGCACGATACGGGAACCGGCATCGACCCGGCCACGAAGGCCAAGATTTTCGAGCCCTTTTTCACGACCAAACCGCCGGGCCGCGGAACCGGTCTCGGCCTCTCCACGGTGTATGGCATCGTGCACCAAAGCGGCGGGACCATTACGGTCGAGAGCGCGGTGGGCCAGGGCACCACCATGACCGTGTTTCTGCCGGAAGTCGTCCCCCCACTGACAGCCCTCCCGCCGGTTCAATCTGAACCGGCCCACACGACGGGGACAGAAATCATCCTGCTGGTGGAAGACGAGCCGGCGGTGCGCCTGCTGACGCAGCATATTCTTCGCACACATGGCTACACGGTGCACGAAGCGGAGGACGGCTTCCAGGCCCTGGATCTAATCCGACGAAACGCGCTGCACATCGACCTGCTGCTGACGGATCTCGTGATGCCCGGCATGAACGGCAAAGAGTTGGCCATGCGCCTCCGCAGTCACTTCGCGGAGCTGAAAGTGCTCTACATGTCCGGGTACAGCGATAACCCGCCTGTCACAGGAGATGAAGCTCAGGGCCACACGACATTTTTGCAAAAGCCCTTCTCGCCCGAGGATTTGATCCGCATGGTGCGCGAGATTCTTCACTCAGTCTCGCCCGCCTAGGAGCCTGTCCGACATGGCCTTCGTAGCGAGGCGAAGAAGGCGCGACCAGATGCGAGGCCGCAGGCCTGGAAAAACCGGAAGCGTATTCGCTGAAATACGTTGAGGATTTTTTCAGGCCGAGAACGACGCAAATGATCGTGGATCGTTTGCCGCAGTCGAACGGTCAATGCCGGACAGGCTCCTAGCTCACTCGACGGGCGAGGAAAGGGACGGCCGGTTCCCGGACGCGCTCAATCCAGCCGGATGCTCGATCCATTGCGGCAGCAAGGACCCGGCCACCATCCCCACGGCGGCGGCCAGCAGGCCCACGAGCTGCGGCGGCCAGATCTGATCGAGCGTGACGGTCAGCTCCGATCCACACCAGGATCCGAGCCCGACAGTGATAGCCAGCACCGCCCCTTGCGTCGTGGCTCTTGCCCAGTACAATCCGGCCAGCAACGGTACGAAGGCGGCCACCAGCGTGACCTTGTACGCACTCTCGACCATCTTAAAAATACTGGCCTCTGAATTGAGCGCAAACAGCAGGACCGTGGCCGCAAACCCGACGAGGACGATTCGCATCACCCGCAACAACCCTTGATCGCTGATCGTGGGCACCCAGCCCTTCACGATATTTTCACTGAACGCAACCGACGGCGCGAGTAGCGTGGCGGACGAGCAACTCATGATGGCGGACAGCAGCGCGCCGAAAAAGATGATCTGCGCCACGATCGGAGTATGCTGCACGATCAGATTGGGAAGGATGAGTTGGGAATCCCGTTCCAGCAACTGCGCCACCTGCGCCGGATCGACCAATGTGGCCGAATAGGCGAGGAACATCGGCACAAACGCGAAGAAGAAATAGAGCGTTCCCCCCAGCACCGATCCTCGCACCGCCGTCCGTTCGTCCCGCGCCGATGTGATGCGCTGAAACACATCCTGCTGCGGAATCGATCCGAACATCATCGTGACCCAGGCGCCGAGAAACGGAATCCACGCCTCCATCCGCGCCGGCGGGAAAAAATCCAGTTTCCCCGCCATGGCCGCATGCGTCACCACCCGCTCCACCCCGCCGGCTAATCCGCTGATGACCGAGCCGATGTAGAGCATGCCGCCCATGATGATGGTGATCTGCACAAAATCCAGAATCGCCACCGAGAACATGCCTCCGAACGTGGTGTACGTCAGGACGATGATGGCTCCCAGCACCATGCCCACCGACTGGCTCATCGCCCCGTCCGTGACCACGTTGAAGACCAGCCCGAGGGCCTTGATCTGGGCCGACACCCAACCAAGGTATGACGCGACGATGCAGAGGGTGCAGAGGACTTCGACCGTGCGATTGTACCGGAGCCGGTAAAAGTCTCCGATAGTGAGAAGGTTCAATCGATACAGTCGACGGGCAAATAACAACCCGGCGAGAATCAAACAGAGGCTCGATCCGAAGGGATCGGCCACGACCGCTCGCAACCCGTCTTTGACAAAGGTGGCGGAGATGCCGAGCACAGTCTCGGCGCCGAACCAGGTCGCAAACACCGTGGCGGTCACCACCGGCAGCGGCAGACAGCGCCCGGCGACGGCGAAGTCTTTGGAGGTATGCACGCGGGTCGCCGCGTAGAGCCCGATCCCGACCGAGCAGGCAAGATAGAGAATCACGAAGGATAGGAGCATGGAGTCATTCGCGCGTCGGTGAGACCACACCCATCGGCGGGTGACGAGCGAGGGAGATTGTACCGGCAGGGAAGCGCCTGCGCAATGGCAGGTGGAACGCGGCAGTCGCTCACACGGTCGGCTTAGGGGCGGCCTGCGCATGCGTCATCCCCTTGCGCAGGCCGCTCGCACCGCATCGGAGGATCGAACTTATTCCGTCTTCGCTTTCAGTTCCTTGACCTTGCCCTTGGCCTTCTCCATCGCCGCGTTCCCCTTGCCTTTGGCGCGCTCCACTTCCGCCTGAACCTTATTGCCCTTGGCTTCTTCGACGGCGGCTTTGGCCTCCCCCTTCATTTCTTCAACCTTCGCCTTTGTGTCGCCCTTCATCTCTTCCATCTTGGCCTTCATCTCACCGGCCCAGCCGACAGACATGAGGCCGAACAAAGCCAATGCGATAGTCGCGGCGGAAATCGACATCCTGTTCATAGAGAGTCCTCCTTGTGAGACTGGTGAGTGACAGCGGAATCCGATGCCCACCACAACAGTGTCTACCAATGACCACACCGGAGCAATTCCTGAAACCGACTACGGAAACTTCCGGAACAGACCCCTCCGTCCTGAGCGACAGGAACAGACGGTAAAAAACAACGGTTTCGTTGACATCTCATGTCGCTATGGTACGAATAGGCCATGCGATATTCATTCTACTTCGCATGGGTGGTGGCCGTCCTTTCGATCTGCGTCCTGACGACGCTGGCCTCGTTTCCGTTGCTCGTGAACGGCGAGCGCCCTCCCGAGCCGAGAATCACGGCAGGAGCGGAGAAGCTTCGGACGATCAAGATCCACCGCCTGCGCTGCAATCCCTTCACGCCCTCGTGTCAGCTTTCCAAGCACAAGCCGTCACATAAAGTGCCGGCTTAGCAGTTAGGAACCTGGCTCCGTCTACGACAGGGGAATTCGCCCCTTGTTCGCCTCCAACCACTGCGCAAAGGTCTGCAGCCCGGGATTCAGCGCCCGGGCGATCGCCGGCTCGCGTGCGCCACAGAACAGCGCATTGAAGTCACGTTTGAACTGAAACATGTTGCCCAGATCATCCGCTCCGGGGAACCCGAATGTCCGGTACACCTCCGGCGGCACCGCGTTGTAGCGCACCTCCTGGCCCAGGGCCTTCGTCAACGCAACGGCCATTTGTGATCCGGTGAGATGCTCCCCCGCGATTCCGACGGTCTTCCCCAGATACGCATCCCGTTTTTTCAACAGCCCCAAGGCGCACTTCCCGATATCCTCAGCCGCGATACCGGGCAATCTCGCCTCGCCCATGGGAAGCGTGAACGCCAGTGTCCCGTCCGGGCCCTTCTTCGGACCCATGCCGAAGTGGATGAGATTGTCCCAGTAGAACGACGTCAGTAAGAAGGTCGTCGGCACACCGAGTTGCCTGAACACCTGATCCGCTTCGCCCTTGGCATCGAAATGCGGCACCTTGTACTTGCCCATCAGTGTCGGCATCCGGTTATCCGAGAGCGGAACCCATCGACGCGTATCTTCGAGGGTCGACCAGATCACATGTGGGACCCCTGCCGACTTGGCGGCCTTGGCCATCGCCTCGGCTTCAGCAAATTCCTTTTCGGGAGAAAAATGCGACCAGAAAAAGGTCACGCAAAACACCCCGGCAGCCCCCGCAAACGCCCGCTTCAAACTCTCGCCATCGTGCACGTCGGCCGCGACCACCTCGGCGCCCAGTCGCGCGAGCTCCCTGGCCTTGTCCGAATTCACATCCCTGGTCAATGCCCGCACCGTCATGCCGCTGCTTGGATCGGCCAGAATCGCCCGTCGCCCCGACCACCGCAATCACCTGCTTCTGTCCCATTTCTCCCCCTCTCCTTTCCACAACCGGTTGCCGCCGCTGAGCATCCTTCCCCTGCAGCCGGTTGTCAACCGATCAGCGCGTGGTTCGTTTCAGAAGGTTAGCCCCAGACCTGGTCTTCGCCGACACGGGGATGGTAGGCTATAGCCAGCTAGCCAGGGAGGAACCTCATGGTACGTCTCACGACTGATCGAATGAAATCTCCTCGGCATTGGGTCACGTTTCTCACAGTCGGTTTCTGCACCGTCCTCTTCACGCCTCCCCTCCACGCCGCCGACTCTTCCGGCCCCTGGGAATGTTCAAGCTACACGGGTGATGCGCACACGCGATGCCTGCAGGCGTTTATCGAAATCCAGCGCGACAAAATTTCGAAGCTGGAAGCAGAGGTCCATGTCCAGCAAAACGCCGTCGGCCAGTTGAAAGAGCAGGCTGATCGGCAAAGTGCCATGACCGCCGACCTTCAACGTCAGATGGCCGAGCAGTCCTCTTCCGTATCGACCTACAATTATGTTGCGCCCGGATTGCTCTATGGATATCCGTCTGTGGGTTTTGGCCTGTACCTCGGACGTCCATGGCTCTATGGCTCACCGTTCTATGGCCGGCCCTACGCCTGGGGACCACGGTACTATCGGCCCTACTATGGACGCTGGCATAGACGTTGGTAATCCCGGACCATAGGCGCCACAGCTGCTGAAACGTGATCCTCTCAGTGCTCTTCCAACCGGAGGGTCCGCCCCTGGCAAGGTCTCACCGCGTTATCCCTTCTCTGCCGCTCCCACCTCTTCCTGAAGACTGACCCGACCATCAATTCATTGCCCATCCAACGGCCCATGCAAGACCGAGCGGCGGCTTCGCTAATCACATTGTTCCACCCCGGTCGCACACTCAGGTGACGCCAATGCGGACTGTATGCTAAACCATACACCGGCCGAGAACCTCTTGAATTGCCTTGTTGGGGACCCGTGTTTCGCTTGCACCACAGCACCGGCGTTACCTGCGCCTTCCTGCTTCTCATTTTCGGACTCCCGTCCGTCAGTCACGCGCGTCCCGATAAGCCGCAACCCAAACCGAACGCCTCGCTCATCCATTCCGACCACTCGATCCACAGGGCGCTCACCGAAGGAACCGCGGCCCAAGCCAAACGGCTGCTTGACCAGGGAGCGAATATCGAGGCACGAGACGCCCAGGGCGCGACGCCACTGATCACAGCCGCAGGCAGGGGCAATCTGGCGCTGGTCACTCTACTCCTCAACCGGCATGCGGAGGTTGAGACAACGGATCGAGCCGGCAATACCGCGTTACATCAGGCGAGTTTTTATGGGCAGGTGCCCTGCGTGGAGGCACTCCTGGCCACAGAGGCGCAGACCTCGGCACGGAACGCCCTCGCATTCACGCCGCTCCATCAGGCCGTCAGGCGATTTTGGGAACTCTCCGGTGAATCCCGGGCGGACCGGCTGACCCGGCAAGCCAACGTGATCGACATACTCCTTCGCTATGGAGCCGATCCTGAGCTCAGAGATGCGAGCGGAAGAACTCCGATCACTCTGGCAACCGAAAGTAGCAATGGTTCACTCCGGCACGCATTTAACAGAACACCCGTGCGGGCCATACCAGCCGCCGAGATACCGCCGACGCCCCAATCGTCCGCCGCGACGGCAGAAAGTCCACAGACAGCTCCCGGCATGGCGGCTCCGGATCTGGGGACACTCTCAAGCGCGGTCCAGAGTAACCCTCCGGCGCCGTCTCGAAGCGCGGCCCCGCTTCCAGCCGTACCGTCGCTCAATCCGCCGACAGACATGTCGGCGCAGGACGACAGGCAACCGGATATCGCAGTCATCCCCACCCCATCCACTCCAGCGACGGAATCCTCCACCGGTTCGACCGCTGCGGAATCCCTCTCTCCCGCACCTGAGGGGACTTCGGCGGCCACTTCGCCCGCTGTTGCCACTTCCAGGCCGCACACAGGTCCGGTACCGGCGCCGCCGATCGCGACCGGTCCCACAAGAGATCCCGAAGCCAGTAAGGCAATCGCCTCGCAACCTCTGCCCACTGAATCCCAACCACCCGCTGACACGGTGACACCGTTGTCCCCGCAGGTATCCGACATGCCGCCGACCAAGTCGCTCACACCGCAGAACACGGTACATCCTCCAACTACGCCATCACCGACGCCGACACCACTGATCGCCGCCGTCGATACCCAGGTGGAGACCAAACCTGCGGCTTCACCGTCGGCGGATCAACAGCGTCGTACCTGGACACCAGCGATCGAGCCTGCGGAGGAAAGACGAAGACCGCGGCAACCGCCCCAGCTCACTCCATCCACTGATTCGACGCGCCCTCACTCCGCTCCGCTTGTCGCTTCAGCCGACTCCTCCTCTGCGGCAGCTCTTGCTCCGCAGACAGGCGCGACCGGTCCCTCGACTGACCGCACACCGCTGCCGACCCTGGCTCCCGCCACGGACAAGAAGGAGAATCCGCCGGACACGGACGCTGAACGTCCATGGATGTTTCAGCGCCTCGGCTTCGGGCTCGGCCTCGGATGGACACATAACCTTGGCCCGAGACGGGTGGATTCCGTCACAGTCGTCAACCGTATCGTCCGCATCGACAATGAACGAAACGATCTGGTGCGCTTCATGCCGGAAATGCACCTCTGGATCGACCGGTGGGACGAGCAACGTTGGAGTTGGGGGCCGTTTCTCACGGTCGCGCCGGGGTCGCGGATCATCGACGCCGTGGGGTTCGGCCTGATGATGGGATACCGGCCGCATCGACAGGACCAATACAGTTTCAATGTCGGTATCGGCGGCACGCTCGATCTCGATGCTCGAGTCCTAGGCGACGGCCTCATCGCGAACGAGCCCCTGCCGGCTCGGGAAACCACGGCCCGCACGAAGCAGACCACCGCCGCCGGTCTCCTCGTACTCTTTTCCGTCGGATGGGACCTCGCAGCGCCCCACCACCCAGCACACACCGAACGACAATGACCTTACATTCGAGGCACCACGACATCGCGCGACCCTATCGACAATTGACGAGCCCCCTTGATTCTGACTAAGGTAGAACTCCCAAGGAGAATCGTGCAATGAGGGCACAACCCCAGTTTCCGAATGAACAGACCGGCACGGGCGAATTCAAACGGCAGTCCGACGCGTTTCGCCACTGGGTCACCGAGGACGGCCGCTCCGGATATCCGGCCGCAGCCGGGCGGTATCATCTCTACGTCTCCCTCGCCTGCCCCTGGGCGCATCGCACCATCATCGTCCGCGCGCTCAAAGGGCTCACCGAGGTGATCGGCATGACCGTGGTCGACCCGATCCGGGACGACCAGGGATGGGCCTTTCACAACGGCCCCGGTCACTCCCTGGATACGACCAATGGGTTTCACTTCCTCAGCGAGGCCTATCGTGCCACCGACCCCAATTACCACGGCCGCGTGACGGTTCCGGTGTTGTGGGACACGGTCACAAAACGAATCGTGACCAATTCCGACGATGACCTCATGCGAATCTTCAACGGTGAGTTCAATCGCTTCACCACCAGCCGGCTGGACCTGTACCCGGCAGCTCTCCGTCCGCAGATCGACGAGATGAACGACTTTGTATACGAGCGCGTGAACGACGGGGTCTACCGCGCCGGTTTTGCGACCTCCCAACAGGTGTATGAACGCGCCGCGCGCTCAGTCTTCGTTGCGCTGGATCAACTCGACACGAGGCTCCGCGACCGGCGCTACCTCTTCGGTGCCCAATTCGTCGAGTCCGATTGGCGGTTGTTTGTCACGCTGCTCCGGTTCGATGCCGTCTACCACGGGCATTTCAAATGCAACCTCCGGCGCATCGTCGACTACCCCCATCTCTATGGCTACCTTCGGGACCTCTACCAGGTGAAGGGTATCGCGGAGACCGTGGATTTCGACCATATCAAGCGGCACTACTACGTGACCCATGACGACATCAACCCGACCCGCATCGTCCCCATCGGACCGCAACTGGATCTGGAGAGCCCGCACGGACGTGATACGCTCTCCTGACCGCACCTCACGGCAAGACTGCTGAAACAGACGACATACTTACCCATCCTGGACGCCAGACAGGCCGTCCATTCGGCAAGGCTACAGACAAGTCTGCGTAATCTTCGCAGGCTGCTCAAAACGACGTCCCGCTAGGCCGCAGGCGAGTCAAAACCGGAGGCGTACCCGCAGGGGTACGTCGAGGATTTTGACGAGCCGAGAACGACGCGGGAGGCCGTTTTCAGCAGCCTGCCCAAGAATTATCTTGAGCCGCACAGGCTCCCTGGCATATGGTGAGCAGAGTCATGCTTTCCATCAGAAAGGATCGTCTATGCGTCATGTGACCGGTGCCGTCTCCGCAGTGGTGCTCCTCATATCCTCGCTCAGCTGGGCGGCCGCCCCTGAGCCGGCCAACGACGAGCAGAAAACGCTCTACGCCCTCGGTGCGGCCATCAGCCAATCGCTCGGCCCGTTTACTTTGAACGAATCCGAACTGGAATTCGTGAAAGCCGGTTTGGTCGATGGTGTCTTGAAACATCCCCAAAAGGTCGATTTGCAAGTGTACGGTCCGAAGATTCAACAGATGCAGCAGGTACGCGCCACGGCGCTGGCCGAGGTCGAAAAGAAAGCCGGAGTAGGATTCCTGGCCAAGGCCGCGGCGGAGTCGGGCGCGAAGAAAACGGAATCGGGTGCGATCGTCACGACGATCAAGGAAGGCAAGGGCGCGACCCCGAAGGCCACCGATACGGTGAAAGTCCACTACCACGGGACGCTGATCGACGGAACGGTGTTCGACAGCTCGGTCAAACGCGGCGAACCGGCCACCTTCCCGCTGAACCAGGTCATCAAATGCTGGACCGAAGCAGTACAGCTGATCAAGGTCGGCGGCAAGAGCAAACTGGTCTGCCCGTCGGGCATCGCCTACGGGGACCGTGGATCACCCCCGGTCATCAAGCCCGGCGCCACCCTGATTTTCGAAGTGGAATTGCTGGACATCGTCAAGCAGTAGCCCCTTCCGAAAGGACTCTGCCGGGGCTCATCCCCCGGCGAGTCCTTCGATTTCCCCCTCTTTCAGCCCTCACTTAAGTATTCTCCGTCGACTTCCGATAGGGCTATCAGTGCCTTGTATTCCGATGCGAGGCCCACGACTTCTGCCCTAGACCTCGACGGCCAAGCCGGCAACCGGAGGTGCCACGGATCATGCTGTTCCCGCAAACACAGTTATTGCTCGTGGATGATTCTCCACTCAACCTCAATATCCTGCTCGAATTCCTACGCGAGAAGGAATATTCGTGCACCACGGCACAAAGCGGCGTCCAAGCCTGGAACATGCTGGAACGAGAACCGGACCGATTCCACGCCGTCCTCCTGGACCGTATCATGCCCGAGATGGACGGAATGGAAGTCCTCCACAGGATGAAGCATCATACCGTCTTGAGCCAGATTCCCGTGATCATGCAGACGGCGGCCTCCACACATCAGCAGACCCTGGAAGGACTCCAGGCAGGAGCCTACTATTACCTGGCAAAGCCGTTCGACAAAGCGACCCTGCAAGCCATCGTCGATGCGGCAGTCCGCGATCACATCAGCTACCTGGACGTACGACAGGACCTGCGCCGGACCACCACGACCATGCGCCTGCTGAACTCGGGAACGTTCCGGTTCAAAACGCCTGAAGAGGCGAAAAACCTGGCGATGCTGCTCGCGCATGCCTATCCCGATGCCAATCGGGTGGTCACCGGCATCCTCGAACTCACCTTGAACGCGATCGAACACGGCAACTTGAATATCGGCTATAAAGAGAAATCACGCCTCATCGAAGAGGAACGGCTGGACAATGAAATCGAGCGACGGCTGAGCGATCCCCTCTACTCGTCCCGCGAGGCCACGGCACACTTTGTCCGCCATCCAGACAAACTCTCCCTGCACATTACCGATCAGGGCAAGGGATTCGAGTGGCGGAAGTATTTGAACTTCGACCCCGAGCGAGCCTTCGACACCCATGGCCGCGGGATCGCCATGGCCAACAAAGTCAGCTTCGATCGGATCGAGTATCGCGGGAACGGCAACCAGGTGATCACGGCGCTTCAGCTTGGGACTGTCGCGCCGGCACTGGTCGCGTAACGACGCCTCCCACCACAACGATCCGCCTCTCATAACACCGATACCGGACGAACAGACTCACACCAGGCCGAGCAATCAACGAATCTCCACGCGTGACAGCGCATACCACCGGTCTGCTCGTTTCCCCTCGATTGCCAACTCGACATGGGCGGAGAGGGCATCTTCAGAGAGAATCGCCACATCCAACGCATAGGAACCGGCGGACAGGGTCTCCGGCACCACCACCGTATCCTCGACCCGGGGCGAAGGTCCCGGCAGCCATTGCTTGAGATCGGCAGGACTGGTCCACTGCGCCACAACCTGATCCGAGCTCGATCGTAGCCGATAGGCCAGCGGCCAGGCGTGGTAGATCGGCGCCACCCCCTTATTCTCCCAACGCGACTGAAGGACGAGCGGCCCGCCGGGGTGACTCTCCGCTGAATGCGTCAGTTCGCGCAAGACGAAGCGATACCCGATCCTTTTCAAAAATTCATTGAACCGCGGTCGCCAGGCGGCAGGCACCGGCTTCGACTTCGCATTCAGCACCGAGAGATGCCACTCCAAGCCCTGATTCAGAATACGGTCGAGATCGAACCCGCGATCGTACCACTCGTGAATGTACCCGCAGACCTCCATCTGAACCGGCCCACGCTTCCAGGCATTCGCAATAACCGCCTCTTCGAGTACCGGAGGGTAGGCGTGTTCCATATGATTCCAGTCAGGACTGAAATAGCCGTAATCGCCGAAACAATCCCCGCGCCAACCGGCGCCGTGCGAGGCCGCATACTTCAGTTGTCCGCCGTGGAGCATCACCAACGGAGTGCCTGCGAAATATTTCAGGTACCAGTCCGTGATGGCGATCTGATTCGCCTCGGTCGGAAAGAATGCCTTACACTGGGCTTCCACACCTTCGCAACACACCGTATTCCACTCGCCCCAACATCCGATGGACCCGATGTCGACATGATCGATATCGACGGAGCGGCCGTAGCGTTCACCGAATGCGCGGATCAGCCGCTCATGGTAGTCGAGAAAAACGGGATGGTTGTAGTCGGGGAAAATGCCGTCGGACTCCTTCACACTCCCGACCCCCTTGTCGAGCAACCATTGGGGCGAGCCGGTTTTGTATTCGGACACGATGCGGATGGCGAGTGTCTCTCCCTTGGCTTTGGCCTGCTCGATCACACGATCCACGAGGGCGAAGTTGTACTGACCTTCCTTCGGTTCGAGTTCCGCCCAGGGCCAACGAAAATAGGCGACGGTCGTATGGGGATACTCTTCCGGTGCCGGCGGATGTCCGAACCCGAAATGAAAATCGGCAAAGCCCATTCCAGGGTTGTCCAGCACCTCATCGATTTCACGGGGATGAACAGTAACGGTCTGCCCGGTCCCCTTCGCCACCCCCGACCCCGACAGGCCGCTCAGTGAATCGGCACAGCCGGCTGTGCCCAGCAAGAGCATCACCAACGTCGCGGCACGCCACATTAGTCCTCGCATATGTCCTCCTTGGACGAAACCCCGACCGCCACTCAGGCGACCTCCGCCCTGCGGCCCTGCTTATTGGTCATCCCCGCCGGATGAAACCGGGAGTAGGGTCGCGCCGTAAATTATGATAGGGTACGCGACCGGCCGGAAAGAACCGGCCTCGATATGCTGAATTGGTTTTCACAATCGCCGCAATCCGACTCCGTCGTCATCACCGGCGCCTCGACCGGCATCGGGGCCGCGTGTGCGTTGGCGCTCGACAAGCTGGGGTACCGTGTCTTCGCAGGCGTTCGTCATTCCGCTGACGGAGAACGGCTCCAGCAACAAGCCGGACCGCGACTCATGCCGATTCGCCTCGATGTCACCGATGCGGCCTCGATCTCGGCAGCCAGTCATACCGTGGCAGCCATGGTTGGAGAACGCGGCCTCGCCGGTCTGGTGAACAATGCCGGAATCGGCGTCGCGGGGCCGATCGAACTCCTGCCCCTCGCCGACTGGCGGCGGCAATTCGAAGTCAACGTGTTCGGCCTCATCGCGGTCACGCAAACGTTCCTCCCATTGATCCGCACCGGGCGAGGACGCATCATCAATATGGGTTCCATCGCCGGACGGGCCTCCATGCCGTTCATGGCCCCCTACGCCGCGTCGAAACATGCGCTGGAAGCGATCACCGATGCATTGCGCCTGGAACTCCAACCCTGGGGCATCCGCGTCGCACTCATCGCGCCCGGCGCCATCGCCACGCCCATTTGGAAAAAGACCAGAAAAGAAGTCGATGCCTGGGAGGCAGCCTGGGGGCAGGACCTCAAGGGCATGTACCGGGAAGGCTTCACTCGCATCAAGGACGCGGCCACTGCGGCCGGTGAACAGGCACAACCGGCGAGCGTCGTGGCCGAAACCGTGGCGCATGCCTTGCGTTCGAGGTGGCCGAAAACACGCTATCTCGTCGGCTCGGACGCCGCCATCCGTGCCTACCTGGCGCTGCTCCTGCCGGATCGCCTGAATGACTGGCTGCTCACCCGGATCGTGAAGCTTCCCCCGCGCCGCTGACGTCGTTCAACGCCGGGTCGCTCTGACCATATCGATCACCTGCCCCTGCGCATCGAGATAGACCGATACCAGTTCGTTGGGAGCGAGCTGTTCAATCGCGGGCTGCAGCAACGGCCGAACGGGAAAGGACTGAATGTCATCGATCTTCATCCTGAGGCGCATCCGTCCGTCACCGATCGTCACGAATGCGCCTTGCAGGCGATGGTGCGGCGCGCGTGACGAAGACTCAGGGGCCAATTCACGGGGCTTGCCCAACGAAAACACATCGACGAGGAGATACGCTCGATCCACGGCAAAATCGGCCGTCTCGCCGACCTCAAGAGCCGCCAGTTTCTCCATGGCGACCCTGCGCGCATAGAACCCCACATCCCGCCCCGTATCGAGGCGAATCGTCACTCGTTCCTTCTGAGGGTTGAACGATCTCCCCAGCGAGCCGCGGAAGACTTTCGTGGGCGGCTGATCGGCAGGTCGCTGATAGGCGACAATCTCGTCGCGATCGTTGACCATGATCTCCACGGCCCCACCCGGCTGCAGTCCACGCGCCTCGTCCCCGCCGGCTTCGAGTGACAGGTAGCGCGGAGCCCGTTCCCCGGTCTCAACCTCCACACGATCGCCGGAGAAACTGCTGATCGTGCCCCTGATCAACCTCGCGCTGGGCAGGATGCCCGGCACCGGCTTCAACTCCTCGATACTGAGCCCGGACATGAGTTTTGCCGAGCTTCCGCAACCGGCAACCCAGCCAACCAGCATGATCGCACCGATCAAAACTCCCAGCCTCATGTGCGTCGCGTCCATCGTCCCTCCGGCTTTCTTCCGTCGGATGATAAAACAAACCCCTGCCCGGAGGCGAGCGTCCGTCTTCCACAGTTAACCTGATCTTAATCCGGCTCACAGCGAGGTGTAACGACATCCTGCCAGACTCTCAGGCCGTTAACGGTTCGGCAGCGGCTCTCCGCAGAAAGGAACCCTGAATGACACCGCCCCCCATCGAAACCGCCGCTGTCGATTCCTTCGAGACCACTCTCGAAGGAGGAACTTCGCAAATCGGCCTCTTCCTCATCCTGATCCTGCTCACGATCGGCGGAATCTACGTCGCCGGTGAATTGACCTCGGATCTCTCCGATGTTCGCGCCTCCTCAGTCTGGCCGTTTATCCTGCTCGGGTTTGCCCTGCTGATCGCGCTCGGCTTCGAATTCGTCAACGGGTTTCATGACACGGCGAACGCTGTCGCGACCGTCATCTATACGCATTCCATGCCGCCGCATCTCGCCGTGGCCTGGTCCGGCATGTGGAACTTTATCGGCGTCATGCTTGCATCCGGGGCAGTCGCATTCGGAATCGTCGCCCTGCTGCCGGTCGAGCTGATTCTCCAAGTGAGCGCCGGGGCCGGTTTCGCCATGGTGTTTGCGCTGCTGATCGCCGCCATTCTCTGGAACCTGGGGACCTGGCATTTGGGTCTGCCTTCTTCCAGTTCGCATGCACTGATCGGCTCCGTGATCGGCGTCGGAATCACCAACCAGCTGATGGCAGCCGGCGGGACGAATACCAGCGGCGTCGATTGGACACAGGCCCTCAACGTGGGCAAATCCCTTCTGCTTTCGCCGCTCATCGGATTCTCCGCCGCCGCGTTCCTTCTCCTGATCGCCATGAAGGCCGTCCCCGTCGAGAAGTTATACAAACCGCCGCGCGGCAAAACGCCGCCGCCCCTGTGGATCCGGGGTCTGCTCATTCTCACCTGCACGGGTGTGAGCTTTGCCCACGGGTCCAACGACGGACAAAAGGGCATGGGTCTCATCATGCTGATCCTCATCGGAACCGTGCCGACGGTCTATGCGCTCAATCGCACCGTGGACATTTCATACACACCTGCCTTCGTGGAAGCGTCGAGTAAATCGGAAGCCGTGTTCCAGCGCTACAGCAAGGCGACCACCACTCCGGCCGACCCGCGGCAAATCGTCGCAGAATACCTTCGCACCCACGAGGTTCGCCCGGACACCTTGCCGGCTCTTCGCGCATTGAGCGGCATAGTCCGCACACAGATTGCCTCCTATGCCACCGTTGCCCAGATCCCGACGGAACAGACCTCCAACGTGCGAAACGACATGTACCTGTTGGGCGAATCCCTGCGTTGGATGGACAAAACCCGTGAGCCTGCCTTTGCGCGAGCGGACCGAGACATCTTGCTCCACTATAAATCCATGTTGGATAGCGCCACCAAGTACATCCCCGTGTGGGTCAAAGCCGCCGTGGCCATCGCGCTGGGGCTGGGCACGATGATCGGCTGGAAACGCATTGTGGTTACGGTCGGAGAGAAGATCGGGAAAACGCATCTGTCGTACGGCCAGGGCGCCAGCGCGGAATTGGTCGCGATGACGACCATCGGCGCGGCAGATCTCTTCGGGCTGCCGGTCAGCACGACGCAGGTGTTGTCCTCCGGCGTGGCGGGAACCATGGCCGCTAATCGGTCGGGATTACAGTGGCAGACCGTCCGGCATCTGGCATTGGCATGGGTCCTGACTCTCCCTGCGTCCATCGTACTGGCAGGATCCCTGTTTTGGGTTTTTCGCCATTTTGCGTGACCCGCGCGGCGGTTTATGGCCAAACATTCGGCACAGGCACTCATCTAGGAAGCCGGCGCCAACCGGCCGTTCGGTCTTCGACTGCCGAGGGATCGATCAGGAAGAGAGAAGCGCCTTCAGCAATCGTTCTGCTTCCGGCCGGAATCTGCGTTTCCAGGCGTAGGGATAATGTGGATGTTCGACCTGAAGCACGGCGTCGAGATGGGCGCGCGCTTCGCCGGATCGGCCCTGTTTGATGAGGAGTCGAGCCAGGATGAGATGGGCATTGGTATAACGTCCGTCCGCCGCAATCGCGCGCCGCAGATACGATTCGGCCTCTTTCTCGCTACCGCCCAACAGCCAGGGCAACTCCGCATAGAGGCCTCCCATCATTTGCAGCGCCTGCGCATGGCCCGGATCGAGTTCGATCGCCCGACGGACATGTTCCTTGATTTCCCCCAACACCAGCCCGGCATTGGCGATGCCCTTCAATCGCTCCGCGCTTCCGCGAGCCGCAGCATACAGAAAATGGGCCTGAGCGTTCCGTTCCTCCAGCTGTAAGGCGCGCCTCGCCATCTCCGCTGCCGCCTCATAGGCGAGACGCTTCTGCACGTCGTCCCCGAACAGGTCATCGGCAATGTCCAGGTACAGGTCAGCCCCTGCGATCAGCCGCTCGAGCCTGACACCCTCTGTGGCAATCTTCGCTTGCAGGGCGGCCAGCTCACGCTCCAGGGAATTCGGATAGTCGGGCGGCAGGGATTCGTGCTCCGCCCGCACGGGAGCAATCAACAACAGACAGGCGAGGACGAGGACGGCAACCAGACGATATCCTGACGGTCGCCAAGCAATCAAATCCGATCCTTCACGACATGCATCGACAGTGTTGCCGTCGTGACCCGACTTCGGCCGGTGAAAAAAAACAAGCCGAGCCACAGACCTTGCAGGCATAGAATCACGCCGGGGTGCCACAGAAGTCGGATCCCGCGCAGCGCGTCCGGCGGCACGGACGGCACGTCCGTCAGCCAGAAAGCCAGGAAGGCAGCATAGGCTATACCGGCGAGCGACAGGACCTGGTACCACGACACCCTCCTGCCGCCCAGATAATCGGCGCGTAAACATTCCGATCCGACCCGCCACATCTGCGTGACCACGACGGTGAACAAAAATGCCGCCGCCATCCGGCCACGAAAGAATAACCAGAGACCGGCCATACCTGCCGCGACCGAAACCACCGCCGTCATCGCTTGAATGGGAACCAGCGGCACCGATTCCAGGCCGCTTTCATACGCAGCCTTCCTGGTCTCGCCCGCAAACGCCGTGTGGTGATGCACAAACAATCCGGCAATCCACGGATGACTCCGGTTCAGCGGAGCGCCATAACAACAGCCGAAGCTTAGGCAAGCCAGACGTCCCGTCCCTTCCCCGAACGCATATGCAATCGCGACCGTCGCCAACACGGCGGTCACCGGCAATACGGCGTCCTCCCTCGGCAGGAATCCGGCATTCATCGCCGCCACAATCCACGGCGCAAGAAACAAGCCGAACATGGACGCGCCGCCGATCGTGAAGGTATTGGTCTTTCCCTCGATAAGCCGGGCCAGAATTTTGGCCGCCGGCACACAGGCGCCCAACAGCGTCACGGACAGCCCCAGAATGGCGTCGAACGGCACCGCCACACTCCCCAGGAGCACGATGGCCAGCGCCACGGCCAGCACGACCGCACTGGCCGTGAACGCTCCATAATAGGTCAGATTGAGGCCCATCCACCGGCCGTCCGGACGTCGCGCCTGCGGCACCGTCGCAAGCACCTGCCACCCTTCACGCGGCAACACACGAAAGGCCCAACGGAACAGTGCCGCATACAGCAGGATCAGCAGGGCGGCAGCCACATCATGAACGGCCATCAGATGATCCTTCGCGCTTCCAACCGATCGTGGAGCGCACCCGTACATCCGTCTCGACGAGCGCCCGACCAAATCCTTGAGAAAACCGGCTCTCCACCCCGGGACGAAACCGATTCCGGACAAGGTCTTCACAGAACGCCACCCGGCCCGGCTCAAACAGCAACACATCGGTTGAGCTTCCCGGACGATAGAGACTTTTCGGACGTCCTTTTTCGATCATCATCCCGACCTGGATGGGCCTGGGATCGTCATAGGCGACCGCGGAGTAGCATTGATCGATGTGGCCGATCATCAACGCCACGATTTCGATCATGGCCACCACCCCCACGCGCGACCCGCCCGGCACCTCCGTATCGATGATCGTCACCACCCGTTTGTTCTTCGAGTACGGTGTGGCCGCCACCACCACCGGGCCGGGATTGCAGGAATGGTAGCGGCCTGAAATGTCATAGCAGTCCAGCACCCGCCCTGACACCGGACTGTGGTTGTAATGATACTTATCCGGGGTCAGCCGGAAGATCGCCCAGTCCCCCTGCCGAAACAGACGCAGCCATCGGGACCGGTCGATGCCGAGCAGTTCGTCATAGTCGAAAAATTTCCCCTTGAGAAAGAGCGAAGAGTCGTCGGCAAACGACCCGAGCAACAATCGGGCATCGGCCGGAGACACGATGGCCCGCGGATCCTCATCCATCGGGCGTACCTGCCAGTAGCGCAACCGCCGCTGGAAGAGACGTCGCAGAGTATTCAGGCGATCGCGAGACTCGAGGCATTCCGAGAGATCGATCTCCATGGCCCGGGCACACCTGGATACCGCCGCCTGGGTGGCGGTAAACGGCCGGTCGTAGTTAAAGAACCCCAACACCTGTGTCGTACGTTGGGAGGTTAAGGCCTTCATCAACCAGCCCGCATCCTCCCAGAGGGCGCGATACGCCCAATTGAGCCACCGATCGCCGCAGAACCGCTCGGTCTTGATCAGGCGGGTCTCACGCTCGATGTATTGATGCGGCGCAATCATGAGGCCAGCGACCGGCCACCCCGGCTGAGGGATGCCGCCCCGGCCCGGGTAATCGTAAGGAGACAAAGGGCCAGACAGCGGCGCAGGGCTGGGATGTCCGCCGTCTCGGACAACAATTCCTGTTCGGTTTCCGCGAGGACATCCGCAGCTGACCGGGGGCCGATCACCGCCGTCGCAATCCCGCGATACCGCCTGTCGCACCCGGACTCGCCCCCGTCGATCGCCTGCAAATCCTCCCGAACACAGCCGAGTCCCTCTCGAACATACTGGGTGCGTAACTGACGGCGGTAATAGGCCTCCGCTGCCTGCGCGAACTCCTCACCGGACAACTGCATCGGATTTTCCGCACCGATAGAATCCACAATGCCCCTGGTCAACTTTCCGGCGGTACTGTGGCTCTCCGGTTCGAGCAGTCGTTGACGCAGGCGACCCAGATGCCCAGAAAACTGAAATGCCTCGATCAATTCGGCACCATCTTCTTCAAGCGTCGCCAGAAGCGCCAGGCGGTAATCATCGACGCGGACCCGCAGGTTCCCTGCATACCGGCGGCTGACTCTGGTTTTCTGGGTCCTGCTCAAGATGCGCGCCAGGAACCGGTTCGGTCCGCCTTCGCGCACATTCACCGTCCCGACGCCGATGGCCGACGCGAAGATGCACTGTCGCCGCTCACTTTCGGTGAATGGATCGTCTGGAATATCGTCGTGCGTCACCGAACCGGCGGCAATGTAGCGAAAGGCCAGCGCCGTCACCAGTGCCTGCAGGCTTGCCGCATCGGCGAAATCGTCCAGGTGATTCGAGAACAGACTGTGCTGCCGCCCCTCGAATCCGGAGAATCCCATCACCGACTCCTCGCGCAGCTTATAGAACAGATAGAGCGACATACGTTCGTCGAAGACCCCGAGTTGCCCCAGATCGCGTTTGAGCCGGAGATCATTTCCCTGGATCCCGTTGAGGGCCGGACTCTGATCGGTCGACAACAGGGACACGAGGTAGTCGATCAACCTAAAATCGGGAAGAAAATCGCCGCGCAAATGAAAGAGCGCGCTCAGGGCACGATCCACCCACAACGGACCGACCGGCGTGATGGAGCGCCCGAACACCGAGAGACCGGCCTTCTTTTTCCAACGGCGCCACAACATACGCAAATGGGTAAAGTCCAATTCGTGCGGCAGGAAACCCAAGGCCGTTTCCGGATGGAAATCACGAAAGTTCATGCGGTAGGGCGCCGCGCTATAGGTGCCGGCAAACAGCGGCAGAAAATGCTCCACGATCTTGATCACCAAGTCGCCCACGACCTTTTCATGCACAGCCGAAAACGCGTTCCCGCCGGATTGCAGCGCCTGCGTCAGAATGCGACTCCCCAAACTAAGGTGCGTGCCGTTGTTGGCCAGGCTGATATTCGAGGTGGACGGCAACACGACGAGGTTGCGCGTGATGATGCCCGCATCCTTCAACCGGACGACGGCGTTCAGTTGACTGCGCGACAGCACCTCATGACAGAGCCCCATGTACTGAGACTTCTCTTCGCCTCGCTCCCATCCCGACAAGCACGGGTTCATGAACAATTCGCGGTAGAAGGCATCGGACACCAGTCCGTTGAGGCGGCGCTGCCGCAACGGCGGATGGGGTGACGCATAGACCAACACCTGTTGTCCGCTCTCCTGCAAACCGAATTGCCGATTGGCATACAACGCCAGCAGATGCGTGAACAGAAACCGGACCGCCGTTTCCCGCGCGATGCCGGTTCCCATCCCCTGAGCCCGATCCATCGGAGACACGTAGAAGGAGAAGGTTTCGGGTGAGCTGTTGTCGTTCAGGAAGTGATTCAG
Source organism: Nitrospira sp. ND1 (assembly GCF_900170025.1). Classification (NCBI taxonomy): domain Bacteria; kingdom Pseudomonadati; phylum Nitrospirota; class Nitrospiria; order Nitrospirales; family Nitrospiraceae; genus Nitrospira; species Nitrospira sp. ND1. The sequence continues at coordinate 2,579,959 of NZ_FWEX01000006.1, read as the reverse complement.
CAACCGTCGGCCCTCAATCGCGAGCAGCGGCGCATCCCGCTCGATTTCTTCGATCACCTGGGCCAGCGTGAGCTTCAGCAGGTAACTGATCGGAAGGCGGACCCACTCCTCGCCCTGCTCCGTCAGCAGATACCGATGAGCATCGGCCCGAAGCGGCCCCTTGGCATGACGCTTGTCGGCTGCGAGATCGCCCTCGAAGAGTTGATCGGCGGTTCGATTCAGGAGCCGCCGGGGAAAACGCACCCACGAATTTTCCCAGACGGTCGCATCCGGCGAAGCGAGGAACTCCTGCAGCTGCCTGATGACGATTCTCGGACTCTCGCCGGCCGCCGTCCGTTCTCGAATATTGTGCAGATAATTGGAACTCTGAATCGTGCGCGCCAGATCGACATCTTCGGAGATGCCGCAGACCGCCGCCTGCAACTCACTCTCGGAACCAGCCGTGATGTCATCGTGGGAGAACGGCAAAACGGGGAGACCGGTAAGGAATTGCGCCGCCTCCTTTTCGAGCACACCACGGGGCTCGGCCGGGCGCAGAGGGGAATTCGAGGAGATGGTCGTCGTTCGGCTCATGCTCAACCTCCCGATGATCACCCGGAGAAATCTACGGCTGATACGGATCGAGCCTACCGCCGGTCTGTTACGAGCGCCTCATCCCCATAGAAATGTTATGTAACATTACAGCAGCGGTGAGGCGATTCGTTAGCCCGGACTACTCATGAATGCCGTCGCGAGGCGTGCGAGACCGAAGCCCGCCGGGGCTGCTCCCACGCGAGGCCGACGCAGGCGTACGTGCAGTCCGTCGAGGAGGGCGAACGAGAACAGCTCCGCCGGGCGAGAGGATCGGACGACGCAGCAGGCATTCATGAATAGTCCGGGGGAGATTCAGGGAGAGAGATGAGCGAGTACCTGGCTTAAGGGCAATGCGTGAAGCGACGGGACGACAAGATCGGCCTGCACCAGACGACTCTCTGGCAAGGTCGTCGCCACTCCGACGCAGCGCATCCCGGCCTTGCGGGCCGCTTCGATCCCGTGCGGCGTATCCTCGAACGCCACGCATTCGTGGGCTCTTAGCGGCGACCGCCGATTCAGCGCGTCGAGCGCATGCAGATATAGGGCGGGATCGGGTTTGCCCTGACCAACATCCTGCGCCGCCGAGACATGCTCGAACATCGACGTCATCCCGGCCAGTTCCAAACACAAGGCAATTTCCTGGCGCAACGCGCCGGATGCAATGGCCGTACGGCAGGTCTCCGTCACGGCTGCGACAAATTCCCTGACGCCGGACAGAACAGGCAACGTCTTGCGTAGCGCCTCCTGCATGAGACCGGTTTTGCGTTGCACGAGTCGGTCGAGAGTCTCGGCCGGTACCGCGGTCCAACCGGAGTCGGTCAAGACCGCGCGGAAGCAGGCCTGATCCGTCAACCCGACATAGCGCGCATGGTATCGGTCCGGAGCAAGCGACACCCCTTCCATTCGCAGCACCTGGCGGAACATCTCGAAATGCAGCGGCTCGGTGTCGAACAACACCCCGTCGAAATCGAACATGACTGCTTTGATCGTGGCCATGTGTTTCCACCCATACCTGGTTACGGCTAATCGACACAACCGGCCTGCGCATGGTTCATAAGAACTTAATCATCTCCTTACCTGGTTGTAATCCTGTGCCGATACGATGGTCCGACTGATACCTCCGGCCTGGCCCCTGACAGCCGCCGCGTGGCCGGCCTCGCAGCCCGCTTGCAGTCTGCGTACACATCGCCCATCATCATAGGAATCCTCCGGGAGAACCCCCATGGCACCCCTCGATGCTCCTCCGCTCTCGATCGAACAGGGGACCTGTTATGCCCTGTTCGCCTATGACATTGGATTGGCGATCAATCTCGATGAGGCGGAACGGCACGTCACCGCCATCAAAGAACGCGGGCGCATCCGTCACAAAGCGCGAGCTCCGCACTATTTTGAATACCGTCCGGCGCCGCTTCGACTGACACAGGAGACCGTCGCTCTGGCTTTCAGCGACTACCGGTCGAGCGAAGCCGTGGAGGTGATGCTGTACGACTTCGGCGCGGTCACCGTCATCTACCGCATTCCGATCGACGGTCCCTTTGACGGCCTGCTGAGCTTAAGTGAGTCGCTGTACGAGAACGAGACGCTGCTGGCGGAATCGCGCCACCGCCTGGATCAACTGGTGCGCGACATCTTTCCGGCCATCGAGCGGCCGTCCACGTCGAAGGAGGTCGAGGACTATTTGATTTTTTCCATTGAGCACTGCACACCCTCGGCCATCCAAACCTTCGGCGCTCCCTACGATCCGTTATTCGCCCACGTGCTTCGTAGCGAGCGCACGCGACTCTCCGACCAGGAAATCCATGAAGCGACGTCCTGCCGGATTTCATTCAGTCGCGATGACACCGCCCTGATCGACTGGAATGCCGCCCTCGTCTTCGGACAGGACATGGATGACGTGCGGGCGGTGCTGGAGTTTGTGAACGTCGAACTGCTTGAAATGCGCGCCCTGGATGAGCAACTCGATACGGCGCTCGACCAGGGGTATGACGCGCTGACGCGAAAGACCGGCCTGACATCATGGCTGCCCGGTTCGCACGAAGTCGCATTGACGCACATCGGGCAATTGCAGGTCGACAGCGCCGTGCTCTTCGAACGCGTGGCCAACACGCTGAAGCTGCTCGGCGATCAATACCTGGCCCGCGTCTATCGATTGGCCTCCCAACGCTTTCACCTGGAAGCCTGGGACGCCAGCATCATCAGAAAACTCCAGACACTCGAAAGCATTTACGGAAAAATGACCGACCGCGCCACGACTCGACGGATGGAAGTGCTCGAATGGATCATCATCGTGCTCATCGCAATTTCGATTGCCATCTCCTTTCTCCCGTTCACCAGCCACTAAGCGCAGGGGCTCAGGCCATAGCAGGATGCGGAAACAGTCCGCCAGCGGCGTTCTCGCATCGCGTAGCAATCGAGTTTTTCCGCAGCCCGCTAGGCTCCAGTGAAGAGATATGGTAGAACCCCTGCTGATGAACGACCAACGCCGATCTGATCCAGTGCGCGGCACGATTCACGTCGGGTGGCTCCGCAGCCTGGTCGGCCTGCTGGCCGCTCTCAGCCTCGCAGGCTGCCTGTCGCCGCCGACACTCAACCGCGCCGTCCTCGCCTATGACGAGGCCATCACCGACGCGATCTCCAAACAGCTCCTCATCAATATCGCGCGGGCGCACCATCATGAGCCGATTCACTTCACCGGCGTCGCCAACGTGGCGGCTACCTTCGATTTCCGTATCAGCGCGGGCGCCACACCGGCCCTCACCGGAGAACACGGCCGGACATTGGTTCCCTTATTCGGAGGATCAATCGCCGAAAATCCCACCATCAGCATTACGCCGATCGAGGGAGAAGAATTCACTAAGCGCATCCTGGCGCCGTTCCAGGAAAGCAAACTCACCCTGCTGCTCCGGCAAGGAGTCGACATCGACCTCCTCCTGCGGCTTATGGCCAAAGAACTCCGTCTGAAACACAAGGGCGAAGAAGTCGCTTACCGCAACAGTCCCTCCGACAAAGACGGCTATGACATGTTCCGAAAAGTCGTCCTGCACTTGTCGGCCATTCAAGATGCCAATCACCTCTATGCGGAAGCCTTGACGTTCGAACGCACCTGGACCATCCCGGCTGAGTCCGTAACCGCCGAAGGCTTTGCTGCGCTGGAACAGCAATACCTCATCACGTACCAGAGCGAGACGCGCACCTACACCCTGCGCAAGCCGGTCTCCGGACGCATTCTCATTACGAATTATGATCCCGCCACGCTTCCAGCCGCAGAACGGGTCCGGTTACACGAAACGGCAGACCAGCGCCCGGTCAACGATGTCTCCTTCGACATTCGGGCAGGCCATTTCGGAGGAGAGTGGCCGTTGCAGGGCGATTTCAGGCTGCGCAGCTTTAACGCGATGTTGAATTTTTTGGGGCACGCCGCGGACGAAGACCGCGAGTATGCCGTGGAAAAGGATGCGCGGACGCCCCCCGTGGCCGAAAATCCTGTGCACACGATGGACCTGCTCATCCTCGATCACACGCCGGACGAACCAGACCTGGCCGTGAAATCCCATGGCCGCTATTATGCGATCAATGCCGCGGGACCCCAGGCGCGCTGGAACCGTGAAGCGTTCAAATTGCTCTCCCAACTGTTTCAGATGACCGTCACCGACGTGCCGCGAACCGGCGTGCCGAGCATCACCATCGCCAAATAGGCCTCAGTCGGCAGATCACCCGTGCGCGGTTTTTTGTTCCCGCTCTCTTGCAACTCCGATGGCACTCCAGTAGGGTTGGACCATCGACAGAACGCGGGCCGCCCGACTCTCGCCACGAGTGACGTACCCGTCCGTCCCTGATTCACATCCATGCACCGCAATGTCATCAGTCGCTCCCTGCTGTGGCAGTGGACAGCATTCTTCATCAGCCTGTGTCTCGCCCTGCCGTCCTGGGCCGACGAAGTACACCTGCAGAATGGAGATCGACTGACCGGCACGATTCTCAAAATGGAAGAGCGCGTCCTCACCCTGCAGACCGACTACGGGGGTGAGGTGAAAATCGATTGGGGCAAAGTCGAGAGCCTGAAGTCCGACGGCCCACTGAAGATTCTGGTGCCGGGCAAATCACATGATGCACTTCGCGATTTTCTGTACGGCGCACAAGCCCTGCGTGAGGCTAGAGAACTGGGTCCCGAGAGTCCCGTGCCCTTGGCCGATATTACCGCCATTAATCTCGAACCGCTTCGACTCACGGGAACCGTCACAGTCGGCGGCAACAGCACCTCAGGCAACAGCAGCACGAAAGCCTTCAACAGTGCCGCCCGCTTGACGATTCAAGCGTACCGCCAGCGACTGTTACTCGAAGGGAAATACAACTACGGGCAGGCCGGCGAGCTCGTGACGGCTAGAAATTCACTGGCCAGCGTGAAGCACAACTACTTCCTCAGCAAGCAGATTTTCATCGAATCCTTCGGCATGCTTGAAAAGGACACCCTGCAGAACCTCCAACTCCGATCCACGATCGGTAGCGGTTTGGGATATCAGTTTTACGAGAGTGCCCGAACCACCCTCTCGCTCTCCCTCGGCCTTGCTCATGTGAGCGAGCACCTCACCAACAGTCCGAACACGCAAACCCCATCAGGCCGATGGAGTCTCCGCTGGGAACATGCCGTATGGCCGGACCGCGTCAAAGTCTTCCATCGCCATGAAGGCTTCTACGACGTCAATGCCGGCAATGCCTTCCGCATCAATGCGGACCAGGGAGTCCGGATCACCGTCTACAAGAATCTGTTCTTCAACGTGGAATACGACCTTCGATTGAATACGCAACCCGCCCCAGGACGGGAGAAAATCGACGAATCCCTCATTTTTGGCGTAGGCTACGAATTCAAGTGACGGCCGAGGCAATACCTAGCGGCGTTCCTATTTGCCCGCGGCCCGCTCGCCCTGTTCGCTGCTTCCGGCACTAGCCCGCATTATTCATGACGGTTCGTCGCGAAATCGCCGAGTCACGTTGCGAGACCGGCGCGCGTAGCCGGGAGGACCCAAGGCGTACTCATGCAGTACGTTGAGGGGCCGAGGGGCGAGCCCGCCGGTCGAAGGCTCGTCGCAGCAGTGAATCGGCGATTGCAGCAGAAGTGCTCACGAATAATGCGGGCTAGGATTCACGGCTGCCGCTCGACCGGCCAGCCGTCCGGTCGCCCAGGCCCACTGAAAATTGAACCCGCCGATCCGCCCGTCGCAATCGAGCACCTCCCCGACCAAATACAGGCCGGGGACCACCTTTGACTCCATCGTGCGGAAGTTGACCTCTTCGAGCGGAATCCCCCCGGCCGTCACCTCGGCAAAGTTCCACCCTCGATCGCGCAGGACAGGAAACCGAAACCGGGTGAGAGCCGACAGGAGACGATCACGAATGTTGCGTGACACCTGGGCACAGGCCTGTTGCGGGGCGCCCTCCGCATGACGACAGAGGGCCTCGGCGCATCGCTCTGGCAAGACCTCCATCAACAGCTTTAGCAACGACCGCCGAGGATACTGAGCAGCCTGTGCCAGAAACCATTCACGCGCCTGTTCCGTCGTGCGCCCGGGCAAGAAGTTTCCGTAGAGTTCGACCGCCTCCCCCTGTTCCCGGGCCAAACACCAGAAGCGACTGGCATCCATCACCACCGGGCCGCTGATCCCGAAATGCGTCCAGAGTAAGCTGCCGATCCGGCGATCGACGGGTCTCCCCTGTACCAAAGTCTGAATCTCGACTTCCTGTGAAAGCCCGGACAGTCCCTTGTGAAAACAGCGGTCGTCGAGGACCAGGGCCACCAGTCCCGGGACAGTCGGCGTCACCTGGTGGCCCAGGCGTCGCGCGAGTCCGTAGCCCGATCCATCGCTCCCCGTACGTGGCAGCGACCGCCCGCCGGTGGCCAGGATGACGCGCCTCGCAACGGTCTCGCCTTCTCGGTGTCGAATCACGAACCGGGCAGGCTCCGGCTTGCCTGCGACTTCTGTGCCGTCAAGGCGGACAATATCGGTGACTCGATGACCGGAACGAAGGACTATCCCGAGCGCCCGGCTGCGAGCGAGGAGCGCCTCCAACACGGTCCGCGCCTTGTCGGTCACCGGAAACAGTTTACCGGTCTCCTCGCACTTGAGGTCCACACCGAGCGAAGCAAACCACCGGACCGTTTCCTCCACCGGAAAGGCGGCGAGCACATTGCGAACCAGATGGCGGGTGCCGAAAAAATCATCCGGCGTCACCACATCATGGGTGACATTGCAGCGGCCGCCGCCGGAAACCAGGATCTTGGCGCCGATAGTCTTTGCCCCGTCCAGCAATTCGATTCTCAGATGCGGGTTCTGCTCGGCGGCAAAAATACCGGCCGCCAACCCGGCCGCTCCGGCGCCTACGATACAGAGATCGATCGATGCCACTGCCATTCCCCCCTGCATAATTTCGCTCAGCGCAGCGCATGATGCCCGTTGCGCTATGCGCTCGCAATCACAAACTCCGACGTGGAAAAAGAGCGTTTCGCTATGCCAAGATCGACGCACGGTCCGCACTCATCACCTGAATACCGGGAGCCCTATGCCTCGATTTCACACGCTGCGCTATCTGTTGCTGCTCTTGTGTCTGACTGCCGGATGCCTATTGCCCATAGGTACAATACCACCGGATGCCCCGAAAGATAGTGTGATCACTCAGCAGGTGGAAACCCAGCTGGCGGAGGATCGCTCAGGCGATCTCGATGGTATCGTCGTAGCCACGGAAGGTGGAACCGTCACCCTGACGGGGACAGTACCCAAGGCTGAGCGAAAGGCGAGAGCGGCAGAATTGGCTCGACAGGTCAAAGGTGTGAAGCGGGTCAAGAACGATCTCGAGATTCGCCCCGACCTCTCCCGGTGAGACTCCGGTATCCTGTCGTCGGCTCAAAACTCCTCGTCTTCGTCTCCAGTGATTCCCTCTTCGATCATCGAGTAGGCCTTTTGCGGCAGGGTCACCGCATTGACGAGAATGTCAAAGGCCAATTGAGCCGTCCCCTTTAGCCCCGTCATTAGTGATTCCGTGGGCAGATACCGCAAGTCCGGATTGTTCGCCGAGCCCTTCAGTTCAAAGATTGCCGTATCGAATCCCTGTCGATCCCCGGCCAGGAGGTGGCCGAACAATGGAATGCGTTTGAGCACCGCGGAATAGGACCCGAGCGGGCTGGTAGCCAGCACCATATCGAACCGGTCCGCCTGGATGTCGTACCGCCCTGTCCCGCTGATCTTGAGGACGGGACTGTCGAGCAGGAATTCTTTGGCCTGGACGACGCCGTTGCTGATGGACAGCACCATCTTGAGCCGATCAAGCGGCAACCCGTCCTTAGCGAGATTCACTTGCCCCTGCAGTACCGCCGGCAGGTTCATGACCGAGAGCAATGCGGAAATCACGGGCACCTGATACAGTCGTCCGTCCTCGATCAGAATCTGAATCGGCTGACGGCTGGTCAAGGCATCCAGAGTGAAGCCCGTGCGCTCGAATTCCGCCTGCAGTTTGCCCGACGTCGTGAGCCACCCCGACAGTGCAGGTTCCTCCCGGACGAGAGATAAGACGCGCTCGATCGGAATGCCGCTCGCATGAAACGTGCTCCTGGCCTGCTCAACCCTCCGTCCTGTCGACCGGACCTTGATCTGACCGCCGACATGCCCCTCGTTGGTATCGCCGCTGATCCGCTCGACCGTCAACAGACCATGGTCCCACACGACCCGGCCGGACAAGTCCGTGACTAGAAATTTTTTGTAATAGAGATGATCGGCGAAGAAGAACGCGTCAACCCTGCCCTCAGACCACCAGGACTTCCCGTCAAATCGGCCCCTACGTGATTCGGATGATGGCTGAGGTGAGGGAAGGAACGCGGCGATGTCGACTTGAGATGATTCAATCACCAGACGGGCCTTCGGCGATTCCGCCCATTGCGCAATGGAACCGGAGATCCGGAGGTCGCTCTCACCCACATGAAACGCCAAACGCGGGATCAGAATCTTGTCTTGATCGAACCGGAGCGTCACAAAGGCTTCGTGAATCGGATCACGCAACGCGTCCAGAACGATCGTGCCGCGATCGAACCGAATTTCTCCCGACGTCCGCCAGGACGCCCGGTCCCGTATCTGTCCTTCCATATGGAGTTTCGTGCTGATCGTCCCGGCCTTCATCGGCCCAAGCGTAATGCCGGCCGGCAATTTATTCAGCGCGATCGCACCGGACGAGACATTCCCAGCAAAGGCCATGCCCTCCGAGAGGCTGAGGGTTCCGTCGCCGATGATTTGCACCGGCGGCAATACGAGTCCGACGTGCCGGATCGCCAAGAGGCTGCCGCCGGACAGGCGGGTATCAAAATCGATGGAGGCGGGTGCGTGCAGCGGCTTGGTGAGGATGGTGGGAATGCGCATTCCGACGGACTTGAGTTGAATCTGACCCGCGAAACGCGGTTCATCGACCCTGCCGGTTACGGTAGCCTGCATGCGGACGACCCCCTCCACATCCGGCCTGGGGCCGACTTCGACAGCATTCGCGATCCACGACCAGGCGTTAGCGGCGTCTGCAACCATGCTTATTGTCACATCGGAAGAAAATTCGCTTCCTGTCCAGGTCAGCTCCCCTCCGGCATCGAACGCGGCAGGCCCCACTTGGCCTTCCAGGCGTTCGATGCGCACCACCGTCGGCGACACATGGATGTGCGCCTGAACCTCCCGGACATCGAGCGGAAGCAGGGCGCTGCGAAAACCGGCGTGGCGGAGTCTGAGATCGACGTCGACCAGCGAAAGGCCTGTCTTCTCATCCGGATTCCCGACCACGTGGGCGACTCCTTCAACATCGCCTGTCGCCCCCTGCACCCGGGACAATAGGGCGTGCAGAATCGGCACGTCTTCGATTTGCCGTGCGACCTCCACCAATCCTGCCAGGGAACCGGCTCCGGAAATCTTAAGGTCGACCTGCGGATCGCCGTGCCACTGCCTGATGAGCAAATCGTCCCCCGTCAGGCGCAACGGGCCCACAGTCGCACGAAGAGCCGTGACGCGGACCTGTGAGCTATCGAATACAAGACCGGCTGACAAGTCTTCAATGGAAGGATACCGGGAATGGAGCGTCATACGGCCGTTTCGTAGACCGATGCTTCCACTGAGATCCGGTCGCGCACCGGATCCGACTTCGCCGGAAACAGACAGGGTCTGCAATGTCACCAGCCCATCCACACCGTACTCCACAAGCCGGTCTCGAATCTGTGCAGGAATCCAGGCAGAGGGGAGATGACTCATCAACCGAGTGACCATGACCGGCGCGGCGGACAGGGTTGCCGAATAGCGAGGCCGATCGGCTCCCCGGCCGGATACTGTCGCGGTCCCCTGTATCGACAGGTCCGCGAGCTGGGCTTTCCAGTTGTCCGCGGCCATCTCATAGCCATCGGTTCCGGCGGTCACTCGCACGTGGGCATCGAGTTGCGCCGCGCCCGTCAGACCATCGAAAATCGAGTCCTGACCTCCCCATACCGATAGGGCCTGTCGTACATGGATGTGGTGCAATCGGAGATCTCCCTCCGCCTGCATCCCGCCGCTTTCATGATTTCCGATCAGGAATCCACCGAAGGTAAAGGCCGCTCTGTCCGCCGCTTGCGGAATCTCGCCGGATAACTGCACCTTCGCGTGACGCCCCATCATCTCATTCGACAGAGTTCCCTGGCTCACCACAATGTGAACGGGAACGCGAGGAGCGGAGTTCGACTCGTCGACGACCGTGATCGCGCCATCGATTACGAGGAGATTCCTGACCATCTGTACCATCGGAGTGAGCGAATCCGACTCGCCGGGTGATGCCGCAGGAGCGGTTCCGCCCAGAGACCAGGTGCCGTCGGTCGCCCGGCTGACCGTGAGGCGAGGCCGATCGATGACCAGATCATGGGCGACGACTCGTCCCTCCAATAGCGGCAGCCATTGGAGCGTAATCTCCAGGCGATCGGCACTCAATAACGGCCTGGTGGAACCGGGTGCGTGGAGCTGCGTCTGCAGCAATTCAACCCGAATGGACGGAAGGATTCGAACATGCCAGGCCTTGACCGACAATGCGTGGCCCGTGCGCCGTTCAAACTGCTGCAGCAACGCCGCCCCGATTGACGGACGATTGAGCATCCAGGGTAACGCCAGCAACCCACCGATACACAGCATCACCAGCAACAAAAGGACAAGCGCGGTGCGTCCTCTTTTCCTGGCGGAAGGAATTGTTGTGGATTGGTCCATCGCGCAATTGGCCTCTGGTTCACTGTACGCAACAGAAGCGGCAGGCACAAGCCGCGGAGATGAGCCGATCGTGACGAGCCTCTACGTATGATGAGAATGCCCTGTCCATCGAGCCGGCCATGCTTAGTCGATATCAACGGCTTGCTATGCTACAGTCCGGCCTGATCAGAACAATCAGGCACGCGTATGCCGTACAGGTGACCGATGGCCGACATCCGATTACGAATCGCGTTCCTGCATCTGGCTCCGATACCCGGCGCTCTGGCGAAAAATCGTCACCTGATCGCGCACGCGATCACGAAAGCCGCGTGCCTCGGAGCCGCCTGGATCATCACGCCGGAACTCGCGGTCGGCGGCTACACCTTCGCCGATACACTCGGCACGGACTGGATCGCCCCGCAGCCGGATCCCTGGATGGAGAAGGTCCGCCTATTTGCCGCCAGGAAGCGCGTCGCCATCTTCCTCTCACATCCTGAGCGGGACCCGCAATCCGGCCGACTCTACAACACCGTCTTCGCCATCGCCCCCGACGGACGCCTGGCAGGATCACATCGCAAGATCAATGCGCTGCGCGTCGGGTCCGAAGCCTGGTCGACTCCCGGCACGGAAACGACGGTCTTTCCGATGGAGCCACTCGGGAACGTCGGGATGCTCATCTGCGCCGACGCCTTCTCCCCAGGCATTGCCAATAGCTTGAAAGCGAAAGGCGCGCAGATCCTGGTCTCGTCGGCGGCCTGGGCTCCTGGACTGCACGGCCCGAACGGCGAGTGGGAACGTTGCACAAAAGACACCGGACTGCCCCTCTTCGTGTGCAACCGCACCGGAGCCGATCGCACCCTCGATTTCAGGAAGGCGGACAGTGTGGTGGCTCAGGACGGGCGGCGACTCCTCTCGATGTCCTCGGAACGGTCTGCCATTTTCCTCATCGACTGGGATCTGAAAGCAGGAACACTCGCCTCGCCGGAATATCGACAGATCCTGCTCTAGCGACATGCGCGGTGAAGCGCATCGAACGCAGACCGTATCCCGTCGCTCGTATCTCGTCCTGACGAGATACGCTTCACGTTTCACGAGATACGAACGCAGACGGCGAGGGGTCACAACGACTTCAAGAAGCCATCGAATAACGCAAGCCCGGCCGGCCAGTCACTGAGACCGCTGTCCGCGTTGATGTGGCCGACGGCACCAACCTCCACAAAGTCACTGCCCCAATCAGCAGCACAACGCCGCGCATAGGCGACGGAACCGAACGGATCGTTGCTGCTCGCCACCACCAGACTGGGAAACCGAAGTTTCTCCGAAGGGACCGGCTGAAAACCCTGCGCAGCAGGCGGAAACATGGGGCCGGCAGGATCCGGGACTGCGACCAGAAACGCAGCACGAACACGAAGCGAGGAACGTTTCGCCCAGTGCGCGACCAACAGACAACCCATGCTATGCGCGATCAGCACAGGCGGAGCAGAAAGACGAGCCATGGCGGCATCAAGCCCGCGCAGCCATTCCGCACAGACCGGACGATCCCAGTCACGCTGCTGCACTCGCTGCCAGCCAGGGTGCCGCTCCTCCCACAAGGTTTGCCAATGGCCGGGTCCCGAATTGCCGATGCCAGGGACGATCAGGGCCACAACCCCGTCGTTGGTCGTGTTATGCCTTAGCACGCCCTGCACGCTCCGTGAGCCAGGCGACCGCACCAACACCGGCTGTGCGCCCGCTGGCGAAACAGGCCGTGAGCAGATACCCGCCCGTCGGCGCCTCCCAATCCACCATTTCTCCTGCGCAGAACACTCCAGGCAACGCTTTAAGCATCAACCGCTTGTCGAGCGCCTCACAGGTCACACCGCCTGCCGTGCTGATCGCCTCCTCCAAGGGGCGAGGCGCCGTCAGTGTAAGCGGCAAGGCTTTGATCGCGGCCGCCAGACGGGTCGGGTCTGCAAAATCTTCCTTGGGAACAATCTCACGAAGCAGCCCGGCCTTCACCCCGTCGATATGGGCGCGCCGCTGCAAATGCGTGGCTATCGTCTTTTTTCCGCGCGGCTGAGAGAGATCCTTGATCAAACGCGGCAGTTCACGGTCCGGCGCCAGATCCAACCGCAGCGTGCCACGGCCGGTGGCTTCAATTTCATCGCGGAGGCAAGAGGCCACGGCATAAATCACACCACCTTCAACACCGGTCTCAGTGATCACGAACTCCCCCATGCGGCGCATCACGGCGCCGGTCGGTGATTTCGCCACCACGCCCACCGTTTTCACCGGATGCCCCGCGAACTTGGTCCGGAAGTGTTCGGTCCACCCCACATCAAACCCGCAATTCGCCGGTCGCAACGGAGCGATCGAAATGGAACGCCCCGCGAGCAACGGCACCCATGCGCCATTCGAGCCGAGTTTGGGCCAGCTGCCTCCACCCAACGCCAGGATGACCGCATCCGCCCGTACGGAGGTCGTACCTTGCGGCGTTTCGAAACAGAGGGCCTTCTTTTCATCCCAGCCATGCCAACGATGCCGCACATGAATCATCATTCCCGCCTGACGCAACCGCCGTAACCAGGCGCGCAGCAGCGGTGCAGCCTTCATATCCGTCGGAAACACACGACCGGAGGAGCCGACATACGTCTCGACACCAAGCCCGCGCGCCCACGTGCGAATCGCGTCGGCCCCGAACTCGGCCAACCAGGGCGCGACCTGCGCGCGGCGCTCGCCATACCGGCTGAGGAAAAGATCGGGCGGATCGGAGTGAGTCAGGTTCAGCCCGCCTTTTCCGGCCAACAGAAACTTGCGCCCCACGGACGCCATCGAATCGTACAGCGCGACCTGCGCCCCGCCGGCCAATGCCGCCTCAGCGGCCATGAGCCCGGCCGGCCCGCCACCGATAATCGCGATCTTCACCTGTTACCTCTTCATCGTCACAGTCAGAAACCACACCGGCCTCATACGCCCGAAGTCGGTCCGAAGGGAATCCTTCAATGTCGGGTTGGAATCTACCACGTACGACCGGTCGTTCTCTCGCACGAACAGGACCCAGTGCCAGAACGGTCGTCCCTGCTCCAGATGCCACTTGATGGCCAGCAACGCGCAATCCGGCAAACCGGTCCAGGAGCGAAACGGTTTGGTCGCCCGCGAGGGACGCAGACCGAATTGTGTCAGCAGCCGCCGCACCGATGCCGTTTCGGACCACAGCTTCGGATCTTGAGCAGAGATGCCCAACGAAGCGGCGACGGCCTTCGCGCGCGCATAGGACACACCTGCCAACGCGGCCGCTGCCGCAATGCCACAGCCGGTTCGCTCTTCTTGAACAACGGGCCGGATCACAGAGACAGTTTCATTTTCCGTCCGCCGGAAATGCTGAATCCCTGTCGTTCATAAAACGCCAGGGTCCGGTCGAACTGCGGGAGTGGAGGTGTCGTCACCTCCAGCCTGGTCCATCCTTTCGACCGGGCAACCTGCTTCGCCTCTGCCACGAGCATGGTGCCCAACTTGCGGGAACGGAATGCCGGACGCACATACAATTCCGGGATGATCCCGAATTCCCCCTCTGCATAAAGCGCTCGACACTCGGATAAGGCCAGAAATCCCGCTGCTGTCTCGTCCTCATGGGCCAGGAGCACGGTATAGCTCCCATCAGTCACCCAGCCACGAGCCCGAATCTCCGTATCGGTCAAAGAAAACTCAAACGCCCTCGTCTCAATGGCCGCCATGATCTCCCGCAACAAGTCTCCGACCAGTCCGGCAATGAGCGGCGCATCGGACGGTTGTGCCTGAGTAATACGAATCGACATGGGGCGAACCTACCCGCAGCAGGCGCGCGCGTCAAGCGGGGTGGCTTCCGCTGTCGGTACGGTGGACTCACCGACAGCGGAGGTCGCCGAAAGAGAATCGGATGAAGGACAGCAGAACAAGGCGGGATAAGCACATCCGGCATTCCTGCGGAACGATCGCCGGAGCGAGCGTCAGAACATATATCGAATACCGACCAAGCCAAGGACAGACGTGGCATCGAACCGGCCGGTCATACCCATTTGCGTCCAGTCTCCCTTATTGAGCCGCCACGCCAGTTCCGTATTGAGGCTCCAGTGAGGCGTCAACGGAATGTCGAGTCCGCCTGCGATTCGCGCCGCAAACGTATTGCCGTAATCCAGCGGAAGCACCCGCGTGGCCGTAGAGAACATGTTGAAATTCATGCCAAGGCCGACTGAGAGGTAGGGAATCGCGGTGGTGGTTTGAAACGGACACATTTCGATCGTCGGCATGACGGCGACGGTCAACAGATCACCGAACGTGCCCGCGCCATTCTTCACATCGACTGCTTGCTGCTGGCCATCAACGGTCAGACCAAAACGAAAATACGGAGAAAATTGATAGAGGAATTGGAGGCTGCCCGCGCCGCCCAACGATGCGACCGCATTGGAGACATGCTCCTGAGTCGTCTGAGCCACGCCTCCTCGAATAGAGATCACCCAATGCGGCTCTTCCGTTTTCGCGTCTGGATTCGCACCGCTTTCCTCAGCATGGGCGGGTCCCCACCCCATGCCACACAACACTCCAACCAGGAACAAAACAATCACGACCTTCGAACGCCTTGCGCCAGCCATCCTCACACTCCTTACTCGCCGTGCCCGGGCTCATGAAGCGGGCACGAGCACATGTGTTCAGTGAACCCCCTGCCTATTGCCGAGGGCGCACTATCCATTAGTCGCCGGAAGGGAGCAAAGTCCTCTGAAGTGTTACTGCGAAGGGGGGAACGAAAGTGGCAGTCGCGCAACCACCGGTCTATGAACGAGGGAACGAGGTGGCGAAGTCGACGAGGGAAGAGGAGTTGCGGCCGGTTGTCACGCCTTTACGCCCGCGGTGTTCCTGATCAAGAGGAAGTCATCCAAACAGACCTTGCTCACCTGTGGGTTCTGCCGGGACGTCGCTCTCCAACGCCCAGGTGGAGCGCGGCCACATCGAGTTCCTGCTCTAAGCGGTGAAGGACTTCGTCGCTGATCGTGCCGTTATCTCGAAGATCGATCAGCGCCATGCGCTCAGCCGTTAACGTTTCATATTGCAGGCGCTGGACGGATTCGGTGGTCGAACTCAAAGTCGTCTCCTCCGCCAGACTGGCCTTGGTGAGCCGCTCCAGCCGTTGGAGATACCGCAGGCGCACCCGCTCCACCTGCTCCAGCGACACCCAGTTTTCCGTGGCTACTTGATCCAGCCGATTCAAGGCCGCCGTCGCCGCATGTTCCCGTGCCAGCGTTTCTTCCTGTTCCAACCCATCGTCTTCTCTGAGGTGCAACAGCCTGATGATCGGCGGCAACGAGAGGCCCTGCAGGACCAGGGTCGCAAGAATCACGGTGAAGCTGATCAGAATAATTTCAGCGCGAAATGGAAATGGCACACCGGTGCTGGTTGCCACCGGCAACGCCAATGCGGCAGCCAGAGTCACAATCCCGCGCATGCCGGTCCAGGAAATGAGGAACAGGCCCGACCATGGTGGCATGGGGTCACGTGCACGTAATTTCGCGCTCAACCATCGCGGGATGAGAGCGGCCAACGGCACCCACAGAAGCCGAACCAGGATAGCTGTCGCGCTCACCCAGGCCCCGGCAATGAGCACCGGGCCGAACTGGCCCGGCGGCACCGAATCGCGTAACGCGCCCAACTGCAGGCCGATCAGGATAAAAATGACTCCATTCAAGATAAAGATCAGGAGATCCCACACCGCACGCGCCTGCAATCTGGTAGCCGGGGACACCGCGCCGCTGAACGACTGACGAAGGTACAGCCCACCCGCCACACAAGCCAGGACCGCAGAGGCATGCACCGACTCCCCACACACCCAGGCGATGTACGGCGCCAGCAACGTCACGCCGATCTGCGTAAACCCGTCGTCCGTCGCGCAGAGCGCCCACCGCGTGAGCCAGGCCACCCCGATGCCGATGACCACTCCCACCAGCGCGGCGAATACGAACTCGAACAGCGTATGGCCGAGTGCAAATGAACCGCTCATTGCGGCGCCCACAGCCGCCCGATACAACACCAGCGCCGTGGCGTCGTTGACCAGACTTTCCCCCTCCAGGATCGTGACGATCCGGCGGGGGATTCTCAGCCGTTTCCCAATGGCCGTCGCAGACACGGCGTCGGGCGGCGAGACGATTGCACCCAGCGCGATGGCCTCCGCCCACCCGATACCGGGCAAGAGCGCATGGGCCACAAACGCCACCCCGGCGGAGGTCGCCAGGACCAACCCGACCGCCAGAAGCGAAATCGGCCGGAGATTCTGGCGAAACTCGCGCAGGGACGTGAAATAGGCGGCGGCCCATAAGATCGGCGGCAGGAAGACCAGGAACACGAGGTCAGGATGGAGTGTCACTGCGGGCAAGCCGGGCACCAGACCCAGCGCCAGACCTCCCAACACCAGAAAGATCGGATACGGGATACGGATCTTCTGCGCGATGGTCGTCAGCGCGAGCACCACCGCAAGCAACATGATGATCACTTCGAGTTGATGCAGGCTTTCCATCAATGCACAAGACCGTTTCTGAGGCGATCGCGCGGGCCGGACCAATCGCCGCGGCTACAGGCAACCGGTTACATCCCGATGATTTCCAGTCGCTGGAGATCGTCGGGCGCGATCGCGAATTGGTCGGAGCGCAGATCCTCCTGCATGTGTTGTGGATCGGTCGTACCAGTCAGCGGCAACATGCCGGTCTGCATGGCAAATCGGAACACCAGTTGCGCCAGCCCCATGCCGTACTTGGCGGCCATGGCCCGTACCTCAGGATCGGCGAACAGCTCACGGTTGGCCGTCAGCAGCGAGAACCCTTGGTAGATGATACCGTGAGTCCGGCAGACGGTCCGCACGTCCTGATCCCAGCCCAGCGCCGCATAACAGCGATTCTGTACTACCATCGGCTTATGAACCGCCCGCGCACAGAGCAGCGTGAGTTGATCCGCCGAAACGTTGCTGATGCCGATCATCTTCGTCTTCCCCGCACCGTACAGGGATTCGATGGCGGCCCAGACCTCCCAGTCGGCATCGCTCAACCCGCGGCGCCCATAGGGGCCGTGCAAGACATAGGAATCGAGATAGTCGGTGTGGAGATGGGCGAGGGAACTGTCGAAGGATTGTTTCACCTGGGTGGTGAGATCGGCTTGGGCATCGTAGGGCCTGCGATGGTCCTGGCCGTTGAGCGGCGTGAACTTGGTCTGCACGAACAACCGCTCACGCGGCGTGCCCTGCTTCGCCAGATCCAGCAACGCCTCCCCGACCAGCGCTTCCTGATAGTGGATCAACTGATTGGCCGTATCGATCGCCGTGAACCCGGCGGCCACGGCCTTCAGTACCAACTGAGTCGTGGCCTCTTTTTTCCAAGCGGTTCCGTACATGAACGAGGGAATCGGCACCTGATTGTAGGCAGTCAGCATGACGTGAAGTCCTCCACGCCGTACCTTACACAGATCCTCACGACGGTCTCAATGTTCCAATGATCGAAGGTCGTGCCAGTCGGAGCGTGCCTGTCCTGCCGCACGCGGGATCGGCGGCGCTGCCATGGTCCGGCCACGCGACCCGGCACGTTCGGCCACAGGGTCGCCGTGGTGCTGGGCTGGGTGAGAGACTGCAGGCACTTGTCAGGCCCCTGCTCGTGTGACGGAAACACCGGCACGACCCTGAGTCCACCGGCACTCCTACCATCCCGATCTCATCGACAGCCCTTCCGTTTGTATGATATATAGCATCTATATATCGCGCTCGAGGGAGGCTCACATGGCATCTACAATGATTCAAGTTCCAGTCCTCATGAGCCCCAGCCAGAAACGTCGGCTCGCGCAAAAGGCGAAAGCCGCCAACCTCACTATGGCGGAACTCCTGCGAGAGGGCGGCGAACGCTATGCTCCGGCCGACGATCCAGCGCTGTTGGATCACATGGCCAAGCGAGTCATCCTGGAGACGAAGAAAACCATTCGCTCGATCGACAAAACCCTCGCCTTGGTGGCGGAGTCGGAAGCGCGCATGCAGGCGCTCGCCAGGACTTCCAAGAAAGGATAACGATGGGGCTCACCGAGCGCGTATGGGATGCTTTTGCCAACACCATCAAACTGAACGACAAAGTGGACCGACTCAGCACCACGGTAGCCAAACAGCAATCGCATATCGAAGACCTCAACGCGCGTGTGATTCGCCTCGAAGCCGCGCTGGAATTCGCACTCGGCGCCCAACGGTCCCGGCGCCTGCCTAAACCACCCCGCTAACCCTCATCCGGACCCAACTGGCTCACTTCATGCGCAGGCCTTCGCCAGGTCATAAGTCATGGTCAGTACGCTATCCGGATCGGTCACGGTGGTCACGTTGCCGGAGAGATCATAGAGGTAGCTCGTGACCTGTCTGCCCGGCAGGGTCTTGCTGAGTAATTGGTTTACGGCGTCCTAGGCGAAGCTGATGGTCTCGTTCTTGGGCGTGATTCTCGTGAGCAAATTGCCGTTCCCGTCATAGGTGTAGGTCGTCCGCCCGTCGTTCGTATCTCGTATCTCGACCAGGCGGTTTTTTGCATCATAGGTGAACGTGGTCGTCCGGTTCAGGGCGTCGGTGCTGGTCGCGACGTTGCCCGCCGCATCGTAGGTCAGCGTGGTCGTGCGGTTCAGCGGATCGGTCGTGGTCAGCAGTCGGCCCAGCGCGTCGTAGGTGAACGTGGTGGTCTGATTGAGGGCATCCTTGGTGGTGAGGAGCAGGCCCTGAGGGTTGTAGGTGAACGTGGTCACCTGGTTCAGCGCGTCGGTGATGGTGAGCGGGTTGCCCTTGGCATCATAGGCGATCTGCGTGAGATTGCCTTTGGGGTCTCGGATGCGTCCAAAGGATCGATCAAGCCACCTCTGGAAGTGATCTATTTGCTGAAGCCATTCCATAGACCAAAGCACGAGAAGGCAATGAACGCAAAGCCCAGCACAGGGGTAGGTGGCTGTCACTTCATCGATGGAAAGGTTGGGGAATGAGGGGCAGTTGATTTGCGTTTGCTTTTTGGTGGAATGGTAAATTGTCCACCGCTCCCTTCTTGGCACTGAAACGCCACCGTCTTTGATCTGCAGGCCCACTCAACAGTAACTCCAAACCTCCTTATCTCTTCTGCGAGAGTTGGGAACACCACGTTCAAATCGATTGCACCGCGAATCGTTTGACCTGGGTCCAATACGTGTGGAACATGCATATAGTCCGCCATAGGCCCAAACTTTGCCAACGGCGTGTGTGCCTTATCCAATCGGTATGCCTTGTTCACAAAAATCATTTCATTGGGAGGAATCCATGGAAGATCCAAATTTTGTACGGTCGCCTTTTGATCGGAGGTGTTTTTCAATTGAATTTCTATCGAATACCGTTCGCTCCCTTTCTTCGAGAGGAAGACGGACAGGCTCAAAGAACTAGGCTCCTGTGCATATATAGCCGCGGAGACTAACACATGGAAAACGCTGAGCAGACCAACGAAGGAAAGCCTCATAACTTCTTGAAAGCCTTCTTGATAGCGTCAATGCGGAAGTTTGAGAGAGATGGGGCCAGCAACTGTCTTAAAAATCAAGCGGGCTGACTGACCGATTCACGCCACGGGGTTCGGTTTTTTATCATGGCATTGAGAATCGTGAGCAGTTTCCGCATGCAGGCCGTGAGCGCCAGCTTCTTTGCTTTCCCGGCCTGACAGAGGCGCTGATAGAACGTGCGAATCACCGGGTTCCTTCGTGTGGCCACCAAGGCCGCCATGTAGAGGGCCGCTCGCACGTGGGCGCGGCCGCCCCCAATCGCGTGCCGCCCTTTGAGCGTCCCACTGTCACGTGGGAACGGCGCGACGCCCGCTAACGCGGCCACTTCTTTGCGCGTCAAGGTACTCAACTCAGGGAGGTTGGCGAAGAGCGTGGTGGTGAGGACTGGGCCCACACCCGGCACACTCCGCAACACCTCGTCTTTCTCGCGCCACACGGGACTCTCGCACATCGTCGCCGTGAGATCGGTATTGGTGGCGGCGAGTTCCTTCTCCAGCCAGGTGATGTGCGCCTGCACTCGTTGCTGGATGGGCCGGGCCGCCAGGCGCAGCCGATTCTTTTCGGCGGTGAGCATCTCGATCAGCTGCCGACGACGCGCCACAAGGGCCGCCAAGGCCTGGGTCTGTTCATCCGGTACGGGACGAACCGGAGGCCGAATGGCCTCGGCGAACCGCGCAAGGATCTGGGCATCAAGCCGATCGGTCTTGGCGAGCTGCCCGGTGGCCCGGGCAAAGTCCCGCACCTGCCGAGGATTGACCACGACGACCGGTAAGGCGGCGGCCGCGAGCGCTCCCGCCAGCGGCACTTCGAGGCCACCCGTCGCTTCGAGCACAATCAACGTGGGCTGCACCGCGTAAAGTCGCTCCACCGCCTCTGCAATTCCTCGTTCGTCATGCGAAATCTGGAAGGCGGTCCCGGGGTGGACCGCTACATCGACACAGGCTTGCGAGATATCCATGCCGACAAAGATGGCTGCGCTCATGGTGCACCTCCGTGTCGCCCGTCCTTGCACAATGCGGGCTCGAGGCCCTCTCAACTGTTCGGGTTGGTGACCGGAGGAACGGGACGACCCGAGCTGACCCACGGTCTTCCGACTTCCAGACCCGGATCTTTGCGATCTGTCCCGCTCCCGTCGTGCCATGATGCAAGACCTCCTTTACAGATACAAGGTCTTGCCATCGCACAGTCCCCTCGTGAACCACCCCGGTTACCCCGCATCACGCTGTGGCGCATTGTACCGATTGTGCCCGTGAACACACCAGGACACCAGCGGCGAGCGCTTAGAATGCGCAGAACCCAGCCGGCCACTGACTCACAGAGTCCGACGGGAATTGCGGCATGTGCGATCGCAAGACCTGATTCCCTTTGGGTTCGTACTCCATTGTATTCAACGCCCCAGCTCTACCACGGATCCACGTCTCTGCCAATACGGCTGAACGGCCGTGACCACTAAGGTCTTGACGCCCGCAACGATCCGCGCGATGGATCGGGCCGCTTCAGGCAAGCAGTGACATACCAGGAAAAGATCCTCCTAAATTTGTTAGAGTGCGCCGTCACCTTCAGCGAGGAGCACCGCCCACATGGATGCAGAGCCAGTCAATCAGGTCGTAGAACTTCAACTCACCTACCGATATATCAAAGACCATCCCTGGACCGTGCAGGCCATCAACGGATTTCTCTCCGCCTATTTCATGGAGAAACCCGGGTTTTCCGTCCAGCGACACTTCGACGATCTCGAATCGGGCATGCACGTGTGGCTCTGCGAGGTTCCGTCCAACATGAAAATCACCGTGCTCTTGCGACGCCTACAGGCGGACATTCCCCCTTGCCGCCACATTCAGCCGGCCACAGAATCCTCGGCCAGAGCGCAATACGTCATCGACAGTCCCGAGTAAACGACTCTTGCGCCGCACAGAGCCCCATGACTACACTCGGTCATTCATGAACAAGGGAGGTTCGGGATGCGGGTGATTGTGATCGGAGGAACGGGTACCATCGGATCCGCCGTCGTAAGGCTACTCTCGACGCGGCACGATGTGGTGACGGTGGGACACAAGAGGGGAACGTATCAGGTGGATCTGGCCTCGCCGGACTCCATCACCAGCCTCTTCAAAACCATCGGTACCTGCGACGCAGTCGTGAGCACCGCCGGGATCGCCAAGTTCGCGAGTCTGGACGACCTGACCTACGACGACTATTTCATCGGCCTGAAGAACAAACTGATGGGCCAGGCGAATCTCGTGCGGATCGGCAGACCGTTCGTGACCAACCATGGATCATTCACGCTCACCAGCGGCGTGCTCAGCCAGGAACCCATGAAAGGCAGCTGCGCGATCAGCATGGCCAATGCCGGATTGGAAGGGTTCGTCCGCGCCGCCGCCATCGACCTGCCGCGAAGCCTGCGCGTGAATGTCGTCAGCCCTCCCTGGGTGACGGAAACACTGATTGCCAGAGGCATGGACCCGTCGATCGGCCTGCCGGCTGAGACGGTCGCGCAATGTTATCTCGCCAGTGTGGAAGGCACGATGACGGGGCAGGTGATCGATCCGAGGAAACACGCGGGCAGGTAAACACGACTGCGGTTGTTATCGATCCGTGAGCTCGAACGTTCCCAGCGGATACGCCTGGCCATTGATCAACACCTCAACCGCGTGTCGCCCGGGATAATGCGTTCTTGTCGTCAATTGCGCGAGCGAGAGGCGTTTGCTGAACGGCACTACGCCGCGCGGAGCCAGATCGACCGCCTTCAACTTGAACACTTTTGGACCGGTCGCGCCGTGTGCCTTCACATAGTGGACGCGCAGATCCACCAGGAGCCGTTGCGCACGAACGGCGCGGCCGGCGATGTCGAAGGTCAATGTCACAGCGGAACCGATCGCGGGGCGACGCGGCGTGATGCGCACCCTCTCCAGCGAGACACGTGGCGCCTCCCCGAATCCCAATAGTCCGAGCGCGCCGGAATCACCTCGCTTCACCGCCGACCGCAACGCATGGCGGATGATCCACCGACGCTCTTCCGTCGCGTCCCGCATCCACCGCTTGGATGTCTCCACAAGCAAGGCCGGATGGTCCTTGCCGATGTCGTTTAGACTATTCGCCACACTTCGACGCACATAGAGCGACGGGTCATCTTTCAGTCGCTCCAGCAAGGCGAGCACGGGACGCGGATCGGCCTGAAAGGCGCGTAACCGGGAAGCCCAGGGCAGCCGGGGGCGCGTGCCTTCCGACACCAGGCGACGCACATCCTCGCTGGGGTCAGTCGTCCATTCAGCGAGGCGCGCCAGCGTCGCCGCCTGGTGCCGCTCCAGATACCGGCGAATGCTGAATTCGGCCGTGAAGCGCTGCGTCAGCACATATTGTGCACGCATGGAGGCTTCGAAGTGGTCGAGTCCGTAGTCGGCCACAAAAAACACGTGCGGAAGAAACAAAAAGCCACCCATCCCCTGGGCAACGGTTCGCTCCGGTTTCCGGTCGAGCGACGCCAACAGAATCTCGACCGCCTTCTCATAGTCGTCCGGCATGAAGCGGCGCAGTTCCTGCGCGATCTTCCGGCCACGCGGCATGAGTTCGAGCGCGTCATACCCGTCCAGCACCGACCGGACGAACGCCGGCTCGTCGAATCGAGGAAAGACGGCGGCAATCATCCTGGCGATGGTGCGCGGAACATCGGCCCCGAAACTATTCTTGAGCGGTTCAGCCATGAGATCTCACCCGCCGGCAAAGACCGGCCGGAAGCCGGCTTTCGTCAGAATGCGCGCCACGTCATTGCGCCTATCGCCTTGGATTTCGATCCGCCCTTCCTTCACCGTGCCCCCGACGCCGCAGGCCTTCTGCATTTCTTTCGCCAGTTGCTCTTTCTCCTCCTGACCGATACCGGCAAATCCCGTGACGACCGTCACCGTCTTGCCGCCGCGATGCGCGGTTTGCCGGATGATATCTACCCGGCCACGGTTCTTCGCTTGGCTTGAGGAAGCCATGGCGGGGCGTTCCGTCTTGTCTCGCGGTGGAGTCGGCGGCAGCTCCACATTCTTCAACGCCGCAAACGGACTCTTCCACGGGACCGGCTCACCGTCTGTGGGAATACGTTTCTTGTTCATGTCATCAGGCTCCAGAACTTGTCGTTCGTCTCTCGTTCGCAGAAAAGCGCCTATGGCGTATAGCTCATAGCAGGAGTCAGAAGCGAAGAGCGAATGGTTGATTGCTGAGAGCGAGGAGCCAGGGCCGCAGATCTCATCCTCCCGTCATCAGCCAGACGCTATAGGCTCATATTCCCCCACGCCATACGCCAGACGCTCTTGTCCACAACGAGATACGCTTCACGTTTTACGTTTCACCTTTCACGCTTCCTTCAGGGTCATCAATTCAATCTGCACGGCATTCGTCCCGTCGCCGATCAACAGCTGCCCGTCTTGAATGGTGCAATGCAGTTCCATGTTGCGCTGCGCAAGCTCGGCCAGAGCCCGGCTTCCCTCCAGCGAGAGGTTCATCACGGTGAGATTCTTCAACCGCTCAAGCGCAGCCAGATTCTCTTTCCACCATTGGTCCGCAGCA
The DNA here is from genome assembly GCF_900170025.1 of Nitrospira sp. ND1. NCBI lineage: Bacteria > Pseudomonadati > Nitrospirota > Nitrospiria > Nitrospirales > Nitrospiraceae > Nitrospira > Nitrospira sp. ND1. The sequence continues at coordinate 2,555,090 of NZ_FWEX01000006.1, read as the reverse complement.
CGACCGCCATAGCTGTAGACGCAGACCTGTTTGGCGCGACCGCAGGCCTGGCGGAGAGCCTTTTCATCCGGCAGGCCCACCTCGATCCACAACTCGATGAGACCGGTCAAATCCTTTTGCCAGAGCGCGGGCTCATCTTCAGTGCTGAGCCCGCGACCGAACGACAAGGCCTCATGTGCATGCATTGCAAAGGCCAGCAAACGCACCATCATCCGCTCGTCGGTTTCCGACGGATGCTGCGCAAGGGTCACTGTATGATCTTCGTAATAGTGGCGCTCCACATCGGCGATGTGGAGGAGGGCCTTGAAGATCGTCGCGTTCGGGGCCATGTGGACGGCGATGTCCTTCTGTGGAGCGTTCAGATTGAAGAAACCAGGTTATTGGACCGGTGGAAGCGGACAGTTCAAGGTCAGGGCAGTTCCGCGATATACATCCCCTCCACCCGCTCGCGCGCCCAAGGCGTCTTGCGGAGAAATGTGAGGCTCGATTTGACGCTCGGATTGTTGAGGAAACAACGTACCGGAAGACGACGCGCTAACTCAGGCCACCCGTGGCGTTCAACCAGGGTCGTCACAATGGTCTCCAGCGTCACACCGTGTAAAGGATCGCGGGGATGGGAAGTAGTCATAGGCGTATGTCAGACCATCTTAGAAGGTTCAGCAGCATTTCTATGCGGAGAGGGGTCCCTAATTTCAACTCGTCAAGTATCCAGGCATTCCTCTGCTTCGGCCTCAAAGTGAAATTGTGCCATTTTTAAGCTACTGTCAAATTCCAGACCTAACTCAGCCTCTCTCGCTGCCAGATGCATAAGATCCGTCAACACATCAACCAAGTTGCTTCTTGGATCATGAGGGTCACCAAACCGCATCGCATACATTGCAAGAACCTCCCTGCCGCGTTCTGCCCTTTCGCCATTAGTTGGCATGTACCCTCCACATTATTAAGAAAAGCCAATCTGGGAGAAAACACTTCCGCTCTCTCCAGCTATTCAAAGTGCGTATTACTGCTCCCTGAGGATGCTGAATTCTTGAAACAGATGGACCGGAAGCAGTACCCCGAGTTTCCATTCTATGGACATCGGTTTTTCTCCTTCTGCCTTCTCGATCATCACCGGACCACAAGCCCGATAGGGATCCCCTTTGCTTCGACGGACGAAGAGTTGGAATGACCAGCCATTTCCGGGGCTCTCAAGATAACGCCGACCGGCTGGCGTATCAGGCCCGGCTGAATTCTGGCTTTGCCAGTGAAATCGTTCACTGCTGATGGCGTAATCACGGTAGGCGATTCGATCGTGGAAACCCTCTGACTTGTCGAGAGTAACAAACAGCAGTTCCACCTTCCGGTTTTGCAGGGGAAGTACACCCGCTTGGAAGGGAATTCTCTTTTCTGCGGTCAGCCAACCGACTGCGGTTAGTATTTCACGAATGCCGTAGCTTGCGTGAAGGCACAACGGCACATCGGTTAGCCCCGGTACCGGGCGGAAGCGTAGAGTGCCTTTCGCCCGAAGAACCCCACCCAGTTCGCCAAGTTCAGCGTGGATTTCTGGCGCCTGTGAGAGTCTGGCGAGGAAGGCTTCGCCAGTACCTGCCTGGTGATGCTGGCCGTCGATCTGATATGCGAGCATTTGAAGTCGACAACGCTCGCGGTCACTGAGGGTATGATATTGCACGGTAGGTTCGCTGATGCGAACAACAAGGTCCGTTTGTTCGGGGTCATTGCAGTGCAACAGTTCCGAGAAGCGGCGGCCCAAATATTCGTCCTCTGGACCTTCAGGTGTGGTTATTAGCTCCGCGTCGCGCCGCAAGGCAGTCCAGCCACTACGGCCATGGCTGCGATAAATTTCATGGAGCTGTACTGTCTGCTCGCGCAGGAAATCCCCGAGATTGACAGCCGTCCGTCCACGGAGGGCAGCATAACTCTGAAGCTCCCCGCGAAGTCGTCGCCACGATTGGTTCATGGCGGTCCGCAGATTCCGAAGGATCTGCTCTTTAGTGAATTGTTGCAGCTGAATGAGGCAGCCAGGTGAAAGCGAACTAAATCCCTTCTCCACTGATTCACTCAACTGGCCGCGCGATAGTCCGGTAATCGCCGAAAGCAAACGGTCGAACCGAAACTCTTCGCGGTATCGGCCGACAAAGTCCAAGATAAGACAGCTTTGCTTGCCCTCATGAAGACGCAATCCACGTCCAATCTGCTGCTGAAAGAGCACGGGGCTTTGTGTGGGGCGAAGCAACAACAGTGTGTCAACCGAAGGCAGGTCTACGCCCTCGTTGTAGAGGTCGCACGTCACGAGTGCACAGAGTTCTCCACGCGCTAACCGTTCTGGCCCTTGGCGGCGGGCATCTGCATCGGTCGAGCCAACGATACAGAGCGAAGGCAGCCCGGCCTCGTTAAACTTGCGCGCCATGAATTCAGCATGTGCCACGCTCACGCAGAAGACAAGGGCCTTGCTCCGTCTGGGGTTGCCAGTCAGTCGCTGCCATTCGTTAACGATGAGTCTCGCACGGGTGTCATTCCCCGTCACGAGGTTATCAATGACTTCTCGCTCACCAGGTTTGTCCCAAGGCACTTCCGAAAAGTCGGTGTCATCGTCGCAGCCGTAATACTCGAACGGGCTGAGTAGTTGGAGGTCCAGCGCATGCCAGAGGCGTAACTCAACGGCAGGCGAACCATCGGGGCGATTGTCGAAGTAGGAAAAGATTGGTTTCCCATCTGAACGTTCCGGTGTGGCAGTTAGGCCGAGCATCACCTTGGGGAAAACCGCTTTCGCGAACATATCGAAACGGTCCGCCGCCAACCGGTGACATTCATCAACCACGACTGTGTTCCAATAATCGGGTCCGCATCTTGCGACCAGGTCGCGTGCACACACACTGTCGATGGTGGCGAATAGGTGGTCGTAGCTCTGCGGCTCAGAACCACCCCCCAACATCTCACCAAAGGAATGGTCACGCAGCACCTCGCGATAAGTTCGCCGAGCTTGCATCAGAATCTCTTGACGATGGGCGACGAATAACAACCGGGGACGTCCGCCCATAGCTTGGCATGCTGCACGGTAGTCAAACGCCGCAACTACTGTCTTGCCTGTGCCCGTCGCGGCAACAATGAGGTTGCGAAACCTACCATGCTCCCTCTCCAGCGTGAGTTGCTCCAGCATGTCCTTCTGATAGTCCTTGGGCTGAAGGTCGAAGAATGTAGTTGAGGCACAAATCTGGTCACCCGCCTCCCGCTTAAGGGCGCGCGAGAGTTCAGAGCGATGCTCCGGGTTTGCCGCATCGTATTGCTGGAATTCACCGTCGTTCCAAAGTGTCTCGAAGTGCGCCTTCGCGCGAGCAAATAGCCCAGCCTGCCCTTGCTCCGTGAATTTGACCGTCCACTCCAGTCCTCCGAGCAGCGCCGAGCCTGATAGATTGGCACTGCCGACATAGGCCGAGCCAAACCTCGTTTTGCGATGAAATATCCATGCTTTTGCGTGGAGACGTGTCCGTCTTCCATCGAGGGAAACCTTGATTTCGCAGCCTGGCAAGCGTGCGAAATAATCCAGCGCTTCCATCTCAGTCGCACCAGTGTATGTGGTCGTGAGGATTCGGAGTCGCGTTCGGGGCTGGCCCACAGCGCTCACGGCTGTAGCCGTCTGGAGAATGTCGAACAACTTTCGAACTCCCGCCACTGTGATGAAGCTCACCAAGATGTCCACTTGGTCGCAGCAAGCGATCTCACGGCGAAGCTCTGTCAGAAGGGATGGGTAACCTTTGCCCGCAGTAAACAGCCAAGGGATAGCGAGTCCGGTCGCTGGAGCTTCCGGTGCAGCTCCGATGCTATGAATGGCTCGGAGTATCTGAGGTGGCTCGACCAGCGGGTCCACACCTCCTGCGGCCTGCTGCCTAAGGTGAACCAGCAGTGCGTTCACGAGATCGAGCTGTCGTTTTGCCTTCTCTGCCCCCTGCCCGCCGAGTTCATCCAGCAACCGCGTCACTTGTCTGGCGAGAGCGTCCGCGATTCGCTCTGATACTTCTTCCAAAGGTAGTATTGAACAGGTGTGCCCAGACGAGTCTGGAAGGCCAGCAATTAACTGCGCCACCGATTCAGTAATTAGCTGGTCGTAGAGCCCATCGGGTAATTGCATTGCTGATAGCAGTCTTGCGGAACACTATGGATACGCCATGAGCTGATCAAAAATGTTTCTGCAAGAGATTTGATCGCGCTTCCTATTCAAAATGCCCATTGATCCATCGCCGGATGAATGAACGGTGGCATTCTATGTTTCCGGAGACGGCAGGTCCATGCTTTACCTGCCTAAATAAGGTCGCGAAACAAAACTTCGGCTATCCTGTTATAGTGCCCGCACGAAAGCCTGGCATTGGCTTAAACATGCCGACCATGTGCACACTTCCCGAATCCCCCATGCCGTGAATGATCTCCACAAACCAAGGAGGGTTGTCATGCAGAAATCATTGATCGTCGCCATCGCAGTCGCCGCCGGTCTCGGGGCAAGCTCGGTTTTGTCGTTTCTGCCATCAGCCCTCGCCGATGGCCTTGTAGCCGAAGGCAAAGAGGCGATGAAAGGCACGGGCAAGTCGCTGACGGAAGCCACAGGCAAACTCAAGACCGATGCGACCCAAACGAAAGAAGACGCCAAGAAGCTGGACATCGACAAGACCAAGCAGGGCGTGGGTCAGGTGAAAGAAGACGTCAAAGGGGTCAAGGAAGGCGCGAAAGGCGCGCTGACCAATCCACTGGGCAAATAACAGCCCATCTCTGACTTCCTTCCGACCTTCTCACTTCTACTCTTCCCAGGTCGGACAGCCTGGGTGGTCCCCAAACTGCGCGCGTCCAACGCTCTACCAACCCAAGGGGGGAGGGGTCGGGGCGGCTCTCACTGCGCGCATGGGACGAGCATATTCCGATCGCGCGCATTCCCCATTTTCTCAATTTCCAATTCTCCCTAGGAGCCTGTCCGACATTGCCCTCCAGAAATTTCTTGGCAAGCCCCTCCGAATCGTGTACCGGTACGAACACCGAGCCACACCAGAGGAGGCCCTGCGATGACGATGCGCACCTTTCGTTCCTATGACCCCGATGAGCTGTGGCTGTTGCCGCCGTCGCCGCGTGACTGGTTGCCGGAGGATCACTTGGCGTACTTCCTGGCCGATGTGGTGGAGGAACTGAACCTGCAGCCCATCCTCGCCACCTATGGCGGGGTGACGCGCGGCACGGCGCCGTATCATCCCCAGCTGCTGGTGAAGGTGCTGCTGTATGCGTACGCCGTCGGGATTCCGGCCTCGCGGCAGATTGCCAGGAAGCTGGAGGAGGATGTGGCGTTTCGCGTCCTGGCGGCGAATCAGCGGCCGGACTTCCGGACGCTCAGTGATTTTCGGATGCAGCATCTGCCTGCGCTGGCGGATCTGTTTGTCCAGGTGCTCCAGCTCTGCCAGCGGGCGGGCATGGTCAAGCTGGGCCACATTGCGCTGGATGGCACGAAGGTCAAGGCCAATGCGTCGAAGCACAAGGCGATGAGCTACGGACGGATGGTGACGGAAGAGGCGCGGCTGCAGGCGGAGGTGGCGGCCCTGCTCAAGCAGGCGGAGGCTGCCGATGCGCGGGATGATGCGGCGTATGGCCCGGACCGGCGGGGTGATGAACTGCCCGCCGAGCTGGCACGTCGGGAGCAGCGGCTGGAAACCATTCAGGCGGCCAAGGCGGTGTTGTAGCAGGAGGCCCAGGCCGAGGCCACCCTCAAGCAGGCGGCCCGCGCGGTTCGCGAGACAGAAGGACCGCGCCGGGGACGGCCCCCGCAGCCGCCCCGCTCGGTGCCTCATCCGAAGGCCCAGCGCAACTTCACCGATCCGGAGAGTCGGATCATGCCGGCGTCGGATGCCAAGGGGAGTGTCGTGCAAGGGTACAACTGCCAAGCGGCCGTCGATGCACAGGCGCAGATCATTGTCGCGGCCGACGTCACCGATGAAGCCAATGACAAACAACAAGCGCAACCAATGTTGACCCAGGTGCTGGCGAATACGGCGCAGGTCCCCCGGACCGTGAGTATGGATACGGGATATTTCAGCGAGGCGAATGTCGCGGCCCTCACGGCGCTGGGCTGTACACCGCTTATCCCGCCTGATCGCCAGCTTCACGGCCCGGTGGTGCCGGCCGCGCCCCGAGGCCGACTGCCAGCGGGTCTGTCGGTGGCTGACCGGATGCGCCGCACGCTCCGCACGACGCACGGTCGATGGCTCTATGCCCGGCGCAAAGCGATTATCGAGCCGGTCTTTGGCCAGATTAAGCAGGGCCGCGGCTATCGACAATTCTTGCTACGCGGGATGCGGCAGGTGCGCGGGGAATGGGCGCTGATCTGTACCACACACAATGTGCTCAAGCTCTGGACCGCCCTGCGCTGTCGATGCCGACGCCCCGGGGACGGGCTGCGGGCCCTGAGCGGCAGTCGGAAGGTGACCCGGAGAGGACGGCACTAGCGGGAGGGCTCTGTGCCGATCCAGGTGCCGCCGAACACAAACGGACTCACCGGTGAAGAACAGGCTTCTCTTCCATCAATGTCAGACAGGCTCCTAGGGATGGGGGCTGGTTGATCTCCCACTGCGCGCCGTCCAACTGAATCCCCTCCTACCCCTCACCCAGGGCGTGCAGTCGGGTGCTCCTGAGTGCGCGCGTCCAACGAGGGCCTTCTGAGGCCGCGCGTTGCGCGAGCATAGGAGCGCCCGACTGCACGCCCCTCTCCCCCTCCTTGCCGCCACCCCACTCCGACTGATAAAAGAAAGAGTTATCACCCAGCGACGCCAGGCGATGCCCTGATCCCCTGTCCCGTTGGCTTCCCCTAACCACAAAGAGAAGAGCTATGTCCCTGCCGGTTGAGAAATCCGCGGCCGATGAATTGCGGCGCGAAGTGCTGCGACGGCGCACGTTTGCGATCATTTCCCATCCGGACGCCGGAAAAACCACCTTGACCGAAAAGCTGCTGCTCTATGCCGGCGCGGTGCACCTGGCCGGCGCGGTGCAAGCGCGCTCCAGCCAGCGTCAAGCCAAGTCCGACTGGATGGAATTGGAGCAGGCGCGCGGCATTTCGATTACCTCCACCATGCTGCAGTTCGACTATCAGGGCGCGCGGGTCAACCTGCTCGACACGCCAGGCCACCAGGACTTCAGCGAAGACACATATCGCACACTCATGGCCGTGGACAGCGCCGTCATGGTGCTGGACGGCGCCAAAGGTATCGAGCCGCAGACCAAGAAACTCTTCGCCGTCTGCCGCAAGCGTGGCATCCCGATCCTGACCTTCATCAACAAGATGGACCAGCCGGGACGCCATCCATTCGACCTGCTGGATGAAATCGAGCGAACCCTAGGGATGACGGCGGTGCCCTTCAATTGGCCGATCGGCGAAGGGTCAGGCTTTCAAGGCCTGTACGATTTCCAACACCGCCAGGTGCTGTTCTTCCAGCGTACGGCACACAATCAACGGCGCGCGCCGATGACGGTCGAGGCCTTTCCGAATCCGAAACTGGCGGAAACCCTCGGCGATGCCTACGGGCCCCTGCAGGAAGAGATCGGACTGTTGACGGGGGCAGGCACATCCTTCGATCGCGACCGGTTCCTCGCGGGTGAACTGACGCCGGTCTTCTTCGGCAGCGCGTTGACCAACTTCGGCGTCGGGCCGTTCCTGGATGCCTTTACCAAACTAGCGCCGCCTCCCGGACCGCGCCAGACGGCCCAGGGATTGATACAACCGACCGACGAAGCGTTCTCCGGCTTCGTGTTCAAGATTCAGGCGAACATGGACCCGCAGCATCGCGACCGCATGGCCTTCCTCCGCATCTGCTCCGGCCGCTTCGAAAAAGACATGATGGTCCATCACGCCAGGCTGGGCCGCAAGATCCGGATGACACGCCCCCATCGCCTGTTCGGCCGCGACCGCGAAACGATCGACGAAGCCTACCCCGGCGATGTCGTCGGGTTGGTAAACCCCGGCCTGTTCACGATCGGCGATACCCTGACCTCCGATCCCGCGCTGACCTTCGATCCGATTCCGCACTTTGCGCCGGAATGTTTCGGCCTGTTGCGCACACAGGATATTTCGAAGCACAAGCAGTTTCAGAAGGGGCTCAAGCAGCTGGAAGAAGAAGGGGTCATGCAGATCTTTTATTCACCGGACCACGTGCGCCGCGAACCGGTGCTGGCCGCGGTGGGTGAATTGCAGTTCGACGTCGTGATGTCTCGCCTGGAGAATGAGTATGGGGTAAAGACATCCGTGGAGCGCCTGCCCCATGCGCTGGCCCGCTGGATCGTCGGTGATCCCGCCACGATTTCGGCCGTCTACTGGCCGTCCGACACCATCCGGCTCGTCGACCAGCAAGGCCGCGGCGTCATGTTGTTCACCACCGAACACCTGCTGGCCTATTGCATCAAATCGAACCCGTCGATCAAGTTTCTGTTGAGGGAAGAAGTCGAGCAGACCTCGGCACAATAGCAGGATGCGCAAAAAGGCCGTCCTCCTAGTCCGTCGTTCGTGAAACGTCGTTCGTCTCTCGTCCGCAGAAAAGAGCGTATGGCATAGAGTTCATCGCACATGGCCGGAAATCGAGAGTGGGCGTCCCTGACGAGATACGCTTCACGATTCACAGATGTGCAGAACGCCGCCGGCGGCCGCCCGGTCAGGGCCAAGCCGACGATCGGCAAAATGTGTTATAAGGAGCATCAGTCCACGGGAGTGCCGGCCGACCCTGTGGAATGGTGAACGCGAGCACGATCACACCTCTAGCTGCCCTTAGCGCCTCAGGCTAACTCGGCCTAGGTGCCTTGCCCGCCCCCTGTCATGGTTTCAGGTCCTGCCGCCCTCATGCCCGATCATCGGCATGAAACGGCGAAGCGCACTGACGCCGACGGAATGCGACTCGTGCACTCACTCAATGACTGGTAATTGAACCGACACATGTTTCGAGGAGAAGGACCATGCCGAAGGCAAGAACCGCAAAAAACTGTTACTACTGCGAAGCGGAAGACCGCATCAAGATGACCTTTATGCTCTGCGGCCTCTGCCATCGGCACTTCTGCAGCGCCCATGGCGTGCCCGATCTGGAACAGTGCACGAAGTGTCTGGAGGCCAGCGAAGAAACGGAATAATCCTCACAGGATGCTGAAAAAGTCTGTCAGCCGCGTTCTCGCATCGCTCGGACCCTCAACGTACCCCGAGGGTACGCCTCGGCCCCTCGCTCGCTGCGGCCTTGCTGAGCAGCCTTTTTGAGCATCCTGTGCTCGTGACATCGCTTCTCGAACAACCATTGAGAGAACGACTCGTCAGGCCGTCTTCTTCTTTGGCTTCTTCTTGATGCCCACCATCACGGACACCTTCGCTTGCCGCGACAAGGCTTGATCGATCCGGCTTTTCCCGTTGGTCGTGAGAATGACCAGGCCGTTATGATCCTCGATGCGTTGTAGCAGATGGGCCGCCCCGGCAGCGGTCGAGTGACTGGTGCCCGCCTTGCCCGCCCGGCCCGTGCCGAACAGCGCATCCGCGCCGTCGAAGAAGAGAATCGATCCGCTCCGTTCCGCCTCATCGAACACCCTGTTGATGTTCTTCTCCGTCTCACCGACCTGACGGCTGACCACCGAAGCCAGGTTCACCTTTGCCAGATCCAATTGCAGTTCTTCCGCCACCAACTCCGCCGCCTTGTTCCGGCGAAGCGGAGTGGAACCGGACAGCACCACCACCGCCACGGACGGCCGCTTGGCGCGAGGCGTCTTTGCGCGGCGCGCAGGCGCCGCTTTTTTCGTTCCTGATTTTTTCACCGCCTGCTTCGTGATCTTCTTGGCGACCGCACTCGTCCGGCGCGCCACTTGTTTCCCAGCCATGGTTGCCTTCCTCTCACATCAATATTCAACGAAATCGCACATCCGCCGATGGAGCCTGCCATCATTACCACACTTCAGCCGCTCAGCGCTTCTTGTCGAAGCCGGAATCACGCCACTTTTCCAGCAGGGCGATCCGTCGCTCCAGTTGCGGGATGGTCGCCTGATCGACCCGGCCGCCTGTCCGCTTGATCAACTCCGCATTCAGCTGCCGATGATCCATCCCGCACTTCCGCGCCACCGCCCCGACCAGAGAGCGATGTTTGTCCCGCAAGGTGTTTTTCTGGTCATGCAACGCGACCGCCGGTTCCGGCTGCCCCTTGCCGTCACCCGCCGAATCACCCTCGTCCGCACCGATCAAGGCATCGAGCCTGGCCACGCCGTTGAGGGGAATGTACTCCTTGAGCGAGGTGGCCGCCGTGCCGAAGAGTGTCCGTTGCACCGCCGGCATGATCTCTTCGAGGACGTGATCGCGCTCGACCTTGATGCGCTTGGCATAATGCACCAGCGTGGCATCCTTCGGCAGATAGAGCCAGGCCCGTTGCGGTTTCGGCACCTTATCCTGCATCCGCACAAACCGCCCGACGACCTGGCGGAAATACATCTCGGTCAACACGTTGGTCGCATACACACCGACCCGCAGGCGAGGAATATCGACGCCTTCGCTCACCATATTCACCGCCACCAGCCACTGTTGCTGCTTGTGATGCGCAAAGGTTTCGATGGTCTTCGAGGCGGATGGATCGTCGGACACCGCTACGAGCGCGCGTGTGCCCGTGAGCTTCAGAACCAGGTCCGCCACCTGCCGCGCATGGTCCTGATTCATGGTCACGATCAACCCGCCCGCATCCGCCTGTTCCTGCTTGCGCAACCGCTGCAACTCGGCATGGGCGTCGCTCAAGACCGGGCCCAGCCATGTCTCCTGAAGCAACGCGGTCTTGAGCCGTTCCCGCTGGCGTTCGAAGGTTAACCCGTCTTCGAAGGTGGCCCGATGCTCACGCCCGTCCGACAACCAGGTCAGTTCGCCTTCGTAACTCGGGAACAGAATCGGGCGACAGACCCCGTCACGAATCGAATGCGAATACCCATAGGTGAAATCCGCCTGGCTTTCGCCCTGCTCATATCGCACGAAGGGAATCGGGTTATTATCCGAGCGGAAGGGAGTGCCGGACAGCGCCAGACGAAAGACCGCTTCGCCGAAGGATTCGCGCAGCGCTTTGCCCCAATCCTTACCGTCACCGGCATGGTGCAACTCATCGAGGATGACGAGAGTTTTGCGACTGCGGCAGGCGCGCCGGAACACTTCCGGCGCCAGACAGACTTGCTGATAGGTCACAACCGCGCCGTGATAGTCACGCGCCTCGCAGGCCTGCTCATTCGAGAGCGCCGGATCGAGCTGAATGCCGACCTGCCCCGCCGCGGAAGCCCACTGCGTTCGAAGATGATTCGTCGGGCAGATCACCAGGACACGACTTGCGGCCCGATCGGCGAGATACTGATGGGCGATCCGGAGCGCGAAGCGTGTTTTCCCGGCCGCAGGCGTCGCGGTGACGAGGTAGTCCTCGCGCGGCTGCGCCAACACATCGGCGACCGCCCTCGCCTGCCAGTCCCGCAGCACGGCTTTCCATGGTGCGAGCGTCACCGCCATCTCAACACAGATCCTCTCCGTCGCCGTGACTCATTGGAACTCAGTCTCACCCCAGCGCCATCCCCCTGGATCGCCACCAAATGTCAGACGCCGCCAGTCCCGTTCCGTAATGGCTCGCCGGTGCGAGGCACCACAGAGACTGTCTGCCTGGAACTGATCTGATAATGAGGTGTGACGCACACTCTGCCGGCACACCCTCACGATCGCGAGGCGGCCGGCACGGTATGGGTGAGACGCATCATGTCTGTGCGGGATGGTATCGCAAAACCGGTCAGGCAACAAGGGCCAAGAAGGAAGATGCCGGGCCGAAACGGTGGTGATGGCTCAGCCTGCGCGGGGGGATAGACCGGCCGGACTCGACGGTGGGAACGGTTGACGGAAGACACACTCCGGAGGATCACGCGGTGAGCCGGCCGTGACGTCCGTCAACGGCCGGCCCGCCTCGTTGCTCAATCTCTGAACAATCTCACGGCGACTTTTTGCCCCTTGATGCGCGTCCGCCCCAGGGCCTCGATAATCTGCCGGGCCGCCTCTTCCTGCACATCCACCAGGGAAAATCGTTCCTCGACTTCGATCGCCCCGATCATACGCGACGGCACGCCCGCTTCATTGGCGATGGCACCGACGAGATCGCCAGGCCTGATACCTGCCGCCCGCCCCGCCCCGACATAGACCCGCACGGTTCCGGCTGCCCGACCACCGCGACTCGGACCACCGCGGGGCGCACGCGCGCGATCCCCGGGCTGAGGAGCCGAACCGTACGAAGAACGCGACGGCCGGTAGGGCTCCGGCGCCCTGGTCGAGACTGCCGGGATTTCTTCTTCCGCCCGTTCACCGCCATGGGACCGGTAGACCAGCTTGATGGCCGCCGCCGCGATATCCGCCGGCTCTGCCGACGCCGACAGCGCTTCCACGACACGACGAAAATCTTCGAGCTCGCCGGCCTCCAAGGTTTCTTGAATGGAGGCCTTGGTCCGCTCCAGCCGTTTGGCCAACAGATCACCCAGGGATGGCACAGCAGCGACCGTAATTTTCGCTTTGGTATGCTGTTCGACCGCGCGCAACAACCGCTGTTCACGCGGCTCGATGATAGTCATCGCCGCGCCTTCGCGCCCCGCCCGGCCCGTTCGCCCGATCCGATGGACATAGACTTCCAACGACGAGGGCAGGTCGTAATTAATCACGTGGGAGACGGATGGAATATCCAACCCGCGCGCGGCCACGTCGGTCGCCACGAGGAGTTCGGTTTGTCCTGAGCGAAACGCCTGCATCACGCGATCCCGCTGCACCTGGCTCATGCCGCCATGAATGGCCTCGGCACGATAACCCCGACCGTTCAGCGCCGCCGTCACTTCATCCACTTCCAACCGCGTCCGGCAAAACACGAGTGCCGATTTGGGCGTCGCAATATCCAACACGCGGGCCAGCGCGGACACCTTATGCTGTCGCGCCACCACATAGGCGGTCTGCTGCACGCGCGGCGCGGCGCCTGCCTTCACCGGCTCACGGGCGATCGTCACATCCACCGGATTCTTCAAATGCCGGCGGGCGATGGACGCAATCCGCGGCGGCATTGTCGCCGAGAACAACGCGGTCTGCTTGCTGGCCGGAGTTTGTTCGAGAATGGCATCGAGGTCGTCGGCGAAGCCCATGTCGAGCATTTCGTCCGCCTCATCGAGCACCACCACTTGGAGATCGGCCAGCTTCAAGGTCTTGCGGCGGAGGTGATCCAAGGCCCGGCCCGGCGTCGCCACGATGACTTCAACCCCGCGCCGGAGCGCCTGCAGTTGCGGTCCCATCGCCTGACCGCCGTACAGGGCGAGCACCCCGATCCGCAGCTCCTTCCCGTACCGCTGCACCGCCTCACTCACCTGCACGGCGAGTTCCCTGGTCGGTACCAGCACCAATGCCGTGGGCCGCTGCCGTGGCCCATGGGCGATCCGCTGCAGGAGCGGCAACGCAAACGCCGCTGTCTTTCCGGTTCCCGTGGCGGCCTGCCCCAGCAGGTCGCGTCCCTCCAGAAGCGGAGGGATGGCTTCGCGCTGAATCGGGGTGGGCTCTTCGTAGCCCAAGGCTTCCAGGGTGGTCAACAGCGAGGCTTCTAATCCGAGCGCGGCAAAACCGGGAGAGAATCCCTTGGCCGTCGGCTCTGTCTGCGAATGCGTCGTGGTGTGTTTCATCAGGGGGGGATAAACCTTTCTTGGTAGTACTAGCTGTTCATGCTGGCGGGCCACATGAATTCTAACTCGGGGAATTTCTGTTTGTAGTCGTCGTGACTGGCGTGAATGACTTTCATGGCCTCATCGCGGCCGTAGATGCTCGTGATCTCGACCTTGTGCTGCGTCGATCCCGGCGCGTGCTTGTAGGTCAGAAAATAATGGTGGAGCCGATCCAGGAGTGCCGCCGGACATTCTTTGAGATCGGTAAACGACCCGTAGACGGCGTCGTCCCGCATGACCGCGATGATCTTGTCGTCTGCCTCGCCGCCGTCTGCCATGCTGAATCCGCCGATGGGCCGAGCCGTCAACAGAATATCGCTGTGCGGAATCGTCTTCTCGGTCAACACGCAGATATCGAGCGGATCGCCGTCTCCGATCATGTCCGGCCGGCCCGCCCGCGCGCCGAACAGTTCCGCTACCCGCTCGCCGCAATAGGTTTGCGGAATCAGCCCGTAATAGGACGGGCAGTAGTTGGAAAATCGCTGCGGACGGTCGACCTTGAGAAACCCGCTGGCCTTGTCCACCTCATATTTGACCGTATCGGTCGGCACAATTTCGATATAGGCCGTCACCAAGTCAGGCGCATGGTCGCCCATGGACACTCCGTGCCACGGATGCGCCTTGAACATCAGGCTCATCAGTCGCCGCGCTGCATCGATTTCCTTCTTGCTCATCCTAATTCATTCCCCCTGTGAAGCCCCCGGAACTGACGGTCTGACGATCGTGCGATCCCCGAAGGTCTGGATTGATTCTACGAACCACTGCACTGAACCATGATTGATCGGCGAGAGAAACAGACAGCTTATAACACATCGGGGCCGAATGAAACAGCAGGGAGTCTGTGGTCGGCTCCCGCGCCGACGACAGACCGACTTCGCCATCAAGCCGAACCATCAGGAACTCCCGCCCTGCGGATACACATGACGAGCAGAAACACCTCAGCCGAACGAGAAACTGGACGCCCGGGCGAGACCGTCCCGCACAACATCCATTCGCAATCGGCCATTCGATCCGGCCTTCCAGCCCCGCGCGCAAGTCGCGCCAAACTCTCAAGAATGGTCTCCCGCCCGCCGATAAGGGAAGCAGAGCGGGAAGGCAGAACGACACGCGCGTTCCAATTCCTGCCCATGAGGACCGTCCATGTCCCAATCAGGTCTTAATGATTCCGCGAAAATGCCTCCCCCGGTCGTCCCCTCCGACACCATCGCACAGCCGACAGTTCGTGCCATCATGTCGACACGAGCCGTCACCGTCACCATGGACGATTCCCTCGCTCGAGCGCGAGAGCTCTTCAATGAACATCATTTTCACCACCTGCTGGTCGTCCAGGGCCCTACGCTACTCGGCATCATTTCAGATCGCGACCTGCTAAAGGCTGTGAGTCCACACATCGGGACACTGTCCGAAACCGATCGCGACCGGGCGACGCTCAACAAACGCGCCCATCAAATCATGAGCCGGAAGCTGATCACGGTCGCAGCCGACACGACCGTGGAGGCAGCGGCACAACTGCTGCTTGAGCATCGCGTGTCCTGCCTCCCCGTTGTCACAACGGCGGGACTTCTCGAAGGCATCATCACCTGGCGGGATCTCCTCCACGAATATCTTCGGCATACGCCCGCCGGCGGCTGATCGCGAGGAGATTCCAGTCATGCCACGTTCCACGCGACCACCCACAATGACCGCTTGAATGGCTCACCGCTCAGCCCTCCCGTTCACGCAGAACAAGGCACAACCCTCCGGAGCTCTTCTCGCGCCCCTCAGATGATCAGCAGCAATTTCAGCAGAGAGTGGGCACGGTCATCGGAGGCCTGCAGGCCTGGCAGAGGTGAGCGCTCAAATAAGGGGCTGAAGGAGCAGCCAGCAACGGCAGAACCGCTACTGACTGCCCAGGTATGGCGCCATTCCCGTTCGGGGGCTCGTTGGAACGTTTGAAGTCGGGATTAGAAGGTATGGCGTACACCGAAGAGCAGGCCCATGGTGGACCCGTCACTGTCGGGATGGTTACGCTTCCAGGCCGCTTCCATATTCAACATCAGGCCCTTCGGCGCGCCCTGAACCAGATTGGTCAAGGCATAGTCGATACCGCCGCCGATCCGCCAGGCGAACGTATCTTTCACATCCTTCGTATTGATGTTCACCCCCAGACCGGTGGTGAAGTACGGGATGAAATTACCGAAATGCCCCGGGCGATACTCCAGGTTCACCGGAAGCAGCGTAATGGTATCGACGGAGCCGCTTCGAGGCCCATCGATCCCGTGACTTTCCCACTCCAGCATCATCCCGAGACGGAACCATTTGTTCAGTCCGTACATGCCTTGAAAGTTCAGCGCCGGACCGGCCGTCGACACACCGGCACTTTGCGTGGTGAAGCTCGGCCCTACACGAAAACCTGCCGTGAACTTCCCTTCTTCGGCCATCCCCTCGTGCACCCACTCGGCAGCCTGAGAGAAAGCAGGGGCAAGACTGATCACCAGGGCCAGCACCATGGCCCCACCGAACACATACTGCTCACGATTCCTGCGCATACCGTCCTCCTATGATAATGAAACCATCTTCAAGCGATGCACTCTAGGCAAGTGGCCGTTGCGTTTTCAAGAAAAAGCGTGCGGTTCCGGCGAAACAGAATGGTTCCAATTGTTGTCGCAAACTGAGACGGAATGACCGCTCAAATAGGAGGCGCAGAGAAAACCACTAGTACGTAGTATTGAGCAGTTGTACCGGAACGATCTCCCGCCCTGAGCGAGCAGAAGCGGAGGGCCGGAAGGGAGAGGGCCGAACGAGATCGACCGGCGTGAGGAAGTCACGTCGAGGAGGGCAGCCAGGTGGCGGGGTCTCCGCTCCTGGCTGCCTGAATCCGGCCTCCGAAAATAATCAGAAACGAGACACAGTCAATGCGCGAATAGTCCTCCTAGAACTTCGCAGGGAATTGCGCCGCTAACGCCTGCGCCAGCGCATCGGACACCACGTAGATGTGTTGCTTCATACCCGTCCAGGTCTCCGCCTCATGTATGTAGTCTCCGTCTTTCAACTGCTGAAACTGCGTCAGGTGATGCGCGGCATGGGCCATGAGCAGTCCCATCAACGTATCCTTCGGCAAATTCGGGTTGGCGCCGCTGAGAAACGTCGAAATCTCTGCCGCATTCGCGGTGAGGGCCTTCACGGCCGCCTCCTGCCGGCTCGCCGCCCCTGCCACTGTCGCATCCAGATGATCGCGAATGGCGCCGTAGTGACCGGCCAACAAGGTAAAGAGTTTATCGGACGCGGCCTTGCCGTAAAACGGCTCGATGGACCGCGCAATCTGCTCGGCATTGGCAACCACACCCGCTTCGGCCGCGCTCCGCGCAGACGCATTCTTATCCATCGTCGCGACAGCGACATTGCGAATCGAGAGGATATGGCCCAGCCAGAGATCCCGAAGCACGGCCTTAGTCTCCGCCACCTTGGCCGGGTACGCCGTCGCCGACGGGGACACCGCTGTTGCAGGCGAATCAGCCGAATGGGCACAGGCAATCGGGGATAGAGTCAACATCAACACAGGCAACACTCGAACCAGCTTCTGCATGGCAACTCTCCTTTAGAAAATAGTAATGGCGCGCCGGATCAACCGACACCGGCGGTAGCATCGAGCGGCAAGGATAGAGAACGGGAGCAGTTCTGTAAGTTAGCGGGATAACATTGCGGGGAGAAACGTGGTCTTAGAAGCCGGAATCGCTGAGATTGGCAGGAGACTTTTCGGCGGTACCCAGAAATCCCTCGAGCCCGGCACGATGCAGCAGCAGCCCGTCTTTCCGCGCGTAATTGATCAGGCCCCGGTCGCGCAACTGGTTCAAGAGGGTCGAGACCACTTCCCGGCGCGCGCCGATCATCTGCGCCAGATCGTCCTGCCGGAAATAATGCGTGAGCCGCACCCATTCGCCGTCCGGCTCGCCGAATTCATCGGCCAACCGGCCCAGCGTCCGCACCAGGCGCTCCATGGTGCTGCTGAACGAGAGGGTCTGAATCTGATCGTAGGCCGCCGACAGCTGCTGCGCGACGTTGGAGAGAAACAGCAGGAAGGCTGGACGATTGTTCTGCAGATGAGCCACAAATTCATCGAAGTTCAGTTCGACGATCTCGCTGTCTTCCATCGCCACGGCCTGTTCGCGGCGTTCCCCGGTACAATGGCAGAGCTCGCCGAACACTTCCCCGGCTTGATGCAGGCGCAAAATTAATTCACGGCCATCCTCGGTCAGAGAGGTCAACTTGACGAATCCCCGCCGAAGAAAGAAGACGCTCTGCGCGGAATCGCCGAGGCCGTAGACGAGTTCCCCCTTGCCCACAGAACGGCCGGGTCTGTGCATGAGCTGGTCGCACAGCTTGCCGCGAAAACAGCCAGACAGGGCTACGCATTGACGGTGGTCTGTCATATTCATCGCCGTGTACATCATGTGTCCCTCACTGCTGCGCATTGTACCGGCATCCTGAAGCGCGTGACCAGACCCCCGCAGGGGGCAGCATGACTCTGCTCCATAATCAGGCATGGCACTGCACCTCCTTCCTCGATTATGATGGAGTGAAACAGGTCCGACAGGCAGGCTACCGAGACACTGACCATGCCGACATCCTCCCATCAGCGCCCGACTCGAAGGGGCCGCCCCGGAATTGCCCTCATCGGGATCGTCTGCCTCGCGACCTCATTGATTGCCGCTTCACTTCTCTGGGCAGGATCGCCGTCACAGACCAAGCCGGGCAACGGACCGGCGGATGCTGAGCAAGGCCGGGCCATCTTCAACGGCAAAGGCCTCTGCTCCACCTGCCATGGCATCGACGGCTACAGAGACCGGTTGCCCCCGCAACTGAGCAAGAACATCCGCGACAATGTCGAACATCTCTCGCCTGCGCCACCCGACCTGCGACAGGCGGCCACGCTCACCCTCACCACCGACAAACAACGGTTCGAGGTCATCCGGCACGGGCATCTCCGCACCGCCATGTACCCGCTCTCGAAGGAAGCCCTCTCCGACGAAGAGATTCTTGCGCTGCTCCCCTACCTGGCCTCAATTCGCGGCACGGTGCCGCCACCCGCCGGCCTACCCGAACCCGATACCTCGCTGCGGGGTGATGCCAAAAGCGGACGGCAGCTCTATCATGAACTCGGTGGATGCGCGATCTGCCATGGAATCGAAGGACATTTGAATCGAAGACCGCCGATGTCTGCCGACCTGATCAAACGGCTTGACGCGCTTCCGGCGCCGCCCGCGAACCTCCGGGATTCCGCCACGCTGAAATCGCAGAACGACGAGGACCGCTACCGCTCAATCAAGCGCGGCCACCCTGGCACAGCCATGTATCCAAAGACACTCCTCCGGGACGAAGATATCCGCGACCTCGTCGCGTACCTCGCCACCCTTCGTGAAACAGGCCGGTAGTTCCCCTTCCTTGCATCGCGCCGATGTAGAGGGGACGGGACTGGGCCTGGCTATTCCCTCGTCAATTTAACTCGCGCGAATCGCGGGATATGAAGATGGAATACCAGAAGAGAAGCGCCCACGAGAAGATAGGGTAGAGACCGGCTCGCGGAGGCAGCGACCGCATTGGATATAAACGGAACGGCGGCCACCACCTCCATGCCTGGACAGCTGCGATGCACGGTGAGATCAGCTGGGACCGGGAGGATCTTCGCGATCTTCTCCGGTGAGCAATTCGGCTTCTTGCACTTCGAGTCCCTGCAGATCGGTCAGAATGCTCTGCAACACCTGCCGGCGTTGCTGCAGCCCCTTCTTCGGAATATCTCGCGTCTGCGGTTCCTGGGCTGATTCGGGCAGATTCACCAGCGCTTCGGCTTCCCCCACCGTGGCGTACTTATACGATTCCACGTACTTATGGTTCTCGCCATATATTTTCATGAGGATGTCTTCCGTTTCCGCATCGAACCGCTCGAACGTGGGGTTCACGGCCGTATGGTGGGCGAGGCCTTCGAGCTTTTCGATCTGGGCCTTCAGGTCATCACTCCGCGTCTGCGCACGATACATGGAATTGACTTCAGTCATGACGTCTCCTCCCGGTTTGATTCTTTTGTACCTCCCTTCGAGCAGGTCGGCAGCTAGGCATTCCCCTGGACGGTCACCGGGGCTCGCATCAACCTGGAACGAGGCTTCGGTCTTACCGCAACGACCGTCGCTCCAGTTGCGCGACCAGATACCCCACGATGGCGACATTGAAAAGGAGCATGGTCACATGCACGACCGAGATCTGCCTCAGCACGTCGTAGAATTCGACGGGCAGAAATACACTGGTGGAGATGACGGCCATGTATCCGGCCCACGACGCTTCGAGCCACAGGCCGCAGCCTTCGATGAGCAAAAAGACGGAGTAGAGCAGGCTGGCATAGGCCATCAAAAAGACGCTGTGGGATGACAAGGCGGAGACCGTGAGCAGAAGGGAGTGGACCAGGCGGGAATGGCCGTGGAGATGCAAGAGATCCATAGCCGGAGCCAGGAACGTGGCGATCTCAGGATCTACCAATCGGAGCAGAGCGGCGCCGACCAGCAACAGCACCACGCCCTTGAGCAGTTTGAATACTGCGATCAACGCCAAGCCGCCTCGGGGCGAGGGCGGCGTCATGAATGGCATCATGTCTTGCCCGGCCATCCTGGCTCAATCGGATCGTTCTGCATCATCGTTATGCGAACCTCAACAGACTCTTGATCATCGAACCGGCCGCGCCTAGGCTAGGCCCATCACCCATTGACGAAAGGTCTGACCGTCATGAACGAACAGCAGGCCACCCGCCTGGCCCAGGCCTGGATCGACGCCTGGAACCGGCACGATCCGGACGCCATCCTGAGACACTATGCGCCGGATGTGGAGTTTACCAGTCCGTTTGTATCCGCGCTATCCGGGGAAGCGTCCGGCACCATCTGCGGCCGAGAAGCATTGAGCGCCTATTTTCGGAAGGGGCTCCAAGCCTACCCGGACCTGCACTTCGAGCTGATCCGCACCCTGATCGGCGTTGACAGTCTGTTACTGTATTATCGGAGCGTCACGGGATTGCTGGCTGCGGAGATGATGATCATCAATGGAGAGGGTCAGATTCACACGGTGCGCGTCCACTACGTCAAGGAATAATCGGGACTGGATGGAAAAGGAAACGCCACGATCGCGTTGTCGGAACGGGACACATGATTTCCGGCCTCGCAGCCTGATCCGTCCTCAGTGTTTCGCCGCGTCAACCGGAATACCGAGACGGATCTGCCGGATGATCTCGTTCGGCGGGAGAGCCGCGTCGATCACCAGGGCATCGGCCGGCTCTTCAAGGACGGCAAACTGACTGGCCAACAATTCCCGGGGCATGAAATGATCCCGGCGGTGGATCAGGCGTTGATGGAATAAATCGAAGCTACCTTTCAGGTAGACCAGTCGCAAATGTGCGCGACAGCCCTCCTCCACGATCGCGCGGTAACTCGCCTTCAAGACGGAACAGGCAAGCACCGCCGGCTGGTTCCGACTGATCCGATCGACGATCGCAGCATGCATCCGCTCCAGCCAGGGCTGACGATCAACATCCGTCAGCGCATGGCCATTCCGCATCTTCTCGAGATTCGCTGCCGGATGGAAGTCATCGCCGTCGGAAAACTGCCAGCCCAATTCGTCCGCCAAGCGACGGCCGATCGTCGTCTTCCCCGCTCCCGATACGCCCATGACCAGAATGACCACAACCCTCCACTTCGTTCGACCTGCGGCTGGACGAGATAGGCGCTGTTCCACCCGCCGGGGCCAACCGTCAAGCAAGCCGCCGGTCCGTTGTAGCCGCGGCAAGGTAGCCCACAATCAACCGGGCGTCCCCGATCGGATCACTCGTAAAGGGCGCGTCATGCCGCTTGGTTACGGCGGTGGTCAATCGCTCCGCCGCCTGTTGGACAGGCGATGGGAAGGCCTCCTGCTGCTGAATCCGGCGCAAATGCTCCAGGGCATCACCGTGCCGGAGTGAGCGGCCAGAGCGCGCCCACCAGGCTGCGGCGGCCAGCGCCACAGCCCGCCGCGCGCAGACCCGCGCCTTGCCTGCATTGCCTTGTGTCCACGCAACTTCAGCGGCGGCGAGTTCTCGATCGATCATCGTTGCCTCAGACATGAATGGGTACGCTACGTGGCCGCCGACTGAGCTGTCAATCAGGGCCACATCGGCAGGAACTCAGCTCGATACCGGGGACTCATCGGACGAGTATGCAGAACAGTGAACAGGACCGAATAACTTCGAGACAGTAATAATTCCAGAGCCTTTCAGGAAAACCCCTATTCCAGCCTATGCATCAGCCAGGCATAGTGCACGGGCCATTTCATAGACTCCAGAGGTACGGCCGCGTGGCAAGTCAGTCTCTACACAGATCCAGCAGATATCGATTCCACGATTCGGTGCGCAAAGACCGCAAGTTCCTGATCGTGGCACTGGCCTCAGCCCTCGTCTTGGCGGCCATCCTTTCAAGACTGGTGCTCGACTTCCCCCACGCTTTCCCCAAATAGTCGCCACGCCGGATCTTTTTCGCTATCATGAGCCAGCCAGGCGAAGGACCTTCCCTGGGCACGGAGACCCCGGCGTCACACCACATGATCTGGATTGTCTACATCCTGGAGTGTATCGACGGCAGTCTCTACACCGGGATCACGAATGATTTGGAACGGCGCATGAAGGCGCATGCGACCGGGAAGGGGGCAAAATACACGAAACGCCGCGGACCGTTCACGGTCCGGTATATCGAATCACTCGACAGCAAGGGAGCCGCCTTACAACGCGAAGCCGCCATCAAGTCACTGGATCGGGCCACGAAAATGGCCCTCATTGCATCCCTACCGTGATGAAGCGAGGCGGCCAACTCTGACCGGTCCGCCCACTTCAGGTCGCCGGATTCGGCGGAATCGGTAGGCGCCCTTCGTCCATATCAATCAAATCAAAGAGGGTATAAGCAGTGATATCCAAGCTGGCTGCGAGAGCAGGGAGGCTCGCCATCAAAAATTTAGCCACGCGAGGATCCGGACGAAAAGCAGCCGCCTTCTCTGACCATGCCTGTTTCTCGGCATCTGAATGGTTTGCCGCATGTTGATCGACCCACGCCAAGACGAGTTCGTCTGTTGGCGATGACAATATTGCGCCTTGCAGCGCGTCGGCAGCGAGTCCGGTGAATTTCAGGAACCTGCCATCAAGGGTAAGCCCTGGCTTCAATAAATTCCGCACATAGTCCGATGGCAACGCGCCCAACGCATGGAGCCGCACCTTATCGATAAGCCGAGGGAGGATGACGTAACCCCCAAGCCCCTCACGCGGTGATCGCAATGGGAGTACCATCCCTGCAGACACCGTGCCCCTGCTCACGCCTTCTTTGCCACCTTCTTCTTGGGCATGGGTGCGGACTTAGCCGCCGGCTTTGGCTTGGTTGCGGTCTTTTTCTTTGAGGCTCCGCCCAGCACAATCACCGGCTTCTCGGGCGAGAAGGCTTCTTCAATGCGGCTCTTTCCGTTACTCGTCAGGATGACAAGGCCCTGGTGGTCTTCGATGCACTGAATCAGATGGGATACCTCGGCATTTACGTACCGATCGTGCGCGCCATGCACCTGGGTGCGCTTGCCAAAGAGCGCGTCGGCCTCATCGAAAAAAAGAATCGACCCATGGCGGTTTGCCATGTCGAACACGCGATTGACATTTTTTTCAGTTTCGCCGGCGTGTTTGCTCACCACCGCCGACAAATCCACGCTGGCCAGGTCCAATTGCAGTTCTTCGGCCAATACCTCCGCGGCCTTCTGCCGGCGAAGCGGCGTGGCTCCGGACAGCACGATCACCGCACCGGACGGCTCCTGCACACGAGCCTTCTTGGGTTTTCTCGCAGGCGCCTTCTTGTTCTGCTGCGGAGCCTTCTTGCGTGGCCGAGTCACCGTTGCACCTGCCATGTCCTTCGTCCCTTTCCGATTCTAGTATGACCCACGTGGCCTCCTCTTATGAGGAGCAGGCGCTGAGTATAACCGGTTCTCATTCCTGTCGCTGAATTTCTTCTTACTCCTCCGGAAGGCAGATCAATCGCGAAGCGTCGAGCGTGAAGCGTCACACGTAAGACGTGAAACGTATCTCGCGGGGAATAAGAGCGTATCGCTGATAGCCCTCTCTTTTCTGTCTGGGGCCTGCCTGCTCGGTGTCTCACTGCGCGCGTCCAACGAGGGCCTTCTAAGGCCGCGCGTTGCGCGAGCAAAAGACACTGAGCAGGCAGGCCCCTCTCCTATGTCTCCATCATCTCCAACCGCGCATCAAACTCATGGCCACAGGCGGTGCAGCGAATACAGTCGGAATCGACCGTGAGTTCATCCGCCCTGATCCCCATGCCGCCGCAATCCGGGCATCGGGAAAGATGCACCTTCTGGTCATCGACCGTTTCGTATTGCACACCGTGCAGACAGTAGACCGGTTTCCCGTCCAACTGCCAGGGCTGTCCGGCATTGTCGCGTACCGGCATGACGATATAGTGCTGCCGCACGTAATCTTCCATCGCCTGCTGGCTCGTAAATCCGTCCCGTATCAGTTTGCCGCTCACGGCTTCGTGGAGCGACTGTCCTTGAACGATTGCTTTCGTCGGGCCCATATCCCGCCTCCTTTTGCCTGGGATGTTGAAAAAGCCCGCCAGCTGCGTTCTCGCATCGCTCGGACCCTCAACGTACCCTTGAGGGTACGCCTCGGCCCCTCACTCGCTGCGGCCTTGCTGACAGCCTTTTTGACCATCCCGTGATGGTCACACTGTCCGGCTACACCACGCCCGAGTAGTACCGCAGAATGTTGGACACAGAAATCACGCCGATAATCGAGCCATCCTGCGTGACCGCCAGATGCCGCGTGGCCTGATCCTTCATCATGCGCACCGCCTCGATGATCGGACGGTCGCCGGCGATCGACACCACCGGCCTTCGCATATACACGTTGACCCCCGTCGCAGGATCCACCCCCCTGGCGACCACTGCGCGGGCGAGGTCTGAATCGGTGATGAACCCGACATAGGCCTGCTTGTCGGTCAGCAACAGCGAGCCCAGTTTCCATTTCTCCATGGCCTGACCAGCGTCCTTGAGGCTGGCATCCTGGGACAGGCTACGGATCTCGGACGACATATGCTCGGCGACCTGAGGACCGATGAGGGTCTGCCGGCTGGCTTGTGACTGTTTCGGTTCGGCAGCGCGTCGGGCTTCGAGTTCGGCAATGCAACTTTCCAGCACCCGACTGCGTTGCAAGAGGCGCTGTCGCTGACTCTCCACACCGGCGCTTTCCGGTGCTTCATCTGTCAGATTCACCAAGCCGGCCGCTTCGCCGAACTCGGCATATTCATACGCCTCAAGCAGCTCGGAGGTATCCCCGAGCAATTCGGCAATGAGGTTTTCGGTGTCCTGATCGAACTCTTCCAGGCTGCGGGTGGGAAGGCCCCTGCCAAGATAGGCGGCCAGATCGGCCAACTGCTTGCGTAAACGCTCGATGCTGCGGTCGAGGGAGATCCGGGCTCGTTTGGGAGTCGCGCGTGTCGTAGACATGGCACCTCCTCTCTGTATGGCGGGATGACCGATCTTACCCCTCCGGAACAGGCGAGGCAAGCGCCGGGCCCATGCAACCGCACCGACTTGACCTTGGCAACCGGCACGTGCATGTTTAGGCCATGCATCACCGGTCAGCACTCCATCACCGTTCGAAACCAGGCCTGATTCGCCACATCGTGATCAGCTGCTCGCTTCTCCTGCTCTGGGGCCTGTCCGGCCAATGTGCGGACCAGGCGTTCTCCGCAGAACCGGCCGCACCGGCCGCATCTCCCAATACCCTGTCAGGCCATGAACTGCTTCGCATCGGGACAATCCATGATCAGCAGGAACATTTCCCGGAGTCGCTGACGTATTACAACCTGGCCTTGTCGAAATTCCGGGAGAAGAGACAGCCCCAAGGCATCGCCACCACGCTGGTGAAGATTGCGCGGATCGATGAACGCCAGGGTCACCTGCAGCAGGCCCACACCTCACTCAAGGAAGCGGTGGCGCTGTTCGCCAAGGCGTCGGATCGATCCGCCCATGCCGAGTCGCTGCTCGCAATCGGTCGAGTCTCGGCGCAGTTGGGGCTATCGGACGAATCGCGCGACGCCCTCACCCAGGCCGCCGCCCTCTTCACGCGCGTGAGAAATGCCCGGGGATGGAACGACACGATGGTGCAGTTGGGGTTGCTACAGATCGCACAGGGAGAGAACAGCGCGGGGCTGACCACCTTGCAGCAGGCCTCGGAAGAGGCCCGTACGAGACGGCACGTGGACCAACAGTTCACCGCCACGGTCGCGCTCGGAGATGCCCATTGGCTGCTCGGCCACACCAGTGACGCGCACAGCGCCTATCTCGACGCCCTCAGCCTGGCGGAAGCGGAACATCACCTGCCGTTCGAAGGCATGATGCAACTGCGGCTCGCGCGGCTGGATGGAGACCAGGCCTCCCTGAAGGATCGCGTCGCCCAAGGGAAACGCGCCCTGCAGATTGCGCAAGCGGTCCACGACACCGCCGCCGAGGCGGAAGCCTGGTCGCTCCTGGCCGATCTCTATGGGCAACTGGGGCAAGCCACGGAGTCTCAGGATGCGGACACCCATGCGCTGGCAATCTACCGCAACCGCGAGTTGTCCGTGCACGGGAACCGATAGCCCGTCAGACGGCTCTGGTCGCCCGCCAGGCGATACCTGCCCCGATCAGCAACAGCGTCGTGGATAACAGATAGGGCGCCCCCGGCAGGTGCCAGTCGGCCTGCGGGCCGATGAACGCGGCGAAGGTCTGCGTGAAGAGCGTGGGGCCGATCAAGCCGGCGATGCCGGTCAAGCTGGCAATGGCGCCTTGTAATTGTCCCTGCTCGGACGCACTCACGCGGCGCGTCATAAACATTTGCGCGGACGGACCGGCGAGTCCCCAAAACGCCATCACTGGAATGCCTAAGCAATAGATGAGCGGTGTAGGCGCGAGTCCATAGATGGCGAAACCGGTGGCCCCGCACAGCAGCCCGGTGATCAACGTGCGCCGCTCTCCCAGCCGCGCCGTGATCGGCCTCACCAGCGTGCCCTGCACAACCATGGCGCAGACCCCGACCGCTGCGAGCGTGAACCCCACGGCCGATGGCCCCCAGCCATACCGATACCCCAGGTACAGCACCGCTACACTGGGCAACACCCCGTGGGCCAGGTTCATCAGAAAGTTCGCCGTCGCCAGACCGAACAGCTCATGATGTGAGCGCAACAGCATCAACGCGCCGGCCGGATTGGCCCGTTTCCAGCGGAACGGCGCCCGCTTCTCCATCGGGAGCGATTCCGGGAGCACAAAGAACCCGTAACAGGCGTTGAGCAGACTCGTCGCCGCCGCGCCCCAAAAGGGCCAGCGGGGATCGACGGCGCCCAGCAGCCCACCCACGGCAGGACCCAACACAAACCCGAGACCGAACGAGGCCCCCATCATGCCGAATGCAGCCGCGCGTTTGTCCGGCGGCGTCACATCGGCGATGTAGGCACCGGCCGTGCTGAAACTCGATGAGGCGATGCCGGAGATCACCCGGCCTGCAAAGAGCCAGGCGAGACTGGGCGCCAGCGCCATGAGAATGAAATCGAGACCGAGCCCTAGGTTGGAGAGAAGCACGACCGGACGCCGCCCGAAGCGATCGGACAGCGCGCCTTGAATCGGCGAACAGACGAACTGCATCAAGGCCCAGGACGTGCCCATCAGCCCGTAGATTTCCGCGGCCTGCGCGGTATCGCCGCCGAGAAACTCTTCGACCAGTTTCGGCAGGACGGGAATGATGATCCCGAACGACAACATGTCGAGCACGACCGTGACAAGGATAAAGAAGACCGCCGCTTGCCGCGGTTGTGTTGAGCTCTCCGGGTGCGTCATGGGATGGGCCATGGTAGCAGGCCCGCCGTTCAGGCGCATAGAAAAAGACGCGGGGATCAGTCGGACGACGCACCTCCTCTTCGAACGGGTTTTCTGCTACCCTCCCGTCGATGCCCGCCACCCTCCAAGCCTTCATCGCCATCTTCCTGCTCGGTGCGCTGCTCCGGTCATCCGGCCTGCTCGGGAGAATCCATGCGGAACGTCTGGCCTTTGTCGTCTTTTCGATCAGCCTGCCGGCCACGATATTGGTGTCACTGGATCGAGTGGTCTTTGCCCCCACAGCCTGGAAGTTACCGTTGGCCGCCTGCCTGGTGACCCTCTCGATGCTGTTCTGCTCCTGGCCGGTCGCCCGCCTGCTGCATCTACCCCGCGCCACACGAGGGGGATTTCTCCTCGGCACCGGCTGTATCAACTCCGTCTATTTCGCCTATCCCGTCGTCCTCGCAACCCTCGGTGACAAGGGACTGGCGCAGGCGATCCTGTTCGACCTGGGGCAGACGACGCTGACACTCACGGTGATTTATGGGCTGGCGGTCTGGCACGGGGCGAAGGGCACCACCGCCCGATCAGCCATGCGGCGGTTTGTGTCGTCTCCGCCGCTCTGGGCCCTCTGCCTCAGCCTGCTGCTCACCCTGCTTGGACTCCATCTTCCCGGCTGGCTCCACGATGCACTCACCCCCATCCACCTCACCACGACACCCCTGGCGAGTCTGGTGCTGGGCCTGTCGATCAGTTTCTCGGCCGTACGTCGAACCTGGGCCTTGGCATTGCTTGGGGTGGGCATGCGGATGGTCGGCGGATTGCTACTCGGGTTTGCGGTTGCCTATGGGCTCGACCTTGCAGGCATGGAACGGGCGATCGTCATCCTTGTCTCCGCCATGCCGTCCGCCGTGACGGCGGTCATTTTCGCAACCGACACGGGATTGGACGAAGACCTCGTCACCTCGATTGTCGCCCTCTCGATCTGCGTCGGCGTGGCGTTGCTGCCCTGGCTGCCGCAACTCATCTGGCTGCTGTTAGGGTAAACGAGCTGACTCCGTGCTCGGATGTATCGGCTCCGTAGACCTCCTCAGATTGTCTCCATCCGGCACCTGTGGGAATGGCGTCACGTATTGTGAGGTTTATGCGACGGCAAAATTTGCCTGGCGCGCTTTGCGACAGGAAACATCGCCGCCATAACCTTGCATCTATGCGAATCGCCGGAGGTTTCACGGTTTGCGGCGCAATCCCTCGGAACAATGCACGACGGTATGGTGCTTGCTCTATTCCCTGCCAGACACACTGGAGGAACGATCATGCACGACCCCGCGCTCTGGACAAGCTGGTATGTCTGGCTGTTGGCGCTTCCCGCGCTGGTCATCGGCACCCTCATCTGGGACTGGATCCAGCGGCGGCAGCCCGTGCGAGTGCGGAGACGGCGCTAACGCCGCACTTCCACCGCCGCCAGGCACAAGCTGGTTCAGTCGAGGCGCCCACCGCCTACCCTCTCGGGCATCGCTTCACGCACCGCTCATCCCCATTCGCTGACCGGGATTCGCCGCATTCAGAGCCGGCGCTTGTCTGGTGATCGCAACCTTCTACCTTCCCAAATCCTCACGATTCTCAGTCCCCTCGTAATCTTCTTGCCCAGACCTTCGGGGTTTACGAGTTCCGCCTCATAGCCCGAGTACCGTATGAAAGGGCGGGCACATGATTCCCCGCTGCAGGAAGGGCCTCGCACATCCTGGCGGAGCAACGGGAGCTCAGTCCTTGTGATGTGTGATGCCTGTACGAGCAGGGCCTCCGACATGAGCGCGTTCAGCGCCGCTTGGACGCGCCGCTCCGGCCGGGCCATCAGCCGCTTCCGAACTTCCCTTCAAAATCTGGCAGCGGCTCATGCCCCGTCGGGGATCTCCAACCTGATCGATCACGTCACGCAACAGGCGGCCTCGGCCAGGCCCGGAGCGGACCTTTGGTCCGGAATCGCCGCGGATTGCCGGCGCGATCTCTCCGGACTGTCCGTCCACAAGGGAACCTTGGCTCAAGCGGTCGAGTGGGAAACCCTCAAACTCCAGACTCGCCTTCGCAGCACGAACGGCTATCATCCCGACTCTGTCCCGCTGTTCCGCAATCGCCACGTACACATCGGCACCTTGATCCAACTCTGGCGGCGTCTGGCATTCGACACCGAAACCTGGCTGGCGGAACAGGGCCATGAAACCCTGCTGGACATCGGACCGTGGGGCGGATTCAACTTTGTCGTGGACGACGATGGCTATACCCGCATGCCCTTCGCCAGACTCACTCTGGCAGTGGGCAGTCTGCCGGGAACGCCGCTGGACGACGCAGGCGGCCCCTTCTTCCAGCACCTGCTTCCCTGCTATAGGGCGGAATTACAGGCGGCCGGGGTTCACTTCCCGGACCAATGGCAATGGCAATTCCCGAAACGCGACCAGACGGGTCGATTGGCGGAACTCTCCGGCACACACTATTTGCCCGAGCACACGTACGATCGGCGGACCTTCATCAAGGTCCGCCTCTCCCGCTCCTGCGAAACGGCAGAGGAAATCACGTTGCAGGACCTGCTGCCCCTGCTGGAGCGGCTCCACTTCACGACAGATTGGGACCTCTACCGTGAGCAGACACAACCTGTCGATGCCCGCTTCGATCTGCAAGACTTCCTCTCGCTCAACCATGTGGTGGAAGGCCTGTATCAGCGGACGGCGAAGGAAGAGCGGCTGTTGAACGAAATCAAAGATGCCTATCGAGGCGCCGTACGATCGCCTCAAGTCCTGTACAAATATCTGGACACCGTGATCCGGTCAGGGTGGGTTGAGAATCTCTACTGGGCAATGGCTGAAGCGGCACTGGGAGTGAAGCGATATCAACGGGCAGTGTCATTCGATCGCGAAGTCTGCCCTCACATCCCGCCACGATTGCTCATCCCGGTCCGGCGGCACCTCCAGAGGTATCATGCAGGGCTGAGTGCCGTCGCCCCGGCACCAACGGAAGTCACAGCCTGACGGCCTCCAGCGTGCCGATACTGTCGGTCACCAACTGCCGACGAAACCGTCCGAATCCGGTACCCCTCAGCCAGGCCTCGACGTCGTTCCAAGCATAACTCCGCCCGGTCGGCGTGAACGCGTACATCAGCAACGAAAATACCGCCGCCTCGGCAGGGAGGGTGCCGGCAGCGTTGAGAAAATACTCCACGATCACAATCTTTCCCCCGGGTCGTAGCGCGCCATGCGCCCGTCTCAACAGACCTCGATTTTCCGCCTCGCTGAAATCATGCAGCAGATTGGAGATCAATACCAGATCGAATCCCGAGTCGAGCGGGGCAGTCAACACGTTCCCCTGCCGCACCGCGATACGGTCCGCCAGCCCAGCCTCTTTGATCTGCCGTCGCGCGACCGACACGGCCTGATCGACCAGCAGCACATGAACATCGGGATGACGTTGCGCCAGAGCAATGCTGTAGGCCCCGGACCCGCCGCCTACATCCAACAGGCGCCTAGCTCCACGCGGCAGCCGGATCCTGTCGAGCGTGAGCGGCGCCAGCACATAACTACGCTCGTGCATCGCTAGGGCAAACCGTCGCCGGAACGCCGCGGTCTTTGTGACCGGTACCCAGCCGGGACGACCCCGGCGGATGGCGCGCGCCATCCCCGTCCAATCCGACCAATGGTGGTTCAGCAGCCAGAGCAGATTGGTCACCGCCGTCGGGCTTCGGCCATCCAGATAGTTCAGCCCAAACGTCGTATTCCAATAACGCCCCGCTTTCAGACGCACCAGTCCAAGCCCTGCGAGCGCCTGCAGCAGGAGGTCCATGCCCTCGCGCGAAGCGCCGCAGGTGGTGGCCAGTGAGTCGGCGCACTTGCCGCCCTGGCCGATTGCCGTGAACAGGCCGAGTTCATTGGCGACGAGCAGCACTTTCGACTCCGCATAGCCGTTCGCCAGCCGCATCAAGTCCCGATACGTCACGGACCCTCCGCGGCGGGTAGCGCCTGCTTCACCTCAATGTCCATCCACATGCCGCGGGAGAAGTGAGGGGCTCCGGTCACCGGGTCAGCAAGAAAACAGAGCAGACCGTATCGCCCCGGCTCCAGTTCGAGATGAACATAACCCTCTCGTCCCGGATCGAGACCGGTGAGGCCGCCGGCTTCCCGCCCAGCGGAATTGGGCAGTCCTCCAGGCCTGTACCGCGCGATGAACTCCTTCGCCGACGCTCCCTCTGCGAGACGAATCAGCACCACCTCATGAGCCTGCGGGCCATCATTCACGAGATGCACGGTTCGAGACCCCGCCTGCAGCGGGCCACTCAACGCAAACGCAAAATCGTTCAGACGCAGCGTCGCATCGGCCCGCGGCGCCGGTTCGCCGGAAGGCGCGGCCTCCACCACTCGCAGCGCACGCACCATGCCGCGCATGGCATGGGGACGACCCGCGACGTCCGGAATGCCGCAGAGTAACAGATAGTCTCCGGGCTCAAGCTGAATGCTGACGGACGCCTCATCGCCGGGAGCGACACTATTCACTCCCCCATGACGCCGCAGCCAATTCGGCAAGCTTGGCGACCGGGACGCCAATGCCCGTTCGACATCGGCCACGGTTTTTCCCGGTGGCAGCGCCAAAAATTGAACCTGGTGCACATCCCGGCCGCGATTGATCAATCGCACCGTTTGCCGGCCGGAGTCGAGCTGCTCCGGACCGGTGAAGGCATAGTCTTCCGCAATGAACGTCGTGACGGCGGCGTCAACGGAAACGGGCAGGCCCGACAGAGCGAAGACGAGACAGGCAACCGCCCACCAGCCGGTCACGGACCGGACCGACATCCTATTGAGGCGTTGAGCAGACATATCCGGGTGAGAATACTCCGAAGCCGGGCCGGTTCCTAGCCCGGACTTCTGTCCTCCCCCTGGGCGGACCACGGGAGAACGAGGACTCTCCCTAGTCCTCAACATGTCACAGACATCCTATAGTCAGCCACCACACCACCATCGAGGGAGGTAAGGTATGAACGTGCTGCTCGTCCATCCAAGCCCATTGATGTATACGAAAATTTATCTGCGCCTGGAACCGCTGGGGCTTGAGCTCGTCGCAGCCGCCGCGCGCCGGGCCGGGCACGACGTCACGCTCATCGATCTGCAAGTGGAGTCGCACGCGTCGTTCGTCACGCTGCTGCAGGAGCGTCGTCCCGATGCGATCGGCTTTTCCTGTAACTATCTGGCCAACGTGCCCGAAATCGTCGATCTCGCGAGGCTCACGAAACAACAACTCCCGCGCAGTGCGGTCTTCGTCGGCGGGCACAGTGCATCGTTCGTGGCCCAAGCCATGCTTGAGCATGCGGACGGCGCGATCGACTGTGTCCTCAAGGGCGAAGGCGAGAGCGCCATCGGGCCGCTGTTAACGGCCATCGAAGAAGACCGGTCGGCTCTCGCAGAGGTCCCCGGCACCGTCACGCGCTATGCTGAAGGGCCGCCCGCCCGTATGATCACCAGCCTGAACGAGGTTCATCCGGCGCGCGACCTGCTGCGGCACCGGCGCAAATATTTCATCGGCGTGCTCGATCCCTGCGCCTCCATCGAATTCACCAGGGGGTGTCCCTGGGACTGCTCCTTCTGCAGCGCCTGGACCTTTTACGGACGGAGTTATCGCGCTGCCAGCCCCGACAAGATCGTGGACGATCTGGCGTCCATTCGAGAGCCCGGCGTATTCATTGTCGATGATGTCGCCTTTATTCAAGCCAAACAGGGCATGGCGATCGGAGAGGCCGTGTCTCGACGAGGAATCAAGAAGCAGTATTACCTGGAGACGAGAGGCGACGTGCTACTCCGCAACAAAGAGGTGTTTCAGCTGTGGAAGCGGCTGGGCCTCGCCTACATGTTCATCGGCATCGAGGCGATGGATGAAGAAGGGCTGGCGCACCATCGCAAACGCACCACGATCAGCAAGAACCTCGAAGCGCTCGAATTCGCCCGCTCGCTCGGTATAACGGTCGCCATCAACCTGATCGCCGATCCCGCTTGGGATCGACGGCGCTTCGAGATCGTCCGGCAGTGGTGCCTGGAGATCCCCGAGATCGTGAACATCAGCGTGAACACGCCCTATCCCGGAACCGAATCGTGGCATACCGAAGCCCGGCATGTGACGACTCGGGATTACCGCCTCTACGACATCCAACATGCCGTCCTTCCGACCACCTTACCGCTGCCGGAATTTTATGCGGAATTGGTCAAGACGCAGCAGATCCTGAATCAGAAGCACCTGGGATGGAACGCCTTAAAATCGACGGCGCGTATCGCGGCCGGACATCTGCTGCGCGGCCAGACAAATTTCGTGAAGATGCTGTGGAAGTTCAATCGCGTGTACGATCCGAAGCTTCAACTGGCCGATCATGCCCGGGCCGTCGCGTACCAGATGCCGCTCCCGCCTGCACAGAAACAAGACATCAGCGCCGGCCTGCTGTACATCCATCGTGCCCAGGGTCGCAAAGGCCGGGCCTTGGACGATTCCACCGAACAATTCGTCGAAGCGACGAGAACCGGAGCGAGCGCATAATGGTCGACAGGGAAAAGACCGTCATCGAGGTTCACAGAGCAGATTTAGCGGTGCGGTGTGTTGATGGCAGAGTGAAGGCCCAGCGTCGGTTCCAACCGTATCGCTTGTTGAAAGAGGAGCGTGTATTCAGGACGACCGTCGCGTAACTGTTCGGCCCGCTCCATCGAATCGAGCGCCTTAGCCGGCTGGGACAACTTGATAAAACAGCGGGCTTCATCCAGGCGTTGTTGGATCTGCAAGAAGACCGGCAGCCGGTCTGATCGGATTCTCTGAAAATAGGTCAACGCCGACCCGCAGTCCGCTTCACGGATCTTCCCAACGGCATAATTGCGGAAACTCCGGCTCAGATTTCTCCCGAACGCCAGCAGCGCATAATCGGCCAGCGGCGACTCGGGATGTTGGGTCAGCAGCCCGGTCAACAGCGCCTGTCCCGCCTGCAATTGGTCGCCCCGCTGCCATAACAGAAATTTTGCCGCTTCCTCGCCCGCGGACGAGCCGGTCAGTAAGGAGGCCCCGGCGCCGTGCTCGTCGGTCACCGTCACGCTGACCGCGTGTGAGCGTATCCGATCCTGTTGAGACGCGCCCTGAGGACGGTATTCGGCCGTCACGCGATAGGTCCCAGGTCGATCGAACGTCCATCCCAGCGCGCCATAAAAGACAGGAAAGATCGCCACGACTGCCTCGCCCGGAGCGAGAGCGATCCTGTTGTGCACGGCATCCGCGTAAAACAACGGCAGGAACACGAACCGTGGCCTATTCGAGCTCGACACTTCAATCTGGATCGCGCCGGTTTGCGGGTCGAGCAGTTTGAACACCTCCACCGGCATCGTCCCCACATTGACGAGGCGGACGGTGGCATAGACCGGCTCTCCGAGACTCAGCGCGGATTGTCCAATGTCTAGCGTGAGCTGGAGCGTGGTGGAGCCGGGCGGTTCCTGGGCCAAGCCGTCGTTTGCCCGCACCGCCGGGAACAGGAGCGCGACCACGCAGACGAGAAACACCTTCCTGGACCGGCGCGCGATAGGATCGAGGTGCATAAGCCGCCCTTCAGCCTCACTGACAATCGGTGATCGTTAATTCTTCCAGAGGATGCGCCCAGGCCGCATGGTCGTTGGCGACCCACGTGAATGGCGCAGCTCCGATGGCGCCGGGGAATTTGCACTGCCCCGGATGGTTGGCCAGATGCTCCCGGCTTTGCTCGGAAAAGCGGTACACCGGATCGCCCGTCAGGTCGTCTGATTGCGTCATGATCGAGGTGCCGTCACCGTCACTGTGGTGGAGATTGAAGGCATGGCCGATCTCATGGGCCGTCGTGCGGAAGTAGGCAGCCCCGTCGGTCTGGATGGTGTTCATGCGATAGAAAATGGCGAAGGCCGACCTGGTATGTCCCTGCCACATTTTGCCCAGGATGAATTCAGGAATACAGACATCGAGCACCTCGCCGTAGTGATTCACCACCGCACCGTAGAGGTGATAGGTATTGCAGAAATCAAAGGGACAGGCGGCCGTGGGAAACAGCGAGAGGTGACGATGGCCGTTCTCCAACGTCGAGAGTTCGGCATCGCTGATGCACTCGTCCTGGGCGATGTTGAGCGGCTGAATCCCCGTGTCATCCTGCTCGACCGTCAACTTGATGCCTGCCTCGTCGAAGATCGAGCTCAACGTCACGGTCTGGCCATTGACCGTCTGGGAAGTGGGGAATGCCGTTCCTGTCATACGGTCGAATTCCAAGGACACGCAGGAGACCAGCAAGCCTGCGAAAACCGGAATCGCCATCGAGACCAGGACACGAAGCGGCGAAGCGAGCATGACGACCTCCTGACGAACAGCGACTGCCGTGGTTCGGAGGGCAGGGGAGAATGGTCTCCTAGGCTACGTATTTCAGGACTGCCTGTCAATCCGTGCCGGCCGCTCCGGACCGAATGCCCCTACCGGCTCCTTCAATCGACGGGATCTTTTCCTGTTCTTAGTTCACGTCATCGTGAACAACCCTACGTAGTGGTATCGGATGGGATACGGATCTGTATCCGATGCGATACCTCCTCTGCCACCCACAAATACCAGCAGTTCCAGACACCGCTTCCAAGCGATTGTTATTACGCGCAGAGGCTCTGTCTGAGTTCGATGGCGCAGAGTTTGCGTGATGTGAAGTCGTGACCAGACCTCCTGCGGAGCGAGCTTTCTGGCCACGCTTCCAGGATCGACAGCAGAAGACAAGGAGGGAACGATGCGCCGGATCACTCTGCTGATGCTGCTTCTCTATGGATGTGTCCCGCCTCCTCCTCACCAGTTCGTGCCGGGAGGGCCGCTCGGCGAAGCCGGACAAACCGTGCAAGGACCACGGCAAGCGAGCGATGAAGAAGTGCGCACCATGTTGGCGGAATCGTCGCTGCACCAGCAGAATCCCCCAGAGCGAGTCGATTTGAACGGCTTGCTCACACAGATTACCCAAGCCACAAACTTTCGGCAGAAGCAGCGTTTGGTGGATCGGTATCACCATGCGGCACTGCTTCTGCCGGAAGCCGAGCGTGATCAGGCGTTTCAGCGGTTACGAGACACGACCGGAAAGTGACCGCGAACGGAGCCCGACCTGAGCGAGAAAGGAAAGGACCATGAAGCGGATACCACTCTGCACACTGCTGCTCTTCACAACCGTCATCCTGGGCGGACTCTTACCGACATCCACACCGGCCGAAGCCCACGATTGGCTGGGTGACTGCGTGGTCGACTTCGATAATACGTTTGCGCTGACCTATATCTACGGGCAGGCAAGAGGGAACTTCGGATACCCTACCGGCATCGACAATTCAGGCGAGTTGCAACCGTGTAATGCCACCCATCAGGCCTGCTGGACCTACCGCCATCGCTGCTTCGGCAATTACATCAACGTGGACGACATGACCTATGGCCACATCCACCTGGTCTTCGACAGTCCGAGTCTGCTAACCCCCTGTTTTGTCGATCCCGGCGACGGGCCCGGCGCAGGCTTTGGACGGAACGTCGGCGACGACTGCGTCGCCGCCGATTGGATTCATGAACCGAGAACCCTCGGCACGCATGGGAAGGATCACTGGATCAAGATCTGGATGGAGGATCGGGTGACGCATCAGCCCAGGGTGTTCGACATGCCGATCATCAGAGTCACCGGCACCGAGCCGATTCAATTCTGGTTCAGGAAATCAAACGGCAGCTGGTGGTACTGGTCGAACCTGGCCCCCAATCCCTGGTTGGTCGGCGGATGGGTGTTCGATGTGACCGAAGTGCGGATCAGAGGCGCGCAGGCGGCGAACGGGCCGTATTTCATCGGCGCCTTCTCAATCCTCGATTAAGCGAGAGCCACGGTGTTTCAGATTGTCTCTCGCCTCTGAAGGCGGTAAAATTAGCGCATAACGAGGGACATCATGGCGCTTGCAGCAAAAGTGGTGAAACGAACCAAAGACAGTTTTCAGTTCAAAATCTCAAAAGAAAATTTTGAGTCTTTTTGTGATTCGATCGGCCTCTATCGCCGAGAATTCCTCGATGCGCTGGACACCTCTGAAAAGGACCACAAAGCGGGGCGAATCACGAAACGAAAGTCGCTACGAGAGTTGATCGCGTAGTTCGATCATGCTCGAGCTTTCCACTACCGCAACCTTCGACGCCCTTTTCTCCAAGCTTCCCAAACCAATTCAACGAAAGGCCGCTTCCAAAACGGATCTCTTCCGGGAGAATCCGTTTTACCCATCGCTCCATACAGAGAAGCTCCGCCCCAAACATCACGAAGTGTGGAGCTTTCGTGTCGATCGATCCTATCGCATCATCTTTAAATTCCTCGGCCCGAACCAGGTGCAGCTCCGGTACATCGGCCATCACCACTCGATTTACGACTACGACATGTTCAAGTAACGGTAAGAGCGGATGAAGCTCCGAATTGTGACGGTGCAAAGCCGAAATGGTTGCCTGAATATAGATGCAGGTGCGGCTCACGGTCGGCACTGAGTGAGCGTGAGCCTGGCCAGAGGCCCCTACCGGCCGTCCGGAACCTGCAACTTGATGGAGAGCGCCTTACGGTCGTCGGTAATCTGTGCCACGATCTTGTCGCCGGTCTTCAAGCGACCGCCCACCACGCCCTCGATTTTGGTCTCAGGCGTCACTTTCAGGCGTTCTTCGTGACCGGAGAATTCCTTCACGACCAGTTCGCCCTCTTCCCAATACAAGACATCGGCCTTGATGACCAAGGCGGCGGTGGCCGGAGAATCCTCTAGCGCTGATGCGGGAATGACTGTGGAAAAGATGAGGTAGAACGCGAGAAGAAGTGCCATCACAAACCCTCCCACTTTTTTTGAGAGTACCGATATCCACTGAGGGCTGTCAATTGGGACTGTCTTTGACGCCGAAGCCGGATACGCTGATTCGGATTATTTCGAATAGTGCAGCAGCATAGACAGCGGTACTGAGCCGAAGAGTCTCCTCGATGGAGGCCTCTGCTCCTTTCTTAAAATAGTGTCATGAAACATGCAGGCCTCGGGGCGAAGCCACAAGCCGAACGATACCAGCCCAAGAAAACACTCTATTGGAAAGTGGCCGGCATCAATGGGCTCGGGGAGATTTGGCATAATAAACAGGAGGCTCCAAAAGGTAAGACATTTCATGTACGCCACGTTTGGCATTCGGAAGAGCCGTAGAATGCGGCACAGCACCAATTGCAATGACGTCGC
This sequence comes from Nitrospira sp. ND1, assembly GCF_900170025.1. Lineage (NCBI taxonomy): Bacteria > Pseudomonadati > Nitrospirota > Nitrospiria > Nitrospirales > Nitrospiraceae > Nitrospira > Nitrospira sp. ND1. Next base: position 2,516,223 of record NZ_FWEX01000006.1, on the reverse strand, counting down.
ACGCTATAGTGCAGCGCAGTGAGACTAACCGCCGCTGCCTGACCTGGCGTTGCACGTTGATTCAGCGGGGGAAAAACCACAAATCAGTTTCACGACTTAATTGGCAATCGCTGAGCTTGCCGATCACCGATCGGCGTTTTATCCTGATCATTTCGCTGCCCCTTGTCCTGTTTTTTTTGAGTTTCTCCAGGCAATGGTGCCGGAGGCCATGGCCTAGTCGGCTCAATCTTATCAACAAAATCCTTCCCCACTTAGCACCTCCAATAATCTAATTTCTAATACCTCGCAAAGACCAAACTGCGTCAGTATATTTAGCTCTGAGTGCATCGTCGTTTGGCAACGCATAGCCTACCTTGATCAACTCGTCCTCTTCTCTCAGCAGGTTTTCGTACTTATTCATGTAATCGGTCGGACACCCCTCCTCGTCGATCTGAGCCCATAACAGATCGTAGTGTTGCGAAAGAATCTTCCATTTAGTTGAGAGCTCTCCTGCTGTTCTTGCCTTCTCGCTTACTTTAAACACATACGTCGCTAGCGAGAATAACGAGTTGACGACAAGTAGCCCCTGCCACACGAATGGGGCCAAAGCCCAAAACGGGAGGCTCGCAAAAGTACTCACACCTAAGACTATCCCAAAATATCGCGCCAGGTTATCCTGAAGAACATATCTGTCACTCGACTCCTTGTAATAGCCAGCATTCAGCTCCGCGCTCAATAGAGACTTCCAGATCAGGTCCCTGTTGGCCATAGAAAATTCCCTTTACAAAACGCCTACTCAGGCACTTACGGGACGTTTGACTTATTCCCATTTCTTGCCGTACGCCTCTTCATTTCGTCTTTCCACTCTTTGTCGTACGGAACTCGGAGAAGCTCCGCTCCGGTTCTTTTAAATATGTCATGATTCTGGGTTGCACCTAATAGCCTCCAAAGGCCTGTGGGAGAGTCGAAGAACGGCTCCTTGTTCACGTGCATCTCGAACAAGAGTCGAAGGTCTTTGCGTAAAAGAAACTCTTCTCCATTTGGGAACTGCTCCTCTTCCTGCCCTACCTTCACAATGGAGTTTTTCTCGACCCTATTAAACTCCAAGCAATGTTCGATCATAAACTTTAAACTCCGAACATTGTGTTCAACCGGCACCATCACAAGGTAATTCAGCAGTCTATGACTAATGAAGCGGGGCAACTCTGGTTCGTCTCTTCCCTTTTCACTATCCTTCCACTCTGGCTTGGGGAGAAGGCTGAGCACGAGGCCCAGACGTTCGGTGAGAATCATATTCTTGTAATCTAGAAGCGGTTCGATTGGGCTCTGATACTTGCATGCGTTGTTGCCCAGCTTTACCGCAAACTCGCGAACATCCTCTGGCAGCACCTTGCCCTTCCAGAGAAAAACCTCCGATCGTTTACCTTTCTCATGAGGCCGCAGAGCGAGCATGGGATCAGTAATGGCCAGCGGTGATGCAATATCTGGGATTTGGATCACAAACCCATTAATCCGGGAGAGAAAGTCACGAATCTTATGTAATTGTCTGAGGTAGTTTAGGAGATCACTATTCGGTGATAGGGCTTGCTTAGATTCACGGTATAGGGCTGACATTTGATGCAGCTGCCTAACGAATGTTGCGGCATCCCGATTACTCTCCGACATGAACACATCGAAGAGAAACCGCAAAAGATCGAAGTCAGCTGTATTGCGACAGAGAGTATTAAGAATGCTTCGATTCTTCAGATAGCTGCCAGAGAAAATAAAGACCGTCTTCGCATGCTCCTTCCTTGTAATCGGATCCAACAGATAACGCACGACAGAAGATCCATCGACGGTGACATCAAACTCATCAAGAAAAACCACCCGGGGACGTTTCCTCGCTGCACCAATCTTTGCCAAAATGACTTGAGCATCGCTATCAAGGGACAAATTAATCTCCTCGATAACTTGGTTGCGGTCATGAGACTTTCCTATCGCCTCGGCAATAAATGTTTTTCCTGCTCCAGGAGGCCCAAGCAAGAGGCAATTGAGCGGCGACTGGCCTCTTATTTTGTCATCGAAATAGCTTCGAAGCAGGGATTTTGCACCCTTTAATTGGCTGCTATAAACAGGATGACAGGACGCAACATCAGCAAGAGCGGGGCTATATATTTTTGGAGGAAGAGCACACTGTAATGTTTTCGTGTCATGCAGCGGTAGTTCATGTAGGCTCTTCAGATAGTCAAAGGTCATGGTCATGCTACTGTCCCTCCAGGCCTAATGCATCCCTCTTCATCGACGGGGATTCACAGGGGGAACCACCATATCTCGCCCTTGTTTTTAGGAAGCCAGTCGTCCTTGAGCGTGACCGTCTGAAGCTCCCCCTCCAGATTCTGCAACATCCACTTCTCCAGCTTGATGTGGACTAGTCCGCTGACATCGTCTGCATCTTCGGCTTTTGCGCCACTTACGACGACCGTTAAATTCTCCTCATATTCTTCTGAGAGATATTTGCTAGCGGACTCGCGAAACTTAAGCATCTGATCCTCGGAGACGGCAGACGAGCAAACTGGTTCAAATGCGCGATGCTGCGTTAAGAATCCATGGACCAAGCAATCTTTCGCGTTTCCTGGTTCAAATTTTTTCGCGAGTGCCTCGATCACTGTCCTATAGGCTTCATCTGCTTGTGGCTCGTATAAGACCTGGCCGAAATACAAATGGGGATCGCCATCCTTATTTATTCTCGTTAGCTTTGAAAACATGGACTTCCAAAACAAGGGGGCATCAGCTTCTGATGATTTGTTGTACATTACGCAGTTGCTGAACAGGCGAACACCCTGGTAATGAAGCTCCCCATCCTGAATATCAATGAAGGCAATTCCTCCATGACTAATGGCCAGCTTCTTCGTGCCCTGTTTCACCATAAAACCCTGCTCAAACCGACTTACAATTTCTTCCTTCAGTTCATTGGTTGTCGGATCACTAGTAACAACATAGCCATAATGACCTCTCACCATTAGCGACCAGCCAATATAGTCATACCCGGCAGCCTCTGATTGCCCCACAAGGTATTCGCCCTTGAGCCAAGACTGCACAATGTCCATGGGGACAGGATTGCAGAACGACCGACCTACAACGGCCTCTTGATTACTATTCAAGTCCATGGGGCTGCCTCCTCAATTGAACATAGACGAGTAGTATAAATTTCGCCTTCGAGCAACTCCTCAATCCACCATGTGCAGCTGGAATGATACCGAGATTGAATTCACATTCAAAAACTTTGATGCATGCGCGAATCAGGCTGACAAAATCGTACATGGCTCACATTCAGGCAGGGAGAATACCCGTGCTCACTCATGTTGTCAAAACTTTCCTAACCATAAATACGTGCATTTTTAGGGCGACCCACGTGAGACGCAGTTTCCATCTAGCACTCTGTTCGTAATAGGTCAACACGCATGATTGCCGTGTAGCGGAGGGATTGATATGAATGCTTGGCGGAGAAAAATCGGTACGGAGGGAAATGACAACAAGATCGCCTTGAGTCAGGATAAGTCGAACCGCGGAGAACAAAAACGTGAGGTGGCTTTACCTCCACGCGTGGGTAAGGATTCCGTGTATTGTGCGCGGTCTGCGAGGTGCACGACGCGACGAATAAGGAGCGTCACGTCTGCGCACGCCGGCGAGACGGTGAGCCGGCCGTGTCTAATGCTCCTTCCACTTCCCCCTCACTCCCTCAAGGGGCGGCCTGAGTGAGCCCCCACTGCGCGTCGTCCAACGAGGGCCTTCTCAGGCCGCGCGTTGCGCGAGCAAGGGGGCTTACTCAGGCCGCCCCTCTCCTAGCATTTCGACCCATCCGTCCGGCAAGCCTCGGCCCGATCATTGAAGCCTGAATTCCGCAAACTCTCGTACACATTGTGCTGCCGTTCCATTTCCCGGTCGTAGGGCGTCACCTCCCGCCCTTCGGCAACGTAGCTCCCGCCGGAATTCCGCTTCGGTTTCCGCGCATACAGCACCTTGTTCACTTCGGTTTCGTAATAGCCGCGCGTCTGGGGATCGGCATCTTTCTGGTAGCAGGTGGTGAGAAACTTGCGGCCCTCGGCGTCATGCCCCAGCGCATAGTGCGCAAAGCCGACATTGCAGTAGGCATTGGGGGTGGTGGGATCGAGCTTGAGCACCTGCTCCGAATCCGCAAGTGCGTGCTGAAACTGTTCGTGGCGGCTGTAGATTTGAGCGCGGAATGCGTGGGCGCCGACGTGTTTGGGATCGAGGCGAATGGCGGCGGTGAAATCCTCCAGGGCTTCGCGATCCTTCCCCTGATATTCCCGCACGTAGGTCAATCCACGGCCATAATGGGCTTCGGCGGTCGGCTGGAATTTAATGGCAGCGCTGTAGTCTTGCAGCGCCTGTGGAATCTGGCCGAGCATCTTCCCTGCCTTGGCGCGAAGGAGATAGGCATCGGCTTTATTGGGCAGACGGCGAATGACCTCCGACGCGTCCTGCAGGGCTTGCGCATAGGCGCCGAGAAAGTAGTGGCAGCGGGCACGCGCGAGATAGAGTCCGGGCTGATTGCGCTTTTGCTCGAGGACGTTGGTGAGGTGTTCGACGGTTTGCTGATTGCGGTGGTTGTTGGCTTCACAATAGGCGTCATTGAAGGAATCGCCGCAGGAAGCGAGCAGCAGCACACTGCCAAGCACCATGATTCCGCGTACGATCCGGCCGGCCCGTCCCATGCCTGCCTCCTGGCGACGGGCGCATTATCTGCCTAGGGCCGAATGGCCGTCAAGAAGGCGGTGATCGATCCACTGCGACGAGCAGATTCAATCCCTCACGGAGGGCCTTTGACCAGGGTACATCGGCCCTGGCCTGTGCGGACGCGAGTCTCACGTCGAGCGCTCGAATGACGAAAACATTTTTCGATTTTCACCGGTCTGGCTTATAAGCATTTACAACGGACCTGACCTCCGCTATCTTGCCGCTGCCGCGCACCTGCGCCCCGGCATGAGCCGAGCCTCATGACCTCTGACTCACGCGACAAGAACTCCACCCTGCAGATGACGCGCACATGAACGGATTCGACACGACCGTCTTAGGTTTCTTCAACCAGTTTGCCCAACGGTCCTGGGCCATCGACAGCCTGATCATGACGATCAGCGACAGCGATGCGCTGAAGGGGTATCTCTCGCTGCCGCTCATCTGGTGGGCCTGGTTTCGCGTCCCCCATCGTGAGGACCATCGACAAGCCGTCCTCCTGACGATCCTCGCGGCCTTCGCGGCGATGGCGGTCGCCCGCGCACTTCAGCTCGTCCTCCCCTACCGCGCACGTCCGGTGCACACCGCCGGATTGGATTTCACCCTGCCCTACACCATGCCGGCCGATTTCCTGGCCGGGTGGAGTTCCTTTCCCAGCGACCATGCCTCACTCTTCTTTGCCCTTGCCGCCGGCCTCTGGTTGGTGTCCCCGCTGGTGGGCGCCTTCGCCTTTCTCCACGCAGCGGTGATTGTATCCATCCCAAGAATTTATGTCGGTCTCCACTTTCCGACGGACATTCTGTCCGGCGCGTGCCTCGGTGTGACGGCCGTGGCCGTGATCTGGAAATGGCGTGCTGTCTTTGTGAAGCTCGTGGAACCGGCCCTGGCCTGGAGTAAAACCAGCCCGCACCTGTTTTACCCCGCTTTCTTCATCCTCACGTCCGAACTGGCCCATCTGTTCAAAGACAGCCGCTGGTTGGCGGAGAGTCTCTGGCACATGGCGAAACTGAGCCTGGCACGGTAGCACCGGTCGAAAGGCGGTCTTCGCGCCACAACCTTGGACAGCATGCCTCAGACCTTTTTCCTACCGCGAGAGGCTTGCGGAAGCACATATCGGAGCGGCTTCCGATTGCCGATAGGGCAGCCTCACACTACGTTGAAAATCGCAGGGCCAGATGGAAAGGCTTGGGCGGAACGGGGCAACGGGGTAGGAGTCTACGAAGTCAGATCAACTCATCTATAAGGACACACTCAATCTCTTTCACCTTTCGCAAACCGCGATCATTCCCGTAGAAGCGCACGGCCTTGTGCAAGATGGCCGTGGCCAGCTGTATCGCATCCGGTGTGCTGAGACGATACCGGGCACGGAGTTCGGCTGCACGGTCCGCCACATTCATTGTGACCGAAACCCATTCCAGCCTTGGATACGTGCCGGCAAGAGCAAAAATGCGTTGAGCCAACTCATCTTTCTGGTCACGGTACGGCTGGACCAGCAACTCCAGGAGGGTCACGGTTGATGTGACAGCTGGATTGAGCCCACGCTCGATCAAATCGAACAACGAGGCACACCATGCCCCATACCTAGGGAAGGTCTGATTAATTCGAAATCTTAGACAGCGACGAGTTAAATCCCCTGTGTTTTGGACACCGACTGATCAAAATCGGGAATTAATCAGAGGTTCCCTAGGATGGTCTTCCAAGAAATAAATGAATACGTTGGTATCGAGTCCGATGCGTTGGCGTTCGAGGGGGAACCCTTGTGTGGAGCCCGCTACCACGACCGTCGCTCTCGCTTGAGATAGCCTGACGGATAGGTGCCCTTAGCAAGCCCTCGCAGAGTCTGCGCATACCGTTTGGGTTTCGGCATGACCAACGTCAGATCATCCTTGACGACGATCAGCAATTCATCACCGCCTCGGACGCCCATCGCCTGCCTCGCCTCCTTCGGGAGGACGATCTGATTTTTGCTGCTGAGTTTTTGGACCGCCATGGTGCCTCCCTCCGTTGCTTCCTACATTCTGCTTTACGTTAGCATAAGGAAGTAAAGCGCTCAAGAGTAAGCATCCACCGACAAATAGGTCGCGAGTAGCAGAGGACCTTGCTTTCGCGCGTTGCACGCACAGCATCCCGAACACTTTCTCCAAACCTGCCGTATAACTCTAACCACCAGCAACTATGCTCATGCTGGTTCCCCTGCGCTCCTCGAGCGACGCCATTCTGAGGGCGCGCGTTCCGCCAGGTGTGCGATGCGAGGAAGGGCACGCCGCCTCCCCCC